>NZ_JBSWYF010000002.1:0-590094 GCF_056160945.1 Tenacibaculum sp. AWR4_210
TTTCTCGTGGAACGCTTTTGTATTGGATTACTGTGATAGGTGTTTTCAATTGAGGAATGGTCTCACGAGATATCCATAGTTAAGGAAAGAGGGTTCTCTCCTTTTTTGGTGGCGCTGTTTAATTTGATGTAGCTGTTCCTGATCTATGCAATTGCGTTTTAGGAGTACTTGGATTCGAGTTTTAGGCATGCCTAGAAGCCCCCTTTGAGGTTTTGTATACGTTATACTCAGTTATACTTTTTAGCAGACTAATTAGGATGTTTCTCGTGGAACGCTGTCGTACTGGAATACGATAACAAGTGTTATCAATTGAGGAATGTTTTCACGAGATATCCATAGTTAAGGAAAGAGGGGGCTCTCCTTTTTCGAGGACACATTTAAATTTGATGTAGGTATTCCTGATGAACGCGATTGTATTTTTAGGAGTACTTGGATTCGAGCTTTAGATATGCCAAGAAGCCCTCTTTGAGGTTTTGTATACGTCATACTCAGCGATACTTTTTAGAAGTCTTGTTTGAATGTTTCTCGTGGAAAGCTGTCGTACTTGAATACGATATCAAGTGTTATCAATTGAGGAATGTTTTTACGAGATATCCATTGTTAGGGAAAGAGGCTTCTCTCCTTTTCCGAGGGCACATTTTAATTTGATATAGGTGTTCCTGATCTATTCGATTGTGTTTTTAGGAGTACTTGGATTTGAATTTTAGGAATGCTAAGAAGCCCTCTTTTGAAGTTTTGTATACGTTATATTTAGCTATACTTTTTAGCAGACTAATTTGGATGTTTCTCGTGGAACGCTGTCGTACTGGAATACGATAACAAGTGTTATCAATTGAGGAATGTTTTCACGAGATATCCATCGTTAAGGAAAGAGGGGGCTCTCCTGTTTCGAGGACACATTTTAATTTGATTTAGGTATTCCTGATGAACGCGATTGTATTTTTAGGAGTGCTTGAATTTGAGTTTTAGGCATGCCTAGAAGTCCTCTTTGAGGTTTTGTATACGTTATACTCAGCTATACTTTTTAGCAGTCTTGTTAGGATGTTTCTCGTGGAACGCTGTTGTACTGGAATACCGTGCTCTCGTGTTTTCAATTGAGGATTGTTTTCAATCGAGATCCATAGTTAAGGAAAGAGGCTTCTCTCCTTTTCTGAGTGTATAGTTTGATTTTATGTAGCTGTTCCTGATCTGTGCGATTGCGTTTTTAGGAGTACTTGGATTTGAATTTTAGGAATGCCAAGAAACCCTCTTTTGAAGTTTTGTATACGTTATATTCAGCTATACTTTTTAGCAGGCTTGTTAGGATGTTTCTCGTGGAACGCTGTCGTACGGGAACACCAGACTCTGGTGTTTTTAACTATAGAGTGTTTTTACTAATAAATCTTAGTTGTTTGAAAAGAGACTCCTCTCCTTTTTTGGTGGTGCTGTTTAATTTAATCTATGCCTTCCTAATCTATGCAATTGTGTTTTTAGGAGTACTTGGATTCGGGCTTTAGGAATGCCAAGAAGCCCTTTTTAAGGTTTTGTATACGTTATACTCAGCTATACTTTTTAGCAGACTAATTTGGATGTTTCTCGTGGAACGCTGCAGTGCTAGAATGCCGAACTCAGGTGTTTTTAACTGTGTGATGTTTTTACGAGATATCCATAGTTAAGGAAAGAGACTCCTCTCCTTTTCTGAGTGCATAGTTTAATTTGATGTAGGTGTTTCTGATCTATTCGATTGCGTTTTTAGGAGTACTTGGATTTGAATTTTAGGAATGCCAAGAAGCCCTTTTTAAGGTTTTGCACACGTTATTTTCAGCTATACTTTTTAGCATACTAATTTGGATGTTTCTCGTGGAACGCTGTTGTATTGGATTACTGTGATAGGTGTTTTCAATTGAGGAATGGTCTCACGAGATATCCATAGTTAAGGAAAGAGGCTTCTCTCCTTTTCCGAGGGCACATTTTAATTTGATGTAGGTATTCCTGATGAACGCGATTGTATTTTTAGGAGTACTTGGATTCGAGTTTTAGGAATGCCAAGAAGCCCCCTTTGAGGTTTTGTATACGTTATACTCAGCTATACTTTTTAGCAGACTTTTTTGGATGTTTCTCGTGGAACGCTGTCGTACTGGAATACCATGACAGACGTTTTCAATTGAGTAATGTTTTTACGAGATATGCATAGTTAAGGAAAGAGGTTTCTCTCCTTTTCCGAGGGCACAGTTTAATTTAATGTAGCTGTTCCTGATGAACGCCATTGTATTTTTAGGAGTACTTGAATTCGAGTTTTAGGTATGCCTGGAAGCCCTCCTAGAGGTTTTCCAAACACTATTCTCGGCTATACTTTTTAGCAGACTTGTTAGGATGTTTCTCGTGGAACGCTGTATTCCTAGAATACCGTTCTTTGATATTTTTAGCTGCTGGATGTTTTTACGAGATATCCATAGTAAAGGAAAAAGACTCCTCTCCTTTTCTGAGTGTATAGTTTGATTTAATGTAGCTGTTCCTGATCTGTGCGATTGCGTTTTGAGGAGTATTCGGATTCGAGTTTTAGGCATGCCTGGAAGCCTTCTTAGAGGTTTTCCAAACGTTATACTCAGCTATACTTTTTAACAAGCTTGTTTGAATGTTTCTCGTGGAACGCTGTAGTACTATAATGCCGTACGTAGGTATTTTTAACTTTGTGATGTTTTCACGAGATATCCATAGTTAAGGAAAGAGGCTCCTCTCCTTTTCTGAGTTCACAGTTTAATTTAATGTAGCTGTTCCTGATGAACGCGATTGTATTTTTAGGAGTACTTGGATTCGAGTTTTAGGTATGCCTGGAAGCCCACTTAGAGGTTTTGAACACGCTATAATTTACTATACTTTTTAGCAGGATTATTTAGATGTTTCTCGTGGAATGCTGTTGTACTGGAATACCGTGCTCTGGTGTTTTCAATTGAGGATTGTTTTCAATCGAGATCCATAGTTAAGGAAAGAGACTCCTCTCCTTTTTGTGGTGCTGTTTAGTTTAATCTATGTCTTCCTAATCTATGCAATTGCGTTTTTAGGGGTGCTCTGATTCGAGTTTTAGGAATGCCAAGAAGCCCTCTTTTGAAGTTTTGTATACGTTATATTCAGCTATACTTTTTAGCAGACTTGTTTGGATGTTTCTCGTGGAACGCTGTCGTACTTGAACACGATAACAAGTGTTATCAATTCAGGAATGTTTTCACGAGATATCCATCGTTAAGGAAAGAAGCTTCTCTCCTTTTCCGAGGGCACAGTTTAATTTGGTTTAGCTGTTCCTGATCTATGCGATTGCGTTTTTAGGAGTACTTGGATTCGAGTTTTAGGCATGCCTGAAAGCCCTCTTTAAGGTTTTGCACACGCTATAATTAGCTATACTTTTTAGCAGGCTTGTTAGGATGTTTCTCGTGGAACGCTGTCGTACTTGAATACGATAACAAGTGTTATCAATTGAGGAATGTTTTTAGGAGATATCCATAGTTAAGGAAAGAGGCTTCTCTCCTTTTCCGAGGGCACATTTTAATTTGGTTTAGCTGTTCCTGATCTATGCGATTGCGTTTTTAGGAGTACTTGGATTTGAATTTTAGGAATGCTAAGAAGCCCTCTTTTGAAGTTTTGTATACGTTATATTCAGCTATACTTTTTAGCAGACTAATTTGGATGTTTCTCGTGGAACGCTGTCGTACTTGAATACGATAACAAGTGCTATCAATTGAGGAATGTTTTCACGAGATATCCATCGTTAAGGAAAGAGGGGGCTCTCCTTTTTCGAGGACACATTTTAATTTGATGTAGGTATTCCTTATGAACGCGATTGTATTTTTAGGAGTACTTGGATTCGAGCTTTAGGAATGCCAAGAAGCCCTCTTTGAGGTTTTGCAAACGTCATACTCAGCGATACATTTTAGCAGGATTATTTAGATGTTTCTCGTGGAACGCTGTAGTCCTAGAATACCGTTCTTTGATATTTTTAGCTGCTGGATGTTTTTACGAGATATCCATAGTTAAGGAAAGAGGCTTCTCTCCTTTCTTTGATGTTTTATTGTCGTGCCTATTTTTTGATCTGTGTTGTTTGCTATAGCTAAGTAGAAGTATATACTAAGGAGCTCCTCACTTTTTATAAAATCATGCTGCTCATATAATACACCTAGTCGAATTAACTTATGAAGTGTTTCTCGAATACTCTGAGGTACGTCGGCCCTCTTTAAATTCGTTTTTAGCGCTTTTTACCGTTTAAATTAGTGTTCAGGTTACATTGGTCTTTTAAAGAGTATTCTTCGTTCTAAGGGCGTAATTTGGGTTTGAAATGCCGGTGTTATTACTTGTCAAAAAGAAATAATTAAGATTAGCTATAAAATCGCTATGCTGTGTATACTATATAAAACTTTTTATCGTTGTATAAGTATTGTTTGTGTTTAACATACGATATAAGTGTGAAAAAAAAAGAGGCTCTTTATAGAACCTCTTTTTTGTTTTATACTATTCAGCTATTAACGCCCCATATATACGAGTAGTACGGAAATATCACTTGGCGATACACCGCTAATTCTACTTGCTTGAGATATTGAAGTAGGTTGAATTTTACTCAACTTTTCTCTGGCCTCAAACGAAAGCGATTTTACTTTTGTGTAATCGAAACTTGAAGGAATCGGAACATTCTCAAGTCTGTTTAATTTGTCGGCATTATTCTTTTCTTTCGCGATATACCCAGCGTATTTTAAATGTATTTCTACCTGCTCTATAATTTCACCGTCTATCTCATGTTCTTCAGTAAAAGCAGCTAGTTTAGCTAAGGATGCGTAATCTTCGAAATTCAATTGCGGACGAGCAGCAATTTTATAGAGCTTCATTGATTGGTTGATCAAAGCGAGATTTTTTGCCTCTAAAATAGGGTTCATTTCCTCTTTAGTAACACTTAAATTCTCAAGAAAATCAATGAGCTTTTGTGTCTTTTCTTTTTTGGCTTGTACTCTATCAAAGCGTTCTTGAGTGGCTAAACCTAACTCGAACGATTTCTCTGTCAAACGCAAATCGGCATTGTCCTGACGTAATAACGTTCTGTATTCGGCTCTAGAAGTAAACATTCGATACGGTTCTTCTGTTCCTTTCGTAATTAAATCGTCAATTAAAACTCCGATATACGCTTCACTTCTCTTTAAAATGAATGGCGCTTTGTTTTGGGTTTTAAGTGCTGCATTTACTCCGGCCATCAAACCTTGGGCTGCAGCTTCTTCATATCCTGTTGTTCCGTTAATTTGCCCTGCAAAGAATAAGTTTTCAATCAGCTTAGTTTCTAGATTGTGTTTTAATTGCGTAGGCGGGAAATAGTCGTACTCGATGGCGTACCCATATCTGAAGAATTTTACATTTTCAAATCCAGGAATAGCTCTGATAGCTTTGTCCTGTACATCTTCGGGTAATGAAGTTGAAAATCCATTAACATAAATTTCAACAGTGTTCCAACCTTCTGGTTCTACAAAAACTTGATGGCGTTCTTTCTCTGCAAATCGATTGATTTTATCTTCTACCGAAGGACAATAACGAGGTCCTGTTGATTTGATACGACCGTTAAACATCGGTGATCGGTCAAATCCTTCTTTTAAGAGCTCGTGAACTTCCGGATTGGTATAGGTTAAATAACACGAACGTTGCTGTGTAAGCGGACGTGTAACTGGTAAATAAGAGAATTTTTCTGGGTTTTCATCTCCAGGTTGTTCTGTCATTTTAGAGTAATCCAACGAACGTCCATCTACTCTTGGAGGAGTACCTGTTTTCATACGACCGGCCTCAAATCCTTTAGCAACCAAGTCTTCTGTGATTCCTGTTGAAGCTCCTTCACCGGCTCTACCTCCACCGAAAGTCTTTTCTCCGATATGGATTAGCCCGTTTAAGAAGGTACCCGCAGTTACAATAACTGTTCGCGACTTAATTTCTAAGCCTAAAGCGGTTTTAACTCCTACAATTTGATTTTCATCAAACAATAATCCATTAACAGAATCCTGATAAAAATCTAAGTTTTCGGTTTGTTCCAGTAAGGTACGCCAACATTCAGCAAATTGCATACGGTCTGATTGCGCTCTAGGGCTCCACATAGCAGGACCTTTTGACTTGTTAAGCATTTTAAATTGGATCGCCGTTTTATCAGTTACGATACCGCTATAACCTCCTAATGCATCGATTTCTCTCACTATTTGCCCTTTTGCAATTCCTCCCATGGCAGGATTACAACTCATTTGAGCGATGTTCTGTAAGTTCATTGTAATTAACAAAGTCTTTGCACCCATATTTGCACTGGCTGCAGCTGCCTCACTACCGGCATGCCCTCCTCCTACTACAATGACGTCGTATGTCGTACTAAATAAACTCATCTTTATTTCAGTTCCACGTGGAACTCGTTTTTTGTTATGGATTTAATAATTCTAAACATTCATTTTCTTTTGCACGCATTTCAGCTTTCTCTTCATCGGTTTTGTCTTTATAACC
Source organism: Tenacibaculum sp. AWR4_210 (assembly GCF_056160945.1). Taxonomy (NCBI): domain Bacteria; kingdom Pseudomonadati; phylum Bacteroidota; class Flavobacteriia; order Flavobacteriales; family Flavobacteriaceae; genus Tenacibaculum; species Tenacibaculum sp. AWR4_210. The sequence goes on from NZ_JBSWYF010000002.1 coordinate 6,484, forward strand.
TAAATAATGAAGAATACCGTGAATGATAACACGATGCAATTCATTTGCAAAGGTAACACCAAATTCTTTAGCATTTTCCTTTACTCGTTCAATGGAAATAAAAATGTCTCCACCTACAAGTTTTCCTAAAGTGTAATCAAAGCTGATAATATCAGTAAGCGTATCGTGCTGTAAAAACTCTACATTAATTTTATGCAAGTACGCATCGTCACAGAAGATGTAGTTGACATCTCCTACTTCTCCTTCGTTTTTAGTAATGCAGTCAATAATCCATTGACGGGTGTTTGCTTCATTTTCTAAGGAAAAATCTAGTTCGTAATTAAATTCAATCATTGTATATCTTTTGCTGTAAATCGAAATCTTTTAAATACCTGTAGCCTCTGAAATCAGTTGTGGTTAATCAGAAAACTATGGGAAACGATAGTTGAAACAATCCCCTCTTACTACCAACTCCCGAATTATAAGGAAACGGATTTGCAAATAAGCTACCTTATCAGGTCGGTTCTCAACTACATTCCCCAGTATTCAACAGCCTGTTCTAGGAACTTCAGGTTCCTTTATCGATACAACGAACTATAAATTACTGTTTTTGGGTACTGTTAAAGTAGTTTTTGACCTTTTGTTTCAAATCGTCGCGCAAAGGTAGGGATTGTCTGCGTAATATTTCGGTCTGGTTTTTAAATAGCTTCTTGAATTTTAGACTTTTCTGGTTTGAAGTACCGTAATTTTTACGGTTGGTATTTGATTCGCGTTCTTTTTTGCGCCCTTGCTCGAAACTAGCTTTGTCTAGTTTTAGTAATTCGTAGTTTAATTGGCGCATGCGCTCGATCACTCCCTGGTTAAACCCTTGCTCAAGAATTTTGTTCTCTAAATCTTCCATTTTCTCTACAATTTTCTTGGCATTTCCATTCCCCCCTTTGCCTTTCTTTAAGGCATCTTGAAGCTGTTGACGTAACTGCGCTTGTTCTTTGTAAATCTGATAGAGTTTGCCATTCATCTCCTCACTCTGCTGTCCTTGTTGCCCTTCTTGTTGTCCTTGTTCCTTGCCTTTACCTTTTTGCTTTCCTTTTCCCTTTTTAGGTTGTCCCTGTTGCGATTTTTTCATCCCGTTTTTCATTTTCTCCATCAATTCATTTTGCTGTTGAATAATGTCGGGTAGACTAAACGATTTTCCTTTCCCCTTTCCTTTTCCCATTCCTTGCTTGGGGTTCTGCATGGCATCTAAGGTATTACTCAACATGTCTGCTAAGGTGTTAGCAGAGGTCATTACGTATTGCTGATTAGAGACCCCTCGACGGATGCGATTATCCGCTAAGTTTTCTAAGGATTGGTCTATGTTATAATGGGCATTGGCAAGCTCGTCTTGAATTTTAGTACTGATGCTAGGTACACGCATAGACAAAGTAAACAAACTGTCATCTATATGTTCAAAATAGGTTTTAAGCTGGTATTGACGTTTTAAGTTTTTACTAAAACTAGGGTGATCAGCGTTTATTTCACCAAAATCTTGCATGAGTTTCTCTTGTTTAAAGGAATAGGTAACCAAATTTTCGAGTACCTGGCGTAAACTTTCCATGTTCTCTTCTTGCATCTCTGCACTCATCGATTGCATACTCTGCTGCATTTTTTTGCTCATTTCTTGCATTTTTTGAGCTGCCTTTTTCTGATTCTTTTTGGCTTTTTCAGAATTATTCTTTTCTAAATTTTCTTGAGCCTGTTGCATTTCTTGCTCCGTCTCTTTTTGAAGCGTATCCATTTCTGGTAATTGCATAGGCTCTTTGAGCTTAGAATTTTCTTTTTTTAAGTCTTTTAATTCTTTTTTAATGGAGTCAAAATCCTTCTTAAGCTTTGCTTGTTGTTCTTTCGTATCCGTTTTTTTAGCGTCGTTTTGCTGTGTTTCTTTGTTGCTTAAGGCCTCTTGTTTTTTAGCGGTTTTATCGAGCTTATCGGCAATTTGATTCATTTTTTGCTCAACATAGTAACGCTTGGTCATTTCTAAAATGCGTTCCAAACTCTTCTCTTGCTGTTTGTTTTGCTCAGCGAGTTCCTTGGTTTTTTTTATCAGTTCTTCTTTGCTTAACTTCTCTGCGAGCTTTTTAAGTTCATCCAATAACTTTTGTTGTTTCTCCAGTTTTTTCAATTCCTCTATGCGCTTCTGTAGGTCCTCTTTTTTTTGTTGGAGATCTTCATTTTGCTCTTCTTTTTCCTCTAAGTTCTCTTGCAATAGCTGACTTTGCTTTTGCATCATTTGCCTGTATTGTTGTTGACGCTGTAATAGATTTTGAATATTCTTTTTATCGCTCCAGTTAAGTTGGTCTTTGTTTTGTAAATCGAGCTGGATTTTTTCGAGCTCGCGTTTGCTTTGTTGTTGTTTCTGCAAAGATTGTTTGAGCTGATTTATTTGTCCTTTTTGTTCTTCTAAAAGCTCTTCTTCGAGTTCCTCGCTGCTTTTTTGTCGGTAGAAAAATTTCTTGCTTTGGGTGCGTTTTGCTCCGTTAACACGGTCGTTGTCGTAAACCGTAAAGTACAGTTCGTATGTTCCTGCCGTAGGCAACTGGATAGTACCGGGAAATTCGTAATAAAAAGACTGTACTAGGTCGTTACTTAAAGAAATTGACTTCTTGTTGGCCTGCTCATCCGTAGTGCTTTTATAGTTGAGCTCTAATTTACTAAAACCGTGGTCATCGGAAATTTGACCTGCAAATTGTGCATTTCCTCGCGTGATACTGTCGATATTGCTCTCGATGATAATACTGGGAAATTCGTCTTTAACTACTTGAATCGAAAAACTGAGCTCTTCGTAATTTTTTAAATTTTCATTCGATGTACTAATACTGTAATTGATGTTCTCAAGTGCTTTTAAACGATAGCTAAACTCTTCTTCTGCAGTTGTTGTAAACGCTTCGGTCTTTGTGTTATGCTTAAATTGAACGGCGGTAGTTTGTGATGTTTTTACCTTCCATTGTACGGATGTTCCTTGTGGAACAATGACATTTCCAGCATTGTTGAGTGTTTCATTTTTTTTACCCAAGTAAGCTGGATATTGCAGTACCAACTCAATATTTCGAATGGTAGGAGTATTTACTACGCTTATCTCGTAAGTGTCCGATTGTACTCCGTTGGCACTGATAAAGAAAGGAAAAGAGGTCTGGATATTTTCAAAAGCATAAGAAAAAAGACCGTTTCCTTCATTATGTAGGTAATATTCCTGATTTTGGAAGCTTATTTTCGCATTTTCGGGGAGCACAGTTCCCGATGCTTGGACAAAAAGGGTGAAAGAACTCCCTTTGATAACCTTTAAATCATCGGTTGTTAAAGCAAACGAAAAAGGAGCTGGTGGAGCGTATGCGGTTTGGTGATTTAACACGCGCTCTAAACTATTTGATAGTTTCGAACTAAAACCGGTTACAAAACTCAAAACCCAAAACAGCACAGGAATCGCAGCAAAGAGCAAGTACTTTTTGTTGGCCGTAAAATTGATTGCCTTTCCGAAAGGAACGGTTTCTAGCTCCAATGATTTTTGTGCAATGCTAGCTTGAAGTAACTCGGAATACTGACCGTGCTTTTGTAATTGCAGTACGTTGGTGAGCTTGTCACTAACTTCCGGAAAGTGATTTCCTATGATACTAGAGGCCTCTTCAGGGCTAATCCCTTTTTGTAAACCGAATAATTTAAACAGAGGAAATAAAATAAACCGGAGTAATAAATACAATTCCACAGCGATGAAAAGCCAAAAGAGCAAGGTGCGAAATGTAGGTTTTAACCATAAAAAGTGCTCAATAACCAAGGTGAACAGTAAGTACAAAATCCCTAATGCAAAGAAAAAAATACTCCCTTTGATCAGTTCATTGGTATAATACTTCTTACTGAATTGTGCTAGTTTTGACTCGATATTTTTGAATTCATTCATCTTTTTCAGCTTTGTTACTTTCGTTACTCACTTCCGATTGCTAGCAGGCAATCATGATTTTGCTTGAAAATCTGCCTATAGCTTATAACCTATAAAAATACTACTTTTAAAATAAAGGAGTTTTTCACTAAATTTTGTAATTTATATTCGGTATTTCCTACTAAGTAGTAAATTAAGAGTTCGCTTATACAACGTGTTATTTTAAAATTATGAAACAAATTAAACTTCTTAGCTTAACAGCATTGCTAGGGCTTGCATCTGCAGTACAAGCACAAAGTCCGTGGACACAAAAAAAGAACAAGGCCTATGTACAGGCTTCTTTTACCAGTATTTCTAACTATGATAAGTTATACGGTGACCCCGATTATGCAACCGAACGAAAAATTACCGACCAAACCATTCAACTGTATGGTGAGTATGGAGTGAGTGATGCCACTACCCTATTTGCAACCGTTCCGTTAAAAATGATGAAGGCAGGTGATCTCGTGGTTCCTGGAGCGACTCCTTGGACTGCTGAAGCTTCAGAGAGTAAACTCGGAAACATTCAGTTTGGTGTAAAGCACAATTTTTACAATAAAAAATGGATTATTTCTGGTCAATTGGGAATAGAAGCCAATACCAGTTCTTACGATGCTGCTTCTGGATTGCGTTCAGGATTTGATGCCTGGAGTTTTTCACCGATGGTATTAGTGGGAAGAGGATTTAGTAATTGGTATATACAAGCTTTTACGGGTGCCGATGTACGAACCAATGCCTATAGCAGTAATTACCGACTAGGAGGAGAATTAGGATATAAAGCTGTCAGCTGGCTTTGGGTAGCAGGATTTTTGGATGGTTCCGCCGCTTTAGGTAATGGAGATCGCGTTGTGCCAGTAAACAATCGCCTAACCGGATTGTACGTCAACAATATTAGTTATGCGGCGTTTGGACTTAAGCTCATCGGAGAGATCAACCAAAAGTTTGGAGTAAATGCAGCTATGGGAGGTGCTTTTGGTGGACGTAACGTAGCTAAAAAGCCGGCCTTTACCTTCGGAGTGTATTACAAATTATAATAGGGGTTTTCCCCCTTTTCTGTCAAGGTAAAAGCACTGAAAAAAAGAGTGGTATCCACCGCTTATTATCAGTCGAAATCTTGATGATAAAAGGTATTACTTGAATGAGTTTTGAAGTTCGTTTAAGTAATGCCTTTTTTTATGAACTATCGGGTAGGAATTTTTCTTCTTTGTTGCGGAATTGTCGCTGTTGCGTGTAAAACCAATAAGGTATCGGTCAACTCGTCATGGAGGGCCGTCAGAGCCAGTACGAGTACTTCGAACTCAGCGGACAAGTGTTTTCTTACAGTTCATGATAAAGCTGGCTTGTCGTATATCTACAATCCTCAGCTGTTCAAAGGAGATTGGTTGGCTCACCTCGGAAAAACGCTGTGTTGGGATTTTCTAGTCCTTCATGATGGTGGGTTGAATGAACCTATTGCTCCTCGATTAGTAATTTACAGTGGTGATCCTATGAATCCGACGGCTGCAGCTGTTTTTACAGCGAGTAACAATACGGCAATGAAAGGACAATGGGTGCATGTGTGTGCCCCTATCGAGCGCTGTGCAGGCAATCAATTACCGAGTAATGCCCAAGGAGATTGGACGATGAAATCGGGTGCTACGGCCAACGATTGGGAGCGGTTATTGCAACAGGTTTCAGGAATACGTTTTGTAGTTGACGTTACCAGTGCACCTACCGAGGTCTTTGGTTTTGATAATATTCAAATTCGGTAGTTCGATGCTATATGCTTGCAGCGCTTCACAAAATGGGGTTGTGTCCTTCAATTATTTCGATGGAAGTACTACTTATTTTTGAGTCTATCATTTCACAGGTTCATCGGGTTAAGTATCTTTGCACTTTTAACAGTTACTACTGATTTTTTAAAGATTTAAAACATGACTGATAACGTAAGAGTACGATTTGCACCGAGTCCGACAGGACCCTTGCATATGGGAGGTGTAAGAACTGCCCTATTTAATTATTTATTTGCTAAAAAACACAACGGAACATTTGTTCTTCGCATTGAAGATACAGATCAAACACGTTATGTGGCCAATGCAGAACAATACATTATAGACTCTTTAGAATGGTGTAATATACCATTTGATGAGGGACCTGGAAAGAACGAAAAATTTGGACCTTACAGACAGTCAGAACGCAAGGAGTTATATAAAAAGTACGCAGAGGAACTCCTTGAAAAAGGGCAGGCGTACTACGCTTTTGATACACCAGAAGAATTACAGCAATTACGCGATGCCTTAGAAAAGGAAGGCAAAACCTTTATTTACAATTGGCACAATCGCGAACAGCTAAATAACTCTCTTTCTCTATCGAAAGAAGCAGTTGCTGCCAAGTTAGCAGCAGGTGAAAAGTACGTGGTTCGCTTTAAAACACCTCAAGGTGAACGTTTGGAAATGAACGATGAAATTAGAGGTACCATTACTATAGACACGAATACCTTAGACGATAAGGTGTTGTTTAAGTCGGATGGGATGCCTACCTATCACTTAGCAAACATCGTTGATGATCATTTGATGGAAATTTCTCATGTGATCCGCGGAGAAGAATGGTTACCTTCACTCCCACTACACGTATTGCTTTACAGAGCATTTGAGTGGGAAGCACCTAAATTTGCACACTTACCACTGATTTTAAAACCAGTTGGAAAAGGTAAATTGAGTAAGCGTGATGGAGATAAGCTAGGATTTCCTGTATTCCCGTTAGCCTATACCAATGAAAATTCAGGAGAAGTTTCAAGAGGATACCGCGAAGACGGATACTTTGCCGATGCTTTTGTAAATATGTTAGCCTTATTGGGTTGGAACCCAGGTACTGAGCAAGAATTGTTTACTTTAAACGAGTTGATTTCTGCTTTCGATTTAAATAGGGTTAGCAAATCTGGGGCGAAATTCAGCCCAGACAAAACAAAATGGTTCAACCAACAATACTTGCAAAACGCTGCTGTTAAGGACCTTTCAGAAGGGTATGAAACCATTTTAAAAGAGAGAGGAATTGCTGAAAGCGCTGACTATATTCAAAAAGTAGTTAGCTTAGTTAAAGAAAGAGCAACCTTTATTACTGATTTCTGGGATTTGTCTGATTTCTTCTTCCAAGCACCGACGGAATTCGATGCCAAAGCTGCTAAAAAGCAATGGAAAGAAACGACTCCAGAATTAATGAACGGTTTAATTGAGGTATTGGAAGGTATTGACGATTGGACGGCAAATGTTACTGAGCCTATTGTCAAAGCTTGGATCACAGAGAGAGAAGTTGGGTTTGGAAAAGTAATGCAACCTCTCCGATTGAGCTTGGTTGGTGCTTTAAAAGGACCTCACCTATTTGATATTATGGAAATGATAGGTAAAGAAGCTACGATTCAACGAATTAAGCATGCAATAGCTACCTTATAAAAACAAAAAAAAGCGGTTTTAAGCCGCTTTTTTTATTTTATTTACCTAAGTGTTAAAAACACGTTCCAGATGATCTAGCTGCGTGATTTCCACCTTCAAATAGGTTGTTCCAATCCATTTTTATCAAAACACTTAAAGCTCCTTGAATATGCGATCGCATACTTTCATAACTTTCTAGTGAGTGCTTGTAATATACTTGAGGGTTGATACCAATACGGTCAGATACCCAATAAATTCCTCCCACTCCTAAATTAAAGGTTGGCGTCATTTTGCGCTCCGAGTCAACAACACTTCCTCCTACAAAAACATAAGGACTGAAATTGTCAATGATGGCGTCAAAATTGTAACGTAATGAACCATCGATTGAAAAGTACTTGGCACTGTTGGAAACGAATCCTACCTCGTCAAGGGTGTTAAAAGACATTGCGGCATCCACAGAAAGTCGCTCACCAATGGGCATGGTAAGGTTTAATCTCGGTACTTGAAACTGATATTGGTCTCCTATAAAGCCAGCATCGCTTTCACTAAATTTTGTCATCGCAACTCCGAAACCAATTTGCCAAGATTCATTTAAGTTCTGTGCAATTAGGCCGACGCTGAAAAATAGACTACATACTGCTAAAAAAATCGTTTTTCTCATACGGGGATTTTATAATAATAACTTTAAAGCTGTAAATTTAGTATAATTTTATTCTAAATTCACTTTTTTTATGGCTATTATGTAGTCGTCTAAGTCATTGTTATTCATAACTAAATGCAGGGATTCATCACAAACTTTTTCTACATTGTCTAGCGGAAATTGTAAGGCTACTGCAATCTTTCTCAGCAGTACTACTTGGGCTGGATCAACAGAATTATCCGCAAAAATCATTTGTGTAAGTCGGTATAAACGTTCAATGCGTTCATCGTAGTTTACAGGTGGATTTACAGGGTATTTGTTAGGATTTTTCAAAATACTCTCGTATTCCTCCTCGTTAATATGGAGCTTGCGTGCTGCTCGTTGTAATAGGTTTAACTCTTCCGTTGCGATGATTCCGTCACTTTGGGCTATTTTCACAATACTCGCAAAATGACCCAACTCTTGTTTGTGTTTTCCACTTGAATAAATATCAGAAATAGACATGATGTAAATTTTAGGTTATATAATTTTAGATTCAAAAAAGTAAAAAAGTCACCCCTTCTTTTAAGGTTTACGTCAGAAAATATTTTCTTCGGTAGTACAAGCTAAATTTACGAAATCTAAAGGTATTGTTTTTATCAATAGTTATTTTTTCTTGATAAAATATGCTTATTTAAACGGTCTTTTTTAAGTGTCTTTTTATAGAAGATTGAAATTATTTGGAATATGTGTATGCATCACCTACTTAAAGTGTCTAAAAACCCTGTTTTTGTGCTTTTTTCTAAACAGTAAGTTTTGATTTAATCCTACCTATAGACTTATATGTCACAAAATCAGTTTAGTAGAATTTTGTTTGTTATATTTTACAATTTACTAACATTTGTTTTTCAAAGAAAAGCGTTCTTTGTGCTTCCTATTTTGAACGAGTTTTGCTTCGTTCTTACCTACTACATCTTTAAAGCACGTTTTGTGAAAACAAAAGGTGCTGTACTAATTTGAATCAACTATAAATTAAAAATAACGAAACTATGATTGATGTTTTAGATCAAATTATTGAAGATGGGTTTAAAAGAAAACTGGTTCACAATTACACCTCCACAGAGCTCGATGCACTTCCCAGTGAAGTAGCCATCGATGGTGATACCTATGTGAATTTTGGTTCTTGTAGTTATTTAGGACTTGAACACGATCCGGATATCAAACGAGGCGTAATTACTGCCGTAGAAAGGTATGGAACGCAATTTTCTTCTTCACGAACCTATTTATCTATAGGACTTTACAGTGAATTGGAAGGACAAATGAGACGTATTTACAATCGGCCGGCTATTGTCACTGCAAGTACAACCTTGGGGCACCTGGCAACTATACCTGTGGTTGTCGGACCAAATGATGCCGTTGTCTTGGATTTACAGGTGCATTCCAGTGTGCAAATGACGGTTAAGTTGTTGAAAGAAAAAAAGATACCAGTATATGTGGTAAAGCACAATTGCATGGAATCATTAGAGAAGAAGATAGCAAGTTTAAGTAGTAAACACGAGAAGGTTTGGTATTTTGCCGATGGTGTGTACTCTATGTACGGAGACTATGCTCCCTTTGCTTCTCTGAAAAAATTGTTGGATACCTACAAAAAATTTTACCTCTATATAGACGATGCCCACGGAATGGGCTGGACCGGAGAACACGGTTGTGGAGTTGCTTTTAGTGAGCTCGGAGCACACGATAAAATGATTTTGGCCGTATCGCTAAACAAATCGTATGCGGCTGCTGGTGGTTGTTTGATTTTTCCGAATGAACACTGGGAACGAAAAGTCCGAAATTGCGGAGCTACCTATATATTTTCAGGGCCCATACAGCCTCCTATGCTAGGCGCTGCTATTGCCTCAGCAGCTTTTCATACCTCGTCCAAAGTAAGGCAACGACAAGAAGATTTGATGCAAAAGATTCAGCTGACAAATACTTGCTTAGATCGATTGCACTTACCTCAGTATCAAAAAACAGACAGTCCTTTGTTTTTTATTCCAGTTGGACTGCCTAAAATTTCCTATGATATTGTCAATAAAATGAAAGCGAGTGGCTACTTTTTGAACGTGGCTTCTTTTCCGGCGGTTCCTATGAAAAAAAGCGGAATTCGTTTTATGATAAACTGTAGCCTCAGTGTTGAGCAAATAGAAGGAATGCTGTGTACTTTGCAAGAGAAATACCTAGAATCTCTGGAAGAAAATGGGAGTGATTGTAAGGAAGTTGCTCGTGTTTTTAACCTGCCAAACTTTCATAGGGAGTCTTTGAAGCAACCCCTTTCAACTGTTCGAGATTGGCAGGTCAAAATTGATAAATCGATAGTGAATATCGATCAACATGAGTGGGCTCACTGTTTTGATAAGACTCCTACCCTATCCTGTGCTAATTTGTACGAGCTCGAACGTACTTTTTCCGATACTACCACGCGTGAAAACAAATGGGATTTTTATTATGTGACCATTAAGGATGCTAGCGGAGCGCTCGTATTAAAAACTCTTTTTACGCTCGCTTGGACAAAGGATGATATGTTTGCTTCGGCAGCTGTTTCTGAAAAGGTTGAAATGGAACGAGTTAAGAATCCGTATTTTTTAAGTTCTAAAACTCTAGTTTTGGGGACTTTAATAACCAAGGGAGATCATCTGTACCTCAATTACCAGCACGCTGAATGGAAACACGCATTAAGGCTATTAGGAAAGACCTTAAGTGAAGTTCAGGAAAACCAAGGAGCCACTAAAATTATGTTGCGTGATTTTTACGGTGCTCCCCAAAGTGATTTTGAAACGTCCTTATTGGAATTAGGCTATACGAAATTTAGGCTGCCTGATAACTTTTTTGTCCGTAACATCAACTGGAATTCAGAAGAGGAGTACTTGCAAAGACTGAACCAGAAATACAGGTACAACGTACGAAAAGAAGTTTTGAAGTTCAGTGACAATTTCAGTGTGGCTTATCAGAAAGCAGCCAGTGATACAGAACTTCGCTCTTGGTATCAGTTGTATGAACAAGTGTATCACAAATCCTACAAACTCAACGTATTTAAATTGCCATTTCACTTTTTTCAACTCATGAATACTAGTGATAATTATGACTGCATTCAGTTATATTTAGCGAACGATGAGCAAGCCCAACCTAAGCTGGTTGGTGTCATGTTTAGTTGTAAGCAGGCAGATACCTATACAGCTATGATAGTTGGTCTTGATTACGAATGGGTGTACGAGTACAATGTATACAAGCAAATACTGTACAAAACACTCTGTAGAGCAAAGGAATTGGGCTGTAAAACGCTTGATTTTGGTTTTACTGCTGACATGGAAAAGAAAAAATTAGGGGCTGTTGCTCAGGAGACTTATGCCTTTGTTCAGGCTACTGAACACTTGAGTCATTCCTTATTAGATACCTTGTAATAAAGAAAGATTGGGTTGATTTCTAGTTGAATCAACCCTCTTTTCCTATTACTAACTTATAGCCAACACCGTGTAGATTGACTATTTGTATGCCTTGATCTAATTGTAACTTTTTTCGAAGTTTAGAAATGTAGGTGTCTAAACTTCGTCCTACGATTACCCCTTTGTCTTCCCAAACTTTTTTACTCAATTCTTCACGTGTAATAACTTCGTTAGGACGGTTGGCGAGCAGGGCTAACAGTTCACATTCCTTACTAGATAAAGCGACTTCTTGGGCTTGAAAATGCAACTTGTGTTGGTCCGGAAAAAAATGATACTTTCCTAGGGAAATAATGTTGGTATTCGCAGGTTTGTCTTCCTGTTTTACCTCCTTTCGAATACTGATTAAGTAGAACAATAGGGCAAAAAAACTTCCTAGAATTATAAGGAGCCCACTGGTAAAATAACGAATGGAATCGGCTTTATTGGGGAGTTCCGTAAAATGTAGATGGACAGTATAACAAGCGGATGGTAAAATTCGCCCCTGACAAGGAACGATATCTTCTTTAGTATCCTGATTCATGATAAAGCTGTGTGCAATGGCATCGGTGGTACAAGGAATTACCTCTACCCTATAGCTGTTGGGAAGCTTTGCCTTGGCCAGACTTTTTTGAAATTGACTGGCGAGTACTCCTGGGTCAATTTTTAAAGCCGATTGAAACTCCAATTGATAATGGTAAGGGCTACGTTGTAAAACAGGACGTACCAAAGAGGTACTATCAGCATTGTAAAGTAACAACTGATGCCCTACTTCTCGAAGGCTGGATTGTACCTTGCTACTAAAGTCATTTTGAGGGGGGCTAAAGTTTAAAAAAAGCACTCCTGAAAGTACTAAAAGTAAACAGCTACCGTATAAGAGGATGGTTTTCGTATTCATAATTTCGAACAAATAAATTACTTTTTCACCTTATTTTACAAGGCTTGACACTTCTTTTACACTTTTTTGACACTTCCCGAACGAAGGCCTAGTAGTTTTATCGAAAACATAAATATCATGAAAAAAATTTACATGTTTGGGCTCTTATTTTTTATGGGGCTTATCACTGCTTCAGCGCAAAAAAAACTACCAGTAAAAATCCATCAGAGTACGGTTCATTGGGAAGGGTATTACGTTTTCCATTTTGGTGGGCATCAGGGAACCATCAAATTGTTAGACGGCTATTTTTTAAAGTCGGATGATAAATTGACAGGTGGTGATTTTGTTATTGATATGAAATCCTTGAAAAGTACCGATTTGGAATCGGTAGATGGAAGAACCAACCTGGACAATCACCTCAAGGCAGCCGATTTTTTTGATGTGGAAAAACATCCGCTAGCGGTATTGTCAATTTTGCGCATCGATTATGAAAAAAAGACGAAAGTAAAGGTTTACGCAAACCTTACTATCAAAGGAATTATGAAACCTATTTACTTTTCTGCAGACTTGGACTACGAAAAGAAAACTTTTCGAGCAAAATTTAAAATTGACAGAAGAAAATGGAAGGTAAATTACACCAGTGCTTTTCGAGATGGTGCTATTTCCGATGCCATTGGTTTTGATGTTTTATTGCAAATTTGATAGTTAAAACTGAAGTTTTTGTATTATTGTCCTAAGAGTATGTCTTAGAACCAAAAGGTTTAGTAGGCATACTCTTGTATGGAATGAAGAAAAATAACCTAAAACTAAAATGCTATGCTAAAAAAGCTATTATCGAAGTTACAACTGTGGAAAGGATCAACAGATTTTATGAAAAAGGAAGGTTCAATTGTTCCGAATATCCCGCTGCTCCCTGGTGAAAAATCGATTGTGGAAATGCCCAAGATCGGAGAGCACGGAGTGTATACCGTGAAAGAAGTTTTTTTTAAAGTAGGTGATATTGTCAAACCTGGGCAAGTATTGATGACCGTCGAAAATCATGAACTTTATTTAGAATTTGAGAGTTTTTGCTATGGTAGAATAACCACGACACCTCCCCAAGGGAAAATTAAAGAAGGAACCGTTCTTTTTAGTATCGAAGGGATAGCACCGACCGAGTAAATTCTCTTATTTTTCGTAACTTTAAGAAGCGTTAAATACCTTATTCTATGAGAATTCTCCTACTAATTTTAGCCTTTTTATGCTGTGCTCTTGGCGTTCAGGGGCAGGATGCTAGTCAAGTAAATGAGCTCAATACCCAAGTGTGGTTTCCTTTTAAAAAGGCTTACGAAATGAGAGATTGGAAAGCTTTTAACGCCTTACATACCGATGATGTTCTTCGAATTAACGATTATGGTAGCCGTCGAGGTAAGGAATATAAAACAGCTATACAAACAAATTTTTCTAAGCCTACTACCCAAAGGAAAACCATAGATTTTAGTTTCGAAAAAAGATTGGTATTTAACAAAGTAGCTTACGAAATCGGTTTTTATCGCGTGCGTATTTTTGAAGGGAGACGACTTGTAAAAACCAGTTTTGGTAGGTTTCACGTGGTAGTAGTGAAGCGTGCTGGCCGTTGGCGTATACAACAAGATTGGGACAGTGATACACTGTTAGGAATGCCAGTAAATGAACAACAGTTTTTAGCTGCCACTCGCTTAGCGGAACGCTAAGTCCATTGCCGTTTGTGCTACAGTTAGTAGCAGAAGTATAATTTTACCCCTAAGAGCCAAATTTTACTCGTACCTTTGTCAAAAATACCTACGTTGAGTAAGCAAACCATAGTAAATCATTATCAAGAATCTGCTAAGGTTGAGCAGATTGTACAGCAACTTCAACTCGATCAAAACCATTTTCAAATTACGAATTTGGCCGGATCGTCGTTGTCTTTTGTCATTTCAGAAAGTTTTAAAAAAGCAGGAAAACCTTACCTGCTTATTCTTAACGATAAAGAAGAAGCAGCCTATTATTTGAACGATTTAGAGCAACTACTCGGTGAACAGAATGTCCTGTTTTATCCGGGATCTTATCGCAGACCGTATCAGATAGAAGAAACGGACAATGCGAATGTACTCTTGCGTTCAGAGGTACTGAATAGAATCAATTCGAGAAAAAAACCTGCGGTCATAGTCACTTATCCAGCAGCTTTATTTGAAAAGGTGGTCACTAAAAAAGAGCTCGAAAAAAGTACCTTGAAAGTGGGAATAGGAGAACAATTATCACTCGATTTTGTCAATGAAGTACTCTTTGAATACCATTTTAATCGCGTTGATTTTGTTACCGAGCCCGGTGAGTTTTCGGTTCGAGGGGGTATCATTGACGTTTTTTCATTTTCTAATGATGAACCCTATCGAATTGAGTTTTTTGGGGATGAAGTAGACAGTATCAGAACATTTGACGTAGAAACGCAGCTCTCCAAAGACAAGTTGAAGAAGGTGAGCATTATGCCCAACGTAGAAAACAAGAAATTACAAGAAACGCGCGAGAGTTTTTTACAATACATAGCTTCTAAAACCGTTGTTTTTGCTCGTAATATAGGAGCTGTAAAGGGGCAGTTAGATACGTTTTTTGAAAAGGCGGAGAAGGCTTTTGAGAACTTGTCAAAAGAACTCAATCACGCAGCACCTCAGGCCTTGTTTTGCGCTGGAAATCAGATCGCAGAAGAACTCAAAAACTTCACCCTAGCTGAAATTACCTATCGCTCTGAGTTAAGAGCAGGACACTCGGAAGGCGATATCTTGTTTGCGATTCAACCCCAACCGTCTTTTAACAAGCAGTTTAATTTACTGATTGATGACCTCGTAAAAAACGATCAGAACGGCTATAAAAATTACATCTGCTGTGCCAACGAAAAACAAGCACAGCGTTTTAAAGATATTTTTGACGACGCAGAACAAGAAGTTCCTTATGAAACAGTCGTGTTTTCGTTGTATCAAGGGTTTATCGATACCGAAGAAAAACTAGTTTGTTATACCGATCATCAAATATTTGAGCGATATCACAAATTCCGTTTGAAAAACGGCTATGCGAAAAAGCAATCGATCACCTTGCAGGAGTTGACCAAATTAGAGGTTGGAGATTATGTAACACACATCGATCACGGAGTAGGTAAATTTGGTGGCCTTCAGAAAATTGATGTGGAGGGTAAAAAGCAAGAAGCCATTAAATTAGTCTATGGAGATCGCGATATCTTGTACGTGAGCATACACTCGTTACATAAAATTTCAAAATTTAATGGTCGTGACGGAAAAGCTCCGAAAATTTATAAACTAGGTTCAAATGCTTGGAAAAAAATCAAGCAAAAAACCAAAACTCGCGTCAAGGAAATTGCTTTTAACCTCATTCAATTATACGCAAAGCGGAAGCTGCAAAAAGGCTACTCTTTTGGTCCAGATACGCATATGCAACACGAATTGGAAGCGAGTTTCTTATACGAAGATACTCCCGACCAATACACTGCGACCCACGATGTGAAAACGGATATGGAAAAAGAACAACCCATGGATAGGTTGGTTTGTGGTGATGTAGGGTTTGGAAAAACAGAAGTAGCCATAAGAGCTGCCTTTAAAGCGGTAGATAACGGGAAACAAGTCGCTATTTTGGTACCGACGACCGTTTTGGCATTTCAGCATTTTAAAACCTTTTCTAAGCGATTAAAAGATTTTCCGGTGACTATTGATTACCTCAATAGATTTCGAACTACAAAGCAGCGAAAAGGCGTATTAGAAGGAGTTGCTGATGGTAGTGTGGATATTGTTATCGGAACGCATCAGCTGACCAATAAAAATGTAAAATTTAAAGATTTAGGCTTGCTCATTATCGACGAAGAGCAAAAGTTTGGAGTCGCGGCTAAAGACAAGCTCAAAACAATCAAAGAAAACGTTGATACCCTAACCTTGACGGCGACACCTATTCCGAGAACCCTGCAGTTTAGTTTGATGGCGGCTCGTGATTTATCGGTCATCAAAACCCCACCCCCCAACCGACACCCCATCGATACCAATGTGATTCGCTTTAGCGAAGAGACCATTCGCGATGCTGTTTCATATGAAATTGCCAGAGGAGGTCAGGTGTTTTTTATACACAACAGAATAGAAAATATTAAAGAGGTGGCCGGACTGATACAGCGCTTGGTACCAGATGCGAAAGTAGGGATTGGTCACGGTCAAATGGAAGGGAAAAAACTCGAAGAATTGATGTTGAGTTTTATGAATAATGAATTCGATGTTTTGGTATCAACTACCATCATTGAATCAGGACTAGACGTACCGAATGCCAATACAATTTTTATCAATAATGCCAATAACTTCGGACTGTCAGACCTTCATCAGATGCGTGGACGTGTTGGGCGATCTAATAAAAAAGCCTTTTGTTATTTCATAACTCCCCCCTACCATCACATGACGGATGATGCTCGTAAGCGAATCCAAGCTTTGGAAATGTTTTCTGATTTAGGAAGTGGACTCAATATCGCTATGAAGGACTTGGAAATTCGCGGTGCTGGTGATTTGTTAGGAGGTGAACAAAGTGGATTTATCAACGATATCGGGTTTGATGCCTATCAGAAAATCCTACAAGAAGCCATTCAAGAACTCAAAGAAAACGAATTTAAAGAGCTGTATCCTACAAGTGCTAACGAACCCAAAGAGTTTGTCAAAGAAGTCCAGATCGATACGGATTTTGAAATTTTGTTCCCAGACGATTATATCAATGCAGTCAGTGAGCGCCTGGTATTGTACAACAAGCTTTCAGAAGTACAAGACGAGGCAGCGCTCAGCGTGTTTGAAAGTGAAATTGTGGATCGCTTTGGTCCTTATCCTACGCAAGTTGCAGACTTACTCGACAGCGTCCGAATAAAATGGTTGGCGAAATCATTGGGGCTGGAAAAGGTAGTGCTCAAGCAAAAGCGCTTGATTGGTTATTTTGTGGCTGATCAGCAAAGTGAGTTTTATCAAACCCCTGCATTTACTAAAATGCTTCAGTACGTACAGCGCAATGCTAAGAGCTGTGTGATGAAAGAAAAAGAAACCAAAAACGGGCTTCGTTTGCTCGTAACTTTTATTAAAATAGACTCGGTAAACAAGGCTTTTTCGACCTTGAGTGCTGTCGCTTCAAACCCTTCGTAATGCATATAGACACGGTATTACAACGCGGTTATTTTCACGCTAAACACTGTGAAGACGCTCTCGTTACTGAAAGCTTGGCAAATGACAGAAGACTCCTGGCCGTGATGGACGGATGTTCCATGGGAAAGGAGGCTGTTTTCGCGAGTTTGCTGATTGTCAAGCTTCTTCGGAAGATTGCAAAAGAAGAACGTTACAAGGATTTTGTACAGCCTTCCACTACAACACTCAAAGAGCAGCTTAAAACGGTCTTAAAAGAGCTGTTTTTAGGTTTAAATGATATGAAAAGGATGTTAGATTTGGACAAGTATGAGTTGCTGAGCACGTTGGTTATCGGAGTCGTGTGTGAAAAACAGCAGGAGGCAGAAGTATTGGTGGTCGGAGATGGAGTTGTTTGTGTCAATACCGACGTGTATGATTTTGAACAAGACAATGCCCCTGATTATTTAGGCTATCACCTCGATGAGCCTTTTGATACGTGGTACGCTGCTCAACAGCAACGAGTTTCTTGTAATCAGCTCGAGCAATTACTTCTCGCTACTGATGGTGTGCACGCCTTTAAAAATCTCAGGGAACCCGCGGACCAGGAAAACTCTGATACCGTAATAGCGGCGCTCTGTGCCACGGATCGGATGGAAGGAAGCTTTGTAAAACTGGCTCGATTGGTAAACAACTTAGAAAAAGCAAATGCTTGGAAGGCTACTGATGACCTAGCAGTCATTCGCTGTGATTTTTAAAATTTTAAAAAAAGCACCTGTGTTTTGAACGTGTATTCGCGACTGTAAGTTAAATAACAACCTGAAGACTCCAGCCCGAGATTCTTGTGTGCTTTTTTGTGGCTCTTTGTTGACGACCTGGCAAAACGAGAAAAGCCCTAAAGAAGCCATTTATGCAATTAAAAGACCAGCTACAACAACTATTTTTGTAGTATGGTGAGTAGTCAATAACTTAGTAACTCTTAAAAGTGTATTCTGGCAATACAGGTAGGCTCTCTTATTTTACAGAGCGCTTATATCGTGTTTTAAGAGCATTTTGAATTCTGCGTATTAGGGTTCTTGGTTACCCGGTACTTTCAAGATTGAAAGTATCGTTTGATTCAAGAACTCTTTTACCGTTTCTTCTTGATATGTCCAGCTCAAGTAGGAAATGGGAATGACGGGAATTGCCATTCGGTGTAGAATGCGATAGCGTTCCAAATTGAACGCAGCAGTGTAACTGCCGGGATAACCAATCAAATCTACAGCTAAGTACTTTCCTTCGCGTTCCAATAGCAAATCGATGGATAATCCTGCAATGTCATACCCCTCATAAATGTTGAGGTCATAGGTAGCCAGAAACTTTTGAACTAGCCCACTAAAAACATCTTCTGATGTGTGGGACGTTTTTGGTGTGCCCTTAACGGTCGTAAAGGAATCTAGATAAGCTCTTAGTAGCGAATGTTCGGGTAGTTCTTTCGCTGTAATGGAATGAAAGACATACTGATGGTTTTTAGCTCTCGTTATGGCTACATTGAATACATCTTCCTTGTTGAGGTAATTGATACTCCCGTGATGTGAATGCGGTGAAACTCCCATGGAAAGAAGCATAATGTCTCGTTCTTCTCCTTGAAAGTGATAGGGAGTTCCAAGCTTTATTTGGTGTTTTTTAAGAGTGTTTAACTCAAAAGTTTCCTTGATTGCCTTACTTAATGCATTCGTTTGCTGACGAAAAGGAGACAAAACCCCAATACTACTGGAGGCGTTTTTAGGGAGTTCTTTTTCTTTTGCAATCAGTTTTTTGAGTACGACTATAATCGCGTCTACCTCCGCGGTATTCACAGGTCCGGGAGATACCGAAGTAAGGAAGTGCAGTTCCGTTGCATTTTTCTGAAGTTTACTAGGCGTTTCAGTCATAATTCGCAGCGATTTTCCGTAGAACTGTTCGTTGCTAAACCTAATAATGTCGGGAAGGGATCGATAATGCTCGTCCAATAGTACGGTTTGAGAGCCTTTTTCAGTCCGTTCTAAACAGAAATCTAAGAGGCTTTTTCTTCTAAAATCAAAAGCTTGAGGCTCCCCTATTGAATACTGTGCTTGAAATTGTTGCATTTGAGTTTTCGACAGGAAGCTCAAATGACGTAGCTGATTGGTGTCGCCAGCAACGACGATTTTTTTTGCCCGCTGAAAAATAGGCAAGCACGAAGCCATGTCACATTGTGTGGCTTCATCGATGATAGCGGTGCTGCGCTAACAATTGGTCGATGGCTATGTAGAAATCGTCAAAAGAAGAACGAAATTCCAAGGTTTTACAAAAGGCTATATTCAGGCATCTGGAGTCGTGATCTATCTTGATAAAGTGGTCGTCTTCTCTGTTTACTAATTGGGCTTTGTATAAAAATAGCGGTGCCTGTAGTACCTGGGTTCGCTTTCTAAAATCCTTTCTTTTTCCCGTACAAAATAACGTTGCATACCAGAGCTCCTTATCGTTGCTGTACAAGGTTAATGTTTGTTGTATGGATTTGGCAATACTGTCTTTTACAAATTGAAGAGGATATTGGTTATTGGTCAATTCCTCCACTGGTTTGACCAGTGATTGGTGTTCGTATTTCGCCGCAAAAAAGTTAAGCATACCGCTCTCATTATTGTCGGCTTGATAACATTTGTACAAATAGTTGAGATAATCTTTGATCATAGAAATTTATTGGAAAGGCTAACTTAAACAAATTTTAAAAAGTAGTTGATTTTTCATTTAAATTACGGAGTGATTGGTCAAATTAGATTCTACTTTCCTACATTTGGAATTCAAAATTACCACATGCAAAATCAACATATTAAACAACTTGCAGGTTTGTTACTAGCAACGCTGTTTATCAGTACTTCTGGAGTGTTAGGAAGGTATATTGCAATGCCTTCTGAGGTCATCGTATGGTTTAGGTCGGCCTTTGCTTTTCCGATCTTATTACTGTTTTGTAAAGTGAAAAAAATTGACCTTCGCATTCGTAAAAAAGCGCATTACGGCCCCTTTATTATCGGAGGAATCTTTATGGCAGCCCATTGGATTACTTATTTTTATGCACTCAAACTTTCTAACGTAGCAACGGGAATGCTGTCGTTGTATACCTTTCCAGTTATGATTGCCTTTTTAGAACCCGTTTTTTTGAAGGTGAAATTTAATCCGATTTATCTGGTTCTGGGCGGAATGGTGCTCACTGGGTTATATATTTTATCACCAGAGTTTAGTTTGGAAAGTACGCATGTTCAAGGTATTTTATTCGGCTTGCTATCTGCCTTGTGCTATTCCATTAGATTATTGATTTTAAAGCAGTTTGTTACCCAGTATAACGGCGTTATGCTGATGCTCTATCAGACATTGATTATCGCAGTGTGCTTGGCTCCTACCCTGTTTTTTATGGACTGCTCTGGTTTTGTGAGTCAATGGCCGTATTTACTATTGTTAGCGTTGCTAACTACAGCCATCGGGCACAGTTTAATGGTCCATTCGCTTCAGTTTTTCTCTGCTGCCACAGCCAGCATTATCAGTAGCGTACAACCTATTTTCGGAATAGTACTCGCCTTGTTATTTCTAGATGAAGTACCAACGGTATACACCCTTTTAGGAGGAGGTTTGATTTTGGCAACCGTCGTTATTGAAAGTATTCGAAGTAACAATAAGTAGTTCCTGGTGTAAGTGTTTGAGAATTTAGTCGTCTAAGTAGCAAACTAAAAACTAACGCACTATGTTTTCATTAAAAAAGCCCTTCTTAGGAATTGCTATGCTTTTTTGTTGTCCTTTTTTTGTAAATGCTCAAACACCTGTTACCGGATTTTATCCGGAAAAGAACAGTTTTACCGTGGCTTTGAGCTATTCCAACAAGAGCTATGATCAATTTTATAGAGGCGAAACATTGACGGCTAGCAACCCGGCAAATTTGGGTGCTATTAATTCGACCATCCTCGGGATTTACGGTGAATACGGAATTAACAATTGGTTATCGGCAGTAGCAAGTGTTCCGTATATTTCAGTAGAAAGTGAAGCGGGAACACTCGATCCAGTTCACCAAAAAAGCAAACAGAGTGGAATTCAAGATTTATCGTTGTTTTTAAAAGCGCGATTGTTTGAACATCATTTTGAAGGAGGAAGTAAATTCTCTTTGGGAGCAGCTTCTGGAATTAGCTTTCCCCTCAGTAACTACGAAGGAAATGGAATTATTTCTATTGGGAATAAGGCAACGGCCTTTGACGGAATTGCGATTGCACAATTTACGACTCAAATAAACCTGTTTGCCGAAGTACAAACCGGAGTGAGTTTGCGAAGTAACAGCGATTTCAGCGTTCCAAATGCCTTATTACACAGTTTTAAACTCGGTTATTACAACTCGTGGATTTACGCACACGCAAAGCTCGGTATTCAAAATTCTACTTCGGGGTATGATATCGGATCAGCAGAATTTGGTGCCAATGGCGGTCCTACAGCCTTGTCGCAAACAGAAGTTGATTATACCAATTTGAGTTTTGATGTTTATGTACCAGTATACCAACAGCAATTCGGTATTTCAGCGGGGTATGGCCTGAATTTGGACGGTCGTAACTTCGGAAATGAGCGCGGCTTTTCAATTGGACTGGTCTACAAAAATTAACGATATAGCAACCGCCTTATGGGCGGTTTTTTTCTTATAAAACACTCATGTTTTCGTAATTCCTCTTGACAAACTCTAAGGCAGTTTCTAGAATTTCTCCCATATTACTACTCTTTTTGAAGGCGATATCTTTTGTAAAATCAAAAACTTGCTGCTTGAGTAACTGAATGTTTTTATCGGTTGAAATGACATCGTTTTTCATACAGAAAATCAACTGTTGAATACGCTGTTCTGAACTCAGTATGCGTTTGGCTACTATGGAGCGCTCTTCGATGCGGTATTGGTTGATAGAGGCTTCGTGAAGTTTGTCGCCTACCAATGCTACCATCGGGTAATTTTCTTTAAAAAACTGTGGGTAGTAGACTTTAAACTTTCCTTCAAAACACTGTTGATCAAAATCAATAGCTCTGATCTTGTAAACGACGTGGTCAAAGTCGTGTGTCGGTACAATAACGTAGTTGTACGAACGCATATCCCCTAGCAGTCTGATCATACAACGCTCGTTGAACTTTACAAACTCTTTGGCGATCTGAGCTTTTTCCGATTCTCGGCATTTAGGCAGAAATTCTTTGATAAAGTCATCTCCAGGAATTCCTGCAATGTGCTCTTCGATAAGGGTGTCTTTATAAACCAAGAAATTTAAATTATACGGCGAGAGTATATGTTCTAATTCCAGACCGTAAATTCGAGAGGCGTCTGTTTTTTTGACGTAGAAATAGGTATAGTTATCATTGAGAATATTACGCACTTTTACTCGAAAGGGCTTGGAGTTCCCAAAGGTACAGTAGTCGATAGCATCGATGTTGAGGTATGGGATGGTTTCTTCATTACCGTTAGAATGCAAAATGGTGTATACCTTTTTTAAACTTAAATCGATTTCTTCTCGCTCAAATTCGGAATAGTACGTACGTACCCAAAGGGTGTCTACATCGTTTTTATCGTAAACGACTATCGACCCTTGAAAGCGCAGCAAATCTTCGTAGAAAATTGGAATTTTGATATTCCTGCTGTGTTCGGTCAAATAGGCATGGAGCTCTTCAGTGACCGGAAAAGCTGGTTTTTTTTGAGACATCAATTTTTCTTCTGAAGACATAGTGCTACGGGTTTTTATCAAAAATAGCGATTTTTTTGAGGTTTTACCCCCCGTTGATTTTGAATCCAGCATCATTTTTTAGTAACCGCCTGTTTTTTAATGTTGAACGTGTTCAAATAGCTTTCCTGGAAGAGAACGAACATGACCTTGAAGTTCTAGTTGAATTAAGAGTGAAGCCACCTCTTGAACGGGAAGTTCCGTGCTGATAGCTAGTGAATCCAAGTCAATTTTACCGCTGTTTTTCATTTGTACAATCAGTTTTTTTTCGTTAGGAGCAAGTTGTGTGGGAAGTGGAATTTGTTGGGGAGTATTCGCTTTGTTCCACATGAGTTCTCGAGCGATATCGTCAACGCAGGTAAGCATTCGTGCCTTTTGGTTTTTAATTAGCTGATTACAACCGCTGCTATAGAGGTCAGAGGGACGACCTGGAACAGCAAATACTTCACGTTGGTAGCCATGGGCAAAATCAGCCGTTAGAAGTGCACCTCCTTTGGCGGCCGATTCGATAACCACGGTAGCCGCAGTGATCCCGGCAATAATGCGATTTCTCTTGATAAAGTGTTCTCTGCAAGGGAGTTCGTAGTGGAAGAATTCAGTGATAAAGCCACCGTTGTTGTTTATAGTTTCAACATATGGTTTGTGACTTTTGGGATATAAGGTTTCCATGCCGTGAGCTAAAATGGCAATTGTGGGTAGTTGTTGGCTAATGGCCGCTCGATGTGCGCAAATGTCAACCCCGTAAGCAAATCCGCTTACGATAATCGGTTGGAAGGGGGCCAGTACTTCTATGAGTTGGTTGCAAAACGCCCGACCGCTAGCAGTACCTCTGCGCGTACCGACAATAGCGATGATTCGTTGGGTATTCCAAGCCAAATTGCCATCGGTAAATAGGACGATAGGACCATCAGAACAGTGTTTGAGCAGTTTCGGATAGTCCGCGTCCAATAAAGTAAGAGTGCGATAGCGGTTTTTTGATAGGTAACGGAGCTCTTCGTCGGCTTTTCTTCGTGCCTCTGGTTGATAAAGTTCGTAAACTAACTGAGGTCCAATGCCTGGGATTTTTAATAAAGTCGCCTTCTTTTCCTTGAAAATTAGCTCTGGGCTCCCTACGGCAGCAAGGAGTCTTCTCGCGGTTTTGGCCCCTATTTTCTTACAAGATTGTAAGCGGAGAAGCGCGTAAAGTGCAGTGTTTTTCATAGTCTAATAGTTTGGTTATCAAGGTACAAATAAACTGTTGATAAGTATTACACCACGAAGGACGTTCAACCGGTGAAAATTACTAGTTTTGTATCTATGAGATTAGCCAACTACATCAGTGATTTATTGTACAGATACGATTGTGTCATAGTTCCGAATTTCGGTGGATTTGTAACGAATAAAGTCAGTGCAGTCCTCGACGAGGAGACCTCGATGTTTCACCCGCCCAAAAAGCAGGTGACCTTCAATGCGTATTTACAGCACAATGATGGTTTGTTGGCAAATTACATCGCCTCTGCAGAGCGCATTTCTTTTGAAAAGGCTACCGAGCAAATCCACGAGCAAGTGGCGCTTTGGAAGACCGAAGTAAAAACGGGAACCGTTACCATCGGAAAAGTGGGAACTGTAACCCTTAATGACGCTGAGCAATTGGTTTTCGAACCGAATTTAGAAACCAATTTCTTACTGGAAGCTTATGGGTTGGCGGCTACACCAGGACAGCAAGTAGAACGCGAAGAAACACCAGTTATACCAGTGAATACAGTAGAAGAATCACCTGTGTCTACGAAGTCAAAACTCATTCCTTTGGTAAAGCGTGTAACAGTTGCCGCTGCTATCGTAGGAGTTGGAATTACAGGTTGGTACGCGTATACGCAACAAGAGAAAGCTGCTGCAGTAGCGGATCAAGAAGCAACGCTAAAAAAGAAAATTCAAACAGCGACGTTTATCAGTGAGGCTCCGCTTCCTTCTATAGATTTGGAGGTAAACAAAGAAGCGCTCAAAAATTTTCACGTAGTAGCTGGAGCTTTTCAATCGTTGAAAAATGCCGACAAAAAACTCGAGGAACTTCAAGAGATGGGCTACAATGCCAAAATTATCGGTGAAAACGAATGGGGATTAACCCAAGTTGTTTTTGGTAGTTATCAAACTCAAGAAGAGGCTCGCGAGGCATTAATGAGAATCAAAGCGACCATTACCAAAGATGCTTGGTTACTACACAAACAGTAAGTTTTTAGGCTAAAATATAGCCGTCCTTTCCTATCACATTGCGTATCTTTGCATCAAATTTGAAATATGAGAGCAAAAGCGCCGAAAGAATCTCTTACAACACTGACAGATTTAGTGTTGCCAGGAGAAACGAATTACTTAGACAACCTTTTTGGGGGTGAGTTGTTAGCACGTATGGACAGAGCGTGTAGTATTGCTGCGCGTCGTCATTCAAGACGAATCGTGGTTACGGCCTCTGTAAATCATGTCGCCTTTACAAAGTCGGTACCCGTGGGAAGCGTGGTAACCATAGAAGCGAAAGTTTCTAGAGCATTTAAGTCGTCTATGGAGGTATATGTAGATGTGTGGATCGAAGACCGTCAGTCTGGTGAGAAAACTAAGGTAAATGAAGGGATCTATACCTTTGTAGCTGTGGATGAAACAGGGAAGCCCGTTCCGATTCCTCAAATCAAACCAGAAACAGAATTGGAAAAGCAGCGTTATGATGGAGCCTTACGAAGAAAGCAATTAAGCCTTGTTTTAGCGGGTAAAATGCTTCCAAAGGATGCTACAGAGCTCAAAGCCTTGTTTTTGGCTTAAACGAGCTAAATTTCCTCAATATCGCCATTTTCCGATAAGAGTATCGCTACAGATTTAGTCTTTTCAAACTGAGAAAAGATGATAATCATAATAACCGTTATGGGGACACTGAGTACCATACCAGTGATGCCCCATATTTTTCCCCAAACAGCAAGTGATAAAATCGTTACTAAAGGACTTAGGTTTAACGATTTTCCAAAGAGTTTGGGCTCGATAATATTTCCTACGATTACCTGAATACAGCCTACTGCAATCAACACGATAAGGAAAGGGGTAACCTCTCCAAATTGCAGTAAAGAGAATACTGCAGGGAAAACCGTGGCAATGAGTGATCCGATAGTCGGGATATAATTCAACAAGAAAATTAAAAAGGCCCAAAAAGGAGCACTGTCAACTCCGGCAATCAACAAAACGATATAACTCAGTACCCCCGTTAGCAAACTCACGTAGGTTTTTAGGCGTAAGTAGTTTGAGATGGAAGCCTCTATTTTTCCTAGCATGTTTTGAACGCTTCCAGGATGGGTTTTATCATTGCCGAATAATTTTCCGATTTTTTTCTTGAAACTAGATTCTTCTAAAAAGATAAACAAAGCGTAAATAACGATCATAAACGTATCGCCTAACAAACTGCTGATGCCGTTGGCGATATCTCCTAAAACAGATCCGTAATCGAATTTTCCGACCAAGGCTTTCACCGAGTTCACCAGATCCATATGGAAGTAGCTATCTACTTTTTGAATGATCTGATCTACGTTTTTTTCATACGTTTGATACGAACTGGTCAAATTACCGATACTGTTGGTGATAATTTCAGAAATAGCGCTAAAACTGAGGATGATAAACGTAAAAACCAGGATGTTGCTCAACCATCTAGGAATAAAGCGTTTTGCAAAGGGAATGCGATAAATTGTTTTGCGAATTTCTCGCGTGAGAAACCAGAATATCAAGGCAAATACAAATGGAATTAAGATCCCTTTTCCGATGACCAATATAGCCATAACGGCTATGATAACGATGATGATGTTTGCTGCGTTTTTCACGGGCTGTTAGTTTATTGAATCCACTCTGCTGGGTTCAGACGAACGGTGTTTTTAAATAATACAAATCCGAGTTTGGTTTTACCGGTAACTCTATCGGTAAAAACCTTCCCTAGTTTTTGCCCGGTTTTGACGGCCTCGCCTTTTTTGACATAAACGGACTCTAAATTGTTATACGCCGAGATGTAATTTCCGTGTTGTACCAAAACGGACTTCTTACCATCGGCATTTTTTTGAATGGCTAGTACCTTTCCTGTAAAGATACTTTTGGCCGCTGTATTGGCCTTGGTGGCAATGTGCAATCCGGTACTGTTGATCGTAATTCCAGAAAAGGTAGGATGCGGTTGAATACCGTACTTACGGGTAATAATACCCTTCACAGGCCAAGGCAAATTACCCTTGTTCTGTTGAAAATTAGCCAGTAATTTCTTTTCTGCAGCATTCAAAGTAAACTCTGCTGATTTTTTACTTTTCTTACTTCCTTTCGCCTTTTTCTTTTTGCGGTTAGAACGCGCGATGGCCTCGCGAATTAAACGATCGATACGCGCTTGGATTTTGCGCTCTGCAGCTTGTTTTTTTAGGAGTGAGTTTTTGTACTTACTCTCTTGCTTTTTGATAGTGGTAATCAGTTTCTCCTGATCTTTTCTATCGTTTTCTATTTCGTCTTTTTGTTCTTTTTCTTCGGTGATAAGACGCTCTTTGATGTTTTTTTGGCGCGATAGAGAGTCGTTTAGTTTTTTTATGGCTTCGGCACGGGCTAAAATAGCCTCTCCTTGCTTTTTTCTAAATTCGTTGTACTGTTGCATGTACTTCACGCGTTTGTATGCCTGATAAAAGCTCTGTGAAGACAACAAGAACATGGTTTTACTTTGCATGGATTTACTCTTGTGGGTTTTTACCACCATTTCTGAGTAGTCCTTTTTTAAATTGGCGAGGTCTTTTTCGTAACCTTCGAGTTTTGTGGTATTTTTAGCAATGGTATTTTCGAGTTCCGTAGATTCCATTTCAATAGTTTCTATCAAGCGCTCGCGGACACTGATTTTTTGATTTAAATCTTTCAGGTCCTCTAAGGCATTGCTCTTCTTCTTCTTGGTTTTGAACAAGAGTTCATTTACTTGCTTGATTTCTTTTTTCAGTTTGTTGCGCTTTTTTTCAAGCTCTCGTTGGCTTTGGGCTTGAGCGAGCACTGTAAAACACAGGGCACTAATAAAAACGAAAATATGGAGTGCTTTTTTCATCTACAACTGAATTTCTTTATAGCCTTTCGGAATGGAAAAATCTAGGTTTAATCGCGTGTTGAATTGGATAGAACGTACTGTCATATCGATGTTGGTCGATTTCTGGTTGGCCTTAGCTACGATGTTTATTTTGTTGGGGAACAAGGCCTTTTTCTTATCCAAGTACTTCGGGTATGAAACATCGAGGCGTTGATTGCCTATCGGATTTATCAACGATTGCTTATTGAGTTTGTAGTTAAACGGATTGATGTAAAAAAAGACATCGAACAATCGCGATTGTCTTTTAGGAGATAAACGATAGGAATTCTCTACGATATTTACCTGTTGACGCTTGCTTTTGACATCAAAAATAGCTTGACCTAGCAATAGGTTTTGCAATTGTTCAAAATTGATGTCAGTTCCTAATAGCTTTTTGAGCATGGCAAAATCACCGTCAAAATAGCTCTTGGTATAAGGCGAGTAGAAACGCACTTTTTTAGGTGTGATTTTCGCCTTGAAAATAGTGATGAGTTTGGTTCCCTTTAACCAAATAGCTTTGTCTTTCTCAATTTTCATACGTACAGAAAACCCCAATCGCTCTTTGTCATTTCGATAGTTGACTTTGAGTTTGGCATCGATGGTTTTTTCTTGAAAATAATGTGCGGCATGCTTTTTAGCTACCCTTCGGGCCGACATTTCCTTGATGGCATTAGCCTGGGTTTGGATGGCTTTTTTGCTGGAACAGGCCGCTGTTAATAGCGTTAAGAGTAGTATGTAGAGGTATTTTTTCATGAATTTCTTACATTCTGTATTTTAGAGAGCTATAATTTCTTTTTGTAAAAACTCGCTTTTTTAGCATTGCCCATACGTTGGTAATTCTTTACAAACTCCTTGTAGAAGTCTTTGAGCATGTTTGGATTATCGATAACAAAATCAATGCCGTTTTCTAGGCTTTCTAACGCGTTTTTATATTTTTTATTTCGGTAAAGGGCTTTAGCGTGCATCAAATACACAAAAGGTTGTGCTGGGTACAGGCTCAACCCTTTTTCGCTGTATGCGAGTAGTTTCGCGTCTTTAGCGCTGTCGAGTTTGGTTAAAAGGGGTTTTAATATTTTAAAGGAACTGTCCTTTTCGAAGGCCGCAACGAGATCACCTGATTCTTTCGAAGGCACAGCTGCTTGTCGCCTTTTTTTCTGGTAGGCCATCAGTTGATTGTGGATTCTTCTCAATCGAGGAGAAAGTAATTTGGCCGTTTTTAGCTCTTCCAAAATGAGCTTGGCATTGTTTAAATCGTTCTTTCGCAGGTACAAATACACGAGGTCCCCTTTCTTTTTAGGATAATTTGCGATGATTTTTTTTTGCAGACTAACGGCTTTGTCAAAGGCGTTGTGATTTCGGTACACCTTAACTAAGTGTTCTGCGATCCACAAATTTTTAGGGTCCAACGCTAAGGCCTGTTCTGCATAGTTTACGGCCGGGACATAGCGATTTAAGAAATGGTAATTCTTGGAGAGCTCGAAAAGTACCGCAATGTCATTAGGAACGAGTTCGTTACATTTTTCCAGGGCCGTAATTGCCTTTTGATAGTTTTGGATGGCCTTGTCTGTAATAGCACTAAAAAAGAGCTCTTGAAAGTCTAACTTTTTTTTGAGTAACTGCGCATCCACTTGCGGGATACTGTCCTGTGCTTGTGCTTTAAAAGTTACTCCACAGCCGAGCAAAGCAATCAGTATTAATTGCTTAATACGTCGCGTGCTTTGCTCGAATAATGGATTGAGCTTGTTATATGAGTTCCGTATAATCACCTATGCTTACTGAGGTAAAGTTTCCATTGTATTTAGCATGATTTCCAATCATGGCATTGTCTAACTTAGCATTGCTAATTTGCACGTTTTTTTGAATTAGTGAGTTTACGATCGTAGCATTTTCTATCGTACTCCCAGCTCCAATTGAAACGTGCGGTCCTATGGTACTGTCCTTTAAAATAACATTTTTTCCGATGTAACAAGGTTGAATGATCTTAGAATTCTCTAAAACGACGTCTTCTGAAACCAAATTCGCCCCTGCTTCCTCTTCAAAAATAAGAATTTGTTTGTTGGTGTCTACAGTCGGATCTTTTTTTCCACAATCCATCCAAGCATCGACTTTTCCAGGAATGAATTGAGCGCCTTGTTGCTTTAAAGATTCCAGTACATTGGTAATTTGGTATTCACCGTTTTCTTTTAAATCATTGTCGATTAAGTATTGGATTTCTTCGAGTAATTTATCACCACTTTTAAAGTAGTATACCCCGATGATGGCTAAGTCAGAAACGAAATCTTTAGGCTTTTCCACGAAATCAGTAATAATACCGTCTTGTAGTTTTACCACTCCGAAAGCACTCGGGTCTGCTACTTGCTTCACCCAAATTGCCCCATCAGCATTGACGTCTAAAGTAAAGTCCGCTTTGAATAAAGTATCGGCATAAGCAACGATACAAGGACCGCTAAGCGATTCTTTTGCACAGTAAATAGCATGTGCTGTACCCAGGGCTTCCTCTTGTACATATACACTTCCTTTAGCACCTAATTCTTCCGCTATTGCTAGCAAATCTTGCTGGGTATTCGCTGGAAATCCCTTGGCTACAGGTCCGATGATGAATGCGATTTCTTCAATAGGATCTTGCAATACCGATGCGATGTTCTCTACGAGTCGTTGAACAATAGTTTTTCCCGCAATTACAGTCAATGGTTTAGGAACTGTAAGCGTATGTGGCCTCAATCGTGAACCGATTCCAGCCATAGGTACAATAATTTTCATGAATTCATTTTTTAACGGTGCAATATACCATTAATATACCTTTTGTAAAAACATTAGATTCCCTTAGGAATGGCATCAATGAGTGCTTGCGTATACGTACTTTTAGGAGCTCGATACACTTGGTCCGCATCGTCGATTTCTTCTAGTTTTCCTCCATTCATTACAAGTAGTTGATCAGACATGTATTTGACAACAGACAAATCGTGTGAAATAAAAATATAGCTGAATTTGTATTCGGCTTTTAATTCGTTTAACAGGTTTAGTACCTGCGCCTGTACCGAAACGTCCAATGCTGAAACAGATTCATCACAAATAATGAGTTTGGGTTGCAAAGCTATGGTTCGGGCAATGCCGATGCGCTGACGTTGCCCTCCGGAAAATTCGTGTGGGTACCGGTCAAAATGCTCTTTTTGCAAGCCCACTTTTTCCAATAATTCAAGCACGTATGCTGTGCGTTCTGCTTTATTCTTGAGTATTTTGTGAACTTTCATGGGTTCCAAGATGGCCTGACCAACAGGAATTCTTGGATTGAGCGACGAAAAAGGATCTTGAAATATGATTTGGATTTCTTTGCGTAGTGCTTTTAATTCTCCTTTCTTAAGGGAGGTAATCGATTTTCCGCGGTAATAGATTTCACCCTGGTCAATAGTTTCTAACTGTAAAATACTCCTACCTAAAGTCGATTTTCCACAGCCGCTCTCCCCTACTAAGCCCAGAGTTTCGCCTTCGTAGAGTTTAAACGATACGTCATTCACAGCAGTAACAACTTTTTCAGGAGTTAAAAATCCTCCTCCTGATTTGTAGTGTTTGGTGATGCCTTCAACACGGAGAAGTGGAGGTTGTTCGTATAGCTTATTGTGAAATTTCTCACGCTCCTCATCCGTATATAATGCTGTGTGTACAGTCCCAGCCATATAATCTTGGACTGTCGGAAGCTTTTTCAAGCGAAAACGCGAATTAGGACGAGAGTTGATTAGCGCCTTAGTGTAGTTTTCTTTAGGGTTTAAAAACACTTCGGCTGCTGTCCCCTGCTCTACAATGGTTCCTTTATGCATTACTATGACATGGTCTGCGATTTCTGAAACCAAAGCTAAATCATGTGAAATGAATACAATACTCATTCCTGATGTTTCTTGCAGTTCTTTTAAAAGGAGTACTATTTCTTTTTGTACGGTTACATCCAGTGCCGTGGTAGGCTCATCAGCGATCAGTACATCGGGTTTACACGCAATTGCCATGGCGATCATTACGCGCTGCTTTTGCCCTCCACTAATTTCATGTGGGTAACTGTGGTACAATTGGGCTGCCCTCGGAAGTTTAACTTGCTCAAACAACTCGATAACCTTTGACTTGATAGCGGCGGAATTTACCTTGCCGTGTTTTTTGAGAATCTCTGCAACTTGATGTCCACAGGTTAAGGTTGGATTCAGTGAGCTCATGGGTTCTTGGAATATCATCGCAATGCGATTTCCGCGAAGTTTTTGAATTTCTGCCTCGTGTAAAGTGGTCAAATCGATACCGTCAAACACGATGCTCCCTCCTATAGTTGCTGTTTTTGGTAGTAATCCCATGATAGCTAGCGAACTAACGGATTTTCCACTTCCGCTTTCTCCAACGATACCTAAAATTGTATTCCTTGGTAATGAGTAATTTATGTTTTTTATAATTTTTTTAGTGCCTTTAAATTGCACTGAAACATTCGATAACGCTAGCATTTACGGGACTTTTGTGTAAATGTACATTTTTTAATTCAACTGCCCTAATCACTTAACCTGTTGTTAGTGTGGTATTTACTTGTTTCTAAGTATATGATTTTATATATTTGATATGATTTTAATAAAATTGTAAACTAATAATTAATTTTTTAACTAAAACCCTTCTAAAATGAAACTTAGAACTACGATTACACTGATGTGTATGTTATTCGTGGGCGTTATTGTCGCTCAATCAAAACGGAATTGCCATACGATGCATAATTTGGAATACCGACAGTCCAATGATCCGATGTTAAAACAACGAATGCAAGACATCGAAAACTTTACAAAACAACGCGTAAAAGAACTGGAACACAACCATGGGAAAATTGTTGGAAACGTCATCCAAATTCCCGTAGTAGTCCACGTAATTTACAGCAAAGCACAAGAAAACATTAGCGATGCGCAAATCCAGTCACAAATAGATGTGATTAATGAAGATTTCCGTCGTACCAATTCGGACAAGACCAATAAATGGTCACAAGCTGCCGATACAGAAATAGAGTTTTACTTAGCAAAAGTAGATCCGAGCGGAAACCCAACCAACGGAATTACTAGAAAATCATCGACAAAGACATCATGGGGAACAAGTGATGCCATGAAAAAATCATCGCAGGGAGGAGTGGATCCTTGGAATACTGCGGAATACTTAAATATGTGGGTGTGTAATATTGGAGGAGGAATTCTTGGATATGCACAATTTCCTGGAGGTAGTGCAGCTACCGACGGAGTTGTAATGAGCCCACAGTACTTCGGAAGCTCGGCAAAAGGATCAGGATTCTATTTGTCTGCACCTTTTGATAAAGGTAGAACTACTACTCATGAAATTGGACATTATTTAAACTTACGTCACATTTGGGGTGACGGTGGTTGTGGTGTGGATGACTTTGTTTCTGACACTCCAGAATCTGACGCAGCTAATTACAATTGTGCTACCGGACACCAGTCGTGTGGAAGCGAAGATATGGTTCAAAACTACATGGATTATTCTGATGATTCTTGTATGAATTTATATACACTTGGACAAAAAAACAGAATGCGTGCAGTATTAGAAGAAGGTGGAGTTCGAAGAACGTTAGCCTTATCTGATAAGACTGGTGGCGGAGGAGGTTCGTGTAATGCGACTGTACCTACAGGGGTAACCACGTCAAGTGTAACGGCCTCAGGAGCTACGGTTTCTTGGTCAGCAGTTAGCGGCGCTACCTATGACGTGCGTTACCGTCAAACAGGAACTTCTTCGTGGACGACCAATGCGGTATCTGGAACTTCGACGAGCTTAAGTGGATTATCAGCAACTACGCAATACGAAGTGCAGGTAAGAAGTAAATGTGCTTCTGGGAATTCGGCCTACAGTGCTTCGGTTAACTTTACCACGACAGCGGTGACCATTTCTTACTGTGCTTCAAAAGGAAATAGCGTTGCGGATGAGTACATACAAAAAGTCGCTTTAGGTACTATTAACAATACCTCTGCTGGAGGTGGTGGCTATACGGATCACACCGCAATTTCAACGAATTTAGCTAAGGGAACTTCTCATACCATTACCATAACTCCAAAGTGGACCGGAACGGTGTACAACGAAGGATACGGTGTGTTTATTGATTATAATAAAGACGGAGATTTCTCAGACAGTGGAGAAACGGTATGGACGAAGGCAGCGTCAAAAGATACGCCTGTGAGCACGAGCTTTACTGTTCCTGCAGGAGCGGTAGAAGGAGCGACAAGAATGCGTGTAATTTTAAGATACAATGCAGTGCCTAGTGCTTGTGGTACTTATAATTACGGAGAAACAGAAGATTATACGGTAAACATTACTGCTGCTCAAGCCGATACTCAGGCGCCAACTGCACCAACGAGTTTAGCGGCCTCTAGTGTGGCTCAAACAAGCTTGAGTTTAGCCTGGACAGCTGCAACCGATAACGTCGGGGTAACTGGGTACGATGTGTACCGAGGAGCAACTAAAATAGCGTCGGTAACGACTACGAATTACAACGTAACTGGTTTAACAGCCAATACTGCTTATAGCTTTTCTGTAAAGGCAAAAGACGCAGCTGGAAATGAGTCAGCGGCGAGTAATGTTGTCAATGTAACTACGCAAGGAAATACCGTTTCGTATTGTGCTTCTAAAGGAAATAACTCAAGCTATGAGTGGATTGACTACGTGTCATTTGGTGGTATGACAAACAGCACCGGAAATGACGGTGGATACAAAGATTACACAAGTAAAGTAGCAAATATCAGCCCGGGTAGTACAAATCAGTTGTTAGTAAGCGCTGGTTTTAGAAGTAGCTCTTATACAGAACACTGGGCTATTTGGATTGACTACAACAAAGACGGAACCTTCTCTGACAGTGAAAAAGTAGCTTCAGGGTCTTCTTCAAGTGCTAATAACTTAAGTTATAATGTGTCAGTGCCTGCGAATGCCGCGCTAGGTCAAACTAGAATGCGTGTTTCTATGAAGTGGAATGCCGCGCAAACTGCCTGTGAAACGTTCTCTTACGGAGAAGTAGAAGACTATACAGTGAATATTACCTCAAGTGCCGTTAAATCGGTTGAAGTAGCCGCAGAAGAACTTGGTAACAACAGCGGTTTAGACCTGATGGCGTATCCGAGTCCAGCTACTGATTTTATTCAAGTATCTTTAGCGAGCGGTGTACAAACGGCTACCGTGAAAATCGTGAATGCCTTAGGTAGTACCGTGTATTCTGGTACCTTGACTAAAACGATTCCAGTAACTAAACTAGAGGCTGGTATGTACATTTTGGAGGTAAACGACGGTCAAAAAACCTTGACTCAGAAGTTTATTAAGCAATAATCAGAAGTTTAGTAAGCAAAAAAATAAAAAAAATAAAAAAATTTTAATGGTTAAAACCCCGAGTGTTTCTCGGGGTTTTTTAGTGTTTTTACTTCAAAGAAAAAAGGGTGATTTTCCTATAATGTTATTTTTATGTTAAAAAAATTATATATTTGGCGCTGTTTTTAGTTAATTGTTAGTGATTATTTGTTAAAAAATATAAAAAGCTAACGATTTATTAAAGACGTACACACGTAAACAAAGTAACTTAAAAACCCTTTCTTAATGAAAAAAACAATTACCCTGGCATTGTCATGCTTATTTATGGGCGCTACTGCTTTTGCCCAACAAACACCTACTCCGGTGAAGCGCTCTTGTGCAGTGATGGAGATGTTAGAACAGGACCTTACCAAAAATCCAGACGCACGTCACAGAATGGAGCAAATGGAAGCTTTTACGCAGCGAAAAGTGAAGGAATTGGCAAAAAACCACAGAAAAATTGAAGGAAACATCATCAAAATACCTGTGGTTGTACACGTTTTATACACAAACAGTACCAACAATATTAGCAATGCTCAAATTCAATCGCAATTAGACGTATTGAATGAAGATTTCCGTCGTACCAATTCGGATAAGACCAATAAATGGTCACAGGCGGCAGATTCAGAAATTGAATTTTACTTGGCGAAAGTAGACCCTAACGGGAACCCAACTACAGGGATCGTCAGAAAACAAACGAGTACTTCTACTTGGATTACCGATACGAACGGTATGAAAAAGAACTCTGCAGGAGGAATCAGTCCTTGGAATACAGCAGAGTATTTGAATATGTGGGTTGTAGATAACTTACGTACTTCTGATGGAAGAAGCATCTTAGGATATGCACAGTTCCCATGGATGACTGACAAGTCGTTAGACGGTGTGGTTATGGCAGATCAGTATTTTGGACGTACAGGAACAGCGAAGGCACCTTTTGACGGAGGTAGAACAACAACGCACGAGGTTGGACACTACTTAGGTTTACGTCATATTTGGGGTGATGGACCTTGTGGAACTGACGATTTCGTATCGGATACACCTGAGTCAGATGCCGCAAACTACGGATGTAAAACAGGACATGTTTCTTGTGGATCTGAAGATATGGTACAGAACTTTATGGATTATTCTGACGATTCTTGTATGAACTTGTTCACTACAGGACAAAAGAACAGAATGCGTACCTACTTAGCAGAAGGTGGAGCACGTAGAGCACTTGCTTTATCTGATAAAAGCGGAAGCGGTGGTGGAACACCAACACCAAGCGCGTGTTCGTCAACAGTGAGTTCTTTCCCATACAGCGAGAGTTTTGAAAGTGGTATTGGAGCATGGACACAAGCTACTGATGACAATTTTGATTGGACGAGAGATGCGAACGGAACCCCTTCATCATCTACAGGACCATCTTCAGCTGCTGCTGGAAGCTATTATATGTTTACAGAATCATCGAATCCAAACTACCCGACAAAAACAGCGATTTTTAACAGTCCTTGTTTTGACTTAAGCAGTGTTTCAAATGCGAAATTTAAGTTTAAGTACCACATGTATGGTAGCAGTATGGGAACGTTGAAATTAGAAGTACAAGAAGACGGAAGTTCTACTTGGACAAGTGTTTGGAGTAAGTCTGGAGACCAAGGAAACTCTTGGAAAGATGCAGAAGTAAACTTGGCTTCTAAAAAATTAAAAGTGAGATTCCATTTGACTACAGCTTCGTCGTATCGATCTGATGCTGCAATTGATGCTATTTCAGTTGTTTCTGGAGCTTCATCAGCAGATACGCAAGCACCAACTGCTCCAACGAATTTATCAGCTGCAAGCGTGACAAAAACATCCTTTACGTTGAATTGGTCGGCTGCTTCTGATAATGTTGGGGTAACTGGATACGATGTATATCAAGGATCATCTAAATTAGGTTCGGTTACAGGAACTTCAGCAAATATTACTTCGTTAACGGCAGGAACTACCTATAGTTTCTCTGTAAGAGCTAAAGATGCTGCAGGAAACGTATCGGCTTCAAGTGCGGCACTTAGCGTAACTACGCAGTCAAATGCAGTGACTTATTGTGGGTCTAAATCGAATCGTTCTACGTATGAGTGGATTGATAATGTTGAATTAGGAGGAATGAAAAACCCTTCTGGTGATGACGGAGGTTACAAAGATTATACAGCAAAAGTAGCGAGCTTAGCACGCGGTAGTTCAAATGATATGATTATCAGTGCTGGATTTAAGAGTACTGCTTATACAGAGCACTGGGCTGTGTGGATTGACTTTAACCAAAATGGAACTTTTGAAGCAAGTGAGAAAGTGGTTACAGGATCTTCTTCAAGTGCCAATAACTTACGAGCAACTGTACAAGTTCCGGCTGGAGCTAGTTTAGGTCAAACGAGAATGCGTGTTTCTATGAAATACAATGCAGCACAAACGGCTTGTGAAACTTTTGATGATGGTGAAGTTGAAGATTACACAGTGAATATTACGGCTGCTTCAAGTAAAGATAACGGTGCTGTAGCCTTGTCAAATGCACAACCATTAGGAAATGAAACGGCTAGTGATGTGATGGTTTATCCAAACCCAGCAACTTCTTTTGTTCAAGTTCGTGTAGCTGCTGAAAAAGGAGCTTCTATGAGCTATAGAGTGTTAAATACCATTGGACGTGTAGTGATGGCTGGTGAATTAACGCAAAGCGCTGTTGATGTATCTCAATTAAATTCAGGAGTTTACATCTTAGAACTTAATGATGGTCAAAAATTATTGACAAATAAGCTTATTAAAAAGTAATTTATTGAAATAATAATAATTTAATACTATCCCAAACCCCGAGAGTTTCTCGGGGTTTTTTGTTGATTTAGCCCTATTTACGGTCTTCAGTTTTAGAAGTGTTATTTTTTTGTTAAAAAAAAAATTATATATTTGGCACTGTTTTAATCAAATTATTGAATTATTGAGACTTAATATCTTAAAAATCTAATTTTAAATTAAAACAAAAAACTAATTTAAAAACCCTTCTTACAATGAAACACAAGTACTTTAAGAGTCTTGTAGTTACAGGTGCGTTTATTGGATTAACTTTCCAAGCACAACTACAGGCTCAAACTAAAGGCGAAGTTGAACAAATCCGGCGTGGATACAACTTAACAAAACTAGAGTCGTTGAAGCAAGATCTTTTAGAATCTGCTTCTAATGAAAGAAAACAAGCACTGAGACTTGCGAAGCAAAATGGTTGGGAAACCAAATTTACTACGAAAGACGGAAGAGTGCTAGAACTTCAAAGAGTAGTCGACGGTAAACCAATTTACTACACCACATTTAACGTCGATGCAGCAAAATCAACCAGAACAAATCATTTACATTCAGGAGGTTCTTTAGGATTAAACCTAATGGGACAAGGAATGACTGCTCACGTTTGGGACGGTGGATTAGCGCGTACTACTCACCAGGAGTATGACGGTGCAGGAGGAAACAATCGTTTCTCTATCGGTGATGGAACTTCAACCCAAAATTTCCACGCTGCGCACGTAACAGGAACTATTATCGCATCAGGAGTAGTAGCCAATGCGAAAGGAATGGCACCTCATGCCAAGGCTGTAGGATACGATTGGAATAACGATACTTCAGAGGCTACTACTGCGGCAGCTAATGGAATGTTAGTTTCGAATCACTCTTACGGATACGCGACGAGAAACCAATTTGGTCAAGTACAATTACCACAACACTTCTTTGGTGGGTATATTACTGTTTCTCGTACGTGGGACGAAATCATGTTTAACGCACCTAACTATTTGATGGTTGTGGCTGCGGGGAACGACGGTAATGATAACACAGCCAACAACAATCCTACTGGAGGTTCTGGATGGGATAAGTTAACTGGACACGCTACGTCTAAGAATAACTTAGTTGTAGCGAACGCTCAAGATGCCAATGTCGATCCGAGTGGAAACTTAGTTTCTGTATCGATCAATAGCTCTAGTAGTGAAGGTCCTACCGATGATTTCAGAATTAAGCCAGATATTACTGGAAACGGTACTGGTGTATATTCAACCTATGCAAGTAGCGATACTGCTTATAATTCGATTACAGGGACCTCAATGGCCTCTCCGAATGTAACGGGATCGTTGGTGTTGTTACAACAGCACTACAAAGCTTCGCAAAGCTCATTCATGAAAGCGGCAACGTTAAAAGGTTTAGCGTTACACACTGCCGACGATGCTGGTGCCTCTGGGCCTGATGCAGTATTTGGATGGGGTTTATTAAACACTAAAAAAGCAGCACAAGTAATTACTCAGAAAGGGAACCAATCAAAAATAGATGAGTTAACCTTGAATGCTGGTCAAACGTATACG
Organism: Tenacibaculum sp. AWR4_210; assembly: GCF_056160945.1. Taxonomy (NCBI): domain Bacteria; kingdom Pseudomonadati; phylum Bacteroidota; class Flavobacteriia; order Flavobacteriales; family Flavobacteriaceae; genus Tenacibaculum; species Tenacibaculum sp. AWR4_210. The sequence continues at coordinate 46,407 of NZ_JBSWYF010000002.1, forward strand.
ATTACAGTAAATAGCGATGGAACAAACCCATTATTAGCTTCTATCTCTTGGACCGACAGACCCGGTACGGCAAATACTACTGTAAATTCGACAGCACCTGTTTTAGTTAATGATTTAGATATCAGAGTTTCAAAAGCAGGAACTACTTATTTGCCATATAAATTAACAGGACCTACAACCAATGCGAAGCAAGATAACAATGTAGATCCTTATGAAAGAGTGGATGTTTCAGGAGCTTCTGGAACATACACAATTACCGTGACTCACAAAGGAACTTTAACTGGAGGAAGTCAAAACTTTAGTTTAATCGTAACTGGAATTAAAGGAACTCCTGTAGTTTGTAATGCGACAACACCAACTGGAGTAACTACTTCAGGAGTGAGTGCTACCGGAGCAAACGTTTCTTGGAGTGCAGTAACCAGTGCAACCTATGATGTAAGATACCGCAAGGTAGGTACTACAGCTTGGACTACCAATGCTGTTAGCGCTACATCAACTGCTTTAAGTGGTTTAACTGCTTCTACTCAGTACGAAGTGCAAGTGCGTAGTAAGTGTTCTTCTGGGAACTCTGCTTACAGTGCTTCTGTGAATTTCACAACCTCAGCAGTGACCATTTCATACTGTGCCTCTAAAGGAAACAGTGTTTCAGATGAGTACATTCAGAAAGTACAATTAGGAACTATCAACAACACCTCAACAGGAGGAAACGGTTATACTGACCACACAGCTGTTTCAACCAACTTGGCAAAAGGAACTTCTCATACGATTACCATCACACCTAAGTGGAATGGAACCGTGTACAACGAAGGATACGGTGTATTTATAGATTATAACAAAGACGGTGATTTCTCTGATAGTGGGGAAACTGTTTGGACAAAAGCAGCGTCAAAAGATACACCTGTGAGTGGATCATTTACCGTTCCTGCAGGAGCAACGGAAGGAGCGACGAGAATGCGTGTGATATTGCGTTACAATGCAGTACCTGCTGCTTGTGGATCGTACAATTACGGAGAAACTGAAGACTATACTGTAGTTATTGGCCCTGCAACCGCAGACACGCAAGCACCTACAGCACCGTCTGGTTTAGCCGCGTCTAGCGTTGCACAGACAAGCCTTACCTTAAATTGGACTGCAGCTACTGATAACGTAGGTGTAACGGGTTACGACGTGTATCGCGGAGCGACGAAGTTGGCAACCGTTACCGGAACTACTTACAATGTAACTGGATTAACAGCTAGCACTGCCTACAGCTTCTCAGTAAAAGCAAAAGATGCAGCTAGTAATGAGTCAGCAGCTAGTAATGTAGTAAATGTTACTACGCTAGGAACTTCAGTTTCGTATTGTGCTTCTAAAGGAAGTAACTCTTCATACGAGTGGATTGACTACGTAGCTTTCGGAGGAATGACAAATTCAACTGGAAATGACGGTGGTTATAAAGACTACACAGCGAAAGTAGCGAACGTAGCACAAGGAAGTTCAAACGAACTCTTAATCAGTGCTGGGTTCAGAAGTACTTCGTACACAGAACACTGGGCTGTTTGGATTGATTACAACAAAGATGGAACATTCGCAGCTAGTGAAAAAGTAGCTACAGGATCTTCATCAAGTGCTAACAATTTAAAGGCAACAGTGGCAATTCCATCTGGAGCGAGTTTAGGTCAAACGAGAATGCGTGTATCTATGAAGTACAACGCAGCACAAACAGCTTGTGAGACATTCAGCTACGGTGAGGTGGAAGATTATACTGTAAATATTACGGCAAGTGCAGCTAGTTTGAATACCACTTTTGCAGCTTCTAACGCTGAAAAATTAGGAAACGAACCTGCAGTTAACTTCATGGCTTACCCAAGTCCTGCAACTGATTTCGTACAAGTAAATGTTGTGACGAGAGTTGAAGGAGCAACCTATAAAGTGGTGAACACTTTAGGACGTGTGGTACAAGCTGGAAAATTAACTTCTCAAATCGACGTATCAACACTTCAAACAGGAGTGTATATGCTTGAGGTTCACGATGGTCAAAAATCTATGACTACTAAGTTGATCAAGCAATAAGAATTCGCGTACAATTATTACTACGTAAAGTACAGTTAGGGAGTCCGCTCCCTAGCTGTATTTTACACTAATACCCTACTATATGAACACAAAAATTAAGTTTTTGATTGGAGGGCTGTCTGTGGCAGCTGTTTCAATTTTAGGGTCTAAGTATCTTGCTGAAAAGAGCGAAGCAGATACCTTAGCCGAAAAGAGAAAAGTACACAGTACTTTTTACAACCAAAGTCCTTTACACCAACAATTAGAGTGGAGTAAGAAGGAACGAAAATTAAGAGGTTTACCACCTAATAGGTATTACGATCAAATGCAATTATTGACCATGAACCCAGCTACGGGACAAATGGAAGACGGAAGCTTGGCAGCTTTACGTGAGCGTTTGATGAAAGAAAGAGGACAACGCAGAAACCCTGGACATGCAAACAACGCTTGGGTAGAAAGAGGTCCTAACAACGTCGGAGGACGTACAAGAGTCGTTTTCTTTGACCCTAATGACGCTACCAACAGAGTAGTATATGCAGGAGGTGTTAGTGGAGGACTCTGGAGAAATGCAGATATTACCAATGCGAACTCTCAATGGACACGTGTTCAAAATGTACCAGGAAACTTATCGGTGACTTCGGTTACTATTGATCCTAGAAATTCAAATCGCTGGTACGTAGGTACTGGTGAGCAATATACAGCAGGAGATGTTGTAGGTAACGGAGTGTACGTTACTACAGACGGTGGAACCACTTGGAATGCCGTAAATATTCCTGCAGCTGGAAATGCAATTATTAATTACAATGCGAGTAATGTATTTTTATCAGGAGTACACTTTGTAAATGATATCTTAGCATGGAACAACGGGAATGCTACTGAATTATTTGTAGCAGTAGGTGCCAGCGTGTATTCTGATTCTTCTACTCCTAGAAACTTCTTAGGGTTACAATCAGCTGGATTGTACCGTTCTACAGATAACGGAGCAACGTGGAATCGTATCGAAACAGCCGATATGCGTTATACTAAAGGAGGACAAAACTACTACTACATTCCTAATGATTTAGAAGTAAGTGCCAACAATACGATTTGGATGGGTACCATCAATTCAGCCTTCGGTGAAGGTGGTGGTCGAGTGTATAGCTCTACCAATGGAGGTACTTGGACTCAGGCAGCAGCATCGCCTTTGGCAAATTCTAACCGTGTTGAATTAGAGCCATCGGCTACCAATGCGAATAAGATTTATGCCTTAACACAAGGAACAACGTCAGCAGCGCCTGTACATATTTACTTAACTACTAATGGGTTTACGTCTGCAAGTGCCACGTCGTTACCAAACGATGCGGATACGAATATTGCAGCAAATGACTTCTGTAGAGGGCAAGCATTTTACGATTTAGTAATTGAAGCAGATCCGTCAAACGATAACATCGTTTATGTAGGAGGTATTGATTTGTTTAAATCGACCAACAGCGGAACTTCTTGGTCTCAATTATCTCACTGGTATGGAGGATTTGGGATTGCCAATAATGTACACGCAGATCAACACGCAATTTCTTTCGGTAACAACAATTCGTCAAGAGTACTTTTCGGAAATGACGGAGGTATCTACTATTCAGCAAACGGAGGTTCAGCAATCAGCGTTCGCAATAGAGGGTACAATGTAACACAGTTTGTAAAGGCAGGTATCGGTCCTGACGGTGCTGGAGATCAAAATGGAATCTTTAGTGCTGGTGCACAAGATAACGGTACACAAGCGTTCAGAAATGCAGCTGCTGGAATAAACAGCTCAACTGAATTGAGTGATGGTGACGGTTTCTATACTTTCGTTGATAAAGACGGTCAATACATGATTGCTACGTATACTAACAATGTAATCTATCGTTTTAACCTTCCTTGGAACGGGTTAGGTCGTCGTCAAGGTGGTGCTACTACCTTATTAAACGAACGATCTACTGGAGACTTCGTAAACCCTATGGGGTATGACGATCAAGCAAATCGTTTATTATCAAATGCTTCTACGAGTGCTGGTAAATCGATTAAGAGTATCAATGTTGCATCGAATACTAAAGGAAACATCACAAATGCATTAATGGATGCAAGTCCTACAGCATTTACAGCATCTCCTTTTGCGAACAATACTTGGTATGTTGGTTTGGCAAACGGAAAACTTTTGCGTTTGACAAATGTTACCAATAGCAGTGCTACATGGACAAATGTAGCGACCCCATTTGTAGGGTCTATTTCTGCAGTTCGTTTTGGAGCTACAGCAAATGATATCTTCGTAACAATGCACAATTACGGAGTAACTAGTGTGTGGGCCTCAACTGACGGTGGAGCAAACTGGGTGAATAAAGAAGGTAACTTACCAAATATTCCTGTAAGAGATATTTTACAAAATCCATTAAATAGAAATGAAGCGATCTTAGCGACACAATTAGGTGTTTGGGCTACAGAGAACTTCAATGCTGCTAATCCTAGCTGGACGCAGTCGTATAACGGAATGAGTGACGTTAGCGTTACGTCATTTGATTATTGGAACGTAAGCGGAAATAACGCAACCAATAAAGTAATTGCTTCTACTTATGGAAGAGGTGTATTTACAGGAACGTTTACAGCAAATGTGGCAGCAGACACACAAGCACCAACAGCACCGACAAATTTAGCTGCAAGTGCTATTTCAGCAACTGGATTAACTCTTAACTGGTCAGCGGCGACAGACAATGTTGCAGTAACTGGATACGATGTTTTTAGAGGAAGTACCAAGTTAGCAACAGTAACAGCAACTACTTATAATGTTACTGGTTTATCGGCGAGTACGGCGTATACCTTTACCGTGAAAGCTAAAGATGCGGCAGGAAATGTATCTGTAGCTAGTAACACGGTAAATGCTACTACCACAGCACCGAGTTTAAATTACTGTACGTCGAAAGGAAACAGTGTTTCTGATGAGTACATCCAACGCGTACAATTAGGAACAATTAACAATACCTCTACTGGTGGCAATGGATATTCTGATTTTACTTCAATCTCTACGAATTTAGAGAAAGGGAAATCAAATACGATTACCATTACACCTAAATGGACTGGATCGGCATACGATGAAGGATACGGTGTTTGGATTGATTATAACAAAGACGGAGATTTCTCAGATGCAAACGAAACTGTTTGGACAAAGGCAAAATCGAAAACTACGCCTGTGAGCACGAGCTTTACTGTTCCTGCTTCGGCAGTAGAAGGGCCTACGAGAATGCGTATTGTTATGAAATACAATGCTACTCCTACAGCTTGTGAAACTTCTTTCCAATACGGAGAGGTAGAAGATTATACTGTAAACATCCAAGCGGCAACAGCAGATACTCAAGCACCAACGGCACCTAGTAGCTTAGCAGCGGCGAGTATCGCACAAACTAGCTTGACATTGAACTGGACAGCAGCGACGGATAACGTGGCCGTAACTGGATACGATGTGTTTAGAGGAAGTACTAAGCTTGCAACTGTAACAGCAACAACGTATAATGTTACTGGGTTAACAGCAGGTACAGCCTATGCTTTTACAGTAAAAGCAAAAGATGCAGCAGGAAACGTTTCTGCAGCGAGTAATACAGCCAATGCAACTACCCTAGCGAATACTGTAACGTACTGTGCTTCTAAAAGTAATAGAGATACGTATGAGTGGATTGACTATGTCGCTTTTGGTGGTATGACTAACGCGACCAACAAAGATGGTGGGTACGGAAACTATACGGCAAAAGTTGCTACTGTTGCTCAAGGAAGTACCAACCAAATTACGGTGAGTGCTGGATATAGAAGTACTGCTTATACTGAGTACTTCACAGTATGGATCGATTACAATAAAAATGGAACATTTGAAACGAGTGAGCGTACTTCTTTAGGTTCTTCTAGCACTGCCGGAAACAGAACAGGGAATATTTCTATTCCTGCCGGAGCGAGTTTAGGACAAACGAGAATGCGTGTTTCTATGAAGTACAACGCAGCGTCTACACCTTGTGAAACTTTTGACGATGGTGAAGTAGAAGATTATACTGTGAATATCGTAAGTTCAGCATCTTCATTAGCAGGAGCAACAGCAGCAACTGCTGGAGAGCCTTTAGACGTTGATGGATTGAACAGTTTACAAGTATATCCTAATCCTGCAGTGAACAATGTAGTGGTGAAATTTGGAGACAACCAACAGGTTGACTACCGCATCACCAATGCTATTGGTCAAGTGGTGAAGAGAGGAACTACTTTAAACAGTAACGTAGATATTTCAGACTTAAAGAGCGGCGTTTACTTAATCGAAGCTAACGACGGTCAGAAATCTCTTAGTACAAAATTGGTTAAAAGATAATTTTAAACCCTTCTTTCTTTTTAACTAATGCTAGACCCTGAGCTTTTGCTCAGGGTTTTTTATATTTTTGCAGTATGAATTACTTATCGGTAGAAAATATATCTAAAGCCTACGGAGAACGCGTTTTGTTTGACGACCTCTCATTTGGTATCAACAAAGATCAAAAAATTGCTTTCGTAGCAAAAAACGGAAGTGGTAAAACCTCAATCCTCAATATCATAGCAGGAAAAGATACCCCTGATACAGGGCAAATTATTAGTAGGAAAGGCATCCGTCTTGCCTACCTAGCGCAAGATTCAGATTTTGATGGGAATTTAACCGTAGAAGAGACCATATTCTCTACGGAAAATAAAATACTACCCGTAATTCAAGAGTACGAAGCGGCTTTGCAAAATCCCGATGACCAGGATGCTTATCAAAAGGCCTTTGAGCAAATGGAGCAGCACAATGCGTGGGATTTTGAAACTCAGTACAAGCAAATACTCTCAAAACTAAAACTCGATAACTTACAGCAAAAAGTAGGAAAATTGTCGGGAGGGCAACGCAAGCGTTTAGCTTTGGCCATTATTCTGATCAATAAACCCGACCTGTTGATTTTAGACGAGCCTACCAACCACCTAGATTTGGAAATGATAGAGTGGCTAGAGGCGTTTTTTGCTAAAGAAAAAATCACCTTGTTTATGGTGACTCACGACCGCTATTTTTTAGAGCGAGTGTGTAATGAAATCATAGAATTAGACAATGGGAAATTGTACAAATACAAAGGGAATTATTCGTATTACCTTCAAAATAAAGAAGAGCGTTTAGCGCTAGAGGCCACTAATTTATCCAAAGCCAAGAGTTTGTTTAAAAAAGAGTTGGACTGGATGCGCAGACAACCGAAAGCGAGAACGACCAAGTCGAAATCGCGTATCGATGATTTCTTTGAGATAAAGAAGAAGGCTCACCAACGTCGTCAAGAACACCAAGTACAGCTCGAAATTAATATGGAACGCTTGGGCAGTAAAATTGTCGAGTTACACAATATTAAGAAGAGTTTCGACGACAAAGTTATCCTCAACGGATTTGATTACGTTTTTAAAAGAGGAGAACGCATTGGTATTATCGGAAAAAATGGAACGGGAAAATCTTCTTTTCTCAACATGCTTACTGGGAAAATCCCTTTAGACGGTGGAAAAGTAGTTGTTGGTGAAACAGTGAAGTTCGGTTACTATACGCAAAAGGGAATCCAGATTAAAGAGGGCCAGAAGGTAATCGATGTCATCAAGGAATTCGGTGAATACATCCCGTTGACCAAAGGAAGAAAAATTTCTGCAGCGCAATTACTCGAGCGCTTTTTGTTTAGTCGAAAAAAACAACACGATTTTGTAGAAAAGCTATCAGGAGGTGAACAAAAACGACTGTACCTCTGTGCGGTACTCATACAAAACCCCAACTTCTTAATTCTCGATGAGCCTACGAATGACCTCGACGTCGTTACTTTAAATGTCTTAGAAGCCTTTTTATTAGACTACCCAGGAAATTTATTGGTCGTTTCTCACGACAGGTATTTCATGGATAAAATTGTGGATTCTTTGTTTGTATTTCAAGGAGAAGGAGTTGTGGAGAATTTTCCTGGAAATTACACGGATTTCCGAGCGTATGAAAGCTCGCAAGTACCAGAGTCTAAAAAAGTAGAGAAAGTAGCAGAAAAAGCGCAAAAACAACCCAATAAAGGAAGTCTGAGTTATAATGAGAAACGTGAATACGGACTGTTAGAATCGGATATAGAAAAATTACAAAAACGCAGACAGGTGATTGAAGCAGCGTTTACAGATGGTACTATTGACACTGACGATATTCAAGAGAAATCATTAGAGTTACAAGAAATTATTCAGAGCATCGAAGAAAAAGAAGAACGATGGTTTGAACTTTCCATGAAGTTGGAAGGATAAAAATAAAAGCCCCTGCTGGGGCTTTTTTTATTCTTGATAGATTTTTACAGTAAGCACTCCTCGGTCATTTACAGAAGCTCTATACATACCTGCTGTATTGAATTCCCAAGAGATATTTCCCAGACGGTCAATGGCGATGATCCCACCGGTACCTCCTGCTGCAGTTAGTTTTCGTTGGATGACATCGTGGGTAGCGTCTTGTAAGCTTGCCTTTTTATAATCCATTTGAGCCGCGATATCGTAAGCGACTACTCCCCTGATAAAGTATTCACCCCATCCTGTTGATGAAACGCCACAAGTACTATTATTTGCGTAGGTTCCTGCTCCGATAATCGGTGAGTCTCCTATCCTATTCCATCGCTTGTTGGTCATTCCTCCTGTGGAAGTTCCAGCGGTAATATTGCCTTGCTTGTCGAGAGCGACACAACCTACAGTTCCGTATTTGCTGTTTTGAATATAAGGATCGTACATGGCTGTTTTAGCATCGTGATCTAATTGAGCCTTGTTTTTTGCTTTAATTTGAAGCAGTGACTGATGGCGTTTTTCGGTGTAAAAATAGCTAGGGTCGACGATGTCGAGTCCTGCCTGAGCCGCAAAGGTGTCAGCTCCACTACCTGAAAGTAATACGTGATTTGATTGATTCATCACTGCAATGGCGGCAGAAATAGGGTTCTTTACTTTGGTTACCCCAGCAACAGCTCCGGCCTTTCCAGTGGCTCCCTCCATAATAGAAGCGTCCATTTCATTGGTTTCTGCATGGGTAAAAACAGCACCTTTACCGGCGTTAAACAACGGTGAGTTTTCCAAGATGTGGATGCTTCGTTCAACGGCCTCTGTACTGCTTCCACCATTTTTGAGAATTTCGTAACCCGTTTGAGCTGCTTCCGTGAGTTTGGCCTTGTAGGCAGACTCCAGTGCTGGGCTCATGTTTTTTTTCAAGATAGTACCGGCACCTCCGTGGATGACGATGGCAAATTTATTGGTAGGGTTTTCTGTGGAACTCGTATTTTTTTTAGGTGTTTTGCATTGGGTAAATACCAAAGCGATACTCGCGATGAAACTAAGTGTTCTCATGGTAAAGTTGTTAATTGTTTGATTCATTGATGCTTGAAGCCGTTGGTAAGTTACAACAACTACGTGAGGAAATATTAATATTTACACAGAATGTTTTAAAATTAAACAAAATTCTTTTAAATGTTAATTATTATAAACTTATTTTATTTGTAGTTTTGTTACCCTAAAAGTACGATTATAATTAAATTAAGAAATACCATGACTAATTTTGGAATAGCAGAGGCTTTAAAAGACTTAGGGCTTCAAGAAATCAACGAAGGGACTTCTACAGGTGCCGTTAACTTTTCAAATGGAGAAATCATCGAATCGTATTCTCCGGTAGATGGTAAGTTAATTGGAAAGGTAAAAGGATCGACTAAAGAAGATTACGAGAAAGTAATGGAAGCTGCAACGGGAGCTTTTAAAACTTTCAGATTGATGCCTGCTCCACAAAGAGGAGAGATTGTTCGTCAGTTTGGTGAAAAGTTACGCGAGAAGAAAGAATCGCTAGGAAAATTAGTTTCTTACGAAATGGGTAAATCTTACCAAGAAGGATTGGGAGAGGTACAAGAGATGATTGATATTTGTGATTTCGCTGTAGGATTATCACGTCAATTACACGGTTTAACGATGCACTCTGAACGTCCTGGACACAGAATGTACGAGCAATATCACCCATTAGGAGTGGTAGGAATTATCTCGGCATTTAACTTCCCAGTTGCTGTGTGGGCATGGAATACTGCTTTGGCTTGGATTTGTGGAGATGTTTGTGTGTGGAAGCCATCAGAAAAGACACCGTTGTGTGGAGTTGCCTGTCAAAATATTATTGCTGAGGTATTAAAAGAAAATAACTTGCCGGAAGGAATCTCTTGTTTAGTGAACGGAGATTACCAAGTAGGTGAGTACTTATCTAAAGACACGCGTATTCCTTTAGTATCTGCTACAGGATCAACACGTATGGGTAAAATCGTTGCTAAAGAAGTAGCTGGTCGCCTTGGAAAGTCTTTATTAGAGTTAGGAGGAAACAATGCAATTATTGTAACTCCAGATGCGGATATTAAAATGACAGTTATCGGAGCGGTATTTGGTGCGGTAGGAACTGCTGGACAACGCTGTACGTCTACACGTCGTTTAATTATCCACGAATCAATGTACGAAACGGTGAAAACCGCTTTAGTTGATGCTTACAAGCAGTTGCGTATTGGAAACCCATTAGATGAAAATAACCACGTGGGGCCGTTAATCGATACGGATGCAGTAGGAATGTACAAAAATGCACTTGAAAAAGTAGTTGCAGAAGGAGGTAACATCTTAGTAGAAGGTGGTGTTTTAGAAGGTGAAGGATACGAAAGTGGATGTTATGTAAAGCCTGCTATCGCTGAAGCTTCTAACGACTTTGAAATTGTACAACACGAAACTTTTGCTCCAGTATTGTATTTATTGAAGTACGAAGGAGATGTAGAAAATGCTCTTGCAATTCAAAATGGAGTGGCACAAGGGTTGTCATCTGCTATCATGACCAATAACTTACGCGAAGCAGAACGTTTCTTATCACACGCAGGTTCTGACTGTGGAATTGCCAATGTTAACATCGGTACTTCAGGAGCAGAAATCGGAGGAGCTTTTGGTGGAGAGAAAGAAACTGGTGGTGGACGTGAGTCTGGATCAGATGCTTGGAAAGTGTATATGCGTCGTCAAACAAATACGATTAACTACACTACAGATTTACCGTTAGCACAAGGAATTAAATTCGATTTATAGTAGAATTTTAATCATATAAAAAAAGCCTCGTTGATTTTCAACGAGGCTTTTTTTATGTGTTACGTTCGCAACTTAGCGCATGCGAACAGGAGTATTTTCTTTGATGTTTGAAATCTTGTAGTAGCGGAGCTTTCCGTTAACTTCATAACTCAGTACAGCTTCATTTTGTCGCAATTCAAAAGGAAATTTTTCTGCTTTCTTAGCGGTCGTATTACCGTATTCCTTTTTGATGTCTTTTTGAAGTTCTAAATCGTAGCGTTCAGCATTGTCTTCTTCTTTAAAGCGCGCAACGATATACGGATTGTCGAGCTTTTGCTCAATGATAGCCGTTGTTTTTTTACCTCTAAAATAAAGGTGTTTAACCGTTGGTTTGGTCGCTGCAGTGTATTGTAGATATACGTCTAAACTCGAGACTCCTGGAACTCCACCAGTAATGTGAGTCATTTTGGCACTCAGTATTTTAAAAGGTGGGGTTTGGTCAAATTTGGTGCTGCCACATTGGATAAATCCTAAACTTAGGAACAACAAGCTGAAGAGTTTCATTAATTTCATGAGATATTGTTTATATTTTAGCTTTTCAAGTAGTGTGCCAAAATACTAATTTATTAGCGATTATAAAATGTTGAATTTCAGTTACTGGGAGTTAAAAGAGTGGTTTTCAAATGTCGATATTACCATTGTAGGCAGTGGAATTGTCGGTTTGTCAACGGCCTTACAGCTCAAAAAGAAATATCCTACAGCCAAAATACTCGTTTTGGAGAAAGGAATGTTGCCACAAGGAGCAAGTACTAAAAATGCGGGATTTGCCTGTTTTGGAAGTTTGTCAGAACTCATTGATGATTTACAGAGTCACCGCGAAGCTGAAGTTCTTAATTTAGTGGCCAAGCGTTGGGAAGGTTTAAAAGAACTTCGGAGTACCGTTGGAGATCTAAAATTAGATTTTCAACAAAAGAAAGGATTTGAGCTGTTTTTAGATAAAAAGCTATACAATACTTGCGTTCTAGAAAAAGAACGCGTAAATGAGCTCTTATTGCCTTTATTTAAACAACCAGTGTTTACCGAAATGACGAATGTATTTGAGTTCGAGAATATACACCCGTCGTATATCGTTAATAATTTTGAAGGGCAAATAGATACGGGTAGTATGATGGCTTCTTTATTAGCACTGGTACAGCATCGAGGAATTCGCGTACTGAACAGTTGTGAAGTAACCGAATATCAAAGTGATGCTGACGGGGTACGCGTATCTTTGGGAAGTTTTGAATTTCGCACGGCAAAATTGTGCATTACGACCAATGGCTTTGCCAGACAACTGCTGTCGGCTGATGTTAAGCCAGCACGAGCTCAGGTATTGATTACAGAACCGATACCAGATTTACACATTGAAGGTACCTTTCACTTAGACAAAGGGTACTATTACTTTAGAAATATAGATGGTAGAATTTTGTTTGGAGGCGGACGAAATTTGGATTTTAAAGCAGAAGAAACCGCTGAATTCGGGCAAACTCAATTGGTGCAAAACAAGTTAGAAGAATTGCTACGAACCGTGATATTACCCGGGAAGAAAGTTAAAATAGCGCAGCGTTGGAGTGGAATTATGGGTGTAGGTGAACAAAAGAAAGCGATCGTTAAATCTCTGGACGCTCATGTATACTGTGGTGTTCGCTTAGGAGGAATGGGGGTGGCCATAGGTAGTATAATAGGAAAAGAACTGGCTGAAATAGTGTAGTGTATGGAAGCGATTAAACGACAATTAAAAGAAGCTTGTGAGCGCTTTGTGAACAAGCGTTTGGAAACGGTTAGCAAGGTCATGTCCTCAGGAAGAGATTCGTTGAATTCTGAAACCAAGAGCTCTGCCGGTGACAAACACGAAACAGGAAGGGCCATGATTCAATTGGAAATGGAAAAAGCAGGACAGCAACTACAAAATATTCAAGCCATGCAAACGACTTTGAATAAAATCGGACTAGACAGTTCTGACGTCGCTCGTCTAGGAAGTCTGGTGCATACCAATAAAGGACAGTATTACCTGAGTATTTCTGCTGGAAGCTTGCACATAGCAGACCAAAATTATTTTGCGGTTTCGCTGTCTTCTCCAATAGGAAAGTTGTTATTGGGTAAAAGAGCTGGAGACACCGAGATTTTAAACGGCATGAGCATCAAAATAACCGCGGTATTTTAATTTTGTGGTAGGGAATAGTACAACGAGGTTGTTATATAACTGATGAATGTCAAAAATCGGTTGTTTATAATTTAGACGGTTTCACGAGTGAGTTTTTTATTAAATTCCAGTGAAACTGTTCTTTTTTTAGGGATAGGCCTTGGGTGATTCACAAAAATATGCGTTTCGTTGAATTCGATCTCTAGCAACCAAGTACTACCTCTGAAGTAACTAGTAACTACAGTACCGCGATATTCACTGTGATCGACAATGCTAATTTGATGTGGGTACCAAAATGTGGTAGTACCGTTAAATTGGATTTCATTGACATCGTCAAAGAGCGCTGCGGTATAGCGGTTTTTAGGATGGTTGTACAGTGCTGTGGGGCTGTCGAAATCCAAACATTGCTGGTCTTTGATAATCAGTAGTTTGTCGGCAAAAGACAATGCGTCGTTTCCGTCGTGTGTCGCAACGATACAACTGATGTTCTTCTCCTTTAAATACTGAAACAGCTTTCTGCGCAGCGAATTTTTCTTAAAATTATCGATTTGGCTAAAAGGTTCATCGAGTAAAAGTAATTCAGGTTCCTTGGCCAAAGCACGTGCAATGGCAACGCGCTGTTGTTGTCCCCCGCTCAAGTTTTTTACCTTAACGTCTGAAAAGGCTGTCATTTCAATGACTTCCAAGAGTTCTTTGGTTCGTTTTTGGGCTTTTTCAGGATAAAAACGCGATAAGTATTTCGAGATGTTTTCAGCGACACTAGTGAATGGCATCAAATCAAAATCCTGTGCGACGTATTTAAAAAAATCCATACCAGGGACTAAGTAGTGCTCTGGTCCGAGAACTTCTGTTTCTTTCCAAAAGATATGTCCGGATTTCAGGTCGAGTAAGCCGTAAATGAGTTTGAGTAAGGTTGATTTTCCACACCCACTTTCGCCCATGACACACAAGTGCTCTCCAGGGGCTAAATCAAAGCTGATGGAATGTAAGGTAGCTGTTTTATCAGGATAGGTAAACCGTATGTCTTGTACTTGAAGCATGCTTGCAAAAATACGATAATTAACGAGCTTTTGTACTTTAGAATACACGGTAAATAACCATAAAAAAAACTGGCACAAGGCCAGTTTTTAAAATTCAGTCGTATTCAAATTACCAGATTCGAACGCGATCTTCTGGTTTTAAATACATGTTGTCTCCTTCCTTAACATCGAATGCTTCGTAAAAAGCGTCTACGTTTTTTAAAGGCATATATGCGCGATACATACCAGGTGCGTGGGTATCGGTCATAATTCTATTTTTAAGAGCTTCATCTCTCATCTTAGTTCTCCAAATGGTTCCCCAAGAAAGGAAGAAACGTTGCTCTGGTGTAAATCCATCAATGTTTTCAGGACGTCCATTTTTAGCTAAAAAGATCTGTAATCCTTCATAAGCTGCCTGAACACCTCCTAAATCACCGATGTTTTCACCAAGTGTATACTCACCATTTAAGTGCATGCTGTCAATAGCGACAATAGTACTAAACTGATCGATCAAGCGTTTTCCTGCAACTTTAAACTTCTCAGAATCTTCTTCTGTCCACCAGTTTTTGAGGTTTCCATCACCGTCAAAACGCGCACCAGAATCGTCGAAGCTATGAGAAATTTCATGCCCGATAACAGCACCAATTCCACCGTAGTTTACAGCATCATCAGCTTTGTAATTGTAGAATGGAGGTTGTAAGATAGCTGCTGGGAATACGATTTCATTGTTCACCGGATTGAAATACGCATTTACAGTTTGCGGAGACATCCCCCACTCTGTCTTATCTACTTCTTTACCTAATTTCTCCAAAGTCTTCATAAAGTTCCACTGACGAATTTGAAGGGCGTTGTCAAAGTAGTTTCCTCCTTTTTCGGTTCCTTTTACTTGCAATGCCGAATAATCTTTCCACTTGTCCGGATAGGCTATTTTAACAGTTAACTTATGAAGTTTATCTAAGGCTTTTTTCTTAGTTTCTTCACTCATCCAAGGCAATTGATTGATGCGCTTTTCAAATCCAAGCATTACATTATCAATCATTTCACGTGCTTTCTTCTTCGCTTCAGGCGGAAACTTTTTTTCTACGTATAACTTACCTAAAGCTTCTCCGATAGCACGGTTTAAGCTGTTTAAAGCACGCTCATTTCGAGGGCGTTGCTTCTCAGCACCACGCATTTCTTTACTGTAGAATTCCCAACTGGCTTTGTCTAAATCTGTAGTTAACAAACCGAGCGAACCATTGATAGCATTCCAGCGCAGTAAGAGTTTGATATCGTCGATAGAACGAGTTTTTAAAAGACTACTCATGGCTTTAAAGTATCCAGGATCCGTGACAATTATTTTATCGATATCAGTTACGCCAATTCCTTTGAAGTAAGCATCCCAATTAACAGCTGGAGCCAAATTTGTCAATTCAGCAATTGTCATTGGATTGTATATTTTACGAGTATCTCTGCGCATCTCTTTGCTCATCATAGGCTCCGCCAAGCTCTTTTCAAAGCTGATGATCGCAGCAGCATTTTTCTGTGCTGTAGCAGTGTCGTCTCCAAATTTCTCGAGAATTTTGGCAACGAAGAGTTCGTACTTTGCTAATTTCTCTTTAACCTTTGCATCAACGTAGTAATCACGAGAGAGTCCAAGACCGTCAGAACCTAAGTATCCAGCATTGATGGAACTGTTTTTTAAGTCGTTAAAAACACTGAATCCATAAAAACCACCACCTCCATATGGAGCCATATTGATTAAGTACTGTTGAACGTCATCCAGGTTTTTAATTTCGGAAATACGCTTTAAAAAAGGTTCAATTGGGGCTATTCCAGCTTGATTTCTAGCTACGGTATCCATAATGGTTTGGTAGTAGTTTACAGCTTTCTGCTGATCAGAATCAATTTCGTTTCCGTTGGCATCTTTTACCTTTGGAAAATTTCCCTGTTCAATAGCCTCTTCCAAAATGGCTAAGACATCCGCATCGGTCTTTTTAACCAACTCTCCAAAACCTCCCCAAGAAGTTCTGTCGGCAGGAATTTTCGTGTTCTCAATCCACTTACCATTGACATAAGTGAAAAAGTCATCACTGGGTTTTACAGAAGGATCCATATTGGCCAAAACGATACCCTGAGCTTTTGCTTCAGGCTTCGCTTCTTTGTTTTCAGTCTTACATGCAATGGCAAGGGATGCCAAGGCAGAAGTAAAAACAACTTTATGTAATGTTCTCATTGTGCTAATATATTTGATTATGATTTGATTTTCGCCGTGCTTGGGTTCGGCAATGCTTTGAATCCCATGTTATAAAGGGTAAATCCAAAGATGTCAGCGTACTGTTCTATAGTCTTTGCAACTGGGGTTCCAGCACCGTGTCCGGCATTGGTTTCAATTCTGATTAACACAGGATTGTTCCCTTTTTGATGTGCTTGTAGTTCTGCAGCAAACTTGAAACTGTGAGCAGGGACTACGCGATCGTCATGATCTCCGGTAGTTACCAAAGTTGCCGGATAGGCCACTCCGTCTTTTACATTGTGTACTGGAGAATACGCTTTTAAGTACTCAAACATTTCTTTACTTTGTTCAGATGTACCGTAGTCGTAAGCCCAACCAGCTCCCGCTGTAAAGGTGTGGTAACGCAACATGTCTAGTACCCCAACTGCAGGAAGTGCTACTTTCATTAATTCAGGACGTTGTGTCATGGTAGCTCCCACTAACAAACCTCCATTTGATCCTCCTCGGATAGCTAAGAAATCAGAAGAAGTATATTTTTCAGCGATTAAGTATTCAGCTGCAGCGATAAAATCGTCAAATACGTTTTGCTTTTTCATTTGAGTTCCTGCATCGTGCCACTTTTTACCGTATTCTCCTCCTCCTCTTAAATTCGGAACAGCATACACACCACCTTGCTCCATCCAAACGGCATTTCCTATGCTAAAACTCGGAGTTAAGCTTACGTTAAATCCTCCGTATCCATATAAAATAGTAGGGTTCTTTCCGTTGAGTTCGATACCTTTTTTATAGGTGATAATCATTGGAACTTTGGTACCGTCTTTTGAAGTATAGAATACTTGCTTGCTCTCGTAATCGTCCGAATTAAACGAAATATTCGGCGTCCAATATACTTGGTAGTCTCCTGTTTTTGGATCAAATTTATACGATGATGAAGGAGTGTTGTAGTTTGTAAATGAGAAATATAATTCTTTGGCGGTTGTTTTACCTCCAAATCCTCCAGCAGATCCTACACCAGGTAGTTTAACCTCACGAATTAAGGTTCCGTCAAAATCGTATTGCATTACTTTTGATACTGCATCAACCATGTACTCTGCGAAAAAGTATCCCGCTCCTGTTGATGGTGAAAGTACGTTTTCTGTCTCTGCAATAAAATCTACCCACTGATCAGGAGTAGGATTTGCAGCATCCACAGTTACCACCTTTTTATTCGGTGCATTTAAGTTGGTTACCAAGTATAGTTTGCTTCCTCTGTTGTCAATTACATAGGTATCGCTGTCAAAATTATCCACGATACTTACGAGTTTGGCTTTCGGATCGTTTAAGTCTTTGATAAATAGTTTGTTTCCAGAGGTAGAGGTAGACGCTGAAATCAATAAATAGCGATCGTCTTCAGTCAAATAACCTCCTACATAGCGGTGTTTCTCTTCTGGAGTAGCTCCAAAAATTACCTTGTCTTCTGATTGGGGAGTACCTAATTTATGGAAGTACAATTTGTGTTGATCTGTCTTGGCCGACAATTCGCTACCCTTTGGCTTGTCGTAACTAGAATAGAAAAATCCTTCATTACCTTTCCAAGAAATTCCTGAAAACTTAACGTCAACGAGCGTGTCTTCTTTAATTTCTTTCGTCTCCGCATCCATGATAATTACTTTTCTCCAATCACTTCCTCCTTCTGAAATTGAATAGGCAACTGTTTTACCATCTTTGGTAAAGCTCACAGATCC
The DNA here is from genome assembly GCF_056160945.1 of Tenacibaculum sp. AWR4_210. NCBI lineage: Bacteria > Pseudomonadati > Bacteroidota > Flavobacteriia > Flavobacteriales > Flavobacteriaceae > Tenacibaculum > Tenacibaculum sp. AWR4_210. The sequence continues at coordinate 64,656 of NZ_JBSWYF010000002.1, forward strand.
TAAAGAGGTCGTACCGTCTTTTGAAAAACCATTAGGATCTAAAAAGACCTCTTCTTTTCCTTCTTTATCTTTTCGGTAAATAACGTATTGGTTTTGCAACCCGTCATTTTTATAATAATAAGTATAGTCTCCTTCGATAAATGGCGTCCCTACTTTTTCGTAGTTCCAAAGTGCTGACAATCGCTCTTTGAGTTGTTCGCGGTAAGGAATTTTCTTTAAATAATCGAAGGTTACTGCATTTTCAGCTTTTACCCAAGCTTCAGTTTCAGGACTTCTGTCATCTTCTAACCATCTGTAATTATCGGTCACCTTAGTTTCAAAATAGGTGTCAACAACTGGTTTTTTAGTGGTTTCCGGGTATTTCACGGCAATATCTTGTTTTGAAGTTGATGAATTGGTGTTATCACATGCGACCAATAGTGCGCCCGCTGCCATAACAGGGAAGAGTAGTTTTTTCATGGTATGAAATAGTTAGATAATTCTCTCAAAGTTAGATGAAATAAATCCGGAAATGTTACATTTTAAGAGGATTTTAACATATGATAACATTCCAGTAAACGAAGGAAGCTCCTTTTTTAGTAGTGAAACGAGCGAGAATTTTTTAATAACAAACAGCGAGAGAAGCTGTACTGTGTTTAAAATCAGGCCACTCTCCTGGATGTGGAAAGTGGCGCTAATATTTTGGATGCTTACATCACTTTTGATGCCAAGTATTTTTGTACTTCGTAGATATCGATGCTCTTATTAAATTTTTTACTAACCGTTGGAGTGTCGGCGCTTGACATAAAAATCTTTAATTCTGCATCGAGGTCAAAGGTACCCGCTGTTTCCAATGAAAAACGTGAGATACTCTTGTAAGGAAGTGATAAGTACTCAACTTTACTTCCCGAAAGTCCTTGAACATCTACTAAAATTAAGCGCTTATTGGTAAACATAAAGGTATCTCTTACCAATTTGAATCCCAATTCAATTTCCTCGTTGGCCAATAGCAATCGCGCGTATTTTTCGTTGAGTTTTTCTGAATTTACTTCGCTGGCGTTGCCTAGCAATTTGTTAAATAATCCCATGAGTTTAGAGTTATATAATTAATGTTGATTTGTCATTATTATAAGTAGCTGTAAAGCTTGATTTTTCGAGCTTTTTTAGGAGTAGCTCTAACTCATTAAGAGGAATTTGTACTGTACATTGAATTGACTGCTCTGCTGTTGAAATGCATAAACTGCCTGTAGTATTATCTTTTGAACGTGATGTGTCGAAAGTAAAGAACACAGCGCCCTTAACGGGTAAAGTATCCATTTCTTCTGAAAACCATCCGTAGTGAGTCTTGTATGTGATGCGATCGCCGTGAAAATCAATGAGGTCTACTCCATAGGTATTCCACAGAGAAATACGAAACATATAGTAGCCCATTAAAGCTAACACCATGACAAAGGCAAACAAATAAAAAGTGGGAGCTTGCTGTTCCATAAAAGCCTTCACCAAAGCCGCTATCGGCATAAGAAAAAAGAGCAGCGCTAAAGTAAAAGTAATAACTCTGACAACAACAGGTGTTTTACCATTTTTCATGGTCAGGAGGTTTCCTTTTATTTCAAATGAATTCATAGCTCAGTTAGTCAATTTTGGGATTAAAGATACGAGATTTTTTGAAAGATGAAAAAGAAAAAGCTAGGTCTTCAACCTAGCCTTGTTCTTGTTTTTTCATCGTACACTGAAAGGTACCCTGCTTAAAAGTGAGCTGATTGTTTTTTGTGTCAAATACGAAATGGATGGGATTTGCATGGATTTGATCCAATACAAACTCGTGAGCTCCTTTATAACGCAACGGATCTTTAAAGTCACTGAGATGAAGGTATAGGATTCCGTTTTTTGCAGAGAATTCCGGTTGGTGTTTAGGGTCTGTAGGGTCTTGATAACGGCCGGTATACTGCAAGAGTTGTTGCTGAGAAATTTGTAATTGGGGTCGATTAAAAAATTCGCTAGTGAGTTCTTGAAGGAACTGATCGAAATTATTAGCAGTACCGTTTGAGCAAACACTCAGGGCTATCTTTTGCTTTGGAAAATAGAGAGCCGCAGTTTTAAACCCGTCAATACTTCCCATATGTCCCCAAGCCTTCTGATCGTTAAAAACGTATTCTTTTATTCCTAGTCCAAATTGTTGCTTAGTAGAAAGCATGAGTGCTAGAGTGTTTTGCTGGAGGAGTTCTCCCTCAAAAAGAGCTGATAAAAACCGATTGAGATCGCTCGGGTTGGAACACAGTGAGCCGCTACCCAAAGGAATAGACAGATGGGTAGGTGGAAATAGAGTCCAATGGCTAGTATAGGTATACGAGTTAGGTTGAGCAGCGGCTGTTATGGTTGTACCTTCATAGGTGTGCCTGAGTTTTAAGGGAGTAATAATTTCAGATTTGATGAGTGCTGCGTAGGGCTGCTGATACAGTTTTTCTAAAATGAGTGCTAACAAAAAATAGTTAGAATTACTGTACTCAGTGCTGTGCCCTGGTGTGAAATCTAAGGGGAAATTGCTGATTTTTCCCAACAGCATTTGCTGGGTTTGTGCAGTTTCTCGGTAGGAAAAGAAGGATGAATCTGCTGTGAAATTGTGAATTCCACTTTGGTGTTGTAATAACATTTTCACCTGGATGTCTTTCCAATGCCTGTTTTCTGGGAAGAACGCTGTTAGAGGAGTTTCCAAAGTGAGCATTTTTTTCTCATAGGCTTTCAATAAGAGCACCGCGGTAAACATTTTTGAAACGGAGCCGATTTTAAAGGTGGAGGAATTGCCTATCGGGACCCCTCGGGTCAGCTGCTCAAAACCTTGGTGTTTTGTGAAGCGAACTCGGGTTTGATCCGCAATTTCAACAGATCCCATAAAATGAGTTTCTGGAGGGTACTTCTTAAAAGTACGAGCGAACGATTGAACTTCAGTTGGTTTGGTTTTATTAGTATGTTTCGGTTGGCAAGCCACTGCAAAGAGCAGTAGGCATACCGTGTAAACAGTGTACCTTTTCATACTGATAAATTAATGTATTAGTTCGGCTAAGTTAAAAATATATACCTTGTTATGCAAGGTACTATATGTTTTTTATGTCAATATTTCAGTTTAAGGGAGCGGTATGGTTCTTGAAGGACAACAATATATAGGAGCATTAGGAGTTTTAGTTAGTAGCTTTTGCTATACAAAGGTTAATAAAGTTCCAGGGCTGTAATGATTGGGTTATACTACGACTAATCAAGCCCAAATGTAGTGTAATTAAGAAATTCAGGATAATACGAATAAAGAAATGACAGAAAATTTAACCAAAGCAACTTTTTTAGAAAAGGTGTTTAATTATGAAAAGAATAAGGAATGGACTTTTGAGGGGTCGGTTCCTGCCATTATTGATTTTTACGCAGATTGGTGTGGTCCATGTAAGATGATTGCTCCTGTATTGGAGGAATTGAGCGAAGAGTACGGTGATAAGCTAAAAATTTATAAAGTAGATACGGAAGCAGAACAGGAATTATCGGCTGCTTTTGGAATTCGAAGCATTCCATCCATGTTGTTTTGTCCTATGGGCGAGGAACCGCAAATGGCACACGGAGCACTGCCGAAAAAGCAGCTAGAGCAAATTATAAAAGACGTGCTCAAAACAGAAAAATAAACGGATAAAAGTGAGGTAATTTTACCTCACTTTTTTTTTAAAATGCCGTTCAATACAAACTCAGTGATTATCACTGCGGAGCGAAAAAAAGTAATTTTAAACGGTTGTTTTTTAGTTGTTTAGGTAAATCTTTTTTTTAGTAAAAAATTGCTTAAAAAGCTCATTTGTTAAAAACTTCAAGGGATTTGTGAATAAGTATAACTTTCAATTTGAATCAAAAATTCCAATCTTTGTTTATCCCTTAACAACTCGAAAAAATAACAGAAAATATTAGTTTAAAAAATGGCTGGCATCGAACCAATTTTACAAGAAAACAAAGACAGATTTGTAATTTTTCCAATCCAACACAACGATTTGTGGGAATGGTATAAAAAGCAACAGGCTTGTTTTTGGACTGCGGAAGAAATTGACTTACATTCTGATCTCAATGATTGGAATCACAAGTTATCTGACGACGAGCGCTATTTTATTAAACACGTATTGGCTTTTTTCGCTGCATCGGATGGTATCGTAAATGAAAATTTAGCGGAGAACTTCGTAAATGAGGTTCAGTATTCTGAAGCAAAGTTCTTTTATGGGTTTCAAATCATGATGGAGAATATTCATTCTGAAACGTATTCATTATTGATCGATACTTATATTAAGGACGAAGAAGAAAAGAACAGGTTATTTAAAGCGATAGAGGTATTCCCAGCAATTAAGAAAAAGGCTGATTGGGCACTCAAGTGGATTGATTCTGATTCATTTGCTGAGCGTTTAATCGCTTTTGCTGCGGTTGAAGGAATATTCTTCTCTGGTTCTTTCTGTTCAATTTTCTGGCTAAAGAAAAGAGGTTTATTACCGGGGCTAACCTTCTCAAATGAGTTGATTTCAAGAGATGAAGGTATGCACTGTGACTTCGCTGTTCACTTACACAACAACCACCTAGTCAACAAAGTTCCTAAAGAACGAATTAAAGAAATTATCGTGTCAGCTCTTGATATAGAACGCGAATTTATTACGGAGTCATTGCCTGTAAGCTTGATAGGAATGAATGCCAAATTAATGACGCAGTACCTAGAGTATGTGACCGATAGACTACTACTCGAATTCGGATGCGAAAAAGTCTACGAGTCTTCCAATCCGTTTGACTTTATGGAGATGATCTCTCTAGAAGGAAAAACTAATTTCTTCGAAAAGAGAGTCTCTGAGTACCAAAAAGCTGGTGTAAAATCAGGAGGTACTGGAAGTATCAGTTTTGATGCTGACTTCTAAAAAAGGAATTGAATACTGCTATCCCCTACATGCGGTAATGTAAGTATAAAAGCTTTGAGCTTTTCATACGTTATCTAGTTTTCATTGTGGAAACCATTTTTAATCATTTAAAAAAGGTTGCTGAAGTTCTTGTGGACTCTTGGCAACAGCTAAATTAACCTAAAACGACCTATTAAGAGTATGTATGTAGTAAAAAGAGACGGTAGAAAAGAGCCTGTAATGTTCGATAAAATCACTGAGCGCGTGCGCAAAATGTGTTATGGTTTGAATAAGATTGTTGATCCTGTTAAAGTAGCCATGCGTGTTATTGAAGGATTGTATGATGGAGTTACTACTTCTGAATTGGATAACTTAGCCGCAGAAATTGCTGCAACCATGACCACTGCACATCCAGATTATGCGAAATTAGCAGCTCGAATCGCAGTGTCTAACTTACATAAAAACACTAAAAAATCATTCTCAGAGACCATGAAGGACCTCTACGTGTACGTAAACCCTCGTACTGGTAATAAGGCACCTCTTTTGGCCGATGATGTCTATGAAATCATTGAGAAAAATGCGGATAAATTAGATTCTACCATCATCTACAGCCGCGATTTTAACTATGATTATTTTGGTTTTAAAACTTTAGAAAGATCGTACTTACTCAAGTTAAATGGACTTATAGCGGAACGTCCACAGCATATGTTAATGCGTGTGTCTATCGGTATTCACAAAAATGATATCGATGAGGCTATCGCAACTTATGAATTGATGAGTAAAAAGTACTTTACCCACGCAACTCCTACCCTGTTTAATTCAGGAACACCTAAACCACAAATGTCTTCTTGTTTCTTATTACAAATGCAAGATGACAGTATTGATGGAATTTACGATACTCTAAAACAAACGGCTAAAATTTCTCAGTCGGCCGGAGGTATTGGGTTGTCTATTCACAATATCCGTGCTACAGGTTCTTATATCAGTGGAACCAACGGTACTTCAAACGGAATTGTACCTATGTTACGTGTATTTAACGATACCGCGCGTTACGTGGATCAAGGAGGAGGAAAACGCAAAGGATCTTTTGCCATGTATTTAGAGCCTTGGCATGCCGATATCTTTGATTTCCTAGATCTTAAAAAGAACCACGGTAAAGAAGAAATGCGTGCCCGTGACTTGTTTTACGCAATGTGGATTTCTGATTTATTTATGAAGCGCGTACAAGAAGATGCGGATTGGACGTTGATGTGTCCGCACGAGTGCCCGCATTTATACGATACGTATGGTGAGGAATTTGAGCGTTTGTATACGAGCTATGAGGCAGCAGGAAAAGGTAGAAAAACCATCAAAGCACGAGAGCTTTGGGAGAAAATATTAGAGTCTCAAATTGAAACGGGAACGCCTTATATGTTGTATAAGGATGCGGCAAATCGTAAGTCGAATCAAAAGAACTTAGGAACTATTCGTTCGTCGAATTTGTGTACCGAGATTATGGAGTATACTGCTGAAGATGAGGTAGCAGTATGTAACTTAGCGTCTATTGCCATTCCGATGTTTATCGCACAAGATGAAAACGGAAATAAGTTTTTTGATCACCAGCAATTATTTGAGGTGACGAAAAAAGTTATCCGTAACTTAGATACGGTAATTGATCGTAACTACTACCCTGTTAAAGAAGCTGAAAACTCAAACTTCCGTCACCGCCCAGTAGGATTGGGAATTCAAGGATTGGCCGATGCTTTTATTACGCTGCGCATGCCGTTCACAAGTGACGAAGCTAAAAAGTTGAATCAGGAAATTTTTGAAACCTTGTATTTCGCTGCAGTAACTTCATCAATGGAGGTAGCAAAAGCAAAAGGACCGTATTCTACTTTTAAAGGATCACCGATGTCTGAAGGAGAATTCCAATACAATATGTGGGGAGTTCAAGATGACGAGTTAAGTGGTCGTTGGGATTGGAAATCACTGCGTAAAGAAGTGATGGAGCACGGGGTGAGAAACTCGTTGTTATTAGCACCTATGCCAACAGCATCTACATCGCAAATTTTAGGAAATAATGAAGCTTTTGAGCCTTATACTTCTAATATTTATACGCGTCGTGTACTTTCTGGAGAGTTTATTGTCGTAAATAAACACTTGTTGGAAGACTTGGTAGAGTTGGATTTATGGGACAACAATATGAAGGAGAGTATTATGCGTGCAAACGGTTCGATTCAGCATATCGATGCGATTCCTCAAGAACTCAAAGAGCTGTATAAAACTGTATGGGAGATGAGTATGAAAGATATTATCGATATGGCACGACATAGAGGTTACTTTATCGACCAGTCGCAATCGTTAAATTTATTTATGAATGACCCTGATTACGGTAAATTGACATCGATGCACTTCTACGCTTGGAAATCTGGTTTGAAGACAGGTATGTATTACCTACGTACCAAATCGGCTGTAAATGCTAAACAATTTACACTAGATGTTGAAAAGAAAGAAGAAGAGCCAGCAATGAGCCCAGAAGAATTTAAAGCCATGGTTGAACAATCAAAGAACGCAGGTCCTGATGATTGTTTAATGTGTGGATCATAAGCTTGATTCCCTAAGAATCGACACGAAGGAGTCTTTGCCCGGATTGGGTAAAGGCTCTTTTTTTTGGTGTTAATGGGGTTTTATAAAACGTTTCTGTTGGAATAAGGGGTTTCCTTAGAAACTGATAAAACAGGTCTTAAAATGGAGGTTTACTGGTTTGTGGCGCGAGTAGCTTATAGACTGGGGTATTTATTTAAACAAATAACGCATGACCAATATAAAAATCCCTACGACGGTAGCTAGTGAGGAGGTGATGAGGGCAATAAGTACGGCCTCGCTCAACTCAAAATGACTCAATTTCGAAAAACCAGCGGCAATGATAATCAGCAGGACCAAACTAGTAAACGCACAGAGAAATATAAAAGTCCGAAAAGCGTACTTTTTACGCTCGTATCGGTCTTGTACGCGGTCGTATACCTCTTGTTGGGTAAGCGCGGTGTCTTTGTCTATTTTTGTGGTATCTACTGCAACTTTTTTGGAACCTTCTAGTAGTTTGTCTAGCTTGGAATTATGCACTCTCTAATTGTTTATCCAGGTTGATAATAAACTTATCGTAATACCTTTTGATAAGGTCGTTACTGATAACTCTGTTTTGATCTGGACTGTAGGTTAAACTCCAAGGAGTTCCAGGCATGTGGGTGAGATTTACCAAATCTTTGGCAGAAATATCTCTGTAGAGCTGCCAAGTGAGCAACACTATTTTTCGATCCTCTTCATTGCTTAAAGTCGGTTCTGATGAATGACTCCAGTCACTGTCAAGGATAACTGATTTACTGGTGATAGGATCAGATTTGAAATGCTTAAACTCGTGGTATACACTAGGGATAACCGGACCAAATTTCCAAGCCTCAATGGCGTCATTTCTAAAGATTGGACGTTCCAATAAAGACAGAGATAGCCCCTGCGCTATGTACATCAATTTAATGAGTTTCATATTAGTAAGCGCAACATCACTCTCCTTAGAAAGTTTTATAAATTCATTAGCTACAGAGCTAGTACTCCCCATGTGTTTTATATTTTCGGTAATAAAGTTAAGCACAATTTTTTGGTTAGTCAAGTTAATTAATACAAAGGTACGGATTTACTTTTTGTTTTAACTCTTTCGTTTACAATTTTTTATCAGAGCATCTGGGTTTCAGTAAAAACCTATTCGAAGCAAGTTAAAAAAAGCTTACCGAAAGATAAAAACTTTAAATAACTTTGTTTACTTAAACTACCGATATGAACTGGGAACAATTACTTTCGTTAAAGAGATTTGGAGATACCAAAAAGCGCTTAAGAGCCGAACAAGATGAAACGCGTTTGGGGTTTGAAGTCGATTTTGATCGCATTATATTTTCATCTGCCTTTAGGAGTTTGCAAGACAAAACTCAAGTGATTCCCCTATCGAAAACTGATTTTGTTCACACCCGTTTGACCCACAGTTTGGAAGTATCAGTAGTTGGAAGAACCTTAGGACGTCGCGTTGGGAAAGTCTTACTAGAAAGACATCCACAATTGGCAGAATTAGGTTATACCTTCAATGATTTTGGAGCCATAGTTGCGGCTGCATCCGTCATGCATGATATTGGAAACCCTCCCTTTGGTCACTCTGGTGAAAAAGCTATTGGAGAGTATTTTAAAACGGGTAATGGATTGCAGTACAAGGACGAACTGACAGCCCTGGAATACCAAGACCTCATCGATTTTGAAGGGAATGCCAATGGATTAAAACTACTCACAGAATCTAAGGCGGGAGTAACTGGAGGATTGCGTTTGTCTTATGCGACTTTAGGAGCTTTTATCAAGTATCCTAAAGAGAGTTTACCTAAAAAACCAAGCAAGCATATCGTCGATAAAAAATACGGTTTTTTTCAGTCAGAAAAAGAGGCATTCAATGATTTAGCGCAGGATCTCGGTTTACTAAAAAAGGAAAGTACAGGCGTGTCGTACTACCGTCACCCTTTGGCGTATTTAGTGGAAGCAGCAGATGATATTTGCTATACGATTATCGATTTTGAAGATGGAATTAACCTCGGATTAATCGATGAAGAATACGCATTGGAGTACTTGATTAAACTGGTGAAGGGAACAATTGATAGCGCTAAATATCACTCGCTTGTTCATAAAAAGGATCGTGTTTCCTACTTGAGAGCCCTCGCTATTGGGGTCCTAATTAACGAGGCTGTCACCATCTTTTTAGATAATGAAGCAGCCATTATGCAAGGAACTTTTGACAAAGGCCTGCTCGATAAATGCCAATACGAGGCGCAAATCAATGATATCATAAAGATCAGTGTAGAAAAAATTTATCGCAGTAAAGACGTCATTGAAAAGGAAGTTGCTGGCTATCGAATTATTGCAGATTTATTGGATGTGTTCGTAACCGCATTGAACAATACCCACTTAAATAAGGCATCTAATTACGATAAGCTCGTGCTTAATGTGCTCCCTCAAGAGTACCAGCAAGGAAAGGAACGCTTGTACGATCGTATTATGCAAGTTTGTAGTTATGTAGCAGGATTGTCTGACGGATATGCCATCCGTTTGCATAAAAAACTCAAGGGAGATATATTTTAAATAGTTGTTCTTAATGGAGTGCTTTACTCTTTAATGACCATGGAAATACTCTTTTACAGAAGCTAATTTTGTGGGGTAGTTTTAAACAGCTATCTTGTCAAAGCATGAAAAAGTAGCTTGTTAAATGAAAGAAGTATTAGAAAAAATTGCCAAGAAGGCGGGAGCATCCTTGTATTTTAATGAAGCCTTGGTTTACAAAGGGTTTGGAGTTCGCGATACTGCGACTAATGTTAAAATAGTTTTAGAATATCGCAATAAAACGGTTGTACTAACAAATTTTTTAGGAGTTGGTGCTACGGGTTTGGTGTACTGTAGAGATTTGTCTTACAATGCCTCTGGTGAATTTGAATTAGTAACGAGAAGTCACTGGGAAACCTTGTTTTTTAGAAATAGAAACCGCTTTAAACTAAATTGTGATCACTCAGGAATTCGTAATTTTATACGTACCAATAGTGCGGTAAAGACTCTTAAAAACCTTGCTAATGTGCAGGCTTTTGAGCCCCGTATCACGGGGAAAAATGTAGCCGAGAATTTTCATCTAGAAATGGAATACCACCTCGCTTTTGAAAACTGGTGGGAAGCGATACTACCAATTTTGAAATTTTACAAAGATTTTATCGATAGACATAATTAAAACCAATCATTGTTTTGGTCGCTTACCGTTGGTACCTTTCAGCAATAGCTTTTCAGAATAGGTTTTATTTAAAATGATCAATACCAGTAGCATAGCGAATTATAGGGGAGGCTTTCGTGATGGTAAGGAGTCCTATATGCTGATTTAGGACTTCTAAAACTTGATAGTGAGGGGTTTGTGGAACACCTTTGTGTTTGTAATCATGATCCTTGAATTGGGCTACTTCAACTCCAAATGAATAAACTACACACTGCTAATTAGTAACACAGCGGTAAAATGGTTGAGTTAGGTCGTCACTATCTTCAGGGGACACTAAACCCTTTATTATGAAGAAAATTTTTGTAGCACTTCTCGGAGTGCTGGTATTCTTTATCAGCGTGCGTTGCCAGCACAATGATGAACTTTTAGAAATGGCTATCCCGCAGGATAGAGCTAAGCAAAACCAATTTATGGAACGCAGTATCACGGAGCAAATTAAATTGGTGACCTACAATACACATCTGTTTTTGATTACTCGTTACGAAGACGCTTTACGTCAAAAGGCGGTGATCGCTTTTCTCAAGGAACAAGCAGATGCAGATGTATTTGTATTGACTGAAGTTTGGACAGATGCGTCGAAACGAGCAATTGCACAAAGTTTAAGTGCTACCCACCCCTATGCCATCCATACAGAAGCCAATGGAATTGTTGGGGATGGTTTATTAATTCTATCGAAATTGGGGGTTCATAAAAAGCATTTTGAGCGCTTTAAAGATGCGGCCGGTTTTGATGCCTTGTCACAAAAAGGATTTTGGGAGCTGGAATTAGGTACTAAAAAAGGCGCTGGTGTGTATTTGTACGCGAGCCATTTGCAAGCAGACGATGATCAGTTCGAAGTTCGAAACAAGCAGTTTAGTCAAATGTTGCAACGAATGAATGCTAAAAAGGACTACCCTATCATCGTAGCTGGGGACCTCAACGTACCTGCGGAAAAAAGGGAATACGTAAATGTCGTGGAGCGACGATTGGGCTTTTTACAAGATCCAGCAAAGCATCCAACAAAAAAGAATTATACCTATGACGAAGTTCATAATGAACTGGCACAACACTTTGATACAAACAAAAAAGTGGTTGAGCAATCGCGATTAGATTACATACTCGTCGCTAAAGAAGCTCATGTAAACAAGGACTTAACAAAGGTGTTTACTCCGAAGTATACCTCTAAAAAGGCTGGGAAACTACTCGATGTATCCGATCATTATCCAATACAAACCGTCGTAAGCATAACGACTGATAAAACGTCGATACCTCCGCATCTTTACAATACCCGTTCAGAAGCAGCATCTGCGGTTAAAGCACTAAAGTCTGCTTATGGTAATGGCGTTTCAGGATTGACAATCATTGAAAACACCTCCAATCAGTACCTGCGCTTAAAAAAACGCATTGTTTTGGATGGCGGAGAATTTTTTAGCGAACCTCCTAGCGTGATTCCTCCAGGAAAGTTTGGTGTTTTTCTAGTGGTACATCCACCAGGAGAGGCTTTAGGGGTAGAAAGTTCATTGGAGTACCACATAGGAGCTTCCGGACATTATTTTTCTACCAAATCAATTATCCCTTGGGGTTGGGCGGCCAACGAAATCAACGGTAAGATTAACGCTGTGGTTTCTGACGGAAGCGGAAAACGCTTTACATCGACGGCGCAGGGTTTTCAATTACGAGGTGTCATGGGAGGAGGAACGAGCCCAACAGTCACGTTTACCTTTAGCAACCAGTAATCGAAGTAGTTTTCTGAGCTACTTGTTGTTATCCAGCTGTCTGTTTCGAGTTCGACGGCGTTAAGGGTTAAATTGAAGGGAATTAAAAGTGCGTATCAGTTCTTTTAGCGATGAGAAAATTTAAATTAGAAATAGTGTTTAGTTCGTTCTAAATACTATTTCTTTTTGTACTAAGAACTTTAGTATTAGATGGTTGTTAGTTTTTAGTAAAAAAAACGTCTATCCTATTACTATTGGTAAAATATTATTCTTTTTATGTTAAAAGATTTAATATTTTTTTAAAATAGTTGTTTTTTTGTTAAAAATAGTTAGGGTATTTATGATTTTAACTGTTATAAGAGGTACTAAACTAAACAAATAAGTATGAATAGAAGAATATTACTCTTTGTGTCTTGCACAGTAATATTGGCCGGAGGGGCAATCTTAAAAACAATGGAAGGTCGACCGTCTGAGGTCGAAAAACTCAGAGAAAAACACGCTGAGTTCTTAAAAAATCACCCATATCAAAAAGTTGGGGATTTGGACAAAGAGGAGCGAAAAGCTTTAGGCTTACCTCCTAACGCGTTTTACGAACAAAAGTACTTGTCGGAAATCAACCCTGCTACAGGAGAAATTCACAAGGAAAACATTTTTGAAGTTCAACGTGCACTAGCGGAATTACGTCGAGGAAGAAGAGTTCCTGGAGATGCTAAGAACGCTTGGATTGAGAGAGGACCAGATAACGTAGGTGGACGTACGAGAGCCGTGTTATTTGATCCTAATGACGCTACCAATGAAACTGTATTTGCCGGTGGAGTTAGTGGTGGTTTATGGAAAAATACCAAAATATCTGACGCAGCGCACAAATGGGAGCGTGTTGGAATTCCAGAAAACTTAGCCGTTTCGTGTATCGCTGCGGATCCAAACAACCCTAAAATTTTATACGTGGGTACTGGTGAGTCGTATACAGGAGATTCTAATGGTGACGGTGTATGGAAATCTGTCGATGGAGGAGTTTCTTGGAAAAGAGTATTCGGTGATGCATCGGGTGCCTCTTTCTTAGATTTTAACACCAAGATGGTCGTAAACAGCCCTGCTGGAATTGCTGGAGAGTACAGATTGGTAAAGTCTTCTCGTTTTGGAGGAGATATTACGGCGCCTATTACAGGGGATGTAGCCGTGGCAAATGACGGTACTGGAACGGTAGATGATATTTGTGAAGATATCACGAATGTCGCTGCTGTAAACGGTAAGATTGCCTTGATTAAAAGAGGTGGTTGTAATTTTGACGATAAAGTATTGCGCGCTCAAAAGGCAGGAGCTATTGCTGCTATCGTTATCAACAATACATCGGGTAATCCAATCGATATGTCAGGTGACGATGCTACTATTACCATTCCAGCTATGATGTTGTCACAAGCTGATGGTAATAAGTTGATAAATGCATTGGGTTCAGGTGCTGTTAATATTACATTAAGTGCTGTTTCTGGAGCAATTAATCAATTAATCGTTCCTGGAGTTAGAATGGTAAACGACATCGTTGTAAGAAACAACGGAGGAAACTCTGAAGTGTACGTTGCTGTTGCAGAAGGTCCTAATAAGAGTCCTGGTACTACTGCATTCATCGGTTTAAAAACCTATGGTTTATACCGCTCTACTGACGGTACTAACTTTGCGAAAGTCAATGTGCCAAAAACTACAGGGGGTAACGAGCACGAACCAAATAACGTTCGTATTGCAGCGGATAACGCAGTAATTATGAGTACGGCGCGTTCTTCATTCGGAAATGGTGGAGGAGAAATCTTCAGATCTACCGATGGGGTAACCTTTACTAAGGTACACACAGTGCCAAATGGAGCGAGAACTGAGATTGCACTTTCAAAGCAAGATGCAAAAGTTGCTTATATCCTAGCGCAAACAACAGACAGAAATAACCCTGTTAAGATGTATAAAACTGTTGACAGTTTTACTACAGTTACTGAAATGGCATTGCCAAATGACGCTGATACTGGTATCTCAGCTACTGATTTTACACGTGGACAGTCTTTTTACGATTTATTATTACGTGTAGATCCTAACAATGATAAAGTATTGTACGCCGGAGGTATTGACTTATTTAAGTCAACAGATGCAGGTACTTCATGGGGACAGTTATCACACTGGTACGGCGGATTCGGAATTGCAAATAACGTACATGCAGATCAGCACGGATTAGCGTTTGCATCTTCTTCGAAAATGGTATTTAGTAATGACGGAGGAGTTTACTTATCAACGAACTCAGGAACTACTATTTCAGCGAGAAATAAGAATTACAATACCTTGCAATTTTATACCGTTGGTGTTGCACCGACAACTGCTTTTGGTGGAGCTGAGTACTTCTTAGCTGGAGCTCAGGACAACGGTACTCAATTAGTGCAAAACGCTACAGCTGGAATCAATAGTTCACGTGATGTGTCTGGAGGTGACGGTGCTGCGAGTTTCTTCGATACCGATGGAACAGACAGGTATTTTGTTACAAACTACGTTTACAACCAGGCAATTGACTTAGTTGATGTGGCTACTGGTAGAAAGAGCATTAATAGTGAAAGAACTAGAAATGGAGACTTTATCAACCAAGAAGATTTGGATTCTAATTTAGATATCTTATACTCTAACTACAGTGTTACAAGTGCTTTAGACGGGTCAGTAACTCCAATTGTAATGCGTTATTCAGAAATCAAAACGGGTACTGTTGGGAAAACTCAAATGACATCTCCTATGATGAATTCTGAACCATCAACGTTAAAAGTTTCACCATATACAACAGCTTCAAGCAAATTATTTGTTGGATTGAAGAATGGAAAGTTATTAAAAGTAACCAATGCAAATACTGCAGCAGCTGTTTGGGCTGACATTACGGGAACAGACTTTTTAGGTTCAGTATCGGATGTTGAATTCGGTGAAAATGAGAACCAAATCTTCGTGACAATGCACAACTACGGTGTAAACAGCATTTGGTATTCTGCCGATGGAGGAACGAACTGGGTAAGCAAAGAAGGAGATTTACCAGACATTCCAGTAAAAACTATATTACAAAACCCATTGAACAGAAAAGAAGTAATTATCGGTACTGATTTAGGAGTATGGACAACTTCTGACATTACTGCTAGTAGCCCTAAATGGGTACAAGCGTATAACGGAATGAGTAATGTACCTGTATTAGATATGGATTTAAGAGATGATAATACTGTATTTGCCGCTACTTATGGTAGAGGAGTATTCTCAGGTAAATTCACTGCTGAGTCGGCGTCTGTAAAAGATGTGATTGCTGATGTAGATGTATTTACGGTATATCCGACCGTGTCTAACGGAAGTTTTACAGTTTTTGCAAAGGCTGATGCAGGAAAGTCTACGATAAAAATGTACAATGTAAAAGGTCAAGAAGTACACCGTCAAAATATCGATTTTAGCGTTGAAGAGCGCAATAAAGTTGAGGTGAACTTGAGTGCAGGAATTTACATTATGCAAATTTACGATGCTCAAAATAGAAAGAGCTCTAAAAAAGTTGTTATCGAATAATAGATAGTTAACAGTAAAAATTCTTTGTAAGAATGAAAAAGCCAGCAATTTGCTGGCTTTTTTTATGCTGGATTGTTGTCTTGTTTTTCTCTGGCAACTTTTTCAAGTTCACTGTACCAGTGTTCGCCGAACTTTCTTATCAAGCCGTCTTTTACAAATTTGTATACAGGAACTTGCAATTCTTTCCCCAAGCTACAAGCATCATCACAAATTTCCCATTGGTGGAAATTCACAGCAGAGAACTCGCTGTAATCGCGTACGCGAATGGGATACAAATGACATGAAACAGGTTTTTTCCAGTCGACAAGTCCTTGATTATAGGCTTCTTCAATGGCGCAAAGCGCCGTTCCCTTATCGTCGAAAATGACATAGGCACATTCTTCGTGATTTACTAAGGGGGTTTCTAGCTCGTCGAAATCACTGGTAATCCAGGTTCCCTGTGCTTCTATGGCATCGATTCCCTCTTGACGTAAAAACGGTTTTACTTGCGGGTATATGCGTTCTAAAATTTCGGTTTCTTCTTGACTTAAGGGTGCACCGGCATCTCCTTCAATACAACAAGCCCCTTTACAGGCAGACAAATTGCAAACAAACTCTTTCTCTAATAAATCTTCCGATACTATGGTCTTTCCTAATTGAAACATATCCTCCTTGATGTTATGGTGTTTTGCTAGTTAACTCAAATAAAATCAGAGTACTACGCGGTAAACTTAAAAATAGTATATTAGTTTTCTGTAAAACTTTTGCAAAAATAGCAGATTGTAAGTTTACTTATCTAATTTTGTCAACGAAAAACAACCTATTATGAATTTTGATTTAAAAGAAATTTTTACGGCATTTATGGTGTTATTTGCTGTAATTGATATCATTGGAAACATTCCAATTATCATCGATTTACGAAAAAAGGTAGGTCATATTCAATCCGAAAAGGCCGCAGTTATTGCAGGAGCCATTATGGTCGTCTTCTTGTTTGTAGGACAGCGATTGTTAGGGTTCATTGGAATTGATGTAAATTCATTTGCCGTGGCAGGTGCGTTTATCTTGTTTTTTATCGCCTTGGAGATGATTTTGGGAATCACCTTGTACAAAGAGGATGAAGATGAAGCTTTAAACGCTTCTGTTTTTCCTATTGCATTCCCACTGATTGCAGGTCCAGGTAGTTTGACTACGCTATTATCTTTGCGTGCAGAATATAACTGGGAGAATATCTTAGTCGCTATCTTTTTGAATGTATTGTTGATCTACGTGGTTTTAAAAACCTCTTCGAAAATTGAGCGATTTATTGGTCCGAACGGAATTAAAATCATCCGTAAAATATTTGGTGTGGTACTGTTGGCGATCGCAGTAAAGTTATTCGCAGCGAATATCAAAATGTTATTGGCCTAATTAAAAATTCGAATTAATTAACTAGAATTATGTTTGATGTACTCATCATAGGTGGTGGCGTGGCAGGAATGCAGTGTGCTCTGGTACTCGGTTCTGCCCTAGAAAAGCCATTCGCTCAAGGGAAAAAGGTTGGAATAATAATGCACCAACGTACTTCTCATTTACAAAATGCCTTGTTCAACAATGTGTTGGGGCTCAGTCCAGGAACCTTAGGAGAAGAGATATTGAGCTCAGGAAAAGAGCAACTAACAAGTCAGTATCCTGAAGTGATACAAATAGCGTCGGAAAAAGTGTTAGCGGTAATGGATTTGGACGGTAGTTATCGAGTGGTTACCAACAAAGCAGAATACACAACCGCCAATGTAGTCGTGGCGTTAAACTACTCGAAACCTTTTGAAATTGGTGGTTTGGAGCAATATGTAGAACGCCATTCAAGAGCTAATGCTATGAAAGACCGCATCCAGTTGCGCAATTTTAATCACCTCATCAAGGAGGGATTATACGTCTGCGGAACACTCGCGGGTTGGCGAAGTCAATTTGCCATTGCAGCCGGTAGTGGAGCTAGTGTCGCTACGGACATACTCACCGTTTGGAACGAACATATACCTACTAAGGTGCACGATAAAAAATAAGTCTTACGACTGTATAGCGTTTAAAAATGACTCCTTATAGGTTCTGCCTATAGGGAGTTTTTCTTTGGCAATCCACACAAAGCTCCCACTGTATTTTTGCAGGTGTTTTTTATTGATAAGATAGGATTTATGGACCTGGATAAATCCGTTGGATTGCAGCTGCTGCTTCCATTTTTTTAAAGAGTCTACGATACTCAACTTTTGCTGAGTGGTAACAAAAGTCAGATAATTCCTGTCAGAAACCAGGTATACCAAATCGTCTAAGGCTATTTTGTGTAAAAGTTTATCGACGTTTAAGTACAAGAATTCCTGTGAGGTACTTGCGTATCGATCAATTTGTTTGTTTGCTTTTTGGATGGCTTTTACAAAACGATCAAACGAAATGGGTTTGACTAGGTAATCAGTAATAGTTTCCAATTCAAAGCTCGATACAGCGTAATCAGGATAAGCAGTTGTGATGATGATTCGAGGTGGTGTCGGAATGGTCTTGATAAAATCGATGCCCTGTATGTCCGGTAAGTTGATGTCCAATAATACCAAATCAACCCGTGTTGATTTTAAAAAATCATGAGCTAGGAGAGCTGTTTGGAAACAGGCTAGGATTTCCAAATCTGGAATTTTATTGATATAATGCTTTAAAATGCGCTGTGCCGGCATTTCATCTTCAATTATAATACAGGTCATACTTCTGTGAGTTTGATGCTTAAATGGACTTTAAATAAGGTTTCTTGCCTAATTTCTAAGCGGTAGTGTTCCTTGTAGATGAGGTCTAAGCGTTTTCGTAAGTTTTTTAAGCCGATGGTACGCTCATTTTCTTCGTTTTTGGGACGATAGCTGTTTTCACAAAAAAAATCGAGTTGCTGCTCCTTTACTACCAAACGCAGACGAATGCTTCCATGTGGAATGCTGTGTTTAAAAGCGTTTTCAATAATGGTTATCAGGAGTAACGGTGCTATTTTAAGGCGATTCGGTACGATGTTTTTTTCATAGTGGATGGTCTGTAATCCTTCTGTTCGCAATTCTTGGAAAGCTAAATAATTGTCAATATAATCGATCTCCTTGCTCAAAGATACATAGCGTTCGTGACTTTCGTAAAGCACGTGCTGTAGGTTTTCGGAAAGTTTTAAAATAAGGTCTGGGGTTTCATCTGGCTTTTCGATAGCGTGAGCGTAAATGGTATTTAGGTTATTGAAAAGTACATGAGGGTTGATCTGATTTTTTAAAAATTGGAGTTCCATAGCGGTATGTGCCTTCTTTACTTCTTCGATTTCTTCGGTGTTTTCAATGAATCGGAACAATAACCACACAAAGGAAAAAAATAACAGAGGAACCAAGGTTTGCCATAAGTAATCGCTTAAACATTTGAGTACAGTACAACCGCAACGCGTGAATACGTTACAATAAAGCTGGGTTGCAAGGAAGGCAATTGCCGCAAAAAGGAGAAGGTATAAAAAGTACCACTTTCTTTTGACGAAGAATGGCAATAGGATAAAGTAATTGCTGTATACGATGCTCACCAAAATAAAAAAGTACTGTAAAAAGGGGTTTTCTGTCCAATAATACGGGGTAAAAACAAAGAGTGACACCGCTGTAAAGAACAGCCAAAAAAGGAGGTGGATAAGCAGCTGTGTGCCGTATTTTTTTATAAAAATCATAGGAAAACTAAAATACGTATTTTTTTGTGGTCCATAGCTAATGTCGAGTACCAATGACGGTCTTATGTGTATGAACAACACACTTTTTGTCATTGATACAGTTTTTGAGGTAGTAGGTATTGATTTTTTGTGCCTACTAGCAGTGGCTCCTATTTTTGACTTATCAAATTAACTAACTATGAAATATATAGGATTCATTTATTTTTTTATGAGCGTACTTGCGTTGTCTGCGCAACAGTCTACGGCAAGGGTTGTGGACGAAAAAGGTACTGTGCTACTCTTAGGCCCAACAACGAAAGCGGACTTGCAGACGGCTGAATTTCCTTGGTTTGAGAAAAATCAGGAAACTTACCTTACTAATACGGCAGTAATAACACAGTTGGCAAAGGAGCTCCCAAACTATACGATCAAAGTATTTTACGGAACCTGGTGCGGTGATAGTAAGCGTGAAGTTCCGAGGTTTTACAAGGTATTGGAGGAGGCAAGTTTTCCAATAGCACAACTAGAACTCATCGCTGTTGACCGGAAGGCAACGGCCTATAAACAAGCGCCTAATGGAGAAGAAAAGGGCTGGCGAATTCACCGTGTCCCCACAGTAGTTGTTTTGAAGGATGGAAAAGAAGTTGGACGCATAGTGGAGTATCCTAAACAAGATTTTGAGCGCGATATGTTAAAATTAGTACAAGGAGAAACGTACCGTCCTAATTACCGTGTAGCGAATTATTTATACAGTTTACTAGAATCGAGTACTTGGCCTGAGTTAAAAAATCAAAAAGCCCAATTGATGGCGAGTTTTGTAGAGCATGCCAAGGGTAGCAAAGAACTAAATACGCTCGGTTATAAACTTTGGCGATCAGGAGCCATGGACAAAGCCCTTTTTGTTTTTGAGTTAAATGCAGGTATGTACGCGAACAATGCGTATATCCTAGAGAGTCTGGCAAGTCTTCAAAAGGAATTGAAGCTGTGTACAGCAGCTTTGGAAACCTATAAAAAAGCGCTGCAATTACAGCCAAAAAATAACGAACTTCAAAAAGAAATCCGTGAGGTTTCGGAAGTAATAAAAAAAAGTAATCCATAAAAACGAAAACATATGAAACGAAGTGTACTCTTTTTATTAGTTGCAGGCTTGTTCCAAATGCAACTAGTAGCACAAGAATTTAAATTTGAAAAAGAACAAATTGATTACGGGAAGGTAGTACAGGGGGCAAATGGAGAACGAAGCTTTGAATTTACCAATGTCGGAGATACGCCTTTGGTTATCAAAGAGGTTCGATCTACCTGTGGTTGCGCAATTCCCAAGAAACCAGAAAAGCCGATTATGCCCGGAGAAAAAGGGAGTATCGTGGTTTCCTACAATACCCATGCACTTGGAGGGTTTTCCAAGGTTATTACTATAGTGTCTAATGCCAAGCAATCGAAAAGGCGGTTGAAAATCAAAGGGTTTGTGGTGAAAAAAGGGAAAAAAGATGTGTAAACACAGAAAAGCCTGAGTAGTGAGCTCAGGCTTTTTTATACCCATGTGGGTTGTACTGTTGATGTCATTATTACATGCAAATCCCCCCAGATTTTTATGCTTGGTTAATCAACGGGTACAAATGTATTCGTTTTCTTACAGAGAAAAAAAAAAGAACCACAAACGTGGCTAATAAAGGTATAAAAGTGGGTAAAAAAAGAAAAGCGAGGATGAAGATCCTCGCTTTTTTTATCGTTAGGTATAACTATTAACCTTTTAAACTCGCTTTTAAGAATTCAGAGTTCATACGAGCGATGTTTTCTAAAGAAATTCCTTTCGGACATTCTACTTCACAAGCTCCAGTATTGGTACAGTTACCAAATCCTTCTAAATCCATTTGAGCAACCATGTTTTTAACACGATCTACTGCTTCTACTTGTCCTTGTGGCAACAAGGCGTATTGAGAAACTTTTGCTCCTACAAACAACATGGCAGAAGAGTTTTTACACGTAGCTACACAGGCTCCACAACCAATACAGGTAGCGGCGTCAAATGCTTTGTCTGCATTTTCTTTATTAATAGGAAGTGCATTGGCATCTTGGGTGTTTCCTGAAGTATTCACAGACACGTATCCACCTGCTTGTTGAATTCTGTCAAAAGCACTGCGGTCTACTACTAAATCTTTGATTACTGGGAAGGCTTTTGCTCTCCATGGCTCGATAAAGATAGTATCACCGTCTTTAAACATACGCATGTGTAACTGACAAGTAGTTACTCCGCGGTCAGGACCGTGAGCTTCCCCGTTAATATACATCGAACACATACCGCAAATACCTTCACGACAGTCGTGGTCAAAGGCTACAGGCTCCTCTCCTTTTGCGATTAATTGTTCGTTTAATACATCCATCATTTCTAAGAAGGACATATGTTCAGAAATCTCGGTCACTTTGTATTCGACCATTTTTCCCTTATCATTCGCACCTTTTTGGCGCCAGATTTTCAATGTTAAATTCATAATCCTTTCTTATTTGTATGAACGTTGTTTTAATTCAATATCGTTAAACTCTAAATCTTCTTTGTGTAAAACAGCATCTGATGGCTCTCCTTTGTACTCCCATGCCGAAACATAAGTAAAGTTCACATCATCACGTTTTGCTTCTCCTTTTTGAGGTCCGTCTAATTCTACAGACTCCTCTCTAAAGTGTCCACCACATGACTCTGTTCTGTCCAGTGCATCGCGTGCAAACAATTCTCCTAATTCAAGGAAATCAGCAACACGTCCTGCTTTTTCTAATTCAGGATTCATTTCGTTAGCTCCTCCAGGCACTGTTACGTTTTTCCAGAAGTCTTCACGAAGTTCTTTAATTTCTTTGATAGCTTCTTGCAATCCTTTCTCGTTACGCGCCATACCACATTTGTCCCACATGATTTTTCCTAATTTCTTGTGGTAGTAGTCTACTGAGTGCGTTCCTTTGTTGTTTACGAAGAAGTCAATACGATCTTTTACTGATTTTTCAGCAGCGTCAAATTCTGGTGTGTCAGTGCTGATTTTCCCAGTTCTAATATCGTTAGCTAAGTAATCACCGATCGTGTAAGGCAATACAAAATACCCGTCAGCTAATCCTTGCATTAAGGCAGAAGCTCCTAATCGGTTGGCACCGTGATCAGAGAAGTTTGCTTCTCCAATTGCGTAACATCCAGGAATGGTTGTCATCAAGTTGTAATCTACCCAAATACCTCCCATGGTATAGTGCGTTGCAGGGTAAATCATCATCGGTGTTTTGTACGGATTCTGATCTACGATTTTTTCGTACATCTGGAATAAGTTTCCGTATTTATTTTCAACTACCTGCTCTCCTTCTGCTAAGATTTCAGCATGTGTAGGGTTTTCATTCCCTTTTAATTTACACTGCTCTTTACCATAGCGTTCGATCGCAGATTTAAAATCTAAATATACTGCTTCTCCTGTTGCGTTTACTCCATATCCAGCATCACAACGCTCTTTGGCAGCACGAGAGGCAACGTCACGAGGTACTAAGTTACCGAAGGCCGGGTAACGGCGCTCTAAGTAGTAATCTCTGTTTTCCTCAGCGATTTCTGTCGGTTTCAATTTCCCTTCTCTGATGGCCAATACATCTTCCATGTTTTTTGGAACCCAAATACGACCATCGTTTCTCAACGACTCTGACATCAAGGTTAATTTTGATTGGTAATCACCAGAACGAGGAATACATGTTGGGTGAATTTGGGTAAAACAAGGGTTAGCAAAGAAAGCTCCTTTTTTGTGAATTTTCCATGCAGCCGTTGCGTTTGATCCCATGGCATTGGTCGATAAGAAGTATACGTTTCCGTACCCTCCTGAGGCGATAACCACAGCGTGTGCTGAATGACGCTCAATTTCTCCTGTTACCATGTTACGCGCAATAATTCCACGCGCTTTCCCGTCAACGATTACTACATCAAGCATTTCATGACGGTTAAACATTTCAATTTTACCACGAGCAATCTGACGGTTCATCGCCGAATAAGCTCCTAATAATAACTGCTGTCCTGTTTGTCCTTTGGCGTAGAACGTACGAGATACTAATACCCCACCAAAAGAACGGTTATCTAACAAACCACCGTAATCACGAGCGAAAGGAACTCCCTGGGCAACACATTGGTCAATGATGTTGGCAGAAACCTCAGCTAAACGATATACGTTGGCTTCACGTGAACGGTAATCTCCTCCTTTTACTGTATCGTAGAATAAACGGTACGTAGAGTCACCATCACCTTGGTAATTTTTTGCTGCGTTGATCCCTCCCTGTGCTGCAATCGAGTGCGCACGACGCGGTGAATCTTGGTAAGCAAATGCTTTTACATTGTATCCTAATTCAGCCAAGGTAGCCGATGCTGAACCTCCTGCTAAACCAGTCCCTACAACGATAACGTCAATCAAACGCTTGTTAGCAGGGTTTACTAAGTTAATTTTATCTTTATAATCAGTCCACTTAGTTTTTAATGGACCCTTTGGTACTTTTGAATCTAAAATTGCCATATGTGATAAGTGGTTTTATGCGTGAGTCAAATGGTGAAAAATTGCGATGATGATAAACCCTACTGGAATACCGATAGCGTAAATCTTACTGAATGTTTTCAACCCTCTCGTGTATTTGTTATTGGCACCCACAGATTGGAATGCTGAGCTAAATCCGTGTAATAAGTGTAATGCTAAGAAAACAAAAGCAATTACATAAGCTACTACGCGAATTGGATTTTCAAATTTGTGTTGTAATTCGTGGAAATATCTGAATTCACCGTTGTGCATTCCTGTCCAGTCTCCTTGAATAAACTTGGTGTTTAATTCTGGAATCCAGAAATCGATAAAGTGTAAAACGATAAATGCTAAAATAGCCAATCCACTGTATACCATGTTTCTACTCATCCAAGTAGAATTGGCGTTTCCGTTATTTTTAGCGTATTTTACTTGACGAGCACTGTTGTTTTTTAACTCGAGTACAAATCCCATAACAAAGTGGAATACAACTCCGAAAATCAATACAGGCTGTAAGGCGTACTGTACTGCTGGGTTGGTTCCCATAAAGTGCGAAAGCTTGTTGAAAGTCGCTCCGTTATCAGGAAACATAGACGTCAGGTTAATAGCAAAGTGCTGAAGTAAGAAAAACATTAAGAAAAAAGCCGAAAGTGCCATGGCAAATTTCCTTCCGATCGAAGATTTGAGTAATCCGCTCATTATTTTGTGTTATTGTTTAAATAATAACCACAAATTTACGCCGAACCACCTACTTGGGCAAACTTTAAGAATTGTTTTGTTGGATATTTAGAATCGGTTTAAATAAGTTTTTGAAACGAGGGCTACTAATTCGCTTTGAGTAGTTTATTGATGTTTCGTTTCAGTAAATAGAATATGTTTTTAAAAGGAATCCCTAAATTTCCACGAAGAGAACTAAACTTTTGCCCGGGATCATCGATGCCAAATTTGAGTTTGTCATCGGCATTTGAAATGACAAGCGTGCCAAACAGCCAGTCCCAGATAGCTAGTTTTGATCCCATGTTTTTGTCGTAGTGTTCCGTGGCTTTACTGTGGTGAATTTGATGTTGTCTCGGACTGATAAAAATGCGTTCGAGTAAAGGAGGATATCGGAAAGGAACGTGTGAATGTCGTAAGTTGGCCCCCGTAAACATAAATAACAAGCCGAAAACAGGAATCCCAAAAAGTGCTAATTTGGGGAGTGTTTCTCCCGAAAAATATTCAAAAACCCCGGTTGTAAGGCCGAAAATAAGCAAACTTCGCGCATTGTTGGCAAATAATTCAATAGGGTGAATACGGTATTGCGTAAAGGGATTTAAACTCGTTGCCGAATGATGTACCTTGTGAAATTCCCAAAGCCAGGGAAGTTTGTGGAAAGCCAAATGCAACAGGTAATAGGTGAAATCGTTGAGCAACATCAAACTTATGCTGTAGGTGATGATTAGTGTATGGGTAGCGTAGCTAGCTGTCGGATAGCCAAACTGTTGTAGCAAGTATTCACGAGTGTAAAATGACAAGTACAACCCCAAAATCAAATAAGGTCCGATAAATACAACTTTTAAAACACTGTTGAATGTGAGTATTTTATAGTCGACTTTCGCCGAAGAGGAAAGCCAAACTTTTCGATTGAAAATGTATCGCCAAAAGGATCCCTTGATCTTTTTTCGTTTAAACCAAAAGTAAGCCAAGGCACCTGCGGAAAGCAAGTACACTACATAAGTCCTGCGTTGTGGGTTGCTCAAGTATGAACTGAGCAACTGAACTACTGATTCGAGTTCGCGTAAAAACACATCAAAATTCATAATTAACGATTGGTTTTATCGGTGCTACCCTCATTGGGATGATGTGTTGGTTAGTACTGCAAAAATACGAAATTATAGGGCTTCAGAAAAACGTTCAATAATCGTTGTTAAGACTTCGGGTTTTTCCAGCGGAATCATATGACCACTCCCCTTTAATAACATATATCGAGCCTTCGGAATTTCAGGGTATAATTCTTTTACTGGCGCCGGATTTACCAGAGAGTCTTGAGCCGCTAAAACAAAGAGTATGGGTACGGTACTTTTTTTGAGCGCTTCACTAATATCGGTCCTGCTAGAAGTGGCTTTCAATTGTCTAATCAATACTTCTTTACCCAAATCCTTATCCATTTTTTTGATCAGTGCAATCAAAGGAGTATTCCCTTTTTGAGAAGGGTGAATAAACTGTGCTATTCGTTGCTGAGAAATTCCTTTGTAAGGATGTTTTTCAAGGAATTCTAAAGTGCTTTTCCTCAGTGATAATTCCCGCTCACTCAATCCAAAGGGCGTTGCCGAAACAACGATTAATTTGCGCACTTTTTCAGGGTGCTTTACGGCGAAGTACATCGCGGCAAAACCACCCATTGAAAACCCGACTATAATACTAGGCTCGGTTAATGTTGAATCGATAATGGCGTTTATTTCATCGAAGGAGGTCGCAGCAGTCGTATCGATATAAATCGGAGTATAGTTGTGAGCTACAGCGTGCATGGAACTCCACAAGGCAGCGGTACACATGGTACCTGGAATAAAATAAATTTTTTGCATTAGCGGTTGCGATAATTAGATGGGACGAGACATTTTTCATTGTACCAGGCTCCTTGAAGGGTTTCTTCAGGAATTACCACATCGTTGCAGGTTAAAAACTGTTGATCTTTATTTTTTTTGATCACTTTGAGTTTTCCAGCTTTAATGGCGTTAATTATTTTGTAAATAAGTCCTTCTCTCGGACACACACAGTTTTTAACGGTGAAACTGAGCCCAATTTCGTTGTTGTACAAATCCATTTCTGAACTGATGGCATCCGGCACACTTCCCTCCTCTTTTCGTCTCTTTAGAAAATCGTTGTAGTTTTCTTTTTCATGAGCTTTTCCTAATGATCGAGCTGCATTTTTACCTATTTCCTGTCTTAATCTCGCCATCCAATAGGCATGTCGGAAAGCATCAACTTGACCTCCTGAAGGATCTCGGTCTAGTAACGGTGAGTTTTTGATAGAGTCAGCTACCCTCCTAGCTTCTAGTGATATTTGTCGCGCTTTTTTTGCTTTAAAAACATGCCAAATAACCCAATTTTTCTTGGGCCCTGATAACTTTGTAAAAGCTTTCCAATTAGACTGGCCAAAGCCGTAACTGCTCAGCAGTAGAAAGGCAAATAACGCCGTATAACGTTTCATAGTACTTCCTAGTGATTGCGGCTAATTTGTTCTTGTAATTCTACGAGTTGACTTTCTAGGTCGTGCAGTCTATCGTAAACATCCACAGGTTCTGGCATTTGCTTTGAAGCAAACATGGTT
Source organism: Tenacibaculum sp. AWR4_210 (assembly GCF_056160945.1). Taxonomy (NCBI): domain Bacteria; kingdom Pseudomonadati; phylum Bacteroidota; class Flavobacteriia; order Flavobacteriales; family Flavobacteriaceae; genus Tenacibaculum; species Tenacibaculum sp. AWR4_210. The sequence continues at coordinate 92,073 of NZ_JBSWYF010000002.1, forward strand.
ACATACCACACCTCCATAATTTCTTCTGCATTAATGGTATAGGTTGGGTAATTTCCTGTTTTGTTATCGCTTTTTAAAATTAACTTACCGCGTTCTTGAATTCTGTTGATGACGCGTTTAAGTACAATACCATCATTCTTACTAACGATGACGTACACCCTACCGTCTTTGATATCTTCTAAATGTTCAACGTATTTACCGAAAACGAGATCACCGTCAAAGAAAGTACGGACCATGGAGTTCCCTTGTACTTCAAAACAACGAAATGTTCCGTTGTTTAAATGCGGCATATGAAAGGAAGGAAGTTGTCCTATATAATTAGAATCGCCATAGCCATTTAAATATCCTGCTCTTGCTTGGATTGGTACGTATATAATGTTTTCATGTCCTTGCGGATTTACCGAAACCACTTGAGGCATCCCTGAATAGCTCGTCGGGCTCGTTACTTCGCTTTTAAGCATCTGATCGCTTTTTCCAAACAAGTAGTCTGGATTGATATTAAACTCATTGATGATGGCTGTTAATACGTCGTAGCCTGGTTTGGTTTTCTTCCTGCTTCCATCGCGCTGCGGCCTACCGTTGATAATACTGTCGATGGTGGTACCAGTAACGCCAATGCGCTTAGAAAGCGAAAAATTATTTAACTGAAATGCATCGCGTATAGCGGCTATTTTTTCTGATATCCCCATGTTCATTGTTTTTCTTTTTTTAGCACATTTTACAAAAAATAATTACACTTTTGTTTGGGTGTGTTTGTAAAATGTGGTATATTTGCCCCGTAATTAATTGCTAAGATACAAAAAAACTTTATAAATCAAACATTTGTGTTGTTTTAGTGATTGCGTTTTGGAGGTTTTGACTTGATTTTCTTCACTTTCTTAAAATCTCATTTAAAAAAATCAAACATTTTTTGGAATACTATTCCAGAGTGGACTGTTAGAAAAGCCAAAAACAGGATGCTCTAAGGGAGTATTATTAATTAAAAAAAAATTAACATGAGTAAAAAACCAATTACATCAAACCTTTTTAGATTTGTTACACTGCGTAGTCCACAAACTATTGATCAGAAAAATCTTGAAGTAGGATTTATTTCCTTTCCTCAGGAGCGAAAGAAAAATAATAAAGCACTCCTAGCAGTGGATGGAGTCACCACGGAAGCAGCGCGAAAAACAGCTTTGAGTGGCGCTTACAATACTGGATTTGTGAGTTTGAATTCCAGAGCAGCCTTAAAGAAAGCTTTCGAGAGTATTTTCGATTTTTCAATGTGGTTAGGAAGAAATAAGCAGTATTTTTCGTATGAATCGGTAGCTGCTAACCTACCAAAGGACCTAAAAATTGATGCTGCCTTCTTAGCTATGGAAGACGCTTTGTGGAATCAATTGTTCAACAACGTGATCGAAAAAGGAGATGCTGGCATCAGGGATGTTTTAATTCAGCTGATGATCGGGTATCGATTTGCCAAGGAGTTTAAGACGTTTACTCCTTCCTACGTGCCAAAATCGGGAAGTATTGTTTTTTCAAAAGAAGAAAAGGAGCAGTTTATTCGACGTGCTAACGCGAGTGTGATTATCCCGAAAGCAGTGATATTAGAAGGGAGAAATGCTGCTGGAAATCCGGATATTCGATTGACGAAAGACGTGGAGCGATATTTGGAATCAAGCTTAAAACTACACCAATCGCGTACTAAAATAAGTCAGTTAAAATCGAGTTTAGACGAATTAGAAAGAGCTGACAGAACCTTTAGAAAATCGGAAGAAAAGAGATACGATGTCGCAGTTAAAGCACACGAGCAGGAGATTGAACGCTTAAAAAATGAAGCGACTCCCATTGTTCAAAATGTCGTAGATTCCAAAACGGGATTTCAAAAAAGTGTTAAAACCTATCCAGAATTAAAGTTACCGAAGTTTAGCTTTCAAAATGGTGTTCAGATTCCGAGAAATCAGCCTGTTTCGGCGAAAGCGGAAGCTGCTTTGTCAAATGCTGCTGAAGTAACCGCTTTTTCTGAGGTAACTAATTTATTATTGAACTCTGAAGAGTTTAAAATGTACGACACGTTTACCGAAGTTACCAAAGCTGTCGAGAAAAAGGTGGCCAAAGAATACCAGAATTTAATTGAAAATACACCGCAAAAAACAAAGGCGCTCAAAATTAATGGAGAATCTTTAGTCTTTAACATAGACAAACAAGTTCCGGTGTATTCGTATTGGGGAGGTTTAGCGAGTAACGGAAGTTTGGTATTTCCATTTTTTCAAACCAAATCGAGTGTAGAGTTGGTGTTGCGTATTCCGCAAGAAGGAGTGACAGTTACCAGTGCTACATACGAATTATTGCAAGCCGACGGTGGAGCGTTGTACGCAGGAACCGCTGTAGAAAGTAAGGCGTCAAGTTTTAGTAAAAAAGACCTCGTTGTAGCGTTGTTCCCTGAGAAGAAAATGATTGCTGAAGGCACCTATCAATTAAAAGGAGAATTGACCTTGAGTAATGGGGTTGTATTGACCTTCCACGAAAAGAAGATGGCCGTACTTTTCGATGATGGTATGTTGGATGCCAACTTTAGAGGACTGTGTAAAATAAAGCAGAACGCTGAGGATACTTCTGATGCTGAGGAAGGTGTGTTTTACGGAGTAACACAATTGGGAATTGCCGATTTCAGACGCGTAGAGCAGGAAGTATGTTGCTATGTTCCGGGAGAAGTTTCGCATATCGAAAATATTATGGCGAAGGAATACAAGGAGCGCTCTACCAGAAATTTGACCAGTTCAGAGGTAACCACGGAAAAAACATCAGAGCAAGAAGTTGAAAACTTGACGGATACCAGTACCACGGAACGCAATGAGCTGCAAAGTGAAGTATCGTCAGTTGTAAGTAAAGATTCATCGACGAGTTATGGTGCTAATGCCAGCGTAAGTGGTGGTTTTGGAGGTGTTAAGTTTAGTGCAGGAGCAAGTTTTAATTCGGCTTCAAACAGTTCACAGTCAAATTCGAATTCGCAAGCGCAAAATTACGCACAAGAAGTAACGGAGCGCGCTTTAGAACGCGTTGTGCAAAAGGTGTCATCACGAAGAACATCGCGTATGTTGCGTGAATTTGAAGAAAATAATAAACACGGTTTTGACAACACCAAAGGCGATAAACACGTAACGGGTGTTTACAGGTGGGTTGATAAAATTTACAACAACAAAATTATTAACTACGGAAAGCGCTTGATGTACGAGTTTTCTATCCCGGAGCCGGCGAAGTATTTCATCGATTCGTATTGGGGGAAGGATACTACGGAAGAAGGGTTTTCAGGAGTTGCTCCTGTTAAGCCAATCCATCCGGCTGAGCTAAATATTCCGATTATTAAAGACGAATACGGAAATATTTCCCACAATGGAATCAAAAATGCAGGAGATTTAAGCATACAAAACTACCAAAAAGTAGCAGCGGCTTACGGTGCAGAGGTGGAGGCCTATCCAGAGAATATAAGTGTTAGTAAAGGCTTGACGTTTACAACTCCTGAAAGTCACGGTGCGGAATACGATGAGGTAGCTGCAGGAAGTTATGAGTTGGTAATTCCGGAAGGGTATAAAGCCCGTTGGTACGAAGTTCAGACTACGATGTCAAATGAAAAAGATGACGGAAAAGGTGTTCAAGTATTGCTTGGAGGAAATCGATGTACTATTGGAAGTCAAACTAGTTTCTTAGGAGAATTGACAGGAAAAGTCGCTATTTCATATTCTGTAATGGGACGCCATTCAGGAAGTGTGAATGTAAGAGTATGGTGTATTCCTACCGTTGCAGCCGGTCAAAATTGGCAAAATAAAAATTACCAACGCATTATGGAGGCGTACCGCGATCGCGTGTTAGAGTACAATGAGTACGCACAGATCAAAGATGCTACAAAAGCCGCTAAGGAAGAGAAAAAGGAATTGAACGCTGCTTTGAATCGAGGTATTGAAAAACGCGAGCTAAAACGAATCGCTGTTGATTTATTAACAGAGCCATTCGGATTGAATACTAGCGAGTCTCATTACATAAATGAAGATTATACGGAGGTGGTTAAAAATGTAGGCTTCGAAAAACACAGTGCGCTGGTTAAATTCTTTGAACAAGCATTTGATTGGGAAATCATGGCCTATACGTTTTATCCGTACTTCTACAAAAACAAAGGAGCTTGGGAAAAATCGTTCAATTATCTCGGAGGGAATGACCCCGTATTTAAGGCCTTTTTACAAAGTGCCATGGCGAGAGCTGTAGTGCCTGTTAAGCCAGGATTTGAAGAAGCAGTTAACTGGTATATGAAAACCGGAGAAATCTGGAATGGTCAAGGAATGGTAACGGACATTGATGACGATTTGTACGTTTCTGTTGTTGACGAAATGCAAACGGTCGAGGGAGAAATCGAAGGAACTTGGGAAACACGTGTTCCTACTTCATTAACCGTTTTACAGGCAGACGCTGTAGCCTTGAATGAAGGCGGCTTACCTTGTAATCCAGATTGTGAAAGCGGTGGTTTGTTTGATTCCGTAAAAACGTCACCTGATGGTGTTGACTTTGATATCGTTGGAAAAACGAATACTGTAGCCTAAACGGCAGTAAATTGAAAGTGAGTCTCATAAGGCTTTGCTAAACATTTCACTATTGTGCTAACCTCGTGCTTTCTGTGACAAAATTTCGTTGTCACAGGCACATTTTTCATCTATTTAATAAAGTTTTTAATGCGAGCATCTATGCGCTTGCACCGGGGTATTGCTGTAGGTATGTGAAATAGTTTGCAAAGGTCTTGTGGGGCTTTTTTGTGAAATTTTGAAGAAGAATTAGTATGATGAAAAGTCAATTTGAATTAAAAGAAAAATTTGAGTTCACACCTCCTTTTCAATTTTTAGCGCCCGAAGTTGCTGATTTAGATGTATACAAAGATCCTATTAAGCTCACAACCAAACGCGTGCAGTCGGGGATTATTTGGGTAGCATCAAAACGAGATTTTGAAAAGAAGTTTGGTCTGTTAAAACACGCTCCCAATAAGTTTCGAGTATTTGCGCAGTTATACAGCCCTGAAATGAAAGTCAAAGGGTCATTTAAAAAGCTGGAAAACGCAGGCCTTGGACATCGAGATATTAAAAAGATTCACGGAGTGAGTTTAGGAGTCAATTTGGTGAAGGCCATTGAGCAGGATCCGAAAAACATGGAAGTAATCCTAAAAGATTATTTGAGTTGGACCGGAACGAGCAGAGCTAAAGATGAAACGGCCTATTTACACCTGAAAGGTTTGATAGGTGATTTTGTAACTGAGTTTCCATCAGAGGTCTTTGAAGCTCCAAAAGTATACGAAGAGTTTGTAAGGCTCCTACAGCAGTGTTTGATTCTGGGGGTAGAAGGTGTAAGTGATATTGCAAAGTTTTTGGCTGATGAAGTTTTTTTGGCGTTGGCTAAGGAAATTAGGAAGCTAAAATTAGCAGAAAAAAGATGGAATCCGGATAGCAAAGACAAAAAAAACAAACCCGATTACAGTCCTTTATTTAGCGATTTTTCAAGTTTTGAAGAGCGTTTAGAAGCTTTTTTTGATGGGCTGGAGTTAGGAGAAGTTGGGATGCCTCAACATCCTGAGGCAGCGGCCATTTATCGAGGGTTTGCACGGCAGGTGAATCAATTGCTCAGATGGTTTAAGAAAATCTTGTTGACTCCCCTAAAAAGTTTGAATGAATACATCCGTGAAAACAATGCTTTTATAGTTGGGTTAATCAATGGGTTAATTGATGCTGTTGCTTCTGTTGTAGAAGGAATCGGTTCCATGATAGGCTTATTCAATAAGGAAACGATGTTTGAGTTAGTCAACGCTCTTGAAGAATTTGCTGAAAATTTTGAATGGTCTTTACTGGTTAACATGTTTCAAAAGGAGCTTCAAAAGTTTTTTGCCTTTGTTGACGAAGAAAACAAGTACAAGCAAATTTATTTGTTTGGTGAGTTTTTTCCGAAACTCATTGAGATGATTGTCAGCTTGCTAACCGGAGCTCGAGCGGCACAAAAAGGACTGAAAACAATTGCAGAAATCGTTAAAGACCTACCTAAGAAAGCAAATGAGTTAAAAAAGGCGGTAAAAGAAATCAAGAACAAGCTATTGTTGAATATCAATCCTGAGCTGGCTGAAAAACTAAAGCTTCTCGGAATAGAGGTACGCTTTAATTTTCAGTTTGATAGTTTTAATTCTTTTATCTCGATACCGGCAATTGTAACGATACTCTTAAAATCTAAAGTGAAAAAAGTGTATTATAAAGGAGATTTGTTATTCTCTTCCAAAGGATATGATTTTACCCCTGAATATGATAAGTATTTGTATCGATTGACGCGGGATAAAGACTTTTTTGAGAACGAAATAAAGAGAATTGCTCGAAGAAAACGCAGTTTGTTTAGGAGAAAAAATGCAAAATTTCTTAAAATTGATAATTGGTTTAAGGAGAATAGAGAACGTTTTATGCTCGACGGTAAACTCGATGATCTTTTTATTAAGGATGAGTGGAATAAGCGTTCTAAGATTGTGAAGGAAGAAATTCCAAAAGAAAGGTTAGACGAACTCTTGGTATATTACGAGGAATTGAAAAACGTGAATATAGCAACGGCAAAATTGGAAATAAAGTTCGAAGGAAAGGTGTATACGTATGATTATATTGAACACGCAGGAAATGGAGCGAAGATTCCTGGTTCTTTAGGAGCTCCTCATAGGGAAACGCATAGGCCGCATTTTTACGATTCAGAATTAAATGTACCAAGGCTCAATGATTCGGAAAGGAAAATATTGGAGTTGGTAAATGAAGATATAGTAAAGCTTGCTGATAAATTAGGTATCCCATTGGAAGATTTGAAAAGGCTGAAAATCGACTTAAAAATTGACTCTACTTATGATCCGTGTATTGTTTGTAGAAAAGAATTATTGCTGTTTCAAGAGCTCTACGATGCCGACTTAGCGATTTTTAGACCTTTTTACGTGAATAAAAAAGGAAAACGAGAAGTCGTAATTGATAAGACAGGCCTAGAAAGGGCTACAGGAAAATTAACTAAGAAAAAATAATGAGGTATGTTGGAAAAAATTAAACAATGGAAAGAAACCTATGAAGATGGGAGTGGTGTTTCGATAAACGAGATTCAAATGATGGAAGAGCGAGCAGGAGTAGAATTTCCTGAGAGCTATAAATCTTTTTTACTTCACGTTGGGGAGGAAGCACCCTTTGTTAGAGTGTCTCACAATTTTGATTATTTAGAATCTTTTCAGGAGGATGCGAAGTCCTGGTTGACGGAATTCGGTTTTGATGGATTGGTACCCAAGCCTTTTTGGGTTTTTGCAGTTGATTACGATTCGAGGTCACTGTTTTATTTTCCGTTAAACAAAGGAGGAAATCCACCTGTATATCGTTTGGCATGTGAAGCACATCAAGAAGAACCTGATGAATTTAGTTTTGGAAAACTTGCCGAAAATTTTGAAGATTGGATAAGTTCGAAAATAGCGCGTTATACTATTTAAGAATAACCGCTCATCAAAACAAGACAGGTTAAGTCTGGTAATATTGTAAAGAATACAATTTTTAAAAACCGCAGTTTTAACTGCGGTTTTTTTTGTTATTCTGTGTAAAAAGCTCTCAATAGTTCAGGGCTTTTGGTTTGAACGGTATCCTTTTGTGTGGTGTTGTTTTGCTGATAATAATAGGTTTTTCCTTTAAAGATACCCACATAGCGTTGCTGCTCTTCAGAGGGGAGTACCTTGTCGAGACATTCATTAATGCGGCTGTAAAAGGAGTCGCGTTGTTGACCTGTATAACTTTCTAAATTAAAGGCCCCAACTAACACGAGTATTTTGTTGTCTTGCACCTTGGTATAATAGGCGATGTCTCCCTTTTTAGCAGTAGCTAAGTTGCTCTCTAGGCATTCAAAAATTCGGTGTTCCAGTGCCTGTTCGGTTGCTTCAGGAAAGTAATTTGCCTTTCTTCTATCTTTCTCTAGCGTTTGCAGCCACAGGGGGAGTACTGACTCAGAACGAGTGTTTTCTGGGGGAGCTGTCCCCTCGGTATGGTAGTACGAATCAGAAGAAGCTGGGCTGTCGGGTTGTCCTTTGATGAGATTGTAAAATATGGCAAATACTGCAGTAATTACAAAAAAGGCAATGATTGCGCTGATGCCAAGACAGCCAAAGTATTCCCAAAATTTGTGTTTTACCTGTTGCTGCTCGTAGGACTGTGTAAGCGCTTTTTGAAGGTAAGGAGGTAGCTCCTTTTCGTGATACGCTTTTTTGCAATGCTGGCAAACGACTACAGTCTCTTTGCTGATTGGGAGGATAGGAATCCAAAAGATGTGGAAATAGGTGCTTTCTGTGATAGCTCCATACGTGTTTTCTTGTTGACAGTGATCACAAGGAGTTTCAGAAGTAAGCATTCTAGCGTCCAGCCGTGTCTTGCCGGTTCCAAATAGTAGTAACATAGCGTTTTTAATTTTTTTTTCGTGCTTGTAAATTTAGGAATTTAAGTTTCAATTGGTTGATAATTTTTTTCCGCAATATGTTGAATTAATTTGTAAAATGTTTTGGTGTTGTTTGTAAAATGTTGTATATTTGCTTAGCTTTTCTAACAGTTCAAGTAATTATTAATCTAGTATTGTTCGCCAGAAACTAAAAAAAGTTGGGTTAAACCTCATTCAGGTCAAGAAAAAACGAAAAAGAATCACAAACTTAATAGTTTGATCTGCGAACGCTAAAAATTCAAACATTTGTATGAGTAATGTATTAACAGTAGCGTTGTCGCAATATGGAGTAAAAGAAGTAAAAGGGGCTAAAGACCACCCTCAAATTATCAACTACTTTACCTCAATGGGCTTCGAGGCTACAAAATTTAAAGAAGAAACAGCTTGGTGCAGTGCTTTTGCCAACTGGGTAGCACAGCAAGCTGGCTATGAAAGATCCAATCAACTTACGGCAAGAAGTTGGTTATCGGTAGGAACGTCTACCATGCAACCAGAACCAGGAGATGTGGTGGTATTGTGGCGTGAATCACCGAATAGCTGGAAAGGACATGTCGGATTCTTAGTGAAGGAGTCCAAGCGATATGTGTATTTATTAGGTGGAAACCAGGGGAATAGTGTGAGTATTAAGGCCTATCCTAAAAACAGAATTTTAGATTACAGAAAATTAGCGAAACATGGATAAGTTAACTCCCAGCGTTTTTTGGTTGTTAGCCTTGCTTTCGCCGTTAAACGGGGTGTTGACTACTGTAATGTTTCTTATTGTAGTTGATTTTATTACCGGTGCCTATGCGTCAATTAAGCTTTTAATGCCGATTAAAAGCGCCAAAATTGCCCATACAATTTCCAAGTTTTTTATTTATAATTTGGTGATTATTTCCGCGTATTTCTTGGAAATTCACATCGTTGATGAGGTGCCATTTTTAAAAATTATTGCTGGGTTTATTGCGATTACTGAAATAAAATCAATCCTAGAAAATTACAATAAAATTTACGGAGTAAATCCGTTTAAAGTACTGCATAACTTATTGAATCAGTCTGGTTTTAAATCGACACTGGAACAGTTGAATAAGGAGCAGCCAAAAAAAGAAGAACAAGAAAAAGTTTAGTCGCTAACGTAGTTTTTAGCGCCTCTTTTTTATCATTGAAACAGATAAAAAAGATGAAAAGAACAAAAGAAGTTTTAAAAGAATTTTTCGAAACAGGTGATAAGCCTACACAAGGACAGTATGCCGATTTAATCGATAGCTATGTCGATGCACAACAGCCTGCAGGAGCCTCGAACAGAAGATTTGTTATTGACGAGCAGGGAGCCGTAAAAGTTGCACCCGAGCAAAAGGTGCCCGCCTACCAAGGTGGAACCAACGTAACCATTGATACGTCAGATCCTCAAAGACCGGTAATTAACGCCACAGGTGGAGATTCCGGAGGGAATTTTGTAACCCTAGATACTGATCAGACCATTACCGGAACCAAAACAATTCAGTCGAGTTTGTATACTGGTTATATTCAAAGTAATAACGGTATCTCCGCTGCAAAAGGAATCGTTGCTGGAGGACGTATCCGTGCGGGTGCAAATGCACTTGATTTTACAGAACCGAACAATGCGGGTTCCGCTACTATTAAAGCGACCATTACGGGAAGTACGCAGCACCTATTACAAGGGAAGTCTGGTACCATTGCACACCTAGACGATATCCCAGCTGGCGGAGCAACAAATTTATCGTATGTCGCGAGTGCTGGGCCAGGAACAGTGGCGTCAAGCAGTGGGACCAATACCCAAATTCCTCTGGCGAATAAGACCCACTCAGGGTTGATGATGCCCAACTTTTACGAAGAAGGTACCTGGACTCCAAAAATTGCAAAAGGAGTAACCTTAGGGAGTATAGGTACGAGTGCTGATGCGAATTACGTCCGTATGGGTAATACCGTCCATTTTTGGATCAATCTAACGGAGTTGACGACGCCAAATGCCGGAGGTATGATCAATATAACATTACCGGAAGGGCTTCCTGTTGCAGGTTTTACTTTAAATAATGGCTATGCAACCATAAGTGGATTAAGTTATGGGGCTTCGGGGTCTATAAGTCCTGAAGGTGCTACAGTGTACGGAATATTCTCAACGAGCGATAAAGTGTTTCTCAGCGGAGTTAATAACCTCCAGTTCAAAACTCCGGGAACGCAATTAATCTTGGGAGGTACCTACAGAACCAACGTGTTTGGAGCGTCAGCACAAAGCTAATAAGTAGAAAAATTAAATAAACATCGAGTAAAAACAAAAAAAGAATATGAAACAAAGCAAAGAAACCTTAAAAAAGTACTTTGAAACAGGTGACAAACCAACACAAGGGCAATATGCCGATTTAATCGATAGCTATATCGATGCAAAACAACCAGTAGGAACTGCAGATAGACAGTTTTCTATTGATGAACAAGGGGCCGTGAGCGTTATTGAAAAACCATCGTTGCCAGTGTATACGTTGTCGGATATAGTGAATAATAAACTATCCCTTTTAAAAGACGGTGTGGTGGTAAAGGAAATTAACTTGTCTCCGTATCTCGATGATACTAATCTGGCCCGACTGACGGAGGGAGAAGTAGATAGAAATGGAATTGCGACGTTTACCAGAACCGATGGATCAGAGTTTACGGTCGATTTTAGTTCTTTAGTAGGCGGCGGAGCTGGAGGTACAGCGACGAACTTATCGTATGAAACTGCAGCTGATCAAGGAAAAGTAGTTTCAAGTTCAGGAACAGCTGCTGTCATTCCTGTAGCAACAATGTCAAAGGCAGGTCTTATGAAGGCCAATTACTACGCGGAGGGGAATTTTACCCCTGTGTTCAGAGGGCATTCAGGAGTAAATGAGTTTACTTACAACACAACTTCAGCGGAAGGAAAGTACTTGAGAATCGGGAATTTGGTATATGTAACCATCAAGCTTACAGGAATTACAACTCCATCGAATACTATTCAAGCAGGGTCTGGAGCTATGTCAATTTCGTTACCCTTCAGATCCGCAGACTTGACTCTGGGAGGTAGTTTGAATATCAGTGCTTTTAAGTCAGGGAATTCTGGAATTACCCTGCCTACCGAGACACTCAACGCTTATGTAGGAGTTGGGCAATACACCGATCGTATTAAGTTCAATTACGGTATTTTAAACGCAGGTGGAACCACTACGTTATCAAAAGTCGAGTTTACCAATGGAGCTGTTTTTGTCTCAGGGTGTTATATGACCAATGTTTACCAATAACTAAAATACACAAGGAGTTGCTGGGGCATTGCGCTAGCAACTTCGACTAAAAATAAATCGAAAAATGAAAAAAAATAAAGAAACGATAAAGACGTACTTTGAGACGGGAGATAAGCCTACACAAGAACAGTACATGGATTTGATTGATAGTTATATCGATGCGAAACAACCCGAAGGTAAGCCCAACAGACAGTTTGCCATTGACGAAAAGGGAGAGGTCGCTGTGGTAGAACAACAGCCAATTCCGGTGTACAGTTTATCGGAGGTTGCCAATAATAAACTATCGTTGTTGAAAGACGGTGTGGTAGTAAAGGAAATTACTTTGCCAGCAGCGAGTGGAGCCAACGGAAATTTACATGAGGTGTCGTCAGTAGGAAACGAAACTAGTAACGATTTAATCATGAGGAGGGTGGCTTTTAAACCCACGCCGTCGGCTGGTGGTATTAATGGAGTTACCGCTTGTGCAGGATATACGGAAAGTGCTGCCTCGAAGGGCTTTTTTTTCAATCCTAAAGGAACGTCTCAACCGTATATTATCACTTCGAATTTTACGAATATTCATACCTTAAAGTTAGAGAATAGGGTCGGTAAAGGATCGACAGGAACTTTTGCTTTTGTTGAAGACTTAACAGAGCAGCTGAGCACGAAGCATATTGAAGTGCAGGCGAACGGAGGTGGAATCGTTTTGAAAAGTCCTGATGGGAATACGACCAAGAAAATTACCATTGATAATGCAGGGAACCTAGTTCTTGTGTAATTGTTAAAGTTTAGTCACTATCACCGTTCTTGAGGTGTTTTTAGGGACTCTTTTTATCATAAATAGAAGAAATCACATAAAAAACTATGATAAGAAGATGAAAAAAACAAAAGAAGAATTAAAACAGTACTTCGAGTCTGGCGACAAGCCAACCCAAGCGCAATACGCAGATTTAATTGATAGTTATATCGATGCACAACAGTCTGAGGGAAGTGCTGAAAGAAGCTTTGTAATTGACGAAAAAGGAGCTGTCTCGATTGCTGAGGCTAAAAAAATACCTGTGTACGATGTAGCAGGAGTTACGGGAAATAAAATTAGCTTTTTGAAAGATGGCGAAGTACTCAAGGAGATCGACCTTGCCCAGTATGCTAAAGATAGCAGTGCTTTAGGAGACCTTCCTGAAAGAAACTACCACAGTTCGTATTTGCCAAAATTCCGCGATGTCGTGATTGATCCTAAAACGAACTTGTTGCATCAAGACATGCATTCAGACTGGGTAGCAGTGCCTTTAAATGAGGGGTATACAGCAACTTCGTTTTACGCAAAATTAGAAGGTAGATTTTTACTGTTGCATGCAGTTAACTTGTCAGGTGGTGCTGAAAACCTTGAAATTACTGCTCAATTACCTTATAAAATTCAATACACCCAATACTTCCGTGGTGGTGGTACCGCAGGTATGCAAGATTACAAAATCAGGGCAAACAGCACAGCGCTCCAGAGTATGGGAGCACTACAGGGATTTAATGAGTTTTTCGCCGTTTTGATGGTACAGGTAAATTAATAAAAAAAAAGAAGTTGCTATGAAGCTAGAAAGAGGATTGTGGCTGTTCGTAATTGCGGTATTGCTTTTTTGGTTGAGGTCAGGAAAAGAAGGCACCACAGTGGAAGGTTCTCCCGTAATTACGGTGCAGCACGATACTATTTGGAGAACAAAAATAGATACGTTTTTGTTAGAAAGAACCAAGTTTAAAAAAGTCTATGTTTACCGTGAACAGCCTGCGGTAGTGGTTAGTGATAGCACATTGATTAAAGATACGACAGCTGTCATGACTGCTCGTGCATATCGTGATACACTGCAGACGCCTTCGTTGGAGATTTATTCTTATCAGTTGATTCGAGGGGTTTTGTTGGATGGAAAATTGACCTATAAAAACAAGACGGCTGAGGTAAACGTTAAAAAGACGATTCAATATCCAAAACAGTACTACAGTGGTTGGTATATCTTTTCGGAGTTAGGAGGGAATGCGACCAAATTTTCAAATGTAAGTTTAGGAGTGCAATACCAGCACCGAGGAGCTTGGTTTGCGAGTTATCGTATGAATTTGAATACTTGGAGTCAGCCTACTCATAACATAGGAGTGGGATATCGGTTGTTTAGGTAGCGATAGATAGCACTATAAGAGAAAGAGAAATTTATCAGGACCACTAAGTTAAACTTAGTGGTCTTTTTTTATGCGTAGTTAAAGGCATTGGATGTTGTTTGACGTCACTGTTTTTAGGAGATTACTACTGATTTCTGCCAAAGGTTTTTTTAGTGGTTTTTTGTCAGTATCTTGTATTTATACGACCAATTCATTAAAACTATCGCAAACTATGGCAGTGCAAGATTTAGTAACCTATAATTTTAAGAATGTTTTCGCTTTACATCAGGTGCAGTTTGAAAAAGCCTGTATAGCAAATAAGAACGAGCGCGTTGATTCGTACAAGATTTACTGGATTAAGGAAGGAAAGGGTACTTATACAATTGACTTCGAGAGTTATAGTTTTACGGGGAATGTACTTTTTTTTCTATCTCCTGGGCAAGTGTTTACCGTAGATTCAGAAAAAGTGAAAGAAGCTTACCAGTTGAGTTTTACGAGAGATTTTTATTGTATCCAAGCGCATGATGCTGAGGTTGCCTGTAATGGGGTGCTGTTTAATAATGTATATCAAACCCCTTTTGTATCTCCGTCTGACGTGGAAACAAAAAGACTCGAAATGATTTTGTCGGGTTTAATTGAGGAGTTCCGACTAGAAGAAACTGCACAATACGACATGCTACAGTCTTTTTTAAAACAGTTTATAGTGTATTCCGTGCGAATAAAAAAAGAAAGAGATGTTGTTAAGGAAGATGCAGAAACCAAGCTGTTTAAAGATTTTAGTTTGTTAGTTGAGCAAAATTATAAATCCCTGCACAGCGTTACTGATTACGCCAATAGGTTGGGCTTGTCGCCGAAGTCATTGACAAAACACTTCCAAAAGTTAGGTGTACAAACTCCGAGTGATTATATAAAAAATCGCATTATTACGGAAGCTAAGAGAAAGTTGAGGTATTCTAATGATGCCATCAAATACATAGCCTTTGATTTAGGCTTTAATGATCCGGCTTACTTTTCCCGGTTTTTTGCTAAGGCCACAGGAATTTCGCCAAAGCAATTTCAAAAGAAATAGAATTTTTACTTTTTAGATGTGTATATGCCGGCTGTACGTGATTAGCGATCGTACAGCCGGTTTTTTTATGCGTTTTTTTCTGTTTTTGCTCTTAAAATCATCCCTTTTGTATAGCTGTCCAAGTGTTAGGAACCTTTGTCCATTTTTTGAGCTTGGTATCTGTCGCATCTTTGTATCAGAAATAAAACACAAGGCTATATGAGAACAGAGGAACACCAATGCCCAAACTGTTGGGGCTATCAGGAATACGATGAGCAATATCCGGAAAGAGAATTGTGTCAGTGTAATAAGTAATTAAAAGAACTATTTAATAAAAGCATTATGAGTACAAGAATTAAAACATTAGACCCAGCGACTACTACTGGGAAATCAAAAGAGTTATTTGATGCCGTTCAGGCTAAATTAGGGTTTATTCCGAACCTTATCAAGGTATTTGGAAACTCTCCTGCGACCTTACAGAGCTATTTGAGTTTAGGAGAATTGACAGCGAGTGGAAATTTCACCAATAAATTCAGAGAGCAATTGGCACTTGCCATCGCAGAAGAGAACAGTTGTGATTACTGTTTGTCAGCACACACTGCTATCGGGAAAATGAACGGTTTAGAGGAGTCAGAAATTGAGCAAAACCGTGTTGCCAATGCCTCAGATGCTAAAGTTGCAGCAGGGCTTCAATTTGCACAGCTCGTAACAAAGAACCGAGGGAAAGTTAGTACTGAGGAAGTACAAGCGGCTAAGGCTGCGGGGTATACCGATGAGGATATTCTTGAAATCGTGTTAAATGTGGTTTCAAATACCTTAACAAACTATGTAAATCACATCGCAGAAACGGAAATTGATTTTCCAAAAGTAACAGCTGGTAAATTTTCAGCAAACGTATAATCTATAATCTAATCAAAAAACACCTATATCATCATGAAAAAATTAATCGCAATTATCGCTTTAGTACTTGGATTCGGAATTCAAGCAAATGCACAATCAGTAAAAACAGTAGCCTTAGAACAAACTAAGGGAGAATTTACTCAAAAATCCTTAACCCTAGCACCGGGAACCTATGTTTTCGAAATCGCTAACAACGAAGTAGGGCACGATGTAGGATTTGTGCTAGCTCCGAAAGGAAAAACCGATCAAAAGCACCATATTAAAAACGCATATGTAACGTCTTTAGTTAAAACTAACAAAAAGTCACGTTCTAAAAAAGTACAGTTGGAAAAGGGAGAGTACGTATATTTTTGTCCGTTGAACCCGACGCCACAGTACACACTTACAGTTCAGTAATATACCTATATTGATTTCTGAAGACCTCGCCATTTGGCGGGGTTTTCTTTTACCTACAGTTGTACTGTTGGTAGTGGTTTTTGTGACTGTAAATCAGTCGTTTGTGGATTTTTGTAGACGTAAAGGATTTAAAATGACAAACTTTGAGTAGTGAAGGGACTTAGAGAGTCTGTTTTGTTATCGTAGCGCAATTACCCAGCGCTACGAGGAGTCTTTCGGAGGACCTTCGAGTATTAACTAACTAAACTATTTATTATGTCAACAGTAAATTCTCAAATTACTGACGCAGCTACGCAAGAATTAGCAGCTGCCAACAAACTAATGCACGATGTAAGTACGACCGAAGGGAATACTGCTAAATTAGAAGCGGATACCAAGAGCTTGTACAATGATCTGGAAACGATAGACAACGATCTCGCCGTTTCAAAAAAAATCAATACGGCCTTGAGCGATATCGATTCGGCACTCGGTGAAGCTATTGATTTGTTAGAAGTGGTTTCTGTTATCCCAGAAATTGGGGCCGAAGCTGCTGAATTAAAAGATACCTTATCGGCGTTCAAAAAACCTATTGATGAGGCGTTATCAGCTTCAAATGACGTAGAGAAAGTGGTGTCTCCTGTGCGCAATGCTATTGAAAAGATAGCGCCTAAGGTGCAACAAGTAGACAAAGCACTTTTGAATTTGATGAATCGAGAAAACTCGTTAATTGCTGCGCTTGGAAATGCTATTCAGTGTATCGATAGTCTTCCTAGTTCTTCGGTAAAAACTTCCTTAGGGAATGGTTTGGATGCGGCAGCAGAAAAAGTAGATCCTATTGTTTTGGATTTTGATGCCGTTCAAATTCAATTGTTAAACGGGATTAACAGCGCGGAGGCTGAGGCCCAAAAATTGGTAGGGATGGTTTCTGGTTTGGTGAGTTTACAAAACCAAATCAACGCAATTATGAATGTGTTGAATCCGTTAATTTCTGAGCTGAATGAGGTGAAAAAAGTACTGAGTGATACTATTAGAGTGCCTTACGGAGGTTATCCAAAAGTGTGTTATAAGCACGTGTTGGGAGTAAAAGTTCCGTATCCATGTGGATGGCACACCGTGTACTTTTCATTTTCGGTGAACGATATTTTAAAAGGTGTTGATGTGATCAAGCCGGTGATGGATTTGCTAAACAAAGCCATGGAAAAAGTGTTAGATCCTGTACTTAAAGCATTGCATTTAAACATTAATCTGCCTTCTATTCCTGGTTTAGGGGTACTAAACGACTTGACATCTGCATTGAATTCTTTTGAAAATAGTATCGAAGCTTCGATAAATGCCTTGGCAGCCGATTTGTCAAAAATTGAAAGTGTGTACGCTCAGCTCGAGACTTATGAGCAAGAATTGGATAAGATTTACCAATCTTGTAGCGTTGAATTAAAATCTTAAGTATAAAAGAAACGACAGGTAAAACTACCTGTCGTTTTGTATTATTTGCATAAAACGCCTCTTTTATTAAAAGGGGTTAACATGCGGAGATTTCCTTCTTTAATGGTGTTTTTTTCAAAAGTAAACGTTTTTTCAAACAAGGTGTTCCCTTCAAAAAAACTGACTTGAAAGCGATTGTCTAAAGCGAATAATTCAGGCTGAATTAACTCAATTTTAGCTACTGAATTTGCAGGAAGAGCATCGATTTTTTTTCTAAAAACAGAAGTGGTTTTGGTTTCGGAGAATCCTTGTGATACGATAACAACCATTTCGATAGCAACGGATTTTTTATTCAGTAAATACACGTTCCAATCATCGCAATTATGGGTTTCATTGTGCTCTAAAACCACAGCCATTTCGATATCGGTTACTTCTGGGATTTGGATGTCTTTTTTCATACTACTTCAATTACTGTATTAGGGTCTTTTCGTAAAATCAAAACGGAAAGCAGTGCTTCCCGTCGTGAATTTTTGTAGTTGTTAAGTGGTTCTTAACTCGTGAGTGGTATATAAACTATTTTTATAAAACAGACTTGAATTGCTCTAAGAAACGTTTGTCGTTTTCGTAAAACATTCGAATATCTGGTATTTGGTATAAAAGCATGGCAATTCGTTCGATTCCCATTCCAAAGGCATACCCTGAATATTTGGTAGGATCGATATTACAGTTTTTTAATACGTTTGGATCTACCATACCGCATCCCATAATTTCAAGCCATCCTGTTCCTTTGGTAATTTTGTAATCTGTTTCGGTTTCAAGTCCCCAGTAAATATCTACTTCAGCACTAGGCTCCGTAAAAGGGAAATACGAAGGACGTAATCGAATTTTCGACTTTCCAAACATTTCTTTGGTAAAGTACAACAACGTTTGTTTCAGGTCCGCAAAAGAAACATCGGTATCGATGTAAAGTCCTTCTACTTGGTGAAAAATACAGTGTGCTCTTGCCGAAATATCTTCGTTTCTAAAAACGCGTCCCGGTGATATGGTACGAATAGGAGGTTCATTGTTTTCCATGTAACGTACCTGTACCGATGAGGTGTGGGTTCTCAATAAGGTATCCGGATTTTTTTCGATAAAGAAAGTATCCTGCATGTCGCGTGCTGGATGGTATTCCGGTAAGTTTAAGGCCGTAAAGTTATGCCAATCATCTTCTATTTCTGGACCTTCTGATACGGTAAATCCGATGCGGTTAAACACTTCGATAATTTGATTCTTAACGAGTGAAATAGGGTGTCTTGAACCGAGTTCTATAGGTTCTGCAGGACGGGTAAGGTCTCCGTAAACACCTTTTTCTTCGATAGCGCTTTCCAGTGCATCGTTTAATTCAGCAACTTTTCCTTCCGCTGATTTCTTTAGGTTGTTGAGGGCTTGACCAAAATCTTTGCGTAACTCAGCGTCTACGTTTTTAAACTCAGCAAATAAGTCTTTTAAAAGTCCTTTACTACCCAAATATTTGATTCTGAAAGCTTCAACTTCTTCCTTAGAGGTGGCTTTAAATGCCTGTACATCTCCAATAAGTTCTTTAACCTTGTCTAACATTGTTTTTGTTGCAAAAAAAATTAAGTCGCAAATTTACGTTTTTTTGGTTAAAAAAGCAGGAGTTTTTAGGGAATAACGAAATCGTTGTAGGAATAAGAAAAATAAACGATAAAATCAAATTTAACAAATTGTAAATTAATTATATTTGCCGAGTAAAATTGTTAATATTTAATAACAACAACTAAAAGATTTATGGAATCTAAAATAAATGCTTTTATGGATTACGTTCAAGAACGTAATGCATACGAACCAGAGTTTTTGCAAGCAGTGAAGGAGGTCGCAGAAACAGTTATTCCGTTCATTGAAAATAACCCTAAGTATCAAGATAAAAAATTACTTGAGCGTATGGTAGAGCCTGAGCGTGTTATTATGTTCAGAGTGCCATGGGTAGATGATAATGGCGAAACTCAGGTGAATAGAGGGTATAGAGTGGAGTTCAATTCTGCTATTGGTCCTTACAAAGGAGGGTTGCGTTTCCACCCATCTGTAAACTTATCAATCTTAAAGTTCTTAGGATTTGAGCAGGTGTTTAAAAATTCCTTGACTACCTTACCTATGGGAGGTGGAAAAGGTGGTTCTGACTTTAACCCAAAAGGAAAGTCAGATCGCGAAGTAATGGCTTTTTGTCAGTCATTCATGAGTGAATTAGCACGTCATATTGGTCCTGATACGGATGTTCCTGCGGGAGATATCGGTGTTGGTGGTCGTGAAATAGGATTTATGTTTGGTCAGTACAAGCGTTTACGTAACGAATTTACTGGTGTATTAACTGGTAAAGGAGCTTCTTGGGGAGGATCTTTAATTCGTCCAGAAGCAACAGGTTACGGTGATGTATATTTTGCTGAGAACATGTTGAAAACGAAAGGTGAGTCTTTCGAAGGTAAAACAGTTGTAGTTTCAGGATCTGGAAACGTAGCACAATACGCGACAGAAAAAGCAACACAATTAGGAGGTAAAGTAGTTACTTTATCTGATTCTTCTGGATTTATCTATGACGAGGAAGGAATTGATGCTGAAAAATTAGCGTTTGTAATGGAGTTGAAAAACGTTCGTCGTGGAAGAATTCACGAATACGTTGAAAAGTACCCGTCGGCTAAGTTCTTCAAAGGTGAAAGACCTTGGGGTGTGAAGTGTGATGTGGCTTTGCCATGTGCAACGCAAAATGAGTTAAACGGTGAGGAAGCAAAAGCTTTAGTAGCAAACGGATGTATCTGTGTTGCTGAAGGTGCTAACATGCCGTCAACTCCTGAGGCTATTGAAGTATTCCACGAAGCAAAAATCTTATTTGCTCCAGGAAAAGCTTCGAATGCTGGTGGAGTAGCAACATCTGGTTTGGAAATGTCTCAAAACTCGTTGCGTCTTTCTTGGACAAGAGAGGAAGTAGATAGCAAGTTACATGGTATCATGAATAATATTCACGAAGCTTGTGTTACTTACGGAACTGATGAAAATGGTTACGTGGATTACGTTAAAGGAGCAAATATTGCTGGATTCGTAAAGGTAGCCGATGCAATGTTAGATCAAGGAGTTGTATAAACTTCTAGCGATAAAATTTTTAAAAACCCACTGCTTAGCAGTGGGTTTTTTTTACTGTTATACCCCAAAATTTAGGGCTGTTTTAACAGAATAAAAGAATAAACTGATCCGGTTTTTACATTTCATAAGAATATGTATCTTTACTCATTAAAAGTAGATTTTGACTATTTGAGGTTAAAAAATTGAAAATCAATAAGATAATAAGTGTTTTTTGATGCTGATGAAGGTCAGGTTTAAAGAATGCGATAAAAATATACATGTAAATTATGAGTTGTAGCAGTTGCTCAACTAGTAAAGACGGAGTGCCTAAGGGCTGTAAGAGCAATGGAAATTGCGCTTCTGGGTCTTGTGGTAGTGGAAATAAATTAGCCGTTTTTGATTGGTTGTCTAATATGACTTTACCGACAGGTGAAGCTCCATTTTCGATATATGAAGTCCGTTTTAAAAACGGAAGAAAACACTTTTTTAAAAATACCGAGAAACTAACCCTATCTATGGGTGACGTTGTTGCCGTCGAAGGCTCGTCAGGACATGATGTCGGCGTGGTTTCGTTGGCAGGTGAATTGGTAAAAGTTCAGATGAGAAAACGCAAGGTTGCGTTTGATAGTGAAGACGTGAAGCGAATTTATCGCAAAGCGAGCCAAAAAGATATTGATGTTTGGCAAAATGCACGCGATCGAGAGCTCGAAACCCAGCGTCGTGGTCGTGAAATTATCTCGAAATTAGGATTGAAAATGAAATTGTCGGATGTTGAGTTCCAAGGAGACGGAACCAAAGCGACCTTTTATTATACCGCTGATGAACGAGTAGATTTCCGTCAGCTTATTCGCGATCTGGCTAGTGCCTTTTCTATTCGCGTTGAAATGAGACAGGTAGGAATGCGTCAGGAAGCTGCCCGACTAGGAGGTGTAGGATCTTGTGGAAGAGAATTGTGCTGTTCTACGTGGCTTACTGACTTCCGTAAAGTGAATACGGCTGCCGCACGTTACCAACAATTGTCGCTTAATCCATTGAAACTCGCTGGACAGTGTGGGAAGTTGAAGTGTTGTTTAAATTTTGAATTAGACACCTATTTGGATGCCTTAAAGGAGTTTCCAGCACAAGATCTCGTACTTAAAACTGAAAAAGGAGATGCCGTTTTTGTAAAAATGGACATTTTTAAAGAGTTACTCTGGTATACGTATAAAGAAGAGAGTTTTAAATGGTATAAATTATCACTCGAACAGGTTCAAGAAATCATCGAGCTCAATGAAAATAAAGAACTTGCTTCTCCGTTGGAAGAATATGAATCGGAGATCTTAGAAGACGAGTCTGTCGATTTTGAGAATGTGGTTGGTCAAGATAGTTTAACGCGTTTTGATACGCCTAAAAAACCGAAGCGCAACAGACGAAGAAATCGTAAAAGACCTCAAAATAAAAAAGGAGGAACTGCGCAGAATAATTCTAAGAATGCTGGAGGAAGTAAACCGAAAAGCAACGCTGGGAATTCAAAAGGTGAGGCAAAAAAACCAGCAGAAGGAACGTCGAGAAATAGCAGGAGTAAGTCTAGAAATAACAGGGCTAAAAATACCGAAGCAAAAAAGGGAGGGCAATCGAGGCCAAAGCCAAATCAACAAACCAAAACCAATCCACAAGCGAAGTCCGGTCAACAAACGAAGTCTAATCAACAAGCGAGACCAAAGGCGACTGCAGGAAAAGGTAAGAGTACGGATACCCATCCAAAAGCAAACGAGGCAAAACCGAAAAATAGCGGTAACAGGTCTCGAAATCGCAAACCGAAAAAAGGAGGTGAAGGAGCTGCAAAACCTCAATCGGGAGGAAATAATGGACCTTCAGCAGCAAAGAATCCTGAAGCTAAAGGGAATTCAACAGCTCCGAGAAGGAGAACGAATAACAACAGAAAGAATAATAATAACGACAAAAATGCTCCGACGAATAAAAAGAAATAAAGGGCTTTTGATGGGCTTCTTGATGCTCAGCGTAGTAGCCTGCGATAGCAAGGGGGTATTTGATGCCTATTTGCCACTTTCCCATCAAAAATGGGAAGCTGCGAATACTTTGGATTTTAGTTTTGAAGTGAATGACACGCTCAGTAAGCACGATCTTTTTATCAATCTCAGAAACAATAAGGACTACGCGTACAGCAATCTATTTGTTATCACACAAATGGATTTTCCAGACGGTACCCAGGTAATAGATACTTTAGAATACGATATGGCCACTGCAGCAGGTGAGTTTTTGGGAAAGGGAATGACGGATATTAAGGAAAATAAACTTTTCTATAAAGAAAAAATCACCTTCCCCAATACGGGGATGTACCATTTTAAAATTAAGCAGTCTATGCGAAAAATGGGAGCAGTACAAGGCATTGAGGCCTTACCAGGGGTTACTCATGTCGGGTTTAGAATAGAAAAATCAAATTAAAAATGACAAAGGAAAAAACAGTGAATTTCGCAACGTATATCAAATGGTTCTGGGGGATAGTCCTCGGTGGTATTACTGCCCTAGCCCTCGTGTTCTTATTTGCTTCTTGGGGCTTGTTTGGAGACTTGCCGACCTTTGAAGAACTCGAAAACCCAGAGAATAACTTAGCGACAGAAATTATTTCATCCGATGGAAAAACCCTCGGGAAATACGCGTATGAAAACAGAACGCCAATCAAATACCAAGACATTCCAGAAAACCTGGTAAAAGCCTTGGTAGCAACGGAAGATGAACGTTTTTATGAGCATTCAGGAATTGATTTTAGAGGAACCGCACGTGCGATTTTAAAACCGGGAAGTGGTGGAGCGAGTACCATTACACAGCAGTTGGCAAAGATGCTTTTCACAGGAAGAGCTTCTAAGAACATCTTTAAACGCGTTTTACAGAAAGTGAAAGAATGGGTAGTGGCGACGAAATTGGAGCGCCAATACACCAAAGAGGAAATTATTACGATGTACCTCAATAAATACGATTTCTTAAATCAGGCCGTAGGAATCCGCTCTGCAGCACGCATTTACTTCGGTAAAGAGCCTAAAGAATTGGATGTACATGAATCGGCAATGCTCGTAGGGATGTTGAAGAATTCTTCGCTATTTAATCCTTTGAGAAGAGAAGAAAGAGTTAGAAAACGAAGAAATGTAGTACTCAAGCAAATGACGCGCAGTGAGTTTTTATCGGAGCAGCAAAAAGATTCACTACAGAAATTGCCTTTAGGCTTAAATATCAATAAAGAAGGTCACAGTGATGGTTTGGCAACCTACTTCCGCGAACACGTGCGACGCGTGCTTAAAGGTTGGGTAAAAAACAATCCAAAACCGAATGGAGAGTCGTACAATATTTACCGTGATGGACTCAAAATTTTTGTGACGATTGATTCGAGAATGCAGCAGTATGCAGAAGAAGCTGTAGATGCTCATATGAGAAATTTACAATCGTATTTTGACAATGAGCAAAAGCGCAATAGAACCGCGCCTTTTTACGATCTTGATAAAGATGAAATTGCGAGAACGCTTCGCAGGGCTAAACAAAATTCATCGCGCTATAAAAAGATGAAAGCGAATGGAGCTTCTGAAAAAGAGATTGAAAAAGCATTTAAAACGGAAACTGAAATGCGCGTATTCTCTTGGAAAGGTGAGCGTGATACTGTCATGACTCCTTACGATTCGATTCGTTATTACAAACAGATACTTCGTACTGGGTTGGTATCTATTGAACCACAAACGGGTCATATCAAAGCTTGGGTAGGTGGTATTAACCACAAACACTTTAAGTACGATGCTGTAGAACAGCAAAAAAGACAGGTAGGGTCAACTTTTAAGCCTTTTGTTTACGCAACGGCAATCAACCAATTAAAGTTGTCTCCATGTGATAAGTTTCCAAATACACCGTATACCATTCCAAAAGAAAAATACGGTATGCCAGATGATTGGACTCCGAAAAACTCGAATAATAAGTACGGAGGAGAGTTGACCTTAAAGAAAGCTTTGGCAAATTCAACCAATGTGATTACGGCGAGGTTAATTGATATGGTATCTCCAGTAAACGTTGCGCGTTTGGCGGAGTCAGCGGGAATTGAATCAAAAATCGAAGCCAATCCTTCTATTGCCTTAGGAGCCATTGATCTTTCGTTGATTGAGATGGTAAGTGCCTACTCGACCTTCGCTAACAAAGGACTTCGAGTAAGCCCGATGATTATCACGCGAATTGAAGACAAGAATGGGACCGTGTTAGAGGAATTTGTTCCGAAAACAAAAGAGGTACTCAGTGAAGAGTCGGCTTATGTGATTTTAGATCTTATGAAAGGAGTTACTTTATACGGTTCTGGAGGACGCTTACGAGCGAAACACACCAAAAGACAAAAAGCAATTACGGGATTCCCGTATTCGTTGATGAATCCAATTGCAGGAAAAACAGGAACAACACAGAACCAGTCAGACGGATGGTTTATGGGAATTGTTCCGAACTTGGCAACAGGTGTTTGGACTGGAGGAGAAGATAGAGCAACCCACTTTGCGGGAATAGGAATGGGGCAAGGAGCCACCATGTCTTTACCAACTTGGGGATTGTACATGAAAAAGTGCTATGACGACAAAACCTTAAATATTAGTACGGAGGATTTTGAAAAACCAGAAGAAGAATTGTCAATTGTAATCGATTGTGATAAGGCTGATAAGGAGAAAAAGGAAGAAGAAAAGAAAGAAGTAGAGCAAAACAACGATACTGAATTTTAAACTAACAACAAACAGCTATATGATTAATAAAGAAGTAAAGAACGTACAAGAAGCCCTAGCTGGTGTTCAAGACAATATGACCTTAATGTTAGGTGGTTTTGGTCTTTGTGGTATTCCAGAGAACGCTATTGCTGAGCTCGTGCGCTTGGGGGTAAATGGGCTTACCTGTATTTCTAACAATGCAGGAGTAGACGATTTTGGTTTGGGCTTATTACTCCAACATCGACAAATAAAAAAAATGATTTCTTCCTATGTAGGAGAGAATGATGAGTTTGAACGACAAATGCTTTCCGGTGAACTAGAAGTAGAGCTCACCCCTCAAGGTACCTTAGCAGAAAAGTGCCGTGCAGCACAGGCTGGATTCCCAGCTTTTTACACGCCTGCAGGTTATGGAACGGAAGTAGCAGAAGGGAAAGAAACTCGTGAATTTGACGGTAAAATGTACGTACTAGAACCCGCTTTTAAAGCTGATTTCGGTTTTGTAAAAGCTTGGAAAGGAGATGCTGCCGGAAATTTGATATTTAAAGGTACTTCCAGAAACTTTAACCCTAATATGTGTGGGGCAGCAACGATTACTGTTGCTGAGGTGGAAGAGTTAGTTCCTGTAGGAACTTTAGACCCAAATCAAATTCATATTCCAGGAATTTTTGTTCAACGAATTTTCCAAGGAGAGCAGTATGAAAAGAGAATTGAGCAACGTACCGTACGCTCAAAGGCTTAATTGTCAATGCTAAGCACCGATAGAGGTGATAGATGACAAATACACCAAGTAAAAACTAGGGTACCTAAGTACCAATAAAATCGATTCATTTAGAAAAATGTTAGATAAAAACGGAATAGCTAAACGTATAGCAAAAGAAGTAAAAAATGGATACTATGTCAATTTAGGTATAGGAATTCCAACCTTAGTAGCGAACTTTGTTCGTGAAGATATAGAAGTTGAATTTCAAAGCGAAAATGGAGTGTTAGGTATGGGGCCTTTCCCTTTTGAAGGAGAAGAGGATGCCGATATCATCAACGCAGGAAAACAAACCATTACAACATTGCCAGGAGCGAGTTTCTTTGATTCAGCTACCAGTTTTTCCATGATTCGTGGAAAACACGTGCACCTCACTATTTTAGGAGCTATGGAAGTTGCAGAAAATGGAGACATTGCCAACTGGAAAATTCCGGGTAAAATGGTAAAAGGTATGGGAGGTGCTATGGACCTTGTAGCCAGTGCTGATAATATTATCGTGGCTATGATGCATACCAACAAACGCGGAGAGTCAAAGCTCTTAAAAAAATGTTCTTTACCGCTAACAGGGGTGGGCTGTGTGACTAAAATAGTGACGAACCTAGCCGTGTTGGAAATTAAAGACAATGCGTTTCACTTACTAGAAAGAGCTCCTGGAGTTTCTGTAGAAGAAATACAGAAGGCGACAGAAGGAACGCTCGTTATCAATGGTGATATTCCGGAAATGGAGCTATAAGATGAAGGTGATAGCTTATGCATACCGTTTAATTTATCCCGCGTTGATGGTAGTGTTTTACCTGATTCTGGAGCGAGGGGTTAAATTAGAACCGAGGTGGCTCCGTATTGCCATTGCCATTGGAGTAGCCTATTTTTTATCCCCTAAGGTAAAATCAGTAAAAACAGAAACAGGATACCGAAAGCAGTTGACTTGGGTATTTCTTAAAGAGCCAATATTCTTAGATTAATGAAGGTAGTATCGTACAATGTAAATGGAATTAGAGCCGCCATAAAAAAAGGCTTTTTAGAATGGTTACAGCAGGCAAATCCTGATGTACTGTGTATACAAGAAACCAAAGCTCAAAAAGAACAATTGAATGCCGATGATTTTACAGCGGCAGGCTATCCGTATCAGTATTGGTTTTCAGCACAAAAAAAAGGCTACTCAGGTGTAGCTATCTTTTGTAAGGAAGAACCTAAAAACGTCGTATACGGTACCGGTATTGAATCGATGGATTTTGAAGGTAGAAATATACGAGTAGATTTCGATGGCGTTTCTATCATGAGTTTGTATTTGCCATCAGGAACCAATGACGCTCGCTTGGGATTTAAGTTCAATTACATGGATGAATTCCAAGAATACGTGAATCAATTAAAAGAGGAAGTTCCGAATTTGGTGATTTGTGGAGACTACAATATCTGTCACGAAGAAATTGATATTCACAATCCTAAAATGAAAGGCGTTTCAGGGTTTTTACCAGAAGAACGTGAATGGATTGGGAAATTTATCGACAGTGGTTTTGTAGATAGTTTTCGTCATTTGAATAAAGAACCTAATCATTATAGCTGGTGGAGTTACCGCGCCAATGCACGCGCTAATAACAAAGGCTGGCGTATTGACTATTGTATGGTGGCAGCGCCGCTTACAGACGCGATTTCGAGAGCGTATATTTTACCAGAAGCTAAGCATTCAGATCACTGCCCTATAGTGGTTGAACTTGCTGTTTAATGCAGTGCTAAGACCAACCAAACTTAGTGTTTAAAACTACGACCATGAAGAAACTATTGCTACTTTTAGGAATAGCGGTTTCACCTGTGTTTGCTCAAGAACCTACCCCGAGTAGTGAAGTGCAGCAAGACAGCGTGCAAGTCGCGATGGATACGGTAACGAAAAAGCGAAGGTTAGAGCTCATTACCGACGAGGATTTGAAAATGATTACGGATTTGATGATACAGGAGAAGTTCAATTCTAGCCTCGTCGATACCGTGCAATACGTCATAGATGACAAAGATATTTTTGCGAATAAAACCGTAATTGTAACCGAGGAACTACTGAAGAAACGCCTCGCTGATTTGAATGCCAATACGCCTTTTCACCTGTCGTATAACCCCGCCTTAGGCAAAGTGATTAACAGTTATTTAAAATACCGTAAAAAGTATTACCCTGCACTCATGGCAAAGGCGAAGTATTATTTTCCGATGTTTGAACAGCATTTGGATCAGTACGACATCCCGGTTGAAATGAAGTATTTAGCCATCGTTGAATCGGCATTGCGTCCGGACGCCCGCTCGTATGTTGGAGCAACCGGACTGTGGCAGTTTATGTACGGCACAGGAAGGCAGTTTGACTTAAAAATCAGCTCCTATGTCGACGAACGTCAGGACCCTGTTAAGGCAACCGTGGCCGCGTGCAAATACCTCAGTCAGTTGTATAAGATTTTTGGAGATTGGGATTTGGCTTTAGCAGCCTACAACTCAGGTCCTGGTAACGTGGCGAAGGCTATTAAGCGTTCGGGAGGCTACCGAAATTACTGGAATATTCGCCCTTTTTTACCTCGTGAAACTGCTGGGTACGTTCCTGCTTTTTACGCTACTATGTATTTGTTTGAATATGCAGAAGAACACGGTTTGTACGCCAATTCACCAAAAATATATCAGTTCGAAACCGATACCATCCGCATTAAAAGAACAGTAAGCTTCGATCAAATTGCAGCTAAAATTGACGTTGATCGCGATATGTTGGCTTTTTTAAACCCATCGTACAAACTCGACATCATTCCTTTGGTGCCGAATAGAAACTACAGTTTGCGTTTGCCCGTAAAGAATATGATTGCTTTCTTGGATAAAGAGAAAGAAATCTATGCACTTGCCGAAGAGGAAGACGCGAAAAGAGAAAAACCACTACCGAAGTATTTTGAAATGGACAAACGCATTCGATATCGTGTGCGCAGTGGAGATTACCTCGGAAAAATAGCTAATAAATTCGGTGTTCGCGTACGTGATATTAAACGTTGGAATGGTATGCGATCGAATAATTTAAAAGTAGGACAACGCTTGAGTATCTATCCCAAACGATTGGCAATTCCAAAATCGGTTTCAAAAGCCAAGCAATCAACGCCTAAAGGGAAACACGAAGTTTACGTGGTCCAAGAAGGAGACTCGTTGTGGTCAATTGCCAAAAAATTTCCAAAAATTTCTATCGACGAAATTAAAAAATGGAACAATATTTGGAGTGTAAAAAGTCTTAAACCAGGCATGAAATTAAAAATTTTTAAAAGCTAGAAAGCATGAAAAATGTACTAACCTTTTTAGTAGCAATACTACTATTGACTTCTTGTAATCAAGGAGGAAAAGGTACCAATGAAATTACCTTACCAGGCTCAAACGGACATACCAATTCCATTACAGTTGTGTTAAAAGGTACTGATTGGCAAAGCGAAGTGGGCGATGCTATCCGCAAAGTATTCGGTGAGCATCAGGTAGGATTACCACAGCCAGAAACACTTTTAACAGTGTCACCGCAAGTAGATCCTTCAGGATTCAAGGGGTTTATGCGTCACGGAAGAGCCGTTCTCGTGTTGCGCAAAGGCAAAGAAGAAAGTATTCAGGTAGAGCGAAACAAATATGCAGACCCTCAAATCATCGTTTACGCAACGGCTAAGAGTAAAGCAGAACTCATCCAACTTATCGAACAACGTGGTAAGGAAATTATAAAAACGTTTAAAGACGAGGATATCAAATTTATCCAGAGTATCTTTAAAAAAGAACGTCATGACGATGCAGAATTCAAAACCTTTAAGAATTTAGGGATTTCTTTAGATGTTCCTAAACGCTTTAGTTTGGTAGATGACGCAGGAGATTTCTTGTGGTTTAGACAGCGCTTGCAAAGTGGAATTGCTCGTGGTGATGGAACCAACAACATTATAGTGTACAGCGTACCTCTAGGAGATGAAGCAAAAATCGTTGATCGAATTACCGCTGTTCGTGATAGTATTGGAGAAAAACACATTCCGGGATCAAAGGAAGGAATGTACATGATTACTGAACAGGCCTATACACCGTTTACCTATAGCGCTACTGTTGCTGGTAAACCCGCCTTTGAAACACGTGGGAAATGGGAAGTGAAGAATGATTTTATGGCAGGTCCTTTTGTAAATTACACTGTGGTAGACAAGGAAAATAAGCGTTTGATTGTTGTTGAAGGGTTTACCTATGCACCTTCTGTAAACAAACGAAACTTTTTGTTTGAGCTGGAAGCCATAGCAAAATCGTTGAAATTTAAGTAAGTACAAACCTCAGTTATACAGTGAGCACCGGATTTATTCGGTGCTTTTTTTGTTATATTTGAGTGTATTAACTTAAAAATCAATTCAAAGGAAACTAATTTTTTAGCCGTACTAGGTGCTGCATTTATCCCGATGATCATGGGGTTTTTGTGGTACGGTCCCATGCTTTTTCAAAAAGCTTGGATGAAGGAAATGAACTTTACCCAAAAGGATGTCGAAGGAGGGAATATGCTGTTGATTTTTGGATTGAGCTTCTTGTTTAGTTTTATTTTGGCCTATGCCATGCAAATACTGGTAATTCATCAATGGGGTGTTTTTTCAACACTGGCTGGTGAACCAGGCTTTTTAGAGCAAACAGGATCGGGATATGAAACTTATACGGAGTTTATGGAAACGTATGGCAATCGCTTCCGCACGTTTAAGCACGGAGCATTGCACGGGGTTTTATCTGGGATATTTATTATTCTCCCAATTTTGGGAACTAAGGCTTTATTTGAACGCAAGAGTTTCCGATATATCGCAATCAATGCAGGGTACTGGATACTGACTTTAGCGCTTATGGGAGGCATCGTTTGTCAATGGGCTTAAGCGATAAAAAAATAGAAACACCTAGCTCCTAGGTGTTTTTTTGTAACATTTTGTTTCTAAGTGCTACCAATAAGTATCAATCAATTAAGAAACCAAATGATTCTACGCTTTTTAAATCTCGAATGGAAACAGTTTTTCCGTTCCTCTTATTTTGGCAAAAGCATTGCCGTGAATATCATCATGGCATTGTTTGCACTGTATTTTGTACTAGTGTTTTTAGGAATTGGTGTCCTTGGCTTTAGTATACTTAAAAAAGAGTATCCTGAAATGGACCCCTTTGTTCTAGTAAACAATTTCTTAATATTTGTAATAGTGGGTGATTTGATTGCGAGGTATTTGTTGCACAAGCTACCCATGCTCAAAATAAAGCCCTTTTTAACGGTGCCTATTAAGAAGGATGCCCTTGTGCACTTTGTATTAGGAAAGTCGGTGTTTTCTTTTTTCAACGTATTGCCGTTGTTTTTCTATATCCCATTCTCTGTGGTATTGGTGCGCGAAGGCTACGATGCCAATGGAGTACTAGGATGGCTGTTTTCGTTAATGCTCATTGTATTATCGGCAAACTTTATCAACTTTCTAATCAATAAAAACAATGTGGCTTTTGCCAGTTTGCTAACTGTCTTAGGGGTAGGGTACTTTTTACAATACAACGGTTGGTTTGATTTTGGTAGTTTTTTTGGAGATTTTTTTATGGGAATCTACAACTATCCTCTAGCGAGCCTTTTATTTGTGCTGTTGGTACTCCTGTTGTACATCCTGAATTTCAAGATGCTCAGAAAACTCGTATTTTTAGATGCAGCGGTAGCGAGTAAAACCGAAGAGGCCACTGCTATGGAGTTAACTTGGGTGGAGCGCTTTGGTGAATTAGGAGCCTTTTTAAAAAATGATGTCCGACTTATTTGGAGAAACAAGCGAACGAAAACCGTTTTTTTAATGTCATTCCTTTTTCTGTTTTATGGGGTAGTGTTTTTTGGAGACCCTAAATACGATGGGGAAATGGAAGGGTTTCTTCTCTTTATAGCGATGTTTATTACTGGTGGATTTACCATAAACTACGGACAGTTTATTCCGGCTTGGGACAGCTCGTATTACAAGATGATCATGAGTCAGAACATTCCTTATCGAAAATTTTTAGAGAGTAAATGGTACTTGATGGTGGTAATGACAGTTTTACTTTACCTTCTCAGTATTCCTTACCTGTATTACGGAGTAGACAAGTTTCTGATGATTACTGCTGGAGCTATTTTTAATATAGGATTTAACGCCTTATTCTTGGTGTATATGGGGTCGTATAACAGAAAACAAATCGATTTGACAAAAAGTGGACTTACGAACTATCAAGGCACGAGTGCGACGCAATTTTTAATTGTCATTCCTGTTTTGGGCTTTCCAATGTTGCTATTTGGGTTGGTAAGTTACTTTCTCGGGTTTAATGCTGGTTTGGCCGCGATTGTGATTGTCGGGCTGCTAGGGTTGGCTTTAAAGAATGTGGTAATGAATGGAATTGAAAAGAAATACATACGCGACAAATATGCTATGATTCACGCTTTTAGTCAAGAAGCTTAATAACTAACTAAAAAAGAACTTATGATTACGATACAAAATATTACAAAATCTTACGGAAGTACCAAGGTGTTAGACATCGACTCATTAACAATCCCAACAGGCCAAGCGTTTGGTTTGGTAGGAAACAACGGTGCTGGAAAGACCACCTTATTTAATTTACTGCTCGACCTTATTCGTCCGAGCTCAGGGCACATTGCAAATAATGGGATTCGAGTGAATGATAGCGAAGAGTGGAAGAAATTTACCGGTTCGTTTATCGATGAGAGTTTTTTGATTAGTTATTTAACTCCTGAGGAGTACTTTCAGTTTATAGGTGACTTGAGAGGAATGAATAAGGCAGATGTCAATAGCTTCTTGGTCCAATTTGAAGAGTTCTTTAATGGAGAAATTCTCGGCAAAAGGAAATATTTAAGAGACCTCTCTAAAGGGAATCAAAAAAAGGCCGGTATCGTTGCGGCTATGATGGGGAATCCGAAAGTGGTAATTTTGGATGAGCCCTTTGCCAATTTAGATCCAACAACTCAAATTCGCCTTAAAAATATTATCAAAAAATTGACGGAAGACAAGGAAGTAACAGTATTGGTATCGAGCCACGACTTAAGCCACGTGACTGATGTGTGTGAGCGTATTGTCGTGTTGGATAAAGGAGAACAGGTACGAGATATCCATACATCCACAGAAACTCTACAAGAGTTAGAGAGCTATTTTTCTGCATAGTGGAAGTTGTAGCTGTACTGATCTTTTAAAAGCCATGCTTTTGAGAAAACCAGTTTTCGAGAGAGAAGATCATCAAATTGTATTCGGAAGTCAATTTGGCTATTTTTTTAGGAAATAGAAAAACTCAAGAGTACATCTATAAATATAATTAGTATTTTTACGCATTTACACACAATAACTTAACTGTATAGTTGTTGTAAAGTAAATGCGTATTTTATATGAAAAAATTGTCCAAAACTTTAGCATTCAGTACGCTGATTGCATTGGCCTTGTCCTGTAGTGTCAAAAAAGACGGGTTTGTCAATAGAAATTTCCACGCTGTTACTACCAAGTACAATGTGTTATTTAATGGTGAACAAGCGTATTTAAAAGGGATTAAAGATATCGAAGATAATTACCGCGATAACTTTTGGAAACGCCTCCCTATTGAACCCATCGTCTTTGATGAGGATAAAATTATCGTACCTACTTTTAAGCCAGGAACCGGATTCGATGATGCCGATGCCGAAGATGAAGAACCAAAACAATTAACGAGTTTTGATAGAGCCGAAGAAAAAGCAGTTAAGGCAATTCAAAAACACTCGATGAATATCAGAGGTTTTGAACGCAACCGTCAAATTGACGACGCCTATTTGTTGTTGGGAAAGTCAAGGTACTACACCCAGCGTTTTATTCCGGCAATTGAAGCGTTTAACTACATCATTGCCAACTACCCGAAAGCCGATTTGATTTACGATACAAAAATTTGGAGAGCAAAAGCCAATATTCGCTTGGACAACGAAACCTTGGCTATTGAAACTCTAGATTTGTTGTTGAAGTTGGATAAGAACGAGGAAAACTTATCGGATTTACAAAGGGAGCGTGCGCATACCGCCATGGCTATGGCTTATGAGAAAACAGATACCATCCACAAAGTTATCGAACATTTAAAGTTGGCTACTAGAACGTTTAAGAACAAAGAGCAAGCGGCCAGAAATATGTTTATTCTCGGTCAAATTTACAGTGAACTAAATCACCGTGATTCTGCGAGAATGGTATTTCAAAAATTAGCCGATTACAGAAGGGCTCCTTATAAATACAGAATAAGAGCCAATGTGGAATTGGCAAAGAACACAGAACACGACTCAGCATCAGTAGTTGTCCTAGCTCGTTTAAAGAAACTGATAAAAAACAGCGATAATAGAAAGTACTTGAACGCCTTGTACTTCCAAGCGGGAGTATTGGAAAAAGGTCGTGGAAAGTTCGAGAATGCAGAAGCCTACTTTCAGAAGTCACTGAAAGCCAAAACAAATACGGACTATCAGAAAACACATGCGTATGAGCAACTGGGGAACCTAGCTTTTGAAAAGCAGCAATACGTGCTTGCGGGCTCGTATTATGACAGTGTGCTAGGTTTGACTTCGAAGAAGTTTGATCAGGAAAAGCGCATTCGTCGTTTGAGAAGAAAAAACAAAGGACTTACAACCTTGCGTAAGTTTGAAGAAACGGTACAAGAAAACGACAGTATCCTGACTTTGGTAGGGATGAGTTCAGAAGAACGAACGGAGTTTTTTGAAACCTATATTGCGAAAATAAAAAAGGAAGATGAGGAACGCAGACAGCAAATGCTGAATGCTCAGAATTTCGGAACCTCTTTTGGAGGTTTTGGTACTATCGGAGCCAGTACACGCAAAGGAAAGTGGTATTTCTATAACGATCAGAGTGTGGCCTTTGGAAAGGCAGAG
This sequence comes from Tenacibaculum sp. AWR4_210, assembly GCF_056160945.1. Classification (NCBI taxonomy): domain Bacteria; kingdom Pseudomonadati; phylum Bacteroidota; class Flavobacteriia; order Flavobacteriales; family Flavobacteriaceae; genus Tenacibaculum; species Tenacibaculum sp. AWR4_210. The sequence continues at coordinate 127,138 of NZ_JBSWYF010000002.1, forward strand.
TTTGAGAAAGTATGGGGAACCCGCCCTTTGGAAGACAATTGGAGAGTCTCTGATAAATCGGCTAAAAATGTTCCTGATGAGGAGGAAGTAGCAGAAGCCGAGGCAAAACCGAACCCTCGTTATATGCTGGCTACCTATTTGGAAGCGATTCCAGAAGATCCGAAAGTGGTACAGCAGTTAAAAGACGATAGAAATGAGGCCTTGTATCAATTAGGGTTGATTTATAAGGAACAATTTAAAAATCCACAACTGGCCATCGAAAAACTCGAACGCTTGCTCACCTTGCGTAAAGACAGACAAACGGAGCTGGCAGCGAGTTACCATTTGTATCAGATATACAAAGGAATTGATGATATGACAAAGGCAGACCAGTACAAAGAAGTGATTTTAACGAAGTATCCGGATACGAGGTTTGCTCAAGTGATACGCACACCGGATCAAGGGCCTCAAGAAGAGAAAAAAGTAGACGAAGCTTATAGGAGATTTAAAAATATTTACGTGATGTACAAGCTCAATAAGTTCGAAGAAACTATTGAAGAAGTAGACAAGTTTTTGCCGACCCTAAAAAATTCGAATTTAATTCCTAAATTAGCCCTGATAAAGGCGCTGGCTATAGGGAAGCACAAAGACAAAGAAACCTACAAGAAGGCCTTGGAATTTGTTTCGTTGAGTTATGCGAACACAGATGCCGGAAAAAAAGCCAAAGAAATTATCGCACAATTAAATAAAGTTAAATAACCTATTAGTATAAATTCCCCACGATATGTTCAGTAAAGAGAGTAAAAAAGGAAGCGAAAAAATAGTATCGGAAAGAAATATAATTGGAGGAAATACCAAAATTACTGGTGATATCATCTCTGAAGGTGATTTCCGTATTGACGGTACACTGGAAGGAAATATTCAAACCAACGGTCGTATTATTATTGGTCAAACAGGGCTGATTAAAGGAAAGGCCGAATGTACCAATGCCGATATTGAAGGAAAGTTTTCAGGTGATTTACAAGTTTCGAACACCTTGACGGTTAAATCGACAGCAAACATCACAGGTGATGTGGTTATCGGTAAATTGTCAGTAGAACCTGGAGCTACCTTTAACGCTACTTGTGCCATGAAAGGTGCGGTAAAAGAATTAAAAAAGAATGGACAAAAAGCCACCGAAAAGTCAGCTTAACAAATACATTCGATTTTCGGGCATAGCCCTACAAATGGGTCTCACCATTTATCTGGGAAGTCTTCTGGGTAAATGGTTAGACACAAAGTTCCCGAATGAAGGAGAACTTTACACAAAAATTTGTACACTTGCAGCAGTTTTTGGCGCAATGTACTCAGTAATTCGCCAGGTTACTAAATTATCAAATGACAATGACTAAGCGAATTTTAATCTTCATAGGAGTAATGACAGCCTTGTTTGGCTTGAGTTACGGAATCCACAGTTTTATTCTCAACGCACAAGAAGCAAGTGTGTCCTACTCTCTTTTAGGAGTGTATATATTCCATTTAATTGCCGCCATGTTTGTGTACGGTATCGTTGAACTGGTCGCGAAGTTTTTACCTGACCAAGCCGGCTACGCCTATTTAGGGTCTATCTTTATCAAAATAGGATTTTTTGTACTCATCTTTAAAGCTTCTGTCTTTTCGAATGTCGAGATGCCAATGCCGGAAAGATTGTCTTTAATCGTTCCATTATTTTTGTTTTTATTCGCTGAAGCGATTTTTATTGCAAAGCTCTTGAACAACAAATAGTTTAGACTGCTAGGGGACGAAACCCCCAAATAAAAAAACTAAATAAAAAAAGCGTTTGTAGTTTTAATTAATTGTGTACCTTTGCACGGAAATTTAGAGACCATAATTCTATATTTAGTAAGGTATGATGATAGCAAAAAAACCTATCTATTTTTTAGTGCTAATCGCGTTAGTATTTAGTTCGTTCACAGCATTTGCTGGTGGCGGAGGAACTTCAAGTAAAGGAGGACAAATCAACACTCCTGAATCTATTAAAGGATATATCAAACATCACTTAGCTGATTCTCACGATTTTTCGTTGTATTCGTATACTAACGATGCGGGAGAGCGCAAGCATGTTGGGTTTCCATTACCCGTGATCGTTTGGACGAGTAAAGGAGTGAAAACCTTTATGTCGTCAGCATTCCATCACAACGACAACGGAACTGTAATCGTTGATCAAGGAGATGTAAAGCTCGTAAAAATCCACAGTAAAATTTACGAATTGAACGAAGGTGCAACGGCGGTAGCTTTTGACGAAAGTCATCACGCAACAAACGCTCACAAAGTATTAGATTTTTCTATTACGAAGAGTGTGTTCGGAATGTTGTTCGCAGGGTTGTTATTGTTATTAGGATTTGGTTCATTAGCAAAAAGTTATAAAAAAGGAGCGATTCCTACAGGTATCGGTCGTGTATTAGAGCCATTGGTATTGTACGTGAGAGACGAAATTGCAAGACCAAACATCGGAGAAAAGCACTACCGTAAGTTTATGGGGTTCTTATTAACCGTATTCTTCTTTATCTGGGTGTTGAACTTGTTAGGGTTAACGCCGTTAGGATTTAACGTAACAGGACAAATTGCTGTGACAGTATGTTTGGCATTGTTCACGTTCTTTATCGTTCAGTTTAGCGGAAACAAGGATTACTGGAAACACATTTTCTGGATGCCAGGAGTGCCAGTACCAATGAAAATTATATTAGCACCAATTGAGGTTTTAGGAATGTTAACGAAACCATTCTCATTATTGATTCGTTTGTATGCGAACATGACTGCAGGTCACTTCGTAGTAATGAGTTTGATCGCGTTGATGATTACCTTAAAAGCACAATTTGGAGCGTTTGGGTCAACGGGAATTTCGATGTTATTAGCCTTGTTTATCTCGGTTATTGAAATTTTAGTAGCCTTCTTACAAGCCTTTATTTTTACGATGTTATCATCGTTATTTATCGGGATGGCTGTAGAAGAGCACGACCACCACTAAGTAAGAATAAGAATTTGTTTAATTATATAAATCAATTAGTATGTACAATTTAATTGGAGCAGGATTAATCGTAATTGGAGGAGGATTAGGATTAGGTATGATCGGATCAAAAGCAATGGAAGGAATTGCTCGTCAACCTGAAGCAGCTAGTAAAATCCAAACTGCGATGATCATCATCGGGGCTTTATTAGAAGGTTTAGCATTTGGTGCTTTAATCTTAGGAAGATAGTCCAAAACACACAAAAACACTTTCCTGTAACGGTTGGTTACAGGAAGTGTTTTAAAATTAAACAAGAAACTTTATAAAACAGATATACATAAAATGAGCTTATTAGAAGATTTTTCACCCGGATTGTTTTTCATGCAGATGATCATTTTACTCATCTTAATTTTCTTAATGATGAAGTTTGCCTGGAAACCTATTATGGCAGCTTTGACAGAAAGAGAAGAAGGAATTCAAAATGCCTTAGATCAAGCAGAAAACGCCCGTAAAGAAATACAAAACTTACAAGCTGATAACGATCGTTTGTTAAAAGAAGCTAGAGCAGAGAGAGATGCCATGTTGAAAGAAGCACGTGATATTAAAGAAAGCATCATCACTGAAGCGAAAGAAGAAGCTCAAGAGCAAGCTACTGTATTAATTGAAAATGCAAAAGCTACTATTAGACAAGAGCAACAAGCAGCGATCGCTGAATTAAAGAAAAAAGTAGCTGACTTATCTATCGGTATTGCAGAAACTGTAGTAAGAAAAGAGTTAGCATCTCAAGAAGAGCAAGTAAAGCTTGTTGAGGGGATGTTAGAAGAAGTTACTTTAAACTAATTAATTAGTACAACCGATGAAAGGAGCAAGACCAGCATTACGTTACGCAAAGGCAATTTTAAACTTAGCAAAAACTTCAGGAAACGACGGCGTTGTAAATGAGAATATGAAGTTGATCGCAAGTACCATTGCTGAAAGTAGCGACTTAGATGCCATGCTTAAGAGTCCTATTATCAAAACAGCCGATAAACGTAAAGTCTTAACGGCTCTTTTTGGTGACAAAGTTGACAATGTAGTAAAAGGTTTATTTAACTTGTTAGAGGAAAATAAGCGTATGATGATGCTTGAGCCTATTGCTAAGCAATACAGTGTAATTTACGATTACTACAAGAGCATGCAAGTAGCTAAAGTGACTACTGCAGTGGCGTTGAACAAAGACCTTGAAGAAAAAATTCATGCGAAAATCGTTGAATTAACAGGGAACAGCGCAACGATAGAAAACGTAGTAAATCCTGATATTTTAGGAGGATTTATCTTACGTGTTGGAGATGTGCAATACGATGCAAGTATCTCTAATCAGTTTAAAGAATTAAGAAGAGAATTTGACAATAGTCATTATATTCCAAAAATTTAATTATACATCAAACGATATAAGATGGCAGCAATTAAACCAGCTGAGGTATCAGCAATTTTAAAGGAACAATTAACGAATTTCGAAGCGAAAGCGACGTTAAACGAAGTAGGAACGGTATTACAAGTAGGTGATGGTATCGCACGTGTATACGGTTTGTCGAACGTACAATATGGTGAATTAGTTGAATTCGATAACGGATTGGAAGGTATCGTATTGAACTTAGAGGAAGATAACGCAGGGGTTGTATTATTAGGAGCTTCTACATCTGTAAGAGAAGGATCTACTGTAAAACGTACTGAAAGAATTGCCTCTTTAAAAGCAGGTGAAGGTATTGTAGGACGTGTAGTAAACACTTTAGGACAACCAATCGACGGTAAAGGTCCTATCGAAGGTGAAACTTTCGAGATGCCATTAGAGCGTAAAGCTCCTGGGGTAATCTATCGTGAACCAGTTACTGAGCCTATGCAAACTGGTATTAAGTCTGTAGATGCAATGATTCCTATCGGACGTGGTCAACGTGAGTTAATCATTGGTGACCGTCAAACTGGTAAGTCTACCGTTGCTATCGATACTATCTTAAATCAAAAAGAATTTTACGATGCGGGTGAGCCTGTATACTGTATCTATGTTGCAGTAGGACAAAAAGGATCTACCGTAGCAGCAATCGCTAATATGTTAGAAGAAAAAGGAGCTTTAGCATATACTACAATTGTTGCAGCAAACGCATCTGACCCTGCTCCAATGCAGGTATACGCACCTTTCGCAGGAGCGGCTATTGGTGAGTACTTCCGTGATACGGGTAGACCAGCATTGATTGTTTATGATGATTTATCTAAACAAGCTGTAGCTTACCGTGAGGTATCATTATTATTACGTCGTCCACCAGGACGTGAGGCGTACCCAGGAGACGTATTCTACTTACACTCAAGATTATTAGAGCGTGCTGCAAAAGTGATCAACGATGACGCTATTGCTGCTGAAATGAACGATTTACCAGAGTCTTTAAAAGGTAAAGTAAAAGGTGGAGGATCTTTAACAGCCCTACCAATTATTGAAACACAAGCTGGTGACGTTTCTGCATATATCCCAACTAACGTAATTTCGATTACTGATGGTCAGATCTTCTTAGAGTCTGATTTATTTAACTCAGGGGTTCGTCCTGCAATTAACGTAGGTATCTCGGTATCTCGTGTAGGAGGTTCTGCTCAGATTAAATCGATGAAGAAAGTATCTGGTACGTTAAAATTAGACCAAGCGCAATACCGTGAATTAGAAGCATTCGCAAAGTTTGGTTCTGACTTAGATGCAGCTACGATGAACGTAATCGAAAAAGGTAAGCGTAACGTAGAAATCTTAAAGCAAAACCAAGCGGATCCATTTACAGTAGAAGATCAGGTTGCGATTATCTATGCAGGTTCTAAGAACTTATTAAAAGACGTACCTGTAAACAAGGTAAAAGAATTCGAAAAAGATTACTTAGAGTACTTAAACGCGAAACACAGAAACGTTTTAGATACTTTAAAAGCTGGTAAATTGACTGATGAGGTAACAGATGCCTTAACAGCAGCAGCTAAAGAAATTTCAGCTAAATTTTCAGCTTAATAACCTATTTTAGTATTGAGTGTTGAGATGAAAGTTCTCAATACTCAATACTCAATACTAAAGAATTACTAGTATGGCAAACTTAAAAGAAATACGTAACAGAATTACTTCGATTGGATCAACGATGCAGATTACCTCTGCCATGAAAATGGTATCGGCTGCTAAGTTGAAAAAAGCACAAGATGCAATTACGGCTATGCGTCCGTATTCATCGAAGCTTACTGAGTTATTGCAAAGCCTTAGCGCTACCTTAGACGGTAATGTGGGAGGAGCGTACTCTGAGCAAAGAGAAGTAAATAAAGTATTAGTAGTTAGCATAACTTCAAACAGAGGTTTGTGTGGTGGTTTTAATTCATCGATCATCAAACAAACAGTAAGAACAATTGAAGATACCTATCAGGGGGTAGATGTTGACGTATTGACTATTGGTAAAAAAGGAAACGATATCTTAGGAAAAGAGTATACTATCATCGATAATAGAAACGATGTTTTTGACGACTTGACTTTCGATAACGTAGCTGTATTGGCTGAACAATTGATGGAGCTGTTTACTAACGGTACCTATGATAAGATCGAATTGATCTATAACCGTTTTAAAAACGCTGCAACTCAAATAGTGCAAGTAGAGCAATTTTTACCGATTAAACCTGTAGAAGGTGACGATACAGTAAATCTAGACTATATCTTTGAACCTTCAAAAGAAGAAATTGTATTAGAATTAATACCTAAGTCTTTAAAAACTCAGTTGTACAAAGCAATCCGTGATTCATTTGCTGCCGAACACGGGGCACGTATGACTGCAATGCACAAGGCTACGGATAATGCTAAAGAATTACGTGACGAGTTGTTGTTAACATACAACAAAGCACGTCAAGCAGCAATTACCAACGAAATCTTAGAGATTGTTGGTGGTGCAGAAGCATTAAACAATTAGAAAATTTTATAAAGTTTAAAAAAGCGAGTTCGGAAGGACTCGCTTTTTTTGTTTTATAGATTGTCATGTATAGCTAATTTCCGTAATTTTTTAAGCTCTAAGCCTTTTTTAGGCTTCTCAAGTGTTCCGCGTTAGAAAAGCTAATAGTTGCTTTTAAATGCTTTATTTATGGGGTTAAACCTGTGGGTTTTATCGAACTCATCAATGAAGCTTAAGCTTGGCGCTGTCAAGCCCTACATTTCGAAGAGGGGTTAGGTAACATGTCCAATAAACAGCAAGGGGCACAAGCCCATGAGGAAGTCTGTAAATAACGAGATACAGGTATTGATGCGTGTTAGCGGCAGTAATACCGTAGTGATAGCCCTCTAAAATTCGAGCTAAGGCTGTGATAAACCCCCAAAAACAAGCGTACCACAAACTGATTCTAGCCATTTTGGGTATAAATATTCCTATAGCAATCAGCACATCTAAAATCCCGGCAATAAACAATAAATGTTTAGCGGTTTCCTCTGTTACAGGTAGTATATTCAAAGTCATGGTAACAAAGTTTGCCGGGATAGGATAAAGTATGCCTAATGCATACATTCCATGACAGGTAAATGCCAAGGCGATGCACACTTTTAGATAGGTAATAAGATTTTTTGTGTTTGGGTATTTGACAAAGTATACAAGGGCGATTGGAATACCGAATTGTATGCTGTGTTCAAAAAACATGCTCAGGTGATAAAACTTTTCTTTGGTCAAGGCAAAGGCTAAAAATACCAAACCGACACTCCCTGTCTTTAAGATTATTTTGTTCCAGCGTTTTGTGGTTTCGGTATAGGTGATAGCGATCATAGCACAGAGCGCGAATAATACACCAATACTTCTGGTAAGTAGCTGAATGGCACGATCAGTTTCCAAATTGGTTACGTAGTCCTGCCAGGGGAGTGCTAATAGTTTCGTAATTATAGGTTCTAGTAGCTGTTGATCCCAAAAAATACTGCGATAGGGAGCATCCCAAAAAAGGTGCTGATATGCGCGTCCAGCAAAAATGAGAAAGCTACTTATTTTTAGGAACTGTAAAAGCGTTTTGTGTTGCATGCCTGATAATTTAGACCAAAATAAGAAGCTAATTTTCGAAGCTTGTTAACCTAAGTTTAGAAAAGTGTAAAAATAGTGTAATCGGGGTATTTCGTTGTTTTATTAGATCATTAACTTTTTGAATTGTCGTACCTTTTTACTGCACTAACAAGATACCTTAGTACTAAAATTTAATACCCTTTATCAATGAAAAACTTAGTCATCACATTTGTGCTTTTCGCAAGCGTTTATTGCTGGGCCAATAATGACAAATACCGCTTGATTATCACCGATAATCCTGCAACGACCATAACAATTGGTTGGAATCAAATTTCCGGAACTAGTCCGGTAGTACATTACGGAACAACCGATTTTGGTACGGTTTGGAGTAGTTATCCGAGTACAAAAGCAGTGACGCGTTCAGTGTATTACAAAGGCATGAATAACACCTTTGTAAAACTAGAAAATCTAAGCCCCAATACAAATTATTACTTTGTTATTAAAGACAGTGAGGGCCTAAGCAATCGATTTTGGTTTAAAACAGCGCCGAGTACCAATGATCGTATGTCATTTATTGCTGGTGGGGATTCCCGAAATAACCGCACGCCCCGTCGTAACGCTAATACCTTGGTGGCCAAGTTAAAGCCCACTGCTGTTTTTTTTGGAGGTGATATGACCAATGGGGATTCTAGTAGTGAATGGAAAGAGTGGTTTGACGATTGGCAAAATACGATTGCTAGTGACGGACGCATGTTTCCTATCATTCCCGCTCGCGGAAATCACGAGGATTCTAACAATAGTATTTACCATTTGTTTAATGTACCTTCAACGAGTGTCTATTACGATATTACGTTTGGAAGCAATTTATACACCGTATTTACACTGAATTCGGAGATTTCGGCCGGAGGGAATCAGTATACTTGGTTGCAGTCAAAATTAGCTACGAATAGCGCCGTGTGGAAATCTGCTCAATACCACAAGCCTATGCGACCTCACGTAGCTTCTAAATCGGAAGGAAATGACGAGTACAGTTCATGGGCAGCCTTGTTTTATGCTAAAGGAGTGAATTTGGTGTTTGAGTCAGATTCACATACGGTAAAAACCACTTGGCCGGTAAAACCTTGTTCAGGCGGTTCTGGTTGTGAGGATGGTTTTTCAAGAGCCACTACTGGAGGTACCGTATATGTAGGTGAAGGTTGTTGGGGTGCTCCACTTCGAAGTGCTAACGACGCTAAGGACTGGACTCGTGATGCGGATTCTTTTAATCAGTTCAAATGGATCTTTGTGGAAGAGTCAAAAATAGAGATACGCACCGTGAAGGTCGATAATGCAAGCCAGGTAGGAACTGTCTCGAATAGTAACCCCTTTAGCATACCCAGCAATATCGATTTGTGGAGCCCTGCAAACGGAGCGGTGATTACCCTGTTGAATAGCAATGTAAATTTGCCTGAAGTAGCTGTCACAAGTCCTAAAAATGGGGATGCATTTACCGTTAATAAGAATATTTCATTGCAAGCCTCAGCTTCTGATAGCGATGGTAGTATTCGTCGAGTTGATTTTTATGTGAACAACACAAAAGTAGGAACTGATGCTAGTGCTCCTTACAGCATAGATTGGACGCCAACAGTGAACAATCAGCGTTATGAGCTTAAAGCGATCGCTGTTGACAACGATGGAAATGCAGCAAGCTCAAATGGGATCACTATTTTCGTAGGTACAGTAAGCCAAACAATTAGCGTGGCAATTAACCGTACCAATGACGATGTAGAAGAATACCAATCGTCTGGACGTATGTATATGGATAGCTCTGATTTGGAACTCGTGTTTGATGGCTCTAGAAAGGGAAATCAACACGTAGGTCTGTTGTTCCGCAACCTCAATATTCCGAAGAATGCTACTATTTCGGATGCGTATCTTCAATTTACGACTGATGAGACGAGTTCTGGTACTACGGAGTTGAAAATTAGGATGGAGCAATCAGCACAGCCAGCAATGCTTACCGATGCTGATTACAACGTTAGTAAACGGACGTATTTGGATAGTTTTGTGACGTGGAACCCTGCTCCATGGACTCAGGTAGGGCAAGCAGGAAGTGCACAGAGAACACCTAGTTTAAAAAGTTTGGTTCAGCAAGTGGTGAGCTTGGACGATTGGAAGGCCGGGAATAATATGATGTTTTATCTTTCGGGAACTGGTGAGCGCACTGCTGAAGCGTATGATGGCAGTAGTTCCAAAGCGCCAAAATTAGTAGTGAGTTATGCTGTCGGAACCGGTGGCGGGACCCCTCCTACTTGTGAGGCGCTGAAAGTAAAAATTGTATTTGATCGTTACGCGAGTGAAACTTCTTGGAAACTCACTAATGAATCGGGAGCTACGGTTATGAGTGGTAGTGGATATACGCAGGCCAATGGCGAAAAAATAGAGGTGTCAAAATGCTTACCGCGGGGTTGTTACCGCTTTTCTATTACCGACAGTTACGGTGATGGAATATGTTGTGCTCATGGAAATGGTGTTTACGAACTTTCTTATAAAGGTAAGGTTATCCTTTCAGGGGGAAGTTTCGGGAGTGACGAGACGAAGGCTTTCTGTATGGGAGGGAGCGCGGCCAGTTTACATACGAATTCTATGTTAAGAAATGTCAACGAGCTTACCGTTTATCCTACACCAGTCCGTACCGTTTTGTATATCAATGGAGTCGATTCAACGCTTATGTGGAAGGCAAAAGTGATAGATTTGACTGGTAAAATAGTGTTACTAGCCGATTTAAAGAACAACAGCATCGATGTCTCTTCTCTAGGAGTTAAAGGCGTCTATTTTGTTCAGTTATACGACGAACAAGGTACCCATCGTTTGACGCAAAAAATCTTTAAAGAATAGTCATCAAATAAAAAGATCATACAGGGTGAGTACGCGATGCTTGCCCTGTTTTACGATTGTAATTTTTTAAGTAAGGCCTCGGCATCGATATGGCATAAGGCTCTTAATTCAGCAACGGTACCGTGATGTACGAAATTATCTGGAATTCCCATGATTTCTAGAGTCCCTCTGAATTTTAAAACGCTTGCTTGTTCTGCAATAGCACTTCCAAAACCACCAGCTATACAGCCATCTTCTAAGGTAATAATACGATCAAACTTGGTAAATACAGCTCGCAACATAGCAATATCTAGGGGTTTAACAAAGGCGAAGTGAACGTGGGCAATAGTAGCATCACCAAGTTTTGTTAAGGCCTCGGAAACTACGGTGGCCATAGTACCTGTTGAGAGTACGGCAATTTTATGACCTTCTTGTATTACTTGTGCTTTACCGAATGGAATTTCTTCGAAAGTTGCTTCCCAATGGGGTAGTGCCCCATAGCCTCTCGGATAACGGATGGCCAAAGGACCTGTCAAACCTAACTGTGCCGTATACATGATATTGCGTAGTTCTAGCTCGTCTTTAGGAGCTGCAATTTGTAAGTCGGGAATACAGCGTAAATAGGCCAAATCAAAAACTCCGTGATGGGTGGCTCCGTCTTCACCGACCAGTCCAGCCCTGTCAAGGCAAAGAATAACGGGTAGCTTTTGCAGGGCTACATCGTGAATAATCTGATCGTATGCACGTTGCAGAAATGTAGAATACACATTACAGAATGGAATGAGACCTTCCGCGGCCATCCCTGCTGCAAGAGTTACTGCGTGTTGCTCGGCAATACCCACATCAAAAGTACGTTCTGGAAAGCGCTCCATCATAAATTTCATGGAACTTCCTGTGAGCATAGCTGGCGTGATTCCTACGATTTTTTCATTATCAGCGGCCAAGCTTACCAAGGTCTTTCCGAAGACATCTTGAAACTTGGTAAAAGCATTGTACTGTTTTGGCAGGACATCACCTGAAATTTTATCGAATTTTCCCGGGGCGTGGTATTTTACTTGGTTTTCTTCTGCTTGTCGTAAGCCTTTTCCTTTCGTAGTAATGACATGCAGGAATTTCGGACCTTTAATATGCTTTAATCGCTCTAATTCACGGCATAATTCTTCAAAATTATGGCCGTCTATAGGGCCCGAATAATCAAAATTAAGAGCTTCAAATATATTGTGCTGCTCGAAATCATTTCGCGTCGATTTGATACGGGTTAAATAGTCTTTTAAGGCCCCAACTGAAGGATCAATACCAATGGCATTGTCATTGAGAATAACCAATAGGTTGGCATGGGTGTCTCCAGCGTGGTTCAGAGCTTCAAAGGCCATTCCACTGGCGATGGAAGCATCGCCAATAACTGCAATGTGTTGTTTCGAGTGCCCTTGTAATTTTGAAGCAATGGCCATTCCCAAGGCTGCGGATATAGAGGTGGATGAATGTCCAACCCCAAAGGTGTCAAACGGACTTTCGCTTCTTTTAGGGAAGCCTGAAATTCCATCTAATTGTCGATTGGTATGAAACACCTCGCGACGCCCTGTGAGAATTTTATGACCGTAAGCCTGATGCCCTACATCCCATACTAACAGGTCATTAGGGGTGTCGTACACGTAATGCAATGCAATAGTTAACTCGATCACTCCTAAACTGGCTCCTAAATGTCCTTCCTTCGTAGCGACGACATCGATAATAAAATCGCGTAATTCACGGGCGATTAAAGGGAGCTGTTCAGCCGATAACTTCCGTAAATCGGCAGGAGTATGGATAGAAGGTAGTAAGCTATTTAACATGAAACAAAGGTACAAAAAGCTAGGAACAACCCTTTCAATCAACCAAAACTTTGTAGTTTTGTATCATGAGTAAATTATACCTGGTACCTACCCCTATCGGAAACCTAGAAGATATGACTTTTAGGGCTGTTAACGTATTGAAAGAAGTGGATGTAATCTTAGCGGAGGATACGAGAACTAGCGGGAAGTTGTTAAAGCACTTTGACATTGCAACCCCTATGTTATCACATCACATGCACAACGAACACAAAACAGTGGATGCCATCGTAAAACGCATCCAGGCGGGCGAAACTTTTGCGTTGATCTCAGATGCGGGAACACCGGCTATCTCAGACCCTGGCTTTTTACTCACACGTGCCTGTGTCCAAAATGAGGTTGCTGTAGAATGCTTACCAGGGGCAACGGCCTTCGTACCAGCACTCGTGAACTCAGGACTCCCCAACGACCGCTTTGTGTTTGAAGGATTTTTACCCGTTAAAAAGGGACGACAAACGCGATTATTGCAGCTCGCAGAGGAAACCAGAACTATGATATTCTACGAGAGTCCGCACAAATTAGCCAAAACATTGAAGCAATTTGGAGAGTACTTTGGTACCGACAGACGCATTTCTGTATCCAGAGAATTGACCAAGATGTTCGAAGAGACCAAACGAGGAGACATCGCTAGTGTTGAGGCTTATTACCTAGAAAAACCTGCCAAAGGAGAGATCGTAATCATCGTGGATGGTAAAAAGTAACGAGTTGTGTTATAAGCTGTATTCAGGATACTGTTCTCGTAGTATCGCTTCACTTTTTTGAGGAATTACTCGTTGATTTATATAAGCGATAAGTATGCATAGTCCTAAAAGCCCAGCAAATACCAGTCGCCAAATCATAGAAAGATCCGTAAAAACATTCGATCTGGGAACTGCAAATTGGAGCACATTTAAAATGATTAGGGTGAACCCACTGAGTCCTTGTTGCCAAATATAGTGCTCTAACATCCATATTTTGCCCTCTTCACGTTTCTTCTTTTCTAGTTTTCTTTTTGACGTAAAGAGAAATATCAGTTCGGTGATGATGAGTGCAAAATAGCTGCCGATATAGATTTCGATTCCATAAGGTACTTCTTGTATTAGAAAACAACAGTAAAACAACACCGCTGTCAAGAGTATTTTAGGAAGGGCAAACCACTCTTTTAAAAATTGCCCCAAGAGTTTAAAATACTTTTTACTGAGTTGTTTGTGCTTGGCTTCGACAACGGGCATAAATCCAAAGATTCCAAATTTCTGAAAGGCTTTCGCCTTTGCTTGTTCAAAGCTCAAGTGAGGTTCTTGTTTCCAAATGGCCTCGATATCATTTGCGAGGTGGTCTACCAACTCCAATTGCACGTCGTAATATTCTACGTAGTGTTGTTGTGTAAAGGTGAATAGTTCTTCGATATGTGCTGCTGTTAGTTTCATGCGCTCGTTACTTTTTTATAGGAATTTAATTGACGGAGTGAGTTTTTGAATACGAGATAGCCCGTAAAGGAGCTTAATAGGTAAACGGGCATCAAACCGATCCATAAACTCAATTGCACCGTTTCTGACAATTCGGTAGCCAAATTAACCACTCCCTGCATAATTGTAAACGCTAAGCCATAGACGGCCAAACCGCTTTCCAAGTGCATGGAAGGCCCCCATTTTTTAACATAAGACTTCACCAATAAATAGAAGTAATACACTACCGGAAGGATAAAAATGATCACACTCATCCTATTGAAATAACGGAATGATAGCGTATATGCTAAAATCAGGTACAAGCCAATTCCGCTCATAAATACGACCGTGTTGGGTACGGATTTAAAAAAACTGACGAACGCTTTCCTGTGCTGGCGCTGATAGCCTTTGTATACCTCTTTGTAATGGGTAGTGATTAACGATTCAAAACAGCTGCCATTAAAATTTTCTTTCCAGCCAATTTCTTCAAAACTCTCTTGCACGGCTGCGCGAAAATTGGTACCTGCTACGAGTTTATCTTCTACGAGTACCGCAACATGGTCTAGTAATTCCAAACGCAAGTCCCAATATTTTATGCCGTCTTTTTCGAGTCGGTCAAGAATGTAGGCGAGTTGTATTTCTGTTAATTCCATAGCGTTGTCAATTTAATCAAGAGCGAATTTTTCCTTTTCTTTCGAGTGTTTGTTTGCCAGGTAAAATATCAAGCCGCTGGTATATATAAACGCGACTACCAAGGTCAATGAATAGGTCTGGTTCAGACTTTGCATCGACCAAAGGATTGGGAGGTACAAAATCGATAATACCTGTGTTTTTATCAAAAAGGTATAGGTGGTTTTTACCTTGTCAGTCAGTGTTTTTACAGTTCCGAACGCCCAGATTACAAAGCAGAGGGCCAGTATAGGCTTTCCAAAGTACAGAAGGGTGTCAGAAGTAACAGGACTGAATTGAATGTTGAAATAATAACTCAAAAAGGGGCCTCCAAAAGCGATGAGTAAAAGTATGGCATGAAATGGACGGTAAACCTTAGCCGCTCGTTTGAGTACGATGGCTGGAGCGTTAAAACAGATTCCGAAAAGCCAGCTAGTATCTCTCTGAAAATGGTGGTTCCACTTTTTCTGAACTTCGTAAAACGCAGTGTCAAAATCGTCAGTCCCCTCGGATATTCTACTTTCAATTTCCGAGGCAATATGGTCAAAAATTTCAAATTTAAAATCGATATAAGTGATGCGTTTTGCGTTGAGGTACCTATCAATTTGTCGTAATTGTTCATCGTTTAATACTACTTTCATAACATCTTATTTGAGGGTTATTCCAATCCGAATTTAGGATTTACTAATTGTTGCATGGTTTGTAAAAACTCTTGCATTTCTGCGAGTCTATTAACCGTTTCTGTGGTGCCCGTTTCAGTCAGGCGGTAATATTTTCGAAGTCTGTTACCAACTTTGGCGACTTCTACTTCTAGCAATCCTTCGGCTTCGAGTTTGTGTAGCGCTGGATACAGTGCACCTTCCGTAATTTTAAGTTCTCCTTTGGTGAGTTCTTTTACCTTTTGCGTAATCTCATACCCGTACATTTTGTCTTGCTGGGCTAGGAGTTTTAGGATGATGGTTTGCAAAGATCCTTTGTATAATTTTTGATTTCCCATATAATTTTTAACCTGTAAATGAACAAGTTTGCTGTTACAAATATATGCATAATTTTCTTATGTATAATTTTCTTAGGTATATTTTTATCAGAACTCTAACTAAATGTTACTTTTTAGTTTGCTATTTTTGCGTGATATTACAAACAACATGGCAAAATTCTATACACTTACTATACAAGACCTTATTCAAGAGACGGCAGATGCCGTTTCGATAGTTTTTACAATTCCAGCAGAAGAGCAAGCGAGCTTTGCATTTCAAGCAGGACAATATGTAACATTGAAAGCGACTATTGACGGAGCAGAAGTACGCCGTGCGTATTCTATTTGTTCATCCCCTGCTAGTGGTACTTTAAAAGTAGCCGTAAAAGCAGTACCTAACGGTGTTTTTTCTACCTATGCCACAACAAAATTAAAGGCTGGAGACCTATTAGAGGTGAGTGCTCCAGAAGGAAAGTTTGTGTTGCAACCAGCCGACGGAAAGCGTTATTTAGGGATAGCAGCAGGTAGTGGAATTACTCCTGTTTTATCGATGGTCAAGGCAACCCTAGAAGATTCAGAAGCTAGTTTTACCTTGATTTATGGAAATAAAACCGTTGAAGATACCATCTTTTATCAGGAAATTAATGAATTGCAAGGGAAGTATGCAAATCGATTTACTGTGGATTACGTGTACAGTAGAGCCCGTGTAGAAGGAAGTTTGAATGGTCGTGTTGATCAAGGTCACATTAATTACCTACTTAAAAAATACGGTGAAGCTGCGAATTTCGATGCTGCGTTCTTATGTGGACCTGAAGAGATGATAAAAATTGCCTCATCGACCTTAGAGACCTCGGGTATTCCTGCAGGTAACATACATTACGAATTGTTTACAGCTTCGACTTCGAATGATACAGAAGGTGTGAAAGACGGAGAGTCGCAGGTTAAAATACTCCTCGATGATGAGGAAGCGAGTTTTACGATGAAGCAAACGGATACTATTTTGGCCGCGAGCTTACGCAATAAGTTAGATGCGCCCTATTCATGTCAAGGAGGTGTGTGTAGCAGTTGTATTGCTAAGGTAACTGAAGGAAAGGCAGTAATGACCAAAAATTCGATTTTGACAGATGAAGAGTTGGAAGAAGGGTTGATATTAACTTGTGTATCGCATCCGACAACACCGACAATTACTGTCGATTTTGATGAGGTTTAATAATAAATAAAAAAATAGCTAATGGATTTCCTTACGTTAAAAAATGCGTTTTTAATAGGTGTGGGTATGGCCTTTATGATAGGACCGGTATTCTTTATGTTGATAAAGACTAGTATTTTAAAAGGGGCTCGTGCGGCCATGGCTTTTGATATTGGTGTTATTTTGGGTGATGTAACCTTTATACTGATCGCCTATTACGGAAGTAGAAATTTATTAGAAAAAATCAAGGATGACCCCCGATTATTCTGGATTGGGGGTCTCATTCTTATCGTGTATGGTATCATAACTTATATCGATAAAAACAATAAAAAGGAAGTAGATGAAAGTCAAGTTGAGGTGCCGAAGGCAAACAACTACTTTAAGCTTATACTAAACGGGTTTTTGCTCAATTTTATCAATGTAGGGGTCTTGGCAGGATGGCTCGGAATTATGATTATGGTAGGACCGAGTTTAAATATGAATCCCAATGCCATTTTTTGGTATTTCGTAACCGTGATTATCGGGTATGCTACTACCGATTTTATGAAAATTGTGTTGGCCAAACGTTTAAAGAGCTCCCTTACTCCGCTTGTCATCTACCGAATTAAAAAGGGAATGGGAATATTACTCATCGTATTCGGAGCCTTTTTTATGCTTAAGGGGTTCATTCCGAAAGAATTAATCGAAAGTGTAAAATTAGAGGCTGTTACTGGGCATTAATTTTTTAACAAATGATAATCTTTTATTGAGGATTCTGACTTAGATTGGGAGGAAACTATCAATAAAATTAATATGTTGAAAACCAAAAAATTACTGTCAATTTTCCTCTTAAATTTGTCTGTTACCCTTGGTTACGCCAACGATATTGTTCCGATTAAGGATGCAATTTTCAAAAACTATTTGCTTACGAATTACACCATCAATACCAATAATGATGGAGAAATCCAGGTAACCGAGGCCAAGGCCTTTACCGGAGAATTGCGCTGTGGAAACCTCGGAATTACCGATTTGTCAGGAATTGAGTATTTCGAAAACATCACCGGGCTGGTATGTACCAGAAATAGCATATCGCAACTGGATCTTTCTAAAAATTCAAAATTACAAAGGGTGGAAGCCACTGGAATTGGTTTGCAATCCTTGGTGTTAGGGACTCATCCCAATTTGAAGCGTTTGACGGTTATGCAGAATAAATTGACGCAAATAGACCTCTCTAAATGCCCAAATCTGGAGTATTTTGTTGCCAATATGAATGAGTTGAAGAGCTTGGATGTTCAGGCAAATCCCAAATTGAGCTTTCTCTGGGTACGAACCAATCATCTGAAGACCTTAAACCTGACGAAAAATCGAGTATTGCGAAATTTAAATTGCTTTGAGAATGAGTTGACTCAACTCGATGTTTCGAATTGCCCGGAGTTGGAATTTTTGTTGATGGCGAGTAATGGTGTAAAACAGCTCAACCTCACGCAGAACGCAAAATTGAGAAGTTTTAACGGAGTAAGCAATCCACTGGAGAGCATTGATTTCTCTAGTAACCCAAAACTGGAGTCATTGCACGCTTCATACACGAAACTAAAACGTCTAGATTTATCCGCAAATACAGTACTTACAACCGTAAACCTCGATGATAATTCGTTGGAGTATTTAAATCTAAAAAATGGAACCAATAAGGTATTGACCTCGGTGAAATTAAAGAACAATTCCTTGTTAAAGTGTATTCAGGTCGATGATCCGGCCGCTAGTTTGGTCAATGTAAACTGGGAAAAAGATACCGATGCAACGTACAGTACGAGTTGTAAAACCATGTCGGTAAATGAGTCAAGTCTTTCGCAGGCACGCGTGTTCCCAAATCCGGCTACTAACGCAGTACAGGTAACTTTGGAGACCGATTCGGTAAAGGAGCTCATTTTGTATACAACTACGGGAGTACAAATCAAAAAGGTTTCTAGAGCAAGCTTAGAACTGGGCAGTATTTCAGGGGGAGTATACCTATTAGAAATTCGAACAGATACGGGAAGGCGCAGCGTACAAAAGCTCGTTGTTAAATAACTTAGAAACCGATGATCAGTTTAGCGATTGAAAAGTAAATAAGAATACCAAAAATATCGTTAGAGGTAGTAATAAACGGTCCAGTTGCAATGGCTGGATCGATGCCTCTTTTATGTAAAAACAACGGAATAAAGGTACCGATGAGTCCCGCAACAACGATCACTGCGAACAGAGAAACTGAGATTGCGATTGCCATGTTGATATCCGATTCTGATACCAGTACAAAAAAGAATAATAGTATGGCGAGTATAGCACCGTTAACGGCGGCTAATGACATTTCTTTCAATAAGCGTTTCCCAACACTTCCTTTCACATCGTCGTTTGCCAATCCCTGTACGATAATCGCTGACGATTGTACCCCCACATTACCAGCCATAGCGGCAATTAATGGGGTAAACATAAATAAAATGGCATTCTTAGAAAGTGCTTCGTCAAAGAAGCCCATGATACTGGCAGCACTAATCCCTCCAATGAGACCTAAAAACAACCAAGGAAGTCGCGCTCTGGTCAATTGCAAAATAGAATCATCAGCCTCGACATCTTGTGTAATTCCGGCTGCTAACTGGTAGTCTTTGTCCGCTTCCTCTTTGATAACATCTACGATGTCATCAATGGTAATTCGGCCTACTAACACTCCCAATTCATCAACTACAGGAATGGCTTCCAAATCGTATTTACGCATGATATTGGCAACTTCGTCCGCTGCGTCATGCACGTATACGTAATCTACATTAGGGATGTAGACATCGGCAATTTTTGAGCGGGTAGAGGCCATGAGTAGGTCTTTTAAAGACAGCCGTCCTTTTAGTTTTCCGTCGTTGTCAACTACGTAAATAGAGTGAACTCGGGTTACTTCTTCCGCCTGCTGGCGCATTTCTTTCACACACGACATGACATTCCAGTTTTCGTTTACTTTTACCAATTCCTTGGCCATAAGTCCACCGGCAGAATGTTCGTCATAACGGAGTAATTCTACAATCTCCTTCGCGTGTTCTTTGTCTTCAATTTCTTGAATTACCTCTTGCTTGCGTTCTTCGGGCAACTCAGCAATAACATCGGCAGCATCATCCGTATCGAGTTCGTCAATTTCTTCGGCAATTTCTTTTGCTGAAAGCTCTCCTAAAACGCGTTCTCGGGTATCTTCATCAATATCCATAAGAACCTCTGAAGTCGTTTCAGAATCGAGCAAACGGATGATATACAGCGCTTCTTCGAAGGTTAACTCTTCTAAAACCTCGGCGATATCAGCATGATGAACACTCTCAAAGGTTTCGAGTATTTCTTTGTCTTTCTGATTGGCTACACACGATTGTAAGCCTTTGAGTAGTTCTCTAGTGATTTCTATGGCCATCGTTTTCGATTTTAGCAGTTAGCTCGATGAATTCTTCTACGGACAATTGTTCTGGACGCATGGTAAACACAGGATCTTCTCTTAGTTCCTGCGAAATTTGCAAGGATTTTAAACTAGAACGGAGCATTTTTCTACGTTGATTGAAGGCTGTTTTCACCACTCGGAAAAACAATTTTTCATCCACAGGGAGCTCTTGGTTCTCCTTGCGGATCAGTCTGATCACCCCAGAATCTACCTTTGGAGGAGGATTAAAAACTCCTGGTGGAACGGTAAACAAATATTCAGCATCGTAAAAAGCTTGAGTTAATACCGAGAGAATACCATAGGTTTTACTTCCTTTTTTCTCAGCGACGCGCTGAGCGACTTCTTTTTGAAACATTCCTGAGAATTCAGGAACGAGATGGCGGTTCTCAATAGCTTTAAATACAATCTGTGACGATATATTGTACGGATAATTTCCGATGATCGCTACTTGATTTCCCTGAAACAGTTCTTCGAGATTTTGCTTTAAGAAGTCACCTTCTAATATGCGAAAATTTTCCGCACTTGTATCTAAGGTAATATGCTCTAAGGGAAAGGTTTCGTGCAAGTAAGTAACAGACTCGCTATCTAGTTCCATCACGGTTACTTTTGGCTTTTTAGCCAGCAGGTATTTCGTGAGTACCCCCATACCAGGTCCTATTTCCAAAACGTTGTCATAACCGTTTTCGGTAAGGGTGTCCGCAATTTTTTTTGCGATATTTTCATCGTTTAAAAAATGCTGTCCTAAATGTTTTTTTGCGCGTACCGTCATGTTGCGTACTAATTTTATGTTGAGAAACCTCTGTGAAGAGTCTAGTTGTTTTTTGCTGTAGGATAGAATTCATTAATCACCTTCAATTCTGTTCTAAAGGCAAGAATTTTATCGGCAAATCTTTTCAATCCGTCCTGTCTGAGTTGATCAGCACTGTTTTTGTAATAATTGTCTAAATCTTCTCTTGTTTTCGCCGTGTATTGAATAGAGTAGGTAATGCCTCCCATTTCTTCTTCAACCAAAACTTGGGTCATTTTAGCACTCAAAAAATACCCCGTGGCTAAAACATCTGGAATGTGATTTTCTATCCAAACCAGCCATTCTTTGTGAATGCTCTCGTCTACGTTTACAGTTACATTGTATATATACATATCCTTTCGTATTTAAAGTATAAAGTGATTGTTGAGCAGTTGTGTTGTTTGCTTTGCAAAAATAGGGTTTACCTACAATAATTTGCCTGTTGAAAACGAATAAGTTTCCCTAATTTTTACAAATAGAGCAAAACAGCTGTTCGTTGGATAGCTAGGCAAGGCATTTTACCGGCTTCTCTCTAAGATACGATTATTTTTTTGGCTCTTTACAGTTGGTCTCCGCGAAGTGTACGGTATTTTTTTCTAGCGTCGATCAAATAGATACTCGACGGGTGGTCAAAAATGATTTTTTGAAAGTAAGTAGCTGCTTTTTCTGTATCCTCGAGTTGATTGAGGTATAGATTACCCAACTGGTACAAGGCGTTGTCGACGAGAATTCCCTTTGCGTCTATGGCAATCACTTTTTCAAAACAAGCGATGGCTTCTAGGTATTTTTTTTCATCGATGTATAATACTCCTAGTTTGTATTGCGCTTCGTCTTCAATGGGTTGATTTTTATACGAGCTGATCAATTCTTGTAAGATGGGGATCGCTTGGTCATTTTTGCGTTGATAGCTCAAGAAGTCAGCTTTTGAATACTGAGCTAGCCCTGTTGCGGTACTGTCTTTGGGTTGGTTGTCAGAAATGGTTAAGAACAGTTCTGCTGCGTCGTTTGCAATGAGTTGTGTGGCAGAGCCTTTGAGGACTTTTAATTGAGCTTTAGCCCATTTAAAATCGTTTTTGAAGTACGAAGTTTGGGCAACCTTAAAGCGAGCTTCTTGACCCAGTGGATGATTTTTAAATTGACTTTGAACCTGAGAAAAATAGATTAGCGCTCGGTTGAAATTTTCTGTAAATACGAGGAGTTGTGCCAAATTTAATTTAATGCGTCCCTTACTGAATTTACTAGTACTTTCTCGCAGTGCTTGTTCTAGGATGGCGATGCCTTTTTCAGGTTGTTTTAAGGTGTAACTGTAATAGTTGGCGTAAGCAATTTTTACAGGAATGGTATGACGTGAGTTTTTGTACTCTTTGAGAATGCTTTCAAAGCGTTCAAGAACATCTGGATATTTTTTTTGTATGGCAATTTGTAGCTGGATGTATATAGCACTGAACTTATCGCGCTCGTAGTTGGTTTTGGCAATAATTAAAGCCGAACACTTTTCGGAAGTATCGTAATCCTCGGCGTCAAAAGCCAGCCTGTTGAGGTTTTTAATATTGGCGAGGTTGTCGGGATTTCGAGCCAACAAGGCTTTGTATTGAATAAGCGCTTTGCCAAATTGCTTTTGCTTGATAAAGTACCAGCCCAGCAAGTCGTTCCAAATATCTTTGGGGTTGCTGATCGACTTTTTTAACAAGCCTTTTTTAAACAATTGGTTGTTGGGGTCATCAGGGTTGTCTGACAAGTAGCGGTTACTGAAATACTTGACATTACTCAAGTAATTTTCATTCTTGTCTACAAGGTCAAAATAGGAATTGAACATTTTGGCAAAATTTCCTTGCTCCCCGTAAATTTGTGCCAATTGAAATCCAAAGTTGGCGTTCGGGTTTTGGACGAGGATGGTTTCGTAGGCTTGAATAGCGAGGTCTAACTTACTGAAATCTTTGAAGAGGTTTGCAATGACGCTGGCATAGCCGTTTCCTTGTTGTACTGCCTGTATGGCTTTTTCATAGTGTTCTTTGGCCTCGGTATGTCGCTGCTGACGCTCGTAGTTGTGTCCTAACAATACTTCTAGGTACAATTGATCTGGGTATTGCTGTAATTTGCTGACCAGCGTTTGCTCCACTTTGTCAAATTGATTCAATTCTTGGTAACAACTCATGAGTCGCTTCAAATACGTCGTATTGTACGGGCTACTTTTATACAACTCCTGATAGTATTGTAGCGCTTTTTCGTATTCGCTATTTCGAAAGTAGTTTTCGGCAATTACAAAGGAGTTTTGCTGGGCAAAAATTCCTGTATTGAGGAGGAGCATACAAACGAAAAGCAATAATTTTCTCATAAAACTGAATAAAAAAGCAGGTATACAAACTTCTTAAAAAAAGTGCAGAATATCAAGTAAATAAAGCGTTGTGCTCTTGAGTATCTGCGTTTTTATTGTTAAAAAGCTATTAAAAAAATAATTTTTTTTGAGAATACTGTAACATTTTGGCACGGACTTTGTCTTAATGATAACAATCCAACTTAGAACATCATGAAAAACTTAACTAGACAATACGAAACTGCAAGAGAACAAGCCAATGTGTTTATGAAAAATGGTCAAATAGCCCAATACTTCGAGGCTTTGTTAGAAATGAACAAATACAAAAGATTGATGGTTGCCATCGTTGCAAACTAAAAAAGTAAGTTTCCGGAGAAACTTACTTTTATATGAATTTGTCGGTTGAAAAGTACTTAGTCAATGAGGTCGAATCCACAATATGGAACTAATACTTCAGGAATTTTAACTCCATCAGCCGTTTGATAATTTTCAAGAATTGCCGCCAATACTCTCGGTAGCGCTAACGAGCTTCCGTTTAAAGTATGTGCCAATTGACTCTTACCTTCGCTATTTTTAAAACGCAATTTTAAGCGATTTGCTTGGAAGGTCTCAAAGTTCGATGCAGAACTGATTTCTAACCAGCGCTCTTGTGCTGTTGAATACACTTCAAAGTCAAAAGTAAGAGCAGCGGTAAATCCGGTATCTCCTCCACAAAGACGTAAAATTCTATACGGTAATTTTAATTCTCTCAAAATATCTTTGATGTGCTCTACCATGTCGTTTAATGCGTGGTACGACTTCTCTGGGTGCTCTACACGAACGAGTTCTACCTTGTCAAATTGGTGTAAGCGATTTAACCCGCGTACATGAGCTCCGTAACTACCAGCTTCACGTCTAAAGCAAGGCGTATATCCCGTATAGGCTTTTGGTAATTCGGCTTCTTTTAACAAGTCACCGCGGTGCATGTTGGTGATAGGAACTTCTGCCGTCGGAATGAGGTATAGATCATCTCCAGTAACGTGGTACATTTGTCCTTCCTTGTCAGGAAGTTGCCCTGTTCCGTATCCTGAAGCTTCGTTAATTAAATGAGGTACCTGTACTTCGTTGTATCCAGCAGCTGTGTTTTTATCGAGAAAATACGAGATTAACGCACGTTGTAAACGCGCTCCTTTTCCTTTGTAAACAGGAAAACCAGCACCCGATACTTTGGCTCCTAAATCAAAATCGATAATATCGTATTTCTTAGCGATCTCCCAGTGAGGTAAGGCTTTTTCTCCCAAATCAGGAACAATCCCTTCTTTAAAAATCTCTTCGTTATCCTCTTCGCTGTTACCAGCTACCACAGAGGCATGTGGAACATTAGGAATCTGATACAGCAAGTTCTGTAAATCGTTACTGTGCGTATTCAACTCCTCAGAAAGGCGTTTAGAGTCTTCTTTGAGTTGTGATGTCTTTTCTTTTAAAAGATTTGCCTTTTGAACTTCTCCAGCTTTAAAAAGACCACCGATTTCTTTGGACAGTTTATTGGATTCAGCAAGTACATTGTCTAATGAAACCTGAGTAGCTCTCCTGGCTTCATCTAATTTTAATACCTCCTCTATCATCGTTTCTGCATTGGCAAAATTTCGCTTTGCCAAGCCTTCTAAAACAGTTTGTTTGTTTTCTCTAATAAACTGAACCTGTAACATTATTATATTTTTTTAACTAAGGCAAATATAAAATTTGTGACAAGTATTACCTACGATTTCTCCATATTTTATGGTCTGCCGTTACAAATGGTAACCGAATGTAGTAGTACTGGCATAAAAACAGCTGTAATTACAGTAATTTCTGTTTAACGTATTGCTGTGTCTAGATAGTTCAGTGCTTGTTGTTTGTCAGTAGCGAGCTGCTGTTTCAGTGTGGCAATAGAGTCGAATTTTTGCTCTTCGCGGAGGTAGTACAGAAGCTCAATGGTAATTTCCCGTCCATAGAGGTCCTCGTTGAAGTCAAAAAAGTGCACTTCAATGGTTTCAGTAGTTCCATTCACCGTTGGGCGCATGCCTATGTTCATCATTCCGTATACCACGGCGTTGTTTAGGTGGGCTTGCACGATGTATGCACCAGTTTTAGGAATGAGTTTATACGATTCTTTGATTTGAATATTCGCCGTTGGGAAACCTATTTTACTACCCAGTTGCTGACCAGTAACCACTGTGCCGCGCAAAGTATACGCATAGCCTAAATAGTCATTTGCCGTTTTCAGATGTCCTTGTTGTAGTGCCCTTCGGATTTTCGTGGAACTCACAGAAACATCATCGATGTCCTGTGCTGGAATTTCTTCTACCACAAAATCGTACAGATGAGAATATTCGGTGAGTTGTTCAATATTCCCCTCTCTGTTTTTACCGAAATGATGATCGTAACCGATAATCAATTTATCGGTATTTAACTGATTGACCAGTATATCTCGTACAAAATCGAGGGCTGTTAATCGCGAAAAATCTTTGCTAAAAGGATGGATTAGCAAACAATCGAGCCCCAAACGGCGCAATTGTTCTGATTTCTCTTCAATAGTATTGATCAATTTTATACTGACATCTTTTTGAAGAACCATTCTCGGATGCGGAAAAAAGGTGAGTAGTACCGATTGCTTATTGGCTTTTTTAGCCTCTGCAACCAGTTTTTTTATGATTTTTTGATGTCCTATGTGTACACCGTCAAAAGTACCTATGGTTACATAAGTTTTTTGAGTAGGGGTAAAGTCAAAAATTGAATGCCTAATTTCCAA
The DNA here is from genome assembly GCF_056160945.1 of Tenacibaculum sp. AWR4_210. Taxonomy (NCBI): domain Bacteria; kingdom Pseudomonadati; phylum Bacteroidota; class Flavobacteriia; order Flavobacteriales; family Flavobacteriaceae; genus Tenacibaculum; species Tenacibaculum sp. AWR4_210. The sequence continues at coordinate 153,390 of NZ_JBSWYF010000002.1, forward strand.
GGTGAAATAAATTTTCACAAATGTACGATTTGTCGGAGATTTCCAAAATAGCTAGGCTAAAATCCATGCAAATTACTCAGTGTGATTTTGCTAATTTGGCCCTAGTAATACTATTGTTTTTAATAAAATTTAACACAATTATTTTGGAAATGAAAAAAAATCGTATTTTGCGTTAAGTTAACAAATTATTATACACATTATGATGAAAAGATTATTACTTGTTGCATTTGCACTGTACGGTAGTATTATGATGGCCCAGACCACCATAACAGGTACGGTAAACGATGCGACCCTCGGTGGTCCACTACCGGGAGCCAACATCAAAATTTCACGTAAGGCAGTAGGAACCTCTACTGATTTTGATGGTAAGTTTACACTTCGTGTTACCGATAAACCTCCTTTCACTCTTGAAATTTCATTGATAGGTTATCAGACTAAAAAAGTTGAAATCACTCAAAACAATCAGGTTGTTGAAGTGAGTTTAGCAGAGAATGTAACATCTCTTGATGAGGTTGTGGTATCGGCATCTCGTACTCCTGAACGTGTAATGGAGTCTCCGGTGACTATTGAGCGTTTCGATTCAAGAGCGATCAAGAATACTGCTTCTGCATCGTATTACGACGGATTAGAAAACTTAAAAGGAATTGATATTAACTCGGGTGGTTTAACCTTTAAAACGGTGAACACTCGTGGTTTCGCTACGTTTGGAAACGAGCGTTTCGTTCAGTTGGTTGATGGAATGGACAACGCTTCACCAGCCTTGAACTTCGCTATCGGAAACTTATTAGGAGTATCTGAGGTTGATGTAAAGAGCGTAGAGATTTTACCAGGTGCAGCTTCGGCATTATACGGGGCGAATGCATTTAACGGAATCATGTTAATGACCAGTAAGAGCCCGTTTGACGATCAGGGAATTACCTTAGGATTGAAAACAGGACTTACAAGCCAACAAGCAGCTGGAGATAACGGATACTACGATTTTACAGTGCGTATGGCACATGCCTTTGACGATTACTTCGCAGCGAAAGCAAGTATGTCGTATTTAAAAGGAGAAGAGTGGCACGCTACAGATTACAGAAACACTACTGGAATCGGAGGGAAATACATTCCTGGAATGAGCCATGCTGACGATCCTAATTACGACGGAGCAAACATCTACGGAGACGAAGTTTCTATCGATTTAGGAGGAGCTATCGGAAAAGTAAGTAGAACGGGATACAGAGAAGTTGACTTAATGAGTAACGAAGCTCGCAGTGTTAAGTTCAACGGATCGATGCACTACCGTCCTTTAGGAAATGACCGTGTAGAAATTATTTGGAATTCTAAGTTCGGTACAGGTAATACTATTTACCAAGGACAAAACAGGTATAACTTGGCAAACTTCTTTATGGAGCAACACAAGTTAGAAGTACGCGGAAAGAGTTTCTTCATTAGAGGTTACTACGCAGGAGAAGACGCAGGGGACTCGTATGATACGCGTTTTGCTGCGATCAACATGAACAGCAAGTGGAAGTCAAACACACAGTGGTTTAACGAGTACGCAGTAGCGTATTTAAATTCTGGATCACATGCAGTGGCACGTCAGGTTGCCGATACAGGTCGCCCATTACCAGGATCAGCGCAATTCCAAAACTTATTTAACCAGGTAACTTCAGATCCAGATTTATTAACAGGATCTAAGTTTAGAGATCAAACGAGCTACTACCACGCAGATGGTAACTTGAATTTACGCGATTATATCGACTGGGCTGAGGTGCAGTTTGGAGGATCGTACCGTCAGTACCGATTGAACTCATTTGGTACTATTTATACCGATGCAGACGGACCTATCGAATACGGTGAATACGGTATTTATACGCAGGTTCAAAAGAAAATGTTAGACGATCGTTTGAAGTTTACTGGGTCTATCCGTTACGATAAGTCAGATAACTTTAAAGGAAACTTTACCCCGAGAATCTCGTTAGCGTATGCAGCTGGTGAAGATAAGAATCACAACTTCAGAGCGTCGTTCCAAACAGGATTTAGAAATCCAACAACACAAGATCAATACATCGGATTAGCGACAGGTGCTGGATTCATTTTAGGTACTGCTCCTGATAACTTAACACGTTTCTCGTCGCAAGTATCAGACGTTGCTGGAAATTCGTTTACGTTAACAGGAACGGATGTGTTTACAAGAGGATATTCAGCGAGTTCTGTTGCTGCTGGAGCGCCTACCTTGGCACAAACAGCATTGGTAAAACCTGAGAAAGTAAAGTCTTTCGAGATCGGATACCGTGCCGCTTTACCAATTGGAGATAAAAAATTATCGGTTGACTTTAGTACTTACTACAACATGTATTCTGATTTCATCGCGAACAAAGATGTATTGGTATTAATCAACCCAACAACTCCAGTGACTCCTGCAAATCTTACAAACAGAGATTTAGTAAGAACATTTAGTGTAAAAACAAATTCAACTGTTGACGTAAATTCATACGGAGTAGGGTTAGGATTAAACACTAAGGTTTTCAACGGATATACTGTAGGAATGAACTATACGTGGTCTAAATTTGATTTTGACCAGTCAAAAGATCCTGATTTCGAAGCTGGATTCAACACGCCTGAGCACAAGCTTAAGGTGCAGTTTGGACATCCAAATCTATTTGAGAACTTCGGATTTAACATCAGTGGTCGTTGGCAAAATGAATTTTATTGGCAGTCTACTTTCTTAGAAGGAACTGTTGAAGAAAGAACAGTACTCGATGCTCAAATTAACTACAGCGTACCTTCTATCAAGTCGGTATTTAAGTTGGGAGGAACAAACTTGACAGGTGAGGAGTTTATCAGTGCACCAGGGGTAGGAGCCGTTGGTTCACAGTACTACATTTCTTGGACTATCAATAACTAAAAAGAAGAAACATGAAGAATACTTTAAAATATACTTTTCTTTCTGCAATGCTCGTTGGGTTTACTGCCTGTGACGTGGATAATTCATTGCCAGAAATTAAAGACGCAGAAAATACAATTAAGTTAGACGCAGGAAGTGTGGACTTTTCGAAATACGTGGCAGTAGGAGCTTCTTTCACTGCAGGTTTTTCTGACGGAGCCCTGTTTAAAACTGGACAACAATACTCGTTTCCAAATACACTTGCGTCTAAGTTTAAAATGGTCGGCGGAGGCGATTTTGTGCAGCCGTTAATGGCCGATAATATCGGAGGAATGGTAACGTCAGCAGGAGCTGTTGCTCAGGACCAAAGATTTTATTTCGATGCGCAAACACAGAAGCCAAAGCGCTTGACTGACAAGCCAGGAACTGTAGTAGGAACTGCAGCAACCAACGCACCAAATTTTAATAACTACGGACTTCCAGGAGCAAAGAGTTTTCACTTTGTAACTCCAGGGTACGCGGCTTTGAATCCTTATTTCGGACGCATGGCACCTACGCAATCTACAGTTATTGCTGAGGCGGCGTCTAAGCAACCAACGTTTTTTAGTTTGTCAGAAATTGGAGGAAATGACGTACTAGGGTATGCCATTGCCGGAGGTGTTGGTACCAATCAAACAGGTAATACCAACCCTGCTACCTACGGGCCAACAGATATTACGGATCCAGGAGTATTTGCTCAATCGTTTACTGCCATGGTCAATGCATTGACGGCCGGAGGAGCTAAAGGAGTGGTAGGAACGGTACCTTACGTTAATTCGTTACCGTATTTTACAACAGTACCCCACAATCCATTAGATCCTAGAACGAATGCTGCTTTACAAGGACAGTTGGCAAGTATTAATACTGTATACGGTGCCTTAAATCAGATTTTTTCGAATCCGGCAATCAATCAGCCTAATCGTATCATCCAGTTTAAGGCAGACCAAGCGAATCCTGTAGTTATTAAGGATGAAAGTTTGGTGAACTTAGAAGGTCAAATCACAGCGGCTTTAAATGCAAACCCTCAGTTTCCAGCGTTCGTACAACAGTTCGGACTTCCTGCAGCGGCAGCACCATTGGTAGCAACGCTTTTAGGACGTACTTATGGGCAGGCAAGACCAGCAACGGCTGATGATTATATCGTATTGCCTAGTAGTGGTATTATTGGAACTGTGAATGGAGCAAGCGTACAAGCATTGATGGGACAAGGATTGCCACAAGCGGTTGCAGGACAATTCTCTGCTGAAGGAATTACCTTACCTTTAGAAGATAAGTGGGTCTTGACAAAAAGCGAGGTAGCTGAGTTAAAAACAGCGGTAGATGCGTACAACAATACGATTACTTCTGTAGCGACTGCTAAAGGATTGGCTGTAGTTGATTTAAAAGCTATCTTACAACAAGCGTCAACCACTGGTTTAGTATTTGACGAATTCAATATGAGTACTAGGTTCGTATTTGGAGGCTTGGTGAGTTTAGACGGTGTGCACTTAACTGCAAGAGGTTATGCTTTAATGGCAAACGAGATGTTAAAGGCTATCGATAAAACCTACGGATCTAACTTTAAAGATGCAAAAGACGGTTTGGCTAAGGCTAAAAATTATCCGACAAATTACTCTCCTACCTTGAAATAAGGAAAGGAAAGATCATGCATAAAAAAAGACTGATGGAAACATCAGTCTTTTTTGTTTTTATTATTGGTGTCGTTGTTGATAATGTATTTTTTGTACTTCCCGTCTCGATAGCGATGGTAAATAAAAACCGGCATGAGGATAAAGGCCATAAACAAAACACCGAGTCCCATAACAACTTGTGCTTTGGGGTGTGCTGTGTTGAGTAGGTAGGCGCCGACAAGCATCCAAGCTACGAAAATGAAAAAGAGTATTTTTACTAAGGTTTGCATGGTTCTTGATACTATTGAATTCTCCACAAAAATACACATAATTAGCAGGGAACGCTCAAGAGAATAAAAAAACCTGTCCAACCGAAGTCAGACAGGCCAATTAAGCTAATTTTAGCTCGTTTTATTTCATTTTTTGCAACCAAGTGCGTACATCAACCTCTTCTTTGATGATGGCTCTTAAATCGCTTATTTTAACGCGTTTTTGCTCCATAGTGTCGCGGTGACGAATAGTCACAGATTGATCTTCTAAGGTATCGTGGTCTACAGTGATACAGAAGGGTGTACCCGCTGCGTCTTGACGGCGGTAACGACGTCCTACGGCATCTTTCTCATCGTATGCTACGTTGAAATCCCATTTTAAATCGTCTACAATTTGACGAGCTACTTCAGGAAGTCCATCTTTTTTCACTAGTGGTAAAATGGCAGCTTTGGTCGGAGCCAATACCGCAGGTAATTTCAATACCGTACGCGTAGTACCGTTTTCCAACTCCTCTTCTTGTAGTGAATTTGCAAAAACTGCTAAGAACATACGATCTAAACCAATAGAAGTTTCCACTACATAAGGAACGTAGTTCTGATTGTCTTCGTGGTCAAAATACTGTAGTTTTTTACCTGAGAACTCTTCGTGAGCTTTTAAATCGAAATCTGTACGAGAGTGAATTCCTTCCAATTCTTTAAATCCAAATGGAAATTTGAATTCGATATCAGCAGCAGCATCGGCGTAGTGCGCTAATTTTTCGTGGTCGTGGAAACGGTAATTGTCCGCACCCATTCCCAATGATAAGTGCCACTTTAAACGAGTGTCTTTCCACTGGTTATACCACTCTTTTTGCGTCCCTGGTTTTACAAAGAATTGCATTTCCATTTGTTCGAATTCACGCATTCTAAAGATGAACTGACGTGCTACGATTTCATTACGGAACGCTTTTCCAGTTTGTGCAATACCAAAAGGAATTTTCATTCTTCCAGTTTTCTGCACGTTGAGGAAATTAACAAAGATTCCCTGTGCTGTTTCCGGGCGCAAGTATACTTTCATTGAGCTATCAGCAGAGGCTCCTAACTGAGTTCCAAACATCAAGTTAAATTGCTTGACATCTGTCCAGTTTTTGCTTCCTGTCAGCGGATCGGCAATTTCGAGTTCTTCAATTAGGCTTTTTACGTCGGCTAAATCTTCTTTTTCCAACGACTGCCCTAAGCGTTTCAAAATCGAATCGATTTTCTCTTGATACCCTAAGACTCTTGGGTTCGTGCTTACGAACTCTTCTTTATTAAAAGCGTCTCCAAAGCGTTTCGCTGCTTTTTTGACTTCCTTTTCAATTTTGGTCTCGATTTTAGCACAGTAATCCTCTACCAATACATCGGCTCTGTACCTCTTTTTACTGTCTTTGTTATCGATAAGAGGATCGTTGAATGCATCTACGTGGCCCGAAGCTTTCCAGGTGGTTGGGTGCATTAAGATAGACGCGTCTATCCCTACGATATTCTCGTGCATTTGAACCATGGCTTTCCACCAGTAGTCGCGAATGTTTTTCTTTAACTCTACACCGTTTTGGGCGTAGTCGTACACAGCGCTAAGTCCGTCGTAAATTTCAGAAGATTGAAAGATGTATCCGTACTCCTTTGCGTGTGAAATTACTTTTTTAAATTGATCTTCTTGTTTTGCCATAATGCAAAAATATAATAAGCTTTTAAACTATGAATTAAGAACATAAAAAAAAGTGAAGATTTTGCAATCTCCACTTTTTAATAGCTCGTGTATTTTTTACCTGAGTTTTACAGTGGAATTGCCCGAGTAGCGGCCATCAACAAATGCGCTGATGGTGTATTTGCCTCGGTTGATATCGTCTCTGTTTACCAAAATTAACGACACTAAACTCAATCGGTTGTTGTCGTAATTTACAGCTAGTGAGTCACTGTAAAGGATTTTGTTTCCGTTTTTCAAACTGGCTTTCCCCTTTGGAGTCACCACATTTTTATCTTCATCGATGATTTGGATGTATACCATTTTTTTACCCGATTCGGTCACCGGATTCTCCAAAAGATCAAAGTTAATTTTAAAGGCATCGCATCTGCTCGAACGCGAGGTCGATGTCAATTTACCACTACTGCGCTCTTTCATGGCTATAGCCTTTACCGGACTAATGTCAATTTTTGAGGCAATCGCTACTTTTTCAGCGAGGATTTTATTTTTTTCTTCGAGTTTGGTATTGATGGTTTCCTTTTGCTCTAATATTTCGTTGGTAATCACATTTTCCTGCGCCAGCGCTTGGTTCGCAGTGCTCAACGAGTCAATTTTGATAAACAAACGCCTGTTTTCGCGCTCCAAACTCGCTATTTTACTTCGATAGCGTCGTATTAGATTGTAGTTATGCCCTTGTAGTTTAGCCACAGAATCACGAAGGTCTTTCATTTTTTGAACCTCGACGCGAAGGCGTTTTGATAGGCTTTTTTTTCGAACCACAACATCGGTGTAGTCCTTGATCATTTCGTCTAGGGCATTTTTTAAATCAGCTTTTTCCTCTTTAAATACATTTTTAAGCTCGTTGAGCTCACTCGACTTTTTTAGGTTGAATAGCGTCAAAAATAGCACAGCAAACAGCAGTACCACAATGACTGAGTTTTTTAGGAATTTTGAATTCATGTGTAGGGGATTTTTAAGAGGGTTATTTTAATTTGATAGTTGATTCAGTGATAAATATTTTGTTGGCAAAGATACGAGCGGTATACGCTCCTTCTTGAATAGATCCTTTTTCGATTTTAACCAAAGACATTACGCGAACCTGTTCGTTGTAATACTCGGCAGAAATTATATCGCTATACGATAGTAATTTACCATTTTTTAATCGAATCTTACCCTTTGGAGCAATAACTTTTTTGTCGGGCCCTAACAATTGAACGTGTATGGGTTTCTGTCCCTTGTCAATGACTTTGTTTTCCAAGAGATCAAAGCTGACTTTAAAGGCGGTAGCCTTCCAGGAGCGATACGTGGTTGTCAATCGTGAGCTTCCACGGGGTTTCATGGCATTGAAGTCGATATTGGCAATTTCAAGTTGCTCTGCAGAAGCTACTTTTCGCTCTAATATTTTGTTGTTTCTTGACAGTTTGGTGTTCAGCTCTTCGGTCTCGTTGAGTACTTCTCTTACACTGTCGTTTTCGGTATACAACTCTTGATTGATCGCGTTTAAAGAGTCTATTTTTGACATGAGCTTGGCATTCTGCTCTTCTAAAACACCGATTTTCTTTTTGTAAACGCGTAACAAGCGGTAATTTTTGGCTTCTAAATCGCGAATACTGTCTCGCAAAGCCACAACTCTGGTAAGGTGTACTTCTAATTTATCGGAATAATCGTGGTTTTCAGCAATGATGTTTTGATAGTTGGTGATTACCTTGTCTAAGTCTTTTTCAAGTTCTGCTTTCTCGGTATCAAAAGCGCTTTTCAGCTGCGAAAAGTCTCGCGCATTCTGATAGGCTAAAAGCCCAATAACTATTACTAAAAAGAGTAAAAAGGCTACGAGCCCTTTATGTTTTATTTTTCTGCCAACCATCATCAAAGGGGAATTATGATGAACAAACTAAATGAGTTCGTGGCTAAAATACTATTTTTTAAGACATTTATACACAAATGCCGGAGGAAAATTCAAAGTTTCAAAGTCCAAGGTGATGTTTTTACCGAATACGAGCTTGAGTTTTTTGAAGTAGGTAAGGCTGTATTGGTATTGAATAAACAAGCCTCGCTGCTTGAGTACTGCGTAGCAAGCGCTCAAAATACTGTGTGATATCTTTTTGGGAATAATGGTTAATGGGAGGCTTGAAACAATGTAATTGGCCTGTGTAAATCCAAATGTTTTTAGGTGTTCCTCGAGGTTTTCAGCAGATTCGTTTAGCAATATGAGCTGAGGATGCGTTATTTTTTCGAGTTCTTTTAAGAAAATAGGATTGATTTCAAAGCAAATTAATTTGGTATGCGGTTGTAGTTTTTCGAGTATGACCTTGGTAATGGCTCCATCACCAGGCCCCAATTCAACAATGACATCTGCCTTGTCAAAATCGATAGGCTTTAACATTCTATTGGCTAAAAAGCGCGAACTTGGAACTAAGGTTCCCGAGGTTTTGTAATTTTTTACAGCCTCTTTAAAAAAACTGAATTTGCTTTCCAAAGTGTAATTTCTTAATTTTTTTCTTAATTTTCAAGGTAAAAACTGCTAGTAAAGATGCAATTTTTAAAAGATATATTCCATATTTTTTTTCCTAATTTGTGTGTGCACTGCTCAATACCTTTAGTTACAGGTGAAAAATTCTTGTGTCTCGAGTGCAATCATCAAGTGGTTCCTATTCCTTATGACGAGTACCATCAAAAAATGTTACAAAGTACTTTTTACGGAAGCGCAGTAATTGAACAGATTTCGAGTTATATGTATTTTAGGAAAGCGACGCCTTCACAGTCTTTAATTCACGCATTGAAGTATCGCGGTCAAGAGGCCATAGGGACATGGCTAGCTAAAAGAGTCGTGATGCAATTGCAGGAACAACACTTGTTTGAAAGCGTTACAGCCGTAATGCCAGTGCCTTTGCACTCCAGGCGACTAAAAGAGCGAGGATACAACCAAGTGACTGCGTTTGGAACCGTCTTGGCGAGGACTTTAGGGGTTGTATATCTTACAAAAGTGTTAAAAAGAGTCTCTACGCGTTCCTCCCAAACAATATTAAAACGCTTTGAACGATTTTCTAATAGCGATACCCTTTTTACTTGTGAAGAGCATGCGTTGTTACGTGACGCCCATATTTTGCTGGTAGATGACGTGATTACCACAGGTGCTACGTTACTTAATTGTTGTGAGCAATTATATAAGGTGGGCGTTCGTAAAATTAGTATTTGTACTATGGCATATACGCCAAAGGAATAGTTTTGATGCCTTTATTTTAGTACTTTTGACATGCCTTATAAATTGAATATTTGTGAAGATAACAAACATAGTTTACGCGATGGTTTTTGCCAGTATCATATCCAGTTGTGCAAGGGTGGGACGACCAGAAGGTGGTCCCAAAGACGAAACAGCTCCAATTATGGTAACGGCGAATCCGCCATACGAAACCTTAGAATTTAAGGAGAAGAACATACGAATTTACTTTGATGAGTATATCACCTTAAAAGAGTTGACGAAGCAATTGGTTGTTTCACCACCGGTTAAAACGCCTTTAATCATCACACCACAAGGAACTCCCAGCAAGTATATTTCCATCAAAATCATGGATACGCTCAAGGAGAATACTACCTATACGATTAATTTCGGGAATGCGATACGCGATAACAACGAAGGCAATACTCTGGAGAGTTTTAAATACGTGTTTTCAACCGGGACTTACATCGATTCATTGAAAGTAAAGGGAGCTGTTAAACCCGCATTCAGACAAAAGAAGTTTTCGAATATCGGAGTGTTCTTGTATCGTTACGACCGCGATTTTAACGATTCTATTGTTTATAAGAAGAAACCTGATTACGTTTCCAATACCTTAGATTCTACCGATTTTGAGTTTAGTAATATCCGAGAAGGTAAGTATTTGATGATTGCGTTAAAGGATAAGGGAAATGATTACAAATTTAATCCTAAAGTTGATCAAATTGGATTTCTTTCTGATACCTTACACCTGCCACAAGATAGTATTTTAGCCAAAGAAATCGTGTTGTTTACAGAAAAGCAACCGTTTAAACTAAAGCGTCCGAAAGAGTTGTTCAAGGGAAAGATACGCTTTGGTTTTCAGGGCAACAAAGCCGACTTTAAGGCTCGCCTATTGTCACAGGTGCCAGCCGATTTTAAAGCCATTGCTGCTTTTGACGAAAAACGAGATACGCTGAATTATTGGTATACTCCCAATGTGAAAGATTCGTTGCAATTTGCAATAGAACATCGAGATTTTACAGATACAGTTACCGTACGACTGCGCAAGAAAAAGATAGATTCGTTGCGAGTAACTTCGAAGATAAAACGCATTCTGAATTTAAAAGACACGTTGATATTAGAGGCGAACAACCCTATTGTGGCCATTGATACGAGTAAAATTTCATTGGTAGACAGAGATACGTTACCTGTGAAATATCGCATAGCACAGCTACGCCACACGAAATTAGCGGTATTGTTTGATAAGAAACCGTCGAATGAATACAGTTTCCAGATGCTACCGGATGCATTAGAGGATATTTATACCTGTAAAACGGATACCATTAAGTACCAGTTTGGAACTCTTGAACCAGAAGATTACGGAACCATTATTTTTAATGTTTCCAATGCAAATAATCACCAATTGTTAGTCGAGTTAATAGATGGGGATGAGGTGATAGATCAGCGTGTAATCAACAGTACAAAAACCGTTAATTATACCTTGTTAGAACCAAAGGATTACTTGATTAGAGTTATCGTGGACGACAACAAAAACGGAAGGTGGGATACCGGAAATTATTTGAAAAGACAACAGCCGGAACGCGTAGAATACTTCCAAAAAATACTGAAGCTTCGCGCCAACTGGGTAGACAATGAAACGATGATTATCGAATAAATAAAAAAAGCCGCTAACTGTAAAATTAGCGGCTTTTTATTTATTATTTATTTTTCTTTGACCAAGTGTCGCGAAGGCCAACCGTTTTATTAAAAACGAGTGCCGTTTCACTGCTGTCATCGTCAACGTTGAAGTACCCCAATCGCTGGAATTGGAATTGGGCTCCTTTAGCTGCCGATTTTAAACTTGGTTCTACAAATGCTTCGATAACATCCAAAGAATTTGGGTTTAAGAACTCCATAAAGTCTTTGTCTTTATGACTGTCTGGTGCCTCGTCAGAGAATAGGCGGTCGTAAATGCGTACTTCTGCTTTTTCCGCGTGTTTGATAGACACCCAGTGTAAGGTTCCTTTTACTTTGCGCTTACTTTCTTCGGTACCGCTTCCTGATTTACTCAAAGGGTCGTAGGTACAGTGGATTTCTGTAATGTTTCCTTCGCTGTCTTTTACGCAGCTTTCTCCTTTGATGATGTATCCGTTTTTAAGTCGAACTTCTTTACCGATAGACAGGCGGAAGTACTTGCGGTTCGCTTCTTCTTTAAAGTCTTCTCTTTCGATGTAGAGTTCTCCAGAAAAAGGAATTTCACGTGATCCAGCAGTTTCATCTTCCGGATTGTTTTCAGCGATTAAGATTTCTTCTTGACCTGCTGGGTAATTCGTGATGACCAATTTTACTGGGTTTAAAACCCCCATGACTCTGTTGGCAATTTTATTAAGGTCCTCACGGACTTTAAATTCCAATAAGGCCACATCAATCACATTTTCACGTTTTGAAACTCCAACAGTTTGGATAAAGTTGCGAATTGATGCTGGGGTATATCCTCTTCTGCGCAATCCAGAAATGGTTGGCATTCTCGGATCGTCCCATCCTGCCACAACACCTTCTTCTACGAGCTTCATAAGCTTACGCTTACTCATTACGGTGTAGCTGAGGTTTAAACGCGAAAATTCACGTTGTTTAGGAGCAAGAGGATATTGTTCTTTGCTTAAAGGATAAACCTGATCGCGGAACCAATTGTACAGTTCACGGTGCGGTTTAAATTCTAAGGAGCACAAAGAATGTGAAATTTGTTCGATATAATCACTTTCACCATGGGTCCAGTCGTACATAGGGTAAATAACCCAGTCATCTCCGGTTCTGTGGTGAGTTTTCTTTAAAATTCGGTACATGATAGGATCTCTCATCAACATGTTTGGAGAGGTCATGTCTATTTTTGCGCGTAATACGTGTGTTCCTTCATCAAATTCACCAGCTTTCATACGAGTGAATAGGTCTAGGTTTTCCGCTACACTGCGGTCTCTGTACGGACCAGCAACTCCAGGTTCAGTAGGAGTTCCTTTTTGAGTAGCCATGGCTTCTGATGACTGTGAATCAACATAGGCCTTACCATCCTTAATTAAGAGTACAGCCCAATCGTATAACTGCTGGAAATAGTCAGAAGAGTAACATTCGTTTTCCCATTGATACCCCAACCAAGCTACGTCGCGTTTGATAGCGTCTACGTATTCTTGTTCTTCTTTAGCAGGGTTTGTATCGTCGAAACGAAGGTTTACAGGTGCTTGGTACTGCTCTCCTAATCCAAAGCTAATTCCGATGGCTTTTGTATGCCCAATGTGTAAATACCCATTCGGCTCAGGAGGAAATCGAAAACGCAAATGCTCTTGTGGCATTCCATTGTTTAAATCGTCTTCGATGATTTGCTCAATAAAGTTTAATGATTTCTTTTCTTCTGACATTTTCTTAAGAATTGAAGTGCAAAATTAGTGAAAATAGTTGAGCCAAATGGCCTTACCACATCCTTTTGCAGTAGCAATACATGCTTGAGTTGATTTTTATCAGAGAACCCCAGTGTTCGATGGCGCGAACACTGAGGTTTTTCAGCTTTACTCAGTGTTGTAAGAAGGGATACCCAGTGTAGGGCATAGGAATTTTATGAGAAGCTCGGATATTTATTGCTTGTATTTCCCGTTAGGAAGTACCTGTGGTAATTGATAGCGAGGGGTGGTTAGCAACGCGTAAATGGCAGTATCCGTTTGTGCTACCTTCGCTTTGGTATTGAGTTTCCATTCGTTTTCAATGTCGGCAGCTCTATTGGTCTGAGCTCCTAAAATAGAGGTCATGGCCCAATAAAAGTATTCTGTGGCTTGACAGTTGTAGGTACAAGTAGTGTCGTCATAGGTATACCAAGCTCCTGTAGGATACGGATTGGGAATTGAGGTAAAGCTACCTCCTCGGGCCTTGTCCATGGCATTTGTCAAGGTGGTTCCTTGCTGTTCTCCAAAAATACTAGGATAGGCATAGGCGTAACCAGCATGGGTAATGAGGTGCCATACTTCTTCTAAACTGGCATCAAATCGGCCTGTTTTACCTTGTTGTACATAATTCGGATTGGTTTCGTCGTTTCCGAGGTCTTGACCTAACCTCCCTGCCGGTGGGGCTCCCATATCTCCTTGAGATTTCCAGAGAAATAAGAAGGCTTTGTTAGCAACCATTTTTTCGACAACTAGTAGGTTGTCGGGGGTACCGTCGGCATTGTTGTCGAGGTATTGAGCCATAACATTGGCGGCGTGCAGGAGCTTGCTGTCTTCGACCTTTGGAGCTGCGTAAATATCGATTCCAAACACAACGACCTTTCTGTTAAATTGGTTCATGCCGGCATCGGTATTCGCGACGATTTTAAAGTTAGGGTCTTTGCCTGGGGCTATGGGACCTTCAGGAGTAGTATCGGTACAGGCGCTGGTTCCTAAGAGAAATAACAAGGCACCTAGGGTGTTGTATAGTGCAATTTTCATGGGCTTATTTTATGGTTTTTCCTATTTTGTGTGCGTAGTTAGGGACTAACTTCATCGGAACGTTTTTAGTTTTCATAAACGCTAAAGCGGCCTTTTGATGGGTGTTTAAAGCAACTTCTTGTCCGGCATAAGCGATGGCCCAAATTTGATGAATGTATTCGTTAACGGCAGTAACCTTATCGTAGTTTCCGTTTTCCGCGGCATTCTGTTCTGAGATATCGTAGGTTTTTGCTTGAATATCTTTGTCCATGTGTGTGCGTAGAGCGCCACCCGTAGTAAATCGGAAGCTCTGATCGGTTCGGCTATAGGCTTCGGTAATGGTGTGAAAGGTTTCTTCCCACAGGGCATTAAAATTAGGCGGACGCCACGTTGAGGATTCTAACTTGCTTACCGTCCAACCTTTACCATTGTAGTCTTTGATATAAGGCCAATGATTGGTTTGCATGGACATGCCGTAGAGTCCCTTGGCGTTTACTTGGGTCGATTCGGAAATCTTGTCGACCATAGTAAGTGGACCTGAGATGAATAGGAGTTTTGCAGCGAGGTCTTTGTTGAGTTGTTTTTTGTCAGCATCGATGACTCCGTCGTTATCCTGGTCCAAGAAATTACTGAACAAGCGAACGCTGTGGTCAAATATTTCTTTTCCCGTAGTTCCGGGAGTCGTTTCCGGACTTCCCGGTTTTTGAGCACTACCTACGATGTAAAATCCGTTGATTTCATGAACGAAATCGGCATTGGCTTTAAGGTATTCCACTAAGGAACTAGTGTTGTTGCTCGGTGAGGTGTTGGAGTTGCTGTCTGAACAAGCGTAAAAAGAGACAAAGGAGATGATGGCGAAACACCAGGTAAATTTTTGTAACATACTTTTAAGAATTTATGGGTGATATACTGACAATCGCAAAAGTATATCCAAAAGTATGTATAGCTGCTGTGAAAAAGTCCGAGTAGACGTTAGTCGGACGTTTGTTGGCGTTTTTGATACTGTTTAGGGGTACAGCCTTCTATGTTTTTAAAGGCTGCGTAAAAGGTTGACTTCGAGCTGAAACCGGCTTCTGTTGCCAATCCTAGGATAGAAAGTTGTACAGCCTTATCGGAAGTGAGGAGTTGTTTTACGGTTTCGACACGAAAGGTATTGATAAAGTGATAAAAATTGGTATTCGCGTAGGTGTTGATGAGTTTGGAAAGCTCTTTTTCTCTGATGTCTACCGCTTCTGAGAGGCTTTTTAGGTTGAGATTGGAATTGCGATACAATTCTCGTTCTTCTATACAGCGAACCAGCTTGAGGTATTTTTCGCGATCGGCCGCAGTTTCGGTATTGCTGTCTTTTTTTGAGTTAGGGCTAACGGAAAAGAGTTCGGTAGCGAAGATTTCGGGTTGTGAAAATCCGTTGTAGCCAATCCAAAAAATCATAAAATAGGTTCCCAGGTTCGAGAGGTAGGCAAAGTAGCCCGCCACGGTTTCAAATTGGAATCCGATGAGGTCTTCTACTATCCACAGTAAATGAAAGGCGATAAAAATATAGATGATGGTTTTAAGCCATACCAAACTCTTATTTTCGAGATCAGAATAATAGTTGGCTACGTCTTTTTGATGGTTACTTATGAGCATCCACAGGTATCCGAGTATTCCCAAGTTGTACAAATATTCTAGGATTGCAGGAAATGAGGGAGCTATGCCGATGCCATTTGCAAGTATTCCGGGAACAAAGAGTAAACTGTGCCACCTCTGCCAACGCTTAAACAACGTTTGTTGAACATAGATAACGAGTAACGGAAGGGTAAACCAGGTTGTTTGAAGGTAGAGTTCAAAGCTTGGGACTAGTATTTCTTTAAAGCTATCAACCACTTCGAGCATTAATGACCACAAAAATAAACCGAGGAATACTGTTGCTTTTTTATTTTTTGAGGGGGTACTAAAAAACAGTAATCCTAAGGTAAATGCCGTACAAATAGACAGGATATCAATTAGGGCATAGGGTGAGAATTCAAGGGTAATTTCTTTCATGATTGCTAAAGATACGTGCAAAAATGACAAAAGGCAAAAGCACGAACTGCTTTTGCCTTTTTTAGTCACTCAAGAAACTTGAGAGAGGGAATTTTTATTGTTGGTTCATTTCTAGATGAACAGTTACAGTAACGTCTTTTCCAATAGGAGTCATTCCTTTACCTAAGTTAAAATCTTCTCTTTTTATTTGTGTTGTCAACTTCAGTCCGGCCTTGTGTTTTCCGTTACGACCTTTAATTACACCGTTTAACTTTCCTTTAAAAACGACTTCTTTACGCACTCCTTTGATGGTGATGGTTCCTTTGGTTGTAAAAGTTCCGTTTTCACCAGCTGTAAAACTTTCACTTTTAAAGGTAATTTGAGCGTGGTTTTTTACATCAAAAAAATCAGGAGCTTTTAGGTGGTTATCTCGTCCTCCTTGGTTGGTGTCAATACTTCCGGCAGCGATACTGACGTCGAAACTAGGGTTTTCGAACTGAGCTCCCGCGGTAGCTTCGATATCGAACTGTTTGAAATTTCCGGTAACTTCCGATATCATAAAATGCGATACTGAAAAACTGATAGACGAGTGTGCTTTGTCTACTTTCCAAGTGCTTTGGGCAATACTCAATTGAAAGCTAAAAGCAACTGCTAAGAGTAACATAAATTTTTTCATTATACTTGTTTTATATTTTCGTACTGCACAAATGTACAGTCAGCGATGGCTGTTGTGCTTATGAAAAAAAGAGGAATAGTTATTAATTTACGCTTGTACTTATGAAGTCGAAACAGCAAATCCCCATCCATGATATCGGTCTTGAATTCGCCGTGAATGTAGAACGTATCTCGTATAGGAATCCTTATGATTATCACAAGATTCACAGGCATAGCTATTTTGAAATGTTGTTTTTTGTCCAGGGGGGAGGCGATCAGTTGATCGATTTTGAAAGCAGTGCTATTGAAGATTTTAGTTGTTATTTTATCAAACCCCGACAAATTCATTTGGTAAAACGCTTGGAGAACGCCGATGGATATTTGGTGCAGTTTACCCATGAGGCACTTAATACAGTCTTGTTAAAAGACTTGGATATGTTGGCCTATCACAAAACAAACAAGGTAATCTACGAGAATGATGAGGTGCTCAGTGCTAAAATGTTACAATGGGTATTTATGATTCAGGAAATACAGCAGCAGCCTAATCCACATGCGCATGCGATGTCAAAACACTTATTGGCCACCTTGTTGTACGACTTGGATAGCTGTTTAAAGTCACAGCAGCAAACACCGGCTATTTTGAGTAAAACGGCAGTGGCATTTACGGAATTGGTCGATGAGAAACTAAACGCGTGGTCTGTTAATGAGTATGCAGATGCCCTGCGGGTAAGTACTAAAAAATTGACTGAATTGGTCAAGGAAAGTTTCGGTATAACTCCGTTGAAGTTTATTCATAAAGCGCTGTTACTCGAAATAAAAAGAGACTTGGTCTTTAAAGAAACCAATATAAAGGAGGTGGCTTATCACTACAATTTTGACAGTCCTTCCAATTTTAGCTTGTTTGTAAAAAAGCAAACGGGCTACAGTCCTTCAGAACTACAAAAAATACTAGCAAAGCAATAAAAAAGGGAAGCAATTGCTTCCCTTTCTTTTTATTTAGTTACCTCAAAGGTATTGTTGTCCATGTTTATGTCGGCCATTCGTTGTGAAGGGTCAATACTGACAGATTTTACTGCTTTGGCAGCATTAAAGGTATAGGTAGGGTGGGCAAAAGTCCAATCGGTTAAGGTGGTTCCTTCCGTTGGTTTTGCGCCTCTCATCATGCGTAGCGGAATGGTAAACTGTTCTTTTTTACCATCGGTATAGGTAACCTCAACATCGATAGGCATCGGCATCGTTCCGATACGCTCCAAAGTGATTTCCTTACCGTTTACGCTTTTAACACCGTAGTCGATAGTATGTGTTGTTTGAGTCCATTCGTTTAAATACCAATCGAGGTGAATACCTGAAACTTTTTCGGCTGTTCTTTTGATATCGTTTGGCGTAGGGTGCTTGAATGAAAAATCACGGAAGTATTTTAACAATGTCTTAGCGACGTTTTCTTCTCCGATAATGTACTCTAACTGGTACAGGAAGATACTTCCTTTTGAGTAGCTACCCATTCCGTAGGCCATGTTCGTGTGGTAACGGTCAGCGTGGGTAGTTAGTGGTTCTTCAGCGTTGTTGCGAACTACGTAATTATAATATTGGTACGAACCTTTGTGTGGGTTTGTTTTGTTGAGATTCATGATCTCATTTTCTGCCTTGTTAGAGATGTAGGTAGTAAATCCTTCATCCATCCACGGGTGTTTGGTTTCGTTGGTTGCGAGTAAAAACTGGAACCAGGTGTGGGCCAATTCGTGTGCAGTTACTCCAAACAAACTTCCCCAGCTGCGCTTTCCGGTAATTAAGGTACACATAGCATACTCCATTCCACCGTCACCTCCTTGCATTACAGAATACTGTTTGTAAGGGTATTGTCCTACGTGTTTGCTAAAATACTCCATCAACTCTGCTGTTTTAGCTGGTAACTTTTTCCAGTTTTCCAAATACTTAGCATCGAGGGTTTCTTTGTACAAGAAGTGTAATACAATACCGTTGTCCATAGTCAAAGTATCGTGAATGTACTCAGGGTCTGCTGCCCAAGTAAAGTCGTGTACATTGGGAGCTTTAAAGTGCCATGTAAGTTTTTTACCTTTTGGTTGCTTTACTTTTTCGCCTTTTTTCTCATAACCATGTCCTACATTTTGTGGGTTTTGTAGGTAACCGGTTCCTCCTACTGTATAGGCTTTGTCGATGTGTAAGGTTACGTCAAAATTACCCCAAACACCGTGAAATTCTCTTCCGATATACGGAGGTGTATGCCAACCTTCAAAATCGTATTCTGCCATTTTTGGATACCATTGGGTCATTGAAAAGGCAACTCCTTCGGAACTATTTCTTCCAGAACGACGGATTTGATTCGGTACTTGTGCATCAAAGAGCATATCAAAAGTAACGCTTTCACCAGGTTGAATAGGCTGGTTGAGTTGTACTTCTAAAATGGTTCCTACGGTTTCATAGGATACCGCTTTTCCGTTCTGTTTAAGACTCTTCACCTTGATATAACCAATTTCAGAAGGCTTTAATTTACTGATGCGATCTTTTACGCGTTTGTCTGGATCTTGGATGTTTCTCGAGCGCACATCCATTTGTGAGTTGGGTTGGAAGGCGTTGAAATACAGGTGGTAGTACACGTTGTTTAATACGTCAGGAGAATTGTTGGTATAGACCAATTTTTGAACTCCTTTGTACTGAAATTTTTTGACATCTACATCGATGTCCATCGTGTAGTCAGCGTGTTGTTGCCAATAGTTGTTGGCAGTTGATGATTGCTGAATTGGGTTGTTTTGCTGTTGCTTAGCAGAAGCACAAGCAATTATAGAAAGCAAACTTACCCCTAATAAAAATTTTTTCATTTGCTAATAAGTTAAAAAAAAAGAGCATTTTAAAATGCTCTTTTCAAATATAGTGAATTATTTGGTTTTTACTTTCTACCGTTCACCATTCTATCAGCCATGCGAACTGCATTGTAAGCGTTTACTACACGACCTGAAACAGATAAGTCAGCAAAAGGAACCATTAAAGGTTTTGCACCACGTCCTCCAGTACCTGGCTTCAATACGTCGAAGTCAATTTTTGTACCTGAGTTCATTAAGATGTGCTTTACTTGACTCGCGGTTAATTTTGGATAGTACGAACGGATTAAGGCAGCAACACCAGCAGCATTTGGAGATGCCATTGACGTACCGTTAAATTTCTTGTACTCGTTTTCTGGAGTTGTTGAATAGATTTGTACACCAGGAGCGAATACGTCTACGTTTTTCTTACCGTAGTTAGAGAAACCAGCAGGTAATTCTTCGTTGTACTTAGCACTCATAGCTCCTACCGTTAAGAAGTTGTCAGCAACTTCATTTTGTAAGTCTGGAGCATCGTTCGGGAATGTTTTTTCAACATCGATATCTTTACCGTCGTTACCAGCAGCATTTACGATTAACACATCGTGTTTTGCAGCGTATTTGATAGCGTCGTAAACCCACTCTTTGTTTGGAGAGAAGGCCTTACCAAAACTCGTGTTGATTACTTTAGCACCGTTGTCAACAGCATAACGAATTCCTAAAGCTACATCTTTATCGTACTCATCTCCGTCAGAAACAGAACGCACTGCCATAATTTTTACATTATTAGCAACTCCATCCATTCCTTTATTGTTGTTACGAGTAGCTCCGATGATTCCTGATACGTGTGATCCGTGAGCTTCACCAACTTCAGAGTGTCCTGTGTTACCATCACCTGATCCTGGCTTGTCATTGATATCGTATGCATTGTCACCTACTACTTCACGGTAGTTTGTTTTAAGGTTTTCTCCCTTGATAGTTTTTTCAGCACCTTCAATCCCTTTTTTGAAGTACTCAGTTGCTTCGTCTAAGTTTGAAAAATAAGAGAACATTTGTGTTGAAAAACTAACAGCTTGTTCTAATTTTGGGTCTGTAGTCTTTACAGACTTGATGTCTTTCAAGGTGTATTTATCTGAACCGAAGTGCTTTTTTAAAGCTTTTGCTGATTCCTCACATCCAATTAAATAATTAGCATATGATTCTTTTGTTTTTTTAGCTTCGTTTACTTTTTTAGCTTGGTAGGCTTTAACTTCAGCTAAAGTTTCGGCATCAGCAAGAGATGGGTTCATTAAGATACGCTCGTACTCTAAGTGTTCTTTGTACGATTTTCCTAAGAAGTTCCATCCGTTAATATCGTCAACATAACCGTTTTTATCATCGTCAATTCCGTTTCCTGGGATTTCTTTTTCGTTTACCCAAGCAACATCTTTTAAATCTTCGTGTTTTAAATCAGTACCACTGTCAACTACACCAACGATTACCTGTGTACTTTTCTTTCCTTCTAAAAACTTATAAGCTCTGTTTACACTCATTCCAGGAATAGAATCTGCTTCCAAGTCTAGGTGTTGCCAATTTTCTTTTTGGTAATCAGTCAAAGGTGCCTTTTTTGCAGGAATGTTAATTGCGGTATTGCTTCCTGCAGGAACAGGAATTTTACTGATTGAAGAACAACCTACTAGGGCTGTCATTGCCATTGCTGAATAAAAAGCGGGCTTCAAAATTTTCATAAATTAAAGTGTCTTTAGTTCAATTGTAAAATTATTGTTTTTTTTAGTTATATTCGTCGTTATTAACAGAAATAATTAATAATTATGAAAAGTTTAAAAGAATTAGAAGTTTATAAAATTTCAAAGAAAGAGAAAACAACGATTAAGGGAGGTGATAATGGACAAGATGCCATTTTGAAGGATAAATATGATGAAGCTTGGGAAGATGGTAGAGGCGAGTTTTGGGTATCTGGTACTAGAACCAGAAAAGATGGAAAGGGAAGCCGCCATTTTTAATTTATAAAAGTTAAGATATTTATTAGGCCTGTAGACTATTAGTTTACAGGCCTAAAAATTGCTTAATTAAAAATGTCTGTAAATTTATAACTTTCCTTTAAACGAACGCCTTTTTCTGTGTGTTGTACGGTACACAATTCGTTATGTGCATCGTGTTCCAAAAAGAGGTAAAACTCCTTGTCGGCAGCTTCGTTTAAAAATACTTGTTTCTCTTTGATGGTAAGTAGCGGGCGTGTGTCGTAGCCCATAACATAGGGGAGTGGAATATGACCTACAGTGGGGAGTAAATCGGCCATAAATACGATGGTTTTTCCTTGGTAATTGAGTTTTGGGAGCATTTGCTTTTCCGTATGGCCATCGACAAAAATCACATCAAATCCCAGTTGGTCTTTGGCATTTCGATGTACGAAATTCAATTGACCATTTTGTTCGATGGGTAAAATGTTTTCTGATAAAAAAGAGGCTTTTTCGCGCGCATTAGGTTGAATCGCCCATTGCCAATGGCGGTCGTTACTCCAAACTTTGGCATTTTTAAAGGCGGGCATATATCCTGTTTTATCGGCATTCCACTGAATAACACCACCGCAGTGGTCAAAGTGTAAATGCGTTAAAAAAACATCGGTTATATCATCTCTGTGAAATCCGTATTGTGCTAGCGAACGGTCAAGGCTATGGTCTCCGAAAAGGAAGTAATACCCAAAAAACTTGTCTGATTGTTTGTTACCTAGTCCGGTATCAATTAAGGTCAACCGATCACCGTCTTCGATAAGCATACAGCGGAGCGCCATATCAATCATATTGTTTCCATCTGCTGGATTGGTGCGTTGCCAAATAGATTTGGGAACCACGCCAAACATGGCGCCACCATCCAATTTGAAATTTCCAGTTTCTATAGGGTATATTCGCATAAGAACAAAGATGGTGATTTTTCGTGAATTTTTTGTTAAGGAAATCCAAAAACCGTTTGCAAACGTTTAAGATTTTTGATTCTTATTTGGTGCTTGTCAGGATTTAGATTCCAAAGCGAACAGGATTGGAGGAAGTATTTTTGAAAGAAGCGGTATCGTGGAGGTACTTCTTGCAAGTTTAGAAAGGACAGTAGCTAGTGTACAAAGATTAGACCCCAAGTGCTTTCAGTTGTGTTCTGCATTCCTGCAAGACTATTTTTCTGGTGTGAAGCAATTTTTGGGTTCAATAGTTCAACTGTTGATCGGTTAGGGGCTAGTCTTTAAACCTACCTTCATTATAAGCGAGAATAAGGAGGTCGAGCAGTACTTTTTGGTTGACTTATGGAGAATAGCTACGAACATGGATGGAATACATGCTGTATTTTATATGGTAATTCTTTGTTGTGTATTATCGGTAAACCTTTCGATTACAGAGACTAATTCGAATTTTGATCCCTAATTTGAATATTGTTACAGATAGTTCCTTCAGATATTTATTGAAATTGTCAATTCACCTCAGTTGTTTTGGAAGGTAGGAATACCCGTTAAAAAAGGTATAAGATAAGTGCACAGCGGGATCGGTAATGTTCCTAAATTTTAGCGTTCACGTCTCCAAACATCGTATTGAATAGAAGGCAGTCCTATATCTAATGCCCTTCTATTTTTATTGTACTTCGCAAAGTCTTCTTTTCTCAAATTGCTACCGCTAAACGTACCGTATATTTGATTTTCACCTCTGTAAATGTACATCTGATCAACCAGGAGGGCATAGGTATACGGAGAACAGACTCCTCGTGCTACAAATTTTTTTATTTTAGGAAGAAAATAGGTCGTTCTACTGCTGTCGTTGGGATGTAACAAAAGGGTTTCGATACCGTAAAAGGAATTATCGATATGATAATTTCCGACTACCAGCTCATCCGGATAAATCTCTTTATCAAATAGACTTTTAAGTATTTTTTCATTTTCTAGGTCTGTCTGTTTCATTTTATCGGGATTGTCCTCGTTTGACCTGTAATATTGGTCTTGTTCCAGCATGGCACTCATTTGAGCTCTTAACTTCAAGTCGACACTTGCCAAATACATCTTCTTGAGTTTTTCATAGCTGGTTTCAATTTTGTACTTACGGTAGGCTTCTTTTAAAATGGGGTGTGCGAGTACAGCTCTTTTTCGGATTCCATATGTTGAAAAACATCGTTCCAGATCTGCTTTCGATATTTTTTTATTGGAGTTGGCTTTACTTATCAAATAGTAAAAATACTCGTTGGTTCTAAACCCGTTTCTAAAGTCGTACTTTTTATAAAGGCTATCAAATATTAAATAGGCTTGTTCATTTTTACCAACAAAAAGTAAGCTATCTGCTTTGGCGATAGACAAGTAATAGTATTTGTAATCTAAGTCGTTACTTTTTGTAGTGGTCGTTGCGCAACCCAAACAAAAAATGACCCATAGCGCTGTAAAATATTTCATAGTAGTTTAGAGAATTCAAAGGATTAAAAACCTGACCTTTCTCGGTAGTTTAAGATCAAAAATACGAGGTTTAAGTCGGTACTTTGCAAGGGGGCGGAAAATAAAAAAGATCGGTGTAGGTGCTCTGGCAAAGAAGGATGATGTCGATAGCAAAAAACACCAATAGTAAAAAGGATTCTCTACAAAACTAAAAATCCTGAAAACCGGATGGTTTCAGGATTTTTTGAGGTGTCGAGCGGATTCGAACCGCTGTAGATGGTGTTGCAGACCACTGCCTAGCCACTCGGCCACGACACCTAATGAATTAGGACTGCAAATTTACACCTTATTTTAGTTTATGCAAATGTTTTTTTAGTTTTTACGCGTCTCTTGTAAAACAATAACTACCTGCTCAACATCACCGCCAATAGGTGGATTAATTTTGGCAACGCTCACCTCCGCTTCTGTTACCATAGGTAACTCGTTAAAAATGCGATCGATAATTCGCTTGGCAACGTGCTCTAATAGCTTTGAACGAATGGCCATTTCTTCTTTTACGATGTGATTTAAATGCACGTAATCAACGGTGTCTTTTAATTCGTCTGACTGTGCTGATTTTTGTAAATCGGCTTTTATTTCTAAATCTACTCTGTATTCAGAGCCAATTTTTCCTTCTTCTTCCAAACAGCCGTGATTGGTGTAAAGGCGTATGTTGTTAACTCGTATGATTCCCATAGTACAAAGATACTGATGTTTTAGTGGATGCCGTAGTACTTTTTTTAAAGAAGCTAGGACAAAAAAAGAGCAGCTCATGGCTGCTCTTCGGTTTTATTTTACAGTGAATTTTTGCGTGGCATTGGCCAATCGGATCAAGTACGACCCTTTTGGAAGGTATTGCACGCCGTTTTTCGCTTTTTTGAGTTCGGTCTTCGGTGCTTTTTTACGGAAGTTCTTAGCGCCTTTTTTGTTCATTGAAACGTCGTAGGTCACGCTGTTGAATCCCTTAGTTAAGGTCACCGGTTTGCTGTAAACTAAGGCGTCGTCGAACAGTACTTCCAGCGTCGCTGTTTGTGCTTTGGTACTGAAGTACACTACCGTAACTTCTGGAGTACTCGGTTGTAACCATCGACTCCACGAATTTCCCCAATAACTACTTTTTCTAACTGGGGCTACAGGAAACAATTGCGAGGCATTTGTGTCGTTGAGGTTTTGTAGGGCTTTGATGTTGGTGGTGTACAGGCTACGGCCATGGGTACCTATGATGAGATCTTTGGCTTTAGGCTGAATTACCAAATCGTGCACGGCTACCGGTGGTAGTTGACTAAAAGGTTGCCAAGATGCTCCAGCGTCGAGGCTTACATAGGCGGCATTGTCGGTACCGAGATACAGCACATCTGGGTTTTTGGGGTCTTCTTTGATCACGTTAATAGGTGCAAGTGGAAGGTTATTGCCAATGTTTTTCCAGGTGTTTCCAAAGTCGTCAGAGACGAACACATAAGGTGTAAAGTCATCGTTTCGATACCCGTTTAAGGTGGCGTAAACACGTTCTTTTTTGTGCTTAGAAGCAATAACTCTACTTACCCATAAATTTTGTGGTAGTGATGTTGCGATATTTTTCCAACTTCCACCACCATTTTTACTCAGGTGAATAAGTCCGTCATCAGAGCCTACGTACAATACGCCAAACTTAAAGGGACTTTCTGAAATGCTGGTGAGTGTACCATAGGCGACATTTCCTTTTTTACCTCCCTGTGTTAAGTCACCAGAGATAGTTTCCCAAGTTTTTCCTTGGTTCAGAGAGCGGTGTAACTTGTTTCCTCCGAGGTATAAAATATCTTCGTTGTGTTTGGATAACTGTATGGGGGTTTGCCAATTAAAGCGGTAAGGAGTTTCTCCGAGTTCGTGTTTTGGCTGAATATAGCGTTGTTGTCCCGTTGCTCTGTCAATGCGGAAGTAGTTTCCGAATTGATATCCGGTAAATACGATGTTCGGATTTCTCGAGTCAACGGCTACTTGCATACCATCGCCACCCATAATACTTTGGTAAGGATTTTTTCCGGTTTGCTTCCAGCGCTTATCCATTTTGGCATTGTGGTCAGCAACCCAAACTCCGTTGTCTTGCAACCCTCCGTATACTTTGTAATTTTTTTGTTGGTCGGCATACACCGCGTAGAATTGTCCTACAGCAGGAGCGTTGAGTTTGGTCCAGCTAGCTCCGTCGTCATAAGAGATGTTCAAACCGCCGTCATTTCCATCGATGAGGTGCCCTGAGCGTTTAGGATTTACCCATAAGGTTTGGTGATCGGCATGGACGTTTTCTTTACTGATAGAAGTAAAGCTTTTTCCGCCGTCTTTTGATTTTAAGATAGGTACCCCTAATACGTAAATGGCATTTTTATCGCTAGGATCTACACGTACCTCTCCAAAGTAATAACCATATGAATAAAAGAGATCGTCGATATAGCCTTTATGAGTTTTTTTCCAAGTTTTTCCTCCGTTTTCAGTACGGTATACTTCTGCTCCTATCACAGGAGTATCGAATAAAAGAGCGTTGGCATTTTCCAGATACTTAGCGAGGTCAGCAGGTTTAACTGCTCCAGAGCGCACGAGTTGTTTTACGTTTTTTGCGCGATATTTTTCTTGAAATCCATTCGATTTCAGGTAAGTATTTAGTTTTTTATCGCTTAGAGCGAGGAGAGCTTCTTTGCTCATCGACTTAAAATCGTCTTTGGTCAAGGCGTGTGAGCTACTTTTTTGTTTGCTGTCCTTTTTGCGTCTAAATTGATTGTCGTGAATGGCGTAGACCGTATTTTGGTCGAAAACTGCCAATCCAATTCGTCCAACGCCTTGTCCTTTCGGAAAGCCATTACCGTCGGTGATTTTTGACCAAGTATCTCCACCATCACTACTTTTATAAATAGCAGAATGTGCTCCGTCACCATCAAAATTCCAAGCCTTTCGCTCGCGTTCCCAAGCGGCAGCATAAAGTACCTTGGGATTATCAGGTGCGCGCTGCATATCGATAATTCCGGTATGCTCGTTAATATAGAGTTTGTGTTGCCAAGTTTTCCCTCCGTCTACCGATTTAAATATTCCGCGTTCTTTGTTCGGAGTATAAAGGTGTCCGATAGCTCCTACAATGATTTCGTTCGGATTATCGGGATTGAGTAAAATACGTCCGATGTGATGACTGTCAAAGAGACCTGTATGTTGCCATGTTTTTCCGCGGTCCGTCGATTTGAGGATTCCAATTCCGGCATAAGATGAACGAGAAGAATTATCTTCTCCAGTACCTACCCATATAGTGTGGTTTTTCCAATCTACGGCGATATCTCCTACGTTTTGCGTAGGGGCGGTATCGAGTACTGGTTTAAAGGTGGTTCCGTTGTTTTGTGTGTACCACACACCTCCTGAAGCGTATCCGACATAAAATTCTGTAGGATCCGACGGATTTACCGCTAGGGCGACCACGCGTCCACTCATTACAGTAGGACCGATATTGGTGAAAGAGACGTTTTTAACAAGTGAATGCTTATGTAAGTTTTGCTGAGTGTCCAAAGAAGCTTTTAAAGCGTTTGCAGTACTTGCTTGCTGTCCAAAAGTAGCAACAGAAAACAAAGCAAAAGCTGAGGTTATTAGCGCTTTCATTTAGTTGTTGATTTGGTTTATAAGCAGGAAAAGTACTATTTCCTTTAAGCTATTTCAAAAAATTAACAAAATTTAAGAAACCCATTAGGAGGTTTGCCGAACAAGCTGCTAAAAAATATAGTAGATTTGTGAAGTGTCGATACACCTCACCATGGTAACAGGCTAAATGGTTTTTAATCAGGTAGTACTGGGTGGATTAATTTTAATACTGTTTTATGAATATAGGTATACTTTCAGTTAGTGATCAAATTTACTCTACGAAAAGGCTGTATGAAGAAGCGCTCAAAAGAGGGCATGAAGTAGCCATCATAAATCATTTGGAGTGTAGCATTGTATTGTCAGGAGGCCGAAAAAAAATCTTGTACGAGGGAGAAGATATAATTGACGAATTCGATGTGATTATTCCGCGAATCGGAGCTTCGGTAACGACGCAAGGAGCTGCCATTGTAAAAGAGTTTGAGTTAAACGAAGTATTCAGCACAGCGCGCTCACTGGGTATTTGGAGGTCGCAAAATAAGTTGCGTACGCTTCAATTGTTAAATAGTAAGCAGTTACCCATACCCGATACCTTATTTTCAGCAACGCCGATCAATTTAAAGTCACAACTCAAAGCCCTCGGAGGTCCTCCAGTAATTATAAAACTTCAAGAGGGAACTCATGGTATGGGGGTGATGCTCGCAGAAACTGAAAAATCGGCGAGTTCCATCATCGATACGTTACACACGATGAACTCTAGTTATTTGTTACAAGAGTTTATCGAAGAGAGCAAGAGTGAAGACATTCGTGCCTTTGTCGTTGGGGGGGAAGTGGTTGCCGCAATGAAACGAAAAGGGACCGACGACGATTTTCGTTCGAATTTGCACCGAGGTGGTACTGCCGTGGCCATTAAAATATCGGCAAAAGAAGAAGCGATGGCAGTAAAAGCGGCACATTATTTAGGGCTGCCAGTTGCCGGGGTCGATATGATACGATCTAAAAAAGGTAGTTTGATTATCGAAGTGAATTCAACTCCGGGCTTACAGGGAATTGAGGCCTATGCTCGTGTCAATGTAGCCGCCGCTATCATTAAATTTTTAGAAAGTAAATGGAAATCAAAACCTATAAAAACCAAGAAATAGTTATACGTGGTGAACGTATTGGTTTGGGAGAGAGTAGTCTGATTAAAATTCCAGTTGACAGATTGGCAACAGGGACCTTGATCGAAATCCCCGTATACGTCTTTAACGGAGAAACTCCGGGTCCTACAGTGTTACTACAAGGAGGCTTACACGGCGACGAAATTAATGGGGTGGAGTTAATTCGACGCATGTTAATTGACAAGCGATACAAGATTACAAAAGGCTGTGTGATAGTGGTTCCGCTACTCAATGTATTCGGTTTTTTGAACCTTGCCCGTGACATGCATGGAAAAGATGTAAATCGCAGTTTTCCAGGAAGTAAAAAAGGTTCATTGGCGAGTAGTATGGCAAATTTTATCAGCAAGGAACTCATTCCGTTAATTGATTTTGCTATCGATTACCATACGGGAGGTGCCCAGCGAAACAACTATCCGCAAATTCGATATACGCCCATCGATGCACGAGCGGCGAGTTTGGCCAAGCTCTTTGCAGCTCCTTTTGTGTTTCCTTCACGACTGATTTCGAAATCGTTCAGAAATGAGTGTTTTAAGCAAGGGGTGCCTGTTATCGTGTACGAAGCAGGAGAATCATTGCGTTTAGACGAGTTTGCCATAGAAAAGGGAATAGAGGGAACTTTGCGAATTCTCAAGCATTTTGAAATGATTGATGAACAGGTTCACTTGCCTAGCTTGGAGCAACCAGTGTACATTGCCAAGCGCAGGTGGATACGTGCTAAAGCTGCAGGTCTTTTTAGTGCAAGCGTGTACAACGGAGCCGCTGTTACCAAAGGAATGGTATTAGGAACCATTGTGGACACTTATGGTGAAACGAAGTTCAGTGTAAAAGCCCCAAGTGACGGCTATATTATTGCCCTTAATTTTTTTCCGGTCATCAATAAAGGTGATGCACTTTTCCATTTTGGAATGAGCGAGGGACAAGAAGAGTAAAAAAATACTTGTTTAAATCATTTATTTTTAGTTACTTTAAGGGCTAGCTAGCAAAGAGAAATCAAAAAATCAAGAATTTAATTTTTTAGCTTACTTACAGGAGCTCCCGACAGCGATCTTTCGGGAATGCCGTAGCGCAAACAGCTGCTAAAGGTTCTTTGGAACTCCATGAGTTCTGGGAGGAGGCCTTGGGGCGCAATACACCACATACGTGAGTATTGTTTTAGGTAGTGGTTTGAGAGGTATCGCGACTACAGACGTTTGTTATGGTGTTTTTTTGTTGATAATTGGTCTTATAAAAACACGAGGAGTGAATGATAAGAAGTAAGTAGAATGAAGGGTGAAAGATGCCGAAAGGCATCTTTCTTTTTTATTGCTAACTACGATTTTTCTCAGTTTTTACAAAACTGCTGAATTCCTTGTTAATTTTAGGGGCAGTTACTGTATAATTACACCCTTTTTGGTTAATTTTGGATTTGATAATAAGAGTATTTACGACATGAAATATAACGCAATAGATCGCAATTTGTTTATTCAAAATCGCAAGAACTTTTCAGCTGCGATGAAGCCAAAGAGCATCGCCTTTTTTAATTCAAACGATATTTATCCGGTAAGCGCTGATAGTACGCTTCCTTTTGAACAACACCGTGACATTTTTTATTTGAGTGGTGTAGATCAGGAAGAGAGTGTGTTGGTGTTGTTTCCCGACTGTCCGAAACCTGCGTACAGAGAAATTTTGTTTTTACGTGAAACCAATGAACACATTGCCGTGTGGGAAGGAGAGAAACTCACTAAGGAAAGAGCGGAGGAAGTAAGTGGAATTACCACTGTTTTTTGGTTACAAGACATGCAGAAAGTGATTTTTGAGCTAATGAGCTATGCAGAAGTATTGTATATCAATACCAATGAGCACTACAGAGCCAATGTAGAAACGGAAACTCGCGAGGATCGCTTTACGAAATGGTTGCGTCAGGAGTATCCAGCACATGCTGTGGCAAAGAGTAATCCGATATTACAACGCTTGCGTTCTGTTAAAAATCAAGTAGAGTTAGATTTGATTCAAAAAGCCTGTGATATTACCGAAAAGGGGTTCCGCAGAGTATTGGATTTTGTAAAACCCGGAGTTTGGGAATACGAAATTGAAGCTGAGTACATTCATGAGTTTATCAGAAATAGATCAAAGAAATTTGCTTATACGCCCATTATAGCCTCGGGTGCTAACGCCAATGTGCTACATTATATCGAAAACAATCAGCAGTGTAAGGCCGGTGATTTAATTTTGATGGACGTTGGAGCAGAGTACGCAAATTACTCCTCTGATATGAGTCGTACGATTCCAGTTTCGGGACGATTTACCGACCGACAAAAAGCGGTTTACAATGCGGTGAATCGCGTGAAAAATGAGGCGACTAAATTGTTAGTGCCAGGAACTATCTGGGCAGACTACCACGTTGAGGTTGGGAAAATTATGACCTCAGAGTTACTCGGTTTAGGATTGTTAGACAAAGCAGCTGTACAGAACGAAGACCCGAATTGGCCGGCGTACAAAAAGTATTTTATGCACGGTACTTCGCATCATTTAGGTTTGGATACGCACGATTACGGATTGTTACACGAGCCTATGGAAGCAAATATGGTATTTACCGTAGAACCGGGAATTTATTTGCCAGACGAAGGCTTCGGAATTCGCTTGGAAGACGATGTGGTTATCCAAGCCTCAGGAGAGCCGTTTAACTTAATGAGAAATATTCCTATCGAAGCAGAGGAAATAGAATCGTTAATGAATCAATAAAACAAAGCAAAAACGAAGGGCTACTAAGAGTCCTTCGTTTTTTTTGTCCTGAGCTTGATTTCTTTCTTGAGTTTGGGAATTACAGCATTGAAAACATTGTTTTCATCATTTAATAAAGTTTAACTGAGTTTACATAGCTATGCTTACACAATTACAAGATAGTATCATCCAATTTTCAGGTTGGGTATGGGGGATTCCACTACTGATTTTACTCATTGGTGGAGGTTTGTTTTTATTCCTTTATTCAGGGCTGGTTCCTTTTCGCTATATGCGACACGCCGTGGCGGTGTTAAGAGGAAAGTACGATAAACACGATTCACCCGGAGACCTCAGTCATTACGAAGCATTGTCATCTGCTATTGCCGCGACAGTGGGTATGGGGAATATTTCAGGAGTTGCCATCGCGATTGCCGAAGGAGGTCCGGGAGCTATATTTTGGATGTGGTTAAGTGCCTTTGTCGGTATGGCTACTAAATTTTTTACCTGTACGCTTTCAGTAATGTACCGCGGGAAAGACGAAGAAGGAAATGCTAAGGGAGGGCCGATGTACGTGATTACCGAAGGTTTGGGAAACCGCTGGAAACCACTAGCGATATTTTTTGCCGTGGCAGGATTGGTGGGTACCTTACCCGCTTTTCAGGCAAATCAGTTGACCCAAACACTTGTGGATGTCGTAGGGATATCACCCGAAAATACAGCGACGAGTAAGTTGGTTTTTGGGATAGTCATCGCCTTGATTACAGGGACTGTAATTTTTGGTGGAATCAAAAGAATTGGTAAAGTTGCAGGAAAGCTAGTACCCTTGATGGTAGTGTTGTACCTGCTAACCGTACTGAGTATTTTAATGCTTCGCATTGGAGAGGTTCCGGAGATTATTCAACTGATTTTTACAGATGCCTTTTCAGGAAAAGCAGTGTTGGGTGGTGCACTGGGAACCTTAATAATAACTGGAGTTAAAAGAGCCGCATTTTCAAATGAAGCAGGTTTAGGAACAGCTCCTATGATGCACGGAACAGCTAAAACCAATGAGCCTGTTCGCGAAGGATTAGTAGCGATGCTAGGACCGGCAATAGATACGCTGTTGGTGTGTACGCTCACCGCATTGGCCATTTTAGCATCTGGTATTTGGCAAGGATTTGATGGAAATGGGATTAGCCTGACCTTAAAAGCTTTTGATAGTGTACTGCCTTATAACCTCGGTAGTATAATTATTTGCATTTGCGTATTGATTTTTGCTTTTTCTACACTATTTACCTATTCTTTTTACGGGTTTAGTTGTTTGAGTTATTTGTTCGGGAAGCGTATCGGTGCCTATTACAACTGGATTTATATAGTGACGATTGTCATTGCCTCTACGATCAAATTGAAGTTTGTGATTAGCCTTATTGACAGTGCCTATGCCTTGATGGCGATACCGACTATGGTATCGACACTGTTGTTGGCACCAAGAGTTCGCAGGGCGGCTAAAGACTATTTTTCGCGATTGAAATCGAATTTCGAAGCCGTTTAAAGACGGTAAAATCGGGTGGTTGGAAGCTGTGAAAGGTCGATAGAAAACACTTTTTTTGAAGGGATTTTTTTAGCGACGTCAGGGATGTATCCGCCCACAACATAGATGCTTTCATTAAAGTAAAATAGCGACGCACCTTCGAAAGGTGCGTTTACGCGATACTTGCGTAGCTGATTTTTGCCTGGATGATAACTGTATAAAAAGTTGTCGTGTAAGAGGTATAAGTGGTGACCGTCAGAAGTGAATCCGGGATTGTTGATCTTTTTTGGAAGGGTTTTAAGTACTTTCCAAGTATTGGTTTCGATGTCAAAGGAGCTAATAGCATACCCTTGTTTTCCTGTTTTACTCAGTCCATATATTTGGTGGTTTACGCTTAGACATTGGATTTCTTGCGGTGAAGGTAAGCTTCCGAAGCGATACCATTTGTCCGTGGTGGGTTTGTACAAAGTAATATCGTCTTTGTACAAGAAATGCGTTTTTTCTTTTCGTTTGGTGCGACCACCAAAATAGATGAGGTAGTTTTCAAAACTGATGACTCCCGTATTGGTCGCTAGGTGTTTACTCTTGGTAGGCAGCGTTATTTGTTGGGTGATAGGGTCGAAAATTTCTAATTGATCGGCTAAGTATTCACGGGTTTGATTTTTAGAAAACCTGCGTCCACCACTCAGGTACACTTTTCCGTGATGGTAAACAGCACTGTGGTTTGCCCTTGGTAGCGTTTTACTGGCTAATAGGTTCCAGGTATTGTTCATAATGTCATAGCACCAAATATCCGAACTGTGTTTTAAGTACGTCTTATTTCGAAAGGCGATAGCAGACATTTCTCCAGGTGCTGTTTGGCCCGCGGGCGAACCGTAATCACCGGTTTCTTTAAAAGCATTTAGAAATCCGTTTTTTATGATAGAGTGGTCACCTCCAAACAGGTAAATTTTTCCATTTATTAATACAGAGGCACTGCCGAGGATTCCGCGTTGTAAACTTTTAAGTTCGTGGATGTGTAGTCGGTTTTCCAGTGTTGTACTGAGGTGTATTTCTTGCAGTTGGCTCAGTTGTTCTGTCAGATAAAAAAGCTGTTGATGCGACTGTTTTTTTAGATCGATTGTGCGGGGTTCGTACTGTACATGACTTACTTCAATAATTGCTGCATTTGCAGGAACTTGCACGGTACCACTAGAGTCAGAGACAAAAATACGATGGCTACTAGTTACGTGTACATCTGCAATTGGCAAACGTGTTTGAAGGTCAAAAAAGCGGAGTGTTCGGTCTTGTCCATAAGCTGTAGACAGACAGCAGCATAAGATTAGTAGGTACAATTTTTTCACAGCGCGCATTATTATAATTACCAGTCCTAAATATATTAATAAATATAGATAAGAAGATAGTTAAAATCCGTAATTTTGCCCTGCTAAAAATTCGATAAATGTACAGAACGCATACTTGTGGTGAGTTAAGAGCATCGCACATTAATACGGAAGTAACCCTATCTGGATGGGTACAAAAATCACGTGATAAAGGATTTATGATTTGGGTAGATCTTCGAGATCGTTACGGAATAACGCAGTTGATCTTTGATGAAGAGCGTACCAGTAAGGAATTGATGGAGCAAGCGAAAACTCTAGGTCGTGAGTTTGTGGTACAAGTGAAGGGAACTGTCATAGAAAGAGCTTCTAAAAACCCGAATATTCCAACTGGAGAAGTGGAAGTATTGGTGAGTGAGTTAACCGTTTTAAACGAGGCAAAATTACCTCCTTTTACGATTGAAGATGAAACGGATGGTGGTGAAGACTTACGAATGAAGTATCGTTATTTGGACATTCGTAGAAACCCGGTAAAGGAGAGTTTGATTTTCCGTCACAAGGTGTCTATGGAGGTTCGTAAATACTTGTCAGATAAAGGGTTTATCGATGTTGAAACACCGTATTTGATAAAGTCTACTCCAGAAGGAGCTCGTGATTTCTTAGTGCCATCACGTATGAATAGTGGACAGTTTTACGCCTTACCTCAAAGTCCACAAACTTTTAAACAGTTGTTGATGGTTGGGGGTATGGATAAGTACTTCCAAATAGTGAAGTGTTTTAGAGATGAAGATTTACGCGCAGATCGTCAGCCTGAGTTTACACAAATTGACTGTGAGTTAGCCTTTGTTGAACAAGAAGATATCTTGGAAATTTTTGAAGGAATGACACGTCATTTATTGAAAGAGATTAACGGGGTTGAGGTAGCTACTTTCCCTAGAATTACCTTTGACGAGGCAATGCGTACCTACGGTAATGACAAGCCAGACATTCGTTTTGGAATGAAATTCGGGGAATTAAATGCCGTTGCACAGCACAAAGAATTTAAAGTATTTAACGAAGCGGAACTAGTGGTAGGAATCGCAGTTCCAGGTGGAGCCTCATATACGCGTAAGGAGATTGATAAATTGATTGATTGGGTAAAGCGTCCTCAAGTTGGTGCTTTAGGAATGGTATATGTAAAATGTAACGAAGACGGTAGTTTTAAATCGTCAGTTGACAAGTTCTACGATCAGGAAGATTTGGCAAACTGGGCAGCGCAAACTGGAGCTAAAGCCGGTGATTTGATTTGTGTATTGTCGGGGAAAACGTCAAAAGTACGTGCGCAGTTAAGTGCCTTACGTATGGAAATGGCTGAGCGCTTAGGATTGCGAAAGCCAGATGAGTTTGCTCCGTTGTGGGTAGTTGATTTTCCATTGTTGGAACTAGATGAAGAAACTGGACATTACCACGCAATGCACCATCCATTTACATCGCCGAAACCAGGGCAGTTAGCCTTGTTGGAAACCGATCCAGGAGCCGTAAAAGCCAATGCTTATGACTTAGTATTGAACGGAAATGAAATTGGAGGAGGTTCTATCAGAATCCACGATAAGGAAACACAGGCGATTATGTTTAAGCATTTAGGATTTACACCAGAAGAAGCCAAAGAACAATTTGGATTCTTGATGGATGCTTTCGAGTACGGAGCACCACCACATGGTGGATTGGCTTTTGGTTTGGATCGTTTGGTCGCTATTTTAGGAGGTCAAGAAACCATTCGTGACTTTATCGCTTTCCCTAAGAACAACTCGGGAAGAGATGTGATGATCGATGCCCCAGCTACGATTGACAATGCCCAATTAGAAGAATTGAGTATCCAATTGGATTTGAAAGAATAATTATAAGAATACTAGCTGTATTGGAATCCCGTTTTGCACTGACAAAACGGGATTTTTTTTACTTCATTGCTAACTGAAGTATTCTTGATGAAGTAAGGGTAGTTTTGCCTTAAAAACTCATGACAAGTATTGATAGTATCTATTTGAACTTCGAAGAAACACGAAGGAGAAGTGAATTGGTTTGGCGCAGTATGAAACCGGAAATTTGGTATTGGAAACCGGATAAAGCTGCATTGAGTAGTATGGAAATGGTGCGTCACGTATTGGAAGGAGAGCATTTGTATCACAAAATTATACAGTATCGAGGTGATCTCGGGGACTATGTTTCTCCATGGGAAGGACGTACTTGGGAAGGAATTTCAGAAGAATTAGCCTTTGCAAAGAACTACAGAAACGACTTTATGGTTTGGCTGCGTTCCTGTTCACCAAACGATTTACATACGGTACGTATTGAACGAAAGGAACTGAACCAAGTTAAATTTTTGGGGGATTATCTCAACCGAATGGTCTACCACGAAGCAGTCCACCTAGGGCAACTTCTGGGGTATTTACGTACCTTTGGAATGGAACGTCCTTTAATTTGGGACTGATAGGTATGGAAGAATTAGCGGATCGATTTGCGGAGTTAGCAGCCCTGTTGGGCGATAGGAGTCGGGCTAAAATCTTGTGGTGTTTGCTCGATGGTAAAGCCTATACTGCAGGTGAGCTAGCGACTGTTTCGGAGTTGTCATTGTCGGGGTGTAGTAACCACCTTCGAAAATTGCTCGAAGCCAAAGTGCTAAAAGTTATTCCTCAAGGCAGGCATCGTTATTACAGTTTGTACGATGGGGAAGTGGCACATGCCATGGAAGCTTTTGCGAGTTTGGTGGGGGCTCCTATCCAACTCAAAGAACGAAGGAGTTCAACTCCGGTAACCTTGCGCAAAGCGCGATCGTGCTACAAACACCTGGCAGGAGCCTTAGGCGTTGCGGTTTTTAAAGCGTTTCAGGACAAGGGGTATGTAGAAACTGTATTGGATGAGGTATACGTGTCCGAACGGGGTCTTCGTTTTTTGGTAGCGCAGGGTATTTGTAAAGAATCGGAACCTGGATTGACTGCGAAACTGAAGCTGTGTTTAGATTGGAGTGAACGTGAACTTCACCTCGGTGGCTGGCTCGGAATTCACTTACTGCGCTGGTTACTGCAAGAAGATTGGTTACGACCCAGTAACGCGTCTCGGAAACTTACGGTCAGTGCCAAAGGCAAGAAGCATTTTAATGAAGTTTTAGGCATTGATACGGATGAATTATAAATAGTGTTGCAACATAAAAAAAAGCCTGTAAAAATCAATTTACAGGCTTTTAAAAAGGGATATATACTTCTACTAATTATTAATAATCCATGATAAGTAATACAATTGACCGATTTGGCCAGCTCCCGGAGCTACGAAATACTCTTTTCCGAATAAGTTAGTACCTCCCATTTTGAATCGCGACTTCATAGACGGGATTCGGTAGTTTAATTGAGCATCAATTACGGTTCTCGCTGCAACATTTCCTTTTACGAAAGGAGAAATCCAACGATACGCATCTGTCCAACGTGCATTAATGTTAAATCCGAAATTGTTAAACAAACGCTCGTTTCCGAATTGAAGTTTTGCCGAGTGCTTAGGAGTGTTGAAGTTCGGATCAAATAATCCGAAATCTTTATCTTCTCCCATTTTATAGTCGATAAAGTTATAGTTTGCACCCAATTCAAAGTTTTTAAATACTTTGGTGTGTAATCCGATAGAGAATCCATAAGAATCTACTTCTGATCTACTGTTGGTTACTAAGTTAAATTCACGAACGTGTGCGTTGCGGAATGCTAACTGAGCATCGGCGTCTAATTGTCCTGTTCCTAAAATAGTTCCGTAGTTAGGTACTACTAAATCCTGAACAAAAACGAAGTTTCTGTGCTGGCTATAGTAAGCATTTACGTCAATATCCAAGTTGTTTTGGTTGTTCAAACGTAAAATACTACGGTATCCTAATTCTAAAGTCTTTACTTCTTCTGGTTGAATCTCTGTATAAGCAGATTTTAAATAACGAGGTCCTGTAAATGTATTGTCATATACAGATCTTGTCAATACCGAGTTGTTTAAAATTTCATCACCTGTAGTATTGGTGATAATAGTTCCGATTCCAGGGAATACGTTGAAGTTGGTGAAATTAATTCTTCTCAAGTTGTCCGCAGTTGAACCTACCATTGTTTTAACAGAGGTATTTAAGAAAAAGTACTGCTCCTGAATAGTTGGGTTACGGAAACCTGTTTGGTACGAAGCTCTAAGGATGTGTCCTTTGTTAGCTCCTAACGCGTAGTTTACTGCAAAACGAGGTGAGTAATTCGCTTTAAAGTTTTCAGATTTATCATAACGTAACGAAGCGGTTAACTTTAAACGCTCGTCGAATAATTTTTTCTGAATTTGTGAATAAATACCGAACTCCTCTACTTCAATTTCTTCATTAGCATCGTTAAAGATGGTTCCTTTAGAGTCTGGGTTATACTGTCTGTAAGATCCTCCAACTTGAACATCTGCCCAATCGTTTAACAAGCTTCTAAAGTTGTAATTACCATCCGCGTGGATGTATGCACTACGGTCGTAGATAGCAGAACCATTTGGATCTGTAATTAAAGTAGAAGTTACTCTATCAAAGGCTTGGTTAAATGCAGGAGTTCCTGGTTGTAACCTGTTTCTATCTGCAAAGTTTCTCGCTAGTTCTAAAGCGTTCGGGCTAGAGATGTTTGCTACTAAGGCATTGAAGTAGTCTCTTCCCCAATTTTGGAAAGAAGTTCCTGCTTCGTTCATCACGATTCCTGTTTTCGTTAAATCGTATGAGTTACCAGCGTCATTTCTTGTATAGTATCCACGAACGTAGAAGTTATCACCCTTTACTTCTAATTTAGACTGTCCAATATAGTAATCGCGTTGTGCGAATCTACTAGATCCTTGGAAAATATTATCTCCGATAGCCAAACGAGTTGCTAATTGAATTTCTAATGACTCATCACCGTAAGGACGGTAGTGAAGCGAGGTAGAGAATTTTAAGTTTTTCGTTTTGGTATCGCGAAGTAATTGTTGCTCAGTATACCCTGTTCTTCTCAGTAAGATTCCAGGACGTACATTACCGAAAAATGATAAGTCAGCAAACAATTCATCACCGTAAGTGTTAACTCCGTCGTAATCTGTTACGCTGTTTAAGCTACCATCAATTAAGTTGGCAGAATCAATTTCGCGGTTTCTCATATCAGTTGCATGCCATTCTTCAGCCTCGAAATACGAGTAGTTCACCTTAGCAGCGAAGTAATCGCTAAAGCGGTATGCCATACGGATTTGAGCATCGTAAAACGGATTAGTTCCTGCAGCTTTTTGCGATAATACTCCTCCTTTTAACAATACGCTGATTCCAGTAAAGTCGAAAGGATTTTTAGTATTCAATAACATAATACCGTTATAGGCGTTGGCTCCATATAAGGCAGAAGAGGCTCCTGGTAAGACTTCCACACTGTGGATGTCTAATTCAGAAACGCCTGATAGGTTTCCTGCACTGAAGTTTAAGGCCGGTGCGGCAGTATCCATACCGTCTACTAACTGTACAAAACGAGCATTGCTAAAGTCAGAGAATCCACGTGTGTTGATCGATTTAAAACCGTAGTTTCCTTCACGAGAATCGATTCCCTTTAAGTTAGTTAAGCCGTCGTAGAATGAGTTAGACGTGTTTTTACGAATATCACCTAAACCTAAACGCTCAATAGTTACAGGCGATTCGATAATTCGTTCCGGAACTCTCGATGCCGAAATAACTACTTGGTCAAGTAGGATGTTTTCTTTTAGTACTACGTTGATTTGTTGGTCAACACTAGTAACTTCAACCAATTCAGTTTTGTATCCGAAAGCAGATACTCTGATGGTTTGGGGTAGGGCGTCCTTAATAACCAAGGTAAATTCACCATCGACATTCGATAAGGCAAAATTACTCCCCTGTGTTATTTTGGCACTGTAAAAAGGCTCGAGGTACTCATCATAGATCAGTCCACTAATTTTTACCTGTGCGAAACTCGAAAGCGCGCACAATGTAAAAACAATCATTACGAATTGCTTTTTTAACATGTTGTTGAGTTTAATATTAAATATAAGGGTGTGATTATTGTTCTAAAGAGAAGTTAATCGGGAATCCGTATTTTACAGAAACCGATCGACCGTCTTTTCTCGCAGGTTTAAAGTGAGGTAATTTACTAACTACTCTACGTGCTTCTTCTTTTAAAAGTTCACCGTTTTGAGGACCTAACGTTTTGATGTTTCTTACGTATCCATTTTTGTCAATGATAAAACGTACCCATACTTCTCCTTCGATTTGGTTTCGAACCGCTTCACTTGGATAACGGAAGTACTTTTGGATGTGTTTAATCATTTCCATGTTAAAACAGTCCATGCGATCTTCAGCTTTAGAACTCGTACAAGAGGTAAACGCTGGAATTTTTTCCACTTCCATAAAGCGAGAGGCCTTGCGTACTTCTTCTTTTGATAAACGTTCTTTAATACTTGCTAAACCGCTTTTGTAGTCAGTTTCTTTTTTCGTTTCAATTTTCGGTGCTTTTTCAATCGCAGCAATGCTGTTGTCAGTGTTAAGTGCACTTACTCCAGCAGTATTAATCGCTCCTACGGAAGAAGCCGTTTGTTTTTTTATAATCTCTCTCTTCTTGAGGAAGCGTTTACGAGCAGAAATCTTTACCGTAATCTGACGTGATTTTTTGTCCTTTGAGTTTTTGGCAGGCTTAATGCTACACTTCGTAATACTGTTTAAGTCTGGGGCATCTTCGTTAGGAGTTTCACACACTTCTTGCGCAATTACAGCAAATGTGTTTACTACCAATAGTACTAAAAATAAGTATCTTTTCATCATAAGGGGTAACTCTTTTTTTTTATCTCTTTGTCTTTTAGTAGTTTATAGTTTGGTAGTTAGGGGTGCAAAATTATAAAAAAAAGTCCTTACTCTTAACTTATTTTAACATTTTTTAACTTTTATTCTCATTTTAGAATCAATTGAAATAAAAAAAAAGAGAGAACTTTCAAGTTCTCTCTTTTAAGTTAACGTTAAGAAACGTTGTTATTAATCGTTGATGGTCCATGATATATAGTACAGAGAACCTACTTTACCTGATCCAGGAGCTACAAAGTACTCTTGTCCAGTGAGGTTAGTTCCACCAATCTTGAATCTCGATTTAATAGCAGGCAATCGGTAGTTTACTTGTGCATCGAGTATGAGTCTCGAATCGATAGTTCCGTTTAAGAAACTCGATTCCCACAAGTAATCGCTTTGCCAGCGCGTATTCACATTGAATCCGATGTTTTTAAATAGGTTCGGATTCCCAAACATAAATTTAACTTGGTGCTCAGGTGTGTTGAATCCCGGTGAGAAATTAG
This sequence comes from Tenacibaculum sp. AWR4_210, assembly GCF_056160945.1. NCBI lineage: Bacteria > Pseudomonadati > Bacteroidota > Flavobacteriia > Flavobacteriales > Flavobacteriaceae > Tenacibaculum > Tenacibaculum sp. AWR4_210. The sequence continues at coordinate 195,026 of NZ_JBSWYF010000002.1, forward strand.
GGTCACTGGCACGGTTAAAATCCATTTTTGAGTAGGTGTAGTTCAATCCGACATTAAACGAGCTAAATACTTTGGTATTAGCACCAATTCCAACACCATATGAGTTGATATCGGCCAATGAGTTGGTATTTAAGGTGATTTCAGTAAAATCTCCACTAGCCAATGCCGCTGTAGCTGATGCATCAGGTTGTCCTGCAGGTGTAAGTCCACCGTAGTTTGGTACAATAACGTTCTTGAAAGCTACAAAATCATTGTATTGATTGTAGTAGGCATTGATGTCAAGCTCTAAAATATTGTCTGATGACAGTCCGACGATACTTCTATATCCTATCTCGTATGAAGTTACAGTTTCTGGTTTAATCGGAGCAACTTCAGCGCGAACAGGAGCCCCATTTCTCACAGATGTGGCTAGGAAAGCTCTGCTGAAGGCATCTCTACCAGTAATACTACTAGTACTACCGTTTCTGTTGGTGGCATTTACTACAAAGCGATCTAAGTTTTCATCAGCAGTTCCTAAAATATAGCTGTTAGGCCCAGTTCTTAATCCGAAATATTGCTCTAAGATACTAGGGTTACGGAAACCGGTTTGATACGATGCACGTAAAATGTGGTCGTTACTTTCGTCTAGGGCGTAGTTAATGGCAATCCTAGGTGAGAAGTTTCCGCTAAAGTTTTTCGACTTATCATAACGAACAGATCCAGTAAATTTTAAGCGATCTTCTAAGAATTTCTTTTGAAGTTGCGCGTAGATACCGAACATGTCGAAGTTAATTTTGCTGTCTTTATCTGTGAATAAGGTTCCGTTTGAGTTTACGATGTGTTTGCGATACGATCCACCCACTTGGATTTCACCAAATTTGATTAAGTCTTTAAAGTTGTAATTGGCATCGGCATGGTAAAAAGAAGTTTGGTCTTTTAGTCCAGCACCACCTTCTGTAATAGGTGCGTCAATAATTCTGTTTAGGGCAGCCTCATACGCAGGAGTTCCTGGTTGCAGTCGGTTGTTATCGGCGGTAGTACGTGCCACTCCGTGGTTTCCTCCCGATGCAATGAAAGCAGCGAGGTATTCACCAAACCATTGGTTACTTGGCTTACTCGCTTCGTTAAGAGCGATTCCGACGAAACGTAAATCGTGCGATCGTCCAGAGTCGTTTCCTGTATAATATCCGCGTAAAAAGAAGTTTTTACCGATAAATTCAATTCTGTATTGTTGTACTAGGTAGTCTTTTTGAGAAAACCTATTGGTTCCTTGATAGATGTTGTTACCTCTTGAAAAACGAGAGTTTAATACAATTTCAAAATCTTCAGTTCCCCAAGGTCTGTAATGCAAAGAGGCATCGAATTTTAAGTTGTTACCGTCGTAATTAACCATATCGCGCTCTTCGTATCCCGTTCTACTGATGTTTGCATTTGGCAAGGTGGCAATAACAGCGGCTGGAAGTCCGGCAGCTTGCGCAACCTGACGAAGGCCTACGGTAAACTCATCTCCATATACATTAACACCGTCATAATCGGTATTACTATTGCGATCACCAGCGATGATTTCACCTCCTACTCCTGAGGTATTTGCTATGTTCGTAGCATGCCATTCTTCTGCGTCGAAGTAGGTGAAGTTTGCTTTTGCAGCAAGTTTGTCGCTGAACTTGTGTGCCATACGGATTCCGACGTCGTAAAAAGCTTCGGTATCGGTTGCCTGCTGGCTAATATACCCCGTTTTGATATAGGTACTGATACCGTCGTAATCAAATGGATTTTTACTTCTCATTAACAAAATACCGTTAAAGGCGTTGGCTCCATATAATGCTGAAGAGGCCCCTGGCAGAACTTCTACATCTTTTACATCCAATTCTGAAAGACCTACAATGTTACCTGCAGAGAAGTTTAAGGCAGGAATAGAAGTTTCAACTCCGTCTACGAGTTGCACAAATCGGGTGTTGTCGAACGTAGAAAATCCACGTGAGTTGATTGATTTAAACCCGTAGTTCGCTTCTCTCGATTCGATTCCTTTTAGGTTGGTTAAGCCATCGTAAAAAGAAACGGAGGTGTTTCGTTTGATGTCAGCAATTCCCATACGCTCGATGGTCACTGGTGATTCAATAACTCGTTCTGGAGATCGCGATGCTGAAATTACAACTTCATCCAAAGCGATGTTCTCTTTAAGGATGACATTGATTTCGTCGTTGTTTTGCGAAATTTGAACTTCTTCTGTTCTGTAACCAACGGCCAATACTTGTACCGTAAAGGGCGGTGTCAGTGAGGTTTTTAAAGTAAAGCTTCCGTCTGCTCCGGAAACAACTTGTTCGTTAGTGGTTTTGATAACGGCGTTCGAAAACGGCTCTAGATACTCGTCGTAAATAGTACCCGTAATGGTTGTTTGTGCGTAAATTACCGCACTTGCCATTATAAAAATAAAGGCTAGTACTTTTTTGTGCATAAGCTTGGGGTAATGGTTAGGTATTTTTGGTTTGTTGTCAGATTACTCTTCTAGGGCAAACGTGATGGGGAAACCGTATTTTACAGCAACGCGTTTTCCATCTTTTCTCGCTGGCTTAAATTGTGGTAGATTGTACACTACTCGTTTCGCTTCAGCATTCAAGATATCACCACCTTTAGGTCCTAAGGCCTTGATATTTCTTACATCACCATTTTTATCAATGATAAAACGCACCCATACTTCTCCCTGCAAAGATTCTTTGACCGCTTTACTTGGATAACGGAAGTATTTTTGTATGTGTTTAATCATTTCTTCATTGAAACAATTTGCGCGTTCCTCAGTACTTCCAGCACCACAGGCTTTGAAAGCAGGAATTTTGTCAACAGCACTGAACTTTGAAGCTGCACGCACTTCTTCAGCTGATAACTTCTTTTTTAAGTCTTCGATATTAGTTTTAAGAGTAAGGGATTTGTTTAACCCAGAACTGGTAGAGCTGTTTTGCACTCCTGAAGAACTCAAAGAACCTGCAGAGGCTACACTCTTCTTTTTTGTCAGTTCTCGTTTTTTGAGATAACGTTTACTCACGGATACCTTCACCGTAATTTGTCTCGATTTTTTGTCCTTCCCTTTAGAAGGTTTAATACTACACTTGGTAATACTATTTAAATCATTGTTAGCCTCATCGGGGTTCTCACATACTTCTTGAGCACGGAGTGAAGTGGTTAGGAATAAGGCACATACTGCACTTAGAAATACTGCTTTCTTCATACACAGGTGTTTAAAAAATTACACAATAAACAAACATCGGTTGGTTAGTCGTTGTAAAATTGTATTCTTAACAGGCAAATCTACTAAAAAATCTGCACGACCCGCTTGAAAAACAGTTAAATCTCTTTTTAAGAAATTGTTAATCAGTTTAATTTTGCAAATTAAAACTAATTGGAAAGGTGTAATTTACATTTACATGAGCGTCGTTTTGCTTTCCAGGAATGAATTTCGGTAGCAGGCTGATAACGCGTTGAGCTTCTTTTTTGAGGTCTTCGCTTCCTTCTGGTCCTGAGGTTGTTATTCCTTTAACATCACCGTTTTTGGTGATGACAAAACTTACCCACACATCTCCTTCAATTCTTTCTTTTACGGCTTTCTTAGGGTATACAATATTGTTTATGAGATGCTGTTGCATTTCGTAATTAAAGCAGTCTACATCGTCATACGAACTAGTGTCACAATTCGGAAAACTCGGTATGATTTCAACGGTATCAAAGGCTATTTGATCGTTAATTTCAAGTTCTTCTATGGCGTTGTTAATCGCGTTTAACTGCTTTTTAATATTTTTCATTCGCAAGCGTTCTATGCTATCACTCGTCCGTAGCTTCGAAATTTCTGCTGCCTGAATTTTGCTGGCAGTCTGAACTTCTTTGTTTAAGGCAGCTCGCCTTTTTTGGTGACTACGAGAAATGACAACAACCTTGGCATCTTTCTCTGCGTTCGTCCCATTGGCATTAGCTACGACGGTGCATTTAGCGATACTTGCAATATCGTTTAGATTTTCTTTTTTTTCTTCGTTGTCCTTGCATACTTCCTGTGCAAGAATCGAAGGTGTAATAATACTGGCGAGTAAAAATAGAGTTAGGTTTCTCATAACGACTATTGTTTACTTTCCTAGGGAAACTTAAATTTCAAAGTAGCAAATCTCAATGAAGTTTACGGATATCTTATGCGTGCATAAGAAGGGGGATGAAAAAAAAAGTTTCTTACTAAGAAATGTTAGGTTATACAATAAGTTTTGAAAAGGTAACGTCTGGTTGGGTTACTCGATTGGTTGAGCAAAGGGCTCTTTTTTGGGGTAGGGTTTTAGTTATTTTCATTTTAGGGGGAATTAAAATATTAATAATCAATACCTAATAAAAATTAGGTTGGGGATTTAAAGGTAAGAAAAAAATGTTAAAATCCGAAACAAATATTTTCTTACCTGTTTATTTTCTGTTATTTATCGTATTCGTAGTAGAGAAAATCGTTGTACGGGAAGCGTTGAATATGTATTTTTTTCACCTCTTCGTATACCTTGTCTTTAAAAGCTTCAAGATTTCCTTTGTTGATTGCCGAAATGAAGATGCTTTGTTTGGTTTCATCATTCATCCAGGTTTTTTTCCAATCGTCCAATGTGTAGTGCTCTTTGGTTTTTTCTGTCACCAAGTCATCCTCTTCAATCGATTTATGGGTATAGGCATCAATTTTGTTGAAAACCATAATGGTCGGTTTGTCGGCACTGTCAATTTCGTCTAAAATCTTATTTACTGAGTTGATGTGATCCTCGAAATTGGGGTGAGAGATGTCAACTACATGAAGTAACAAATCGGCTTCTCGCACCTCGTCTAGTGTAGATTTGAATGATTCTACTAGTTGCGTAGGCAGTTTTCTGATAAATCCTACAGTATCCGTCATCAAAAAAGGGATGTTTTTGATAACTACTTTACGTACGGTAGTGTCAAGGGTAGCAAACAACTTATTCTCAGCAAAAACCTCACTTTTACTTATGACATTCATCAGGGTTGACTTTCCGACATTGGTATACCCTACCAAGGCGGCGCGTACCATTTTACCTCTGTTTTTACGCTGAACGGCCATCTGTTTGTCAATGGTTTCTAGCTTTTTCTTGAGTAAGGTAATCTTGTCTCGGATAATACGTCGATCGGTTTCAATCTCTGTCTCTCCCGGTCCACGCATACCAATTCCTCCTTTTTGCTTGTCGAGGTGGGTCCACATTCGAGTCAAACGAGGAAGTAAGTATTGGTATTGTGCTAATTCTACCTGTGCTTTTGCCGAGCTAGTTTGCGCTCTTGAGGCAAAAATGTCCAAAATAAGGTTCGTTCGGTCAAGAATTTTACAATCGAGTAGGCGCTCAATATTGCGAAGTTGCGCGGGTGATAATTCATCATCGAAAATCGCAGTTCCGATGTTGTGTGTTTCTATATACGCTTTAACATCGTCTAATTTACCGGTTCCTAAAAAGGTTTTCGGATTGGGCTTGTCCAGTTTTTGTACAAAACGCTTTACGGCAACTCCTCCTGCCGTTGCAGTTAAAAATTCCAATTCGTCTAAATACTCTTCTGACTGCTTTTCGTCTTGATGCTGTGTAATAATTCCAATTAAAACAGCTTTCTCTGATATGGCCTGTCTCGTTTCAATCATAGGTGCAAAAGTACGAATTAATCCATGGATTTTGCAGTTTTTGTTTGCTGAGACCTCCTGGCGATAAAAAAGAAAACCCCGCCGAGGCGAGGTCAAAATTACACACAACTAAAAGTTACCCTTTAACGATCTTTAAAGGCATCTTAAATATTTGTACAGAAGTATTTGCACTGGTCGCTACACGCTTGTAGTTTAGCTTACTTTTGATGTAGTTACAGATCTCTGGATTGCTGCAATCGATGTCGAGGATCACAACTTCTCCTTTTTTGGTTACAAGAAATTCAATGGTGGTCTGAACGTCTGTTTGAATGTTAAATTTTGCTTTTTTTAAAAGTTTTACAATGTTAGTTCTAATTTCTTTTTTTACTGGATTTTCATTGGCCATTAAAGAAGTGGAACTCAAGATAAGTGCGGTGATGATTACTACTAACTTTCTCATTTTTTTCTGATTTTTTATAGGATTAAAAGTTTGGTTTTTTGTTTTTTAATTACATGGTAAAAATACTGTTAATGAGGTGTTTGTGTGTTTTTTATGTGGTTATATAAATATTTTTTTTGTGTTAGGACTAGGTTTCTTTTTAGCAGTTTTTACGCTTTGGTAATATTGGTTAGTTTTTAATGTTTTTGGTCTTTTTTTTAGGATTATAGCGTTTGTTTGAGGAAAGATTTAATAGTTTACTGTAAAATGATGTCTATCCCTATAAAAAATTGAATAGCGAGTGTTAGTGTTTTGTTTAGAATGCTCGTACATTGCAGCTGTAATTTGTTAGAAGTATCGATAATAATGTCTAGAAGTAAATGGAATGATACCATAAGTATAGGGTTGTATAATGTTGAGAATCTTTTTGATACGGTAAAAGATCCTTATACAAAGGACGATGAGTTTACCCCAAAGGGAAGTCGAAATTGGAATAAGAAAAAGTATTACCACAAGCTAAAGAAAATAAGCCGCGTGCTGTCCATGCTAGGGAAAGAAGCTTCTCATCAACCTGCCGCACTGATCGGTTTGGTAGAAGTGGAAAACGAACGCGTGCTCGCGGATTTGGTAAGGCAAAAGAATTTGCTCGCGTCGAATTACGGTTTTATTCATTTTGAATCTGCCGATGTTCGAGGGATTGATGTTGCCCTGTTGTATCAACGCGATGCCTTTCAGGTGCTTCAAGCTGAAGCCGTACCTAAAGACATCACCACACCAGAGGGAGAAGTGGTGAGAACTCGTGATATTTTAGTGGTTAAAGGAATTTTGGAAGGTGATCTTATCAATGTTATTGTTACGCATTGGCCTTCGCGTAGAGAGGGGGTTGAAGCGAGTGAGTACAAACGTATGGCTGCGGCAAACTCCGTGCGTGAAGTAATTGAGGAACTGCGAGCTACCGATAAGGTTCCTGCAAAGTTTATCGTGATGGGAGATTTTAATGACGATCCCGCCGATAAGAGCTTGCAAGCGCTATTATGCGATGATTTTTACAATGCGACCGCTCCTTTGCACACTCCCGATCAAGGGAGTTTGGTACACGATAAAGCGTGGCATTTGTTTGATCAAATTATCATCTCAAGGAATTTTTTTGACGAGGATAGTAGTCTGAGTTTTGAACGAGCGCAGTTATTTATAAAACCTTGGTTACAGGTGTACCACGGTAAGCTAAAAGGAAGCCCGTATAGAACCTTTATCGGTCCTTGGTATGAAGGAGGCTATTCCGATCATTTTCCGGTGTTGGCTCATTTTAAAAAGAAAAAAGCTTCTAGGTAACTAGAAGCTTTTTTTATTTCTGCGATCAATTGTCGTTATTCAACGGTAACTGATTTTGCTAAGTTTCTCGGTTGATCTACATTCTTTCCTAACATCACTGCAATGTGATACGAAAGTAATTGTAAAGGAATAGTCGTAAGCAATGGAGTAAAGGCTTCCTCCGTATCAGGAATTTCAATTACGTGGTCTGCAATTTCTTTTACAGTAACGTCTCCTTCGGTTACGATGGCTACAATTTTACCACTTCTCGATTTAATTTCTTGAATATTACTAACTACTTTTTCGTAATGTCCCTTGCTGGTGGCAATAACGAAAACTGGCATGTTCTCATCGATTAAAGCAATAGGACCGTGCTTCATTTCAGCAGCTGGATATCCTTCTGCGTGAATGTATGAGATCTCTTTCAGCTTTAATGCTCCTTCTAAGGCAACAGGGAAATTAAACCCTCTACCGAGGTACAAACAGTTTTTAGCTTCCATGTACACTTCAGCAATGTCCTTTACCAAAGGATCAATTTTAAGCAATTGCTCTACTTGATTAGGGATTTGCTCTAGTGTCTGTAAATAGGTATTTACAGCGGTCTTAGAAAGCGTTCCTTTTGCCTGCGCTAATTTCAAGGCAATTAAAGTAAGTACCGTGATTTGTGTTGTAAAGGCCTTTGTAGAGGCAACTCCAATTTCTGGACCTGCGTGCGTATAAGCTCCGGCGTGAGTTTCACGAGCGATAGAAGAACCTACTACGTTACAAACACCAAATACAAAAGCACCTTTCGATTTTGCTAATTTAATAGCCGCCAAGGTATCAGCTGTTTCTCCTGATTGAGAAATGGCAATTACGATATCATTTGGTGTAATAATCGGGTTTCTATATCTGAATTCTGAAGCGTACTCAACTTCTACTGGAATACGAGCCATATCTTCAAAGAGATATTCTCCTACCAAACCAGCGTGCCACGAGGTTCCACAGGCAACGATAATAATCCTACTAGCATTTAAAAACTTAGGAAGATTGTCATCGATTCCGGCCATTTTGATAATTCCGTCATTTGCGAGCATACGTCCGCGATAGGTATCGATAATGGCTTTTGGTTGTTCGTGAATTTCCTTGAGCATAAAGTGGTCGTAACCTCCTTTTTCAATTTGTTCAAGGTTGAGTTGAAGTTCTTGAATATTGGTGTCAACTTCTTTGTCGTTCTCTATTTTGCGAACTTTAATTCCTTTCCCTTTTTTGATAATAGCCAACTCACCATCTTCAAGATAGATAGCGTTTTTGGTGAATTCAATAAAAGGAGAGGCGTCAGAAGCGACAAAAAACTCTTCGTTGTCTTTACCAACACCAATGGCGATAGGACTTCCTAAACGAGCCACTACTAATTCATTGGGTTTGGTTTTGTCAAACACGGCAATTGCATAAGCTCCAATAACGTTTTGCAACGCTAACTGAACGGCTTTACCTAGTTTGCAACCTTCGTTTTTCTTAACTTCTTCTATGAGGTTGATAAGTACTTCTGTGTCGGTATCACTTTGAAATTCATAACCTCTTGAAATCAGCTCTTTTTTAATGGTATCGTAGTTTTCGATAATACCATTATGAACGATTACTAAATCGCCAGATGCTGAGAAGTGCGGGTGTGAATTCGTATTGTTCGGTACTCCGTGAGTAGCCCAACGCGTGTGTCCGATACCTATTTTTCCTTCTTTTCTCTTCGTTTCTTTGTTCGTGATTACCTCGAGGTCAACCACTTTCCCTTTCGTTTTAGAAAGGTGCATTGTTTCGCCGTCGTACATCATGATTCCGGCACTATCGTAACCTCTGTATTCCAAACGTTTTAATCCGTTAATTACGATAGGGTAAGCGTCTCTATGACCAATGTATCCTGTTATACCACACATAACAATTCTTGTATATTAATTATTTTTTTACTGAATATGATAATCTTAATACAGCGCGTTTTTCGCTGTGGGTAGTCTCGTCTTCGTTTAATAAGGTAACTCCTCTAGGATTCCAGTTGTACGTAAGGATGCTGGTATCGAGTACTCTATTTCTGTAAGGACTATCCGTTGGGTTGTTGTAAACTTTTAAAAATAATGGGGATATATCAGTAGAGCTTCTGTCCAAAATATTCGAAACATAATCCGTTATTCTGAACGTGTATTTTTCTGGTTTGTCACTTGCTAAAATCAGCCTTCCACCATAAGTCGTTGCTTCGGTATGCGCATCGGTCATTTGAATTGGATCACCACTGCTATTCGAAGTGTATACAAACAACTGTTGTGGAATGATGTTTTTATCGGTATTGACTGTTTGATTGATGTTGAATGTCAAGGCGGCGTCGTTTACTAACAAACCGTATTCGCCGTTGGCAACATCTCTAATAGTTGCTAATTCTTTTAAGCTTAAGTACCCATCGCTGTCTGCGTCTTTACTTGCGTATTTCAACATGGTATGATTAGGGTTGCTCGCTCTTAATTTTGCTAAGTTGATTCCTAACACTTCTACTTTGGCCTGTGTTCCAGTAGTTCCTTGGATAACAAAGTTATTGGCAGGAGGGGCAACAGATGCCGCTGCAGTACTGTAACGTACGTTACGTACACCAGATAGTGGAAATGAGTATTTTGTAGGAACTGTATCTTTGTGCGTGTAATTTGCATTGGCGTCCAAACGCTCCTTTCTGGTAATCGTGTAATAGAAATCTAACGAAGCAGATTCCGTAGTACCTAACAAACTCAATGGTACCATGGCACCGTCTGTACCTGTTACGTTGAACAACAATCCTTTAAAGTAATTATTTAAGGCGTCAGCAGATGAGAAATTACTGCCGTTGAATTTGTCCCAGAAGAGGTCTTTCATAATGGCAGTACTCAATGGAATACTCAAGAAAGGCCCTTTTGTAGCCAATTTTTCTTCGCTTTCAAAAGTAGTACCGTTTCCGTGGTGACGCGTAACTTTGAGTATAGTGTCGTTTGGATTCGGTTGAAACATGAAGTTAGCATCTTCATTTAATACCTTGTTCGCCAAATAGGCGTGGTTTGATTGGAAGGAATTACTCTGAGATGGATTCGAAGGATCTAAGGTGTTTAAGAAGGTTTCATTTTCTAACACTTGTAAATTAACTCCTTTACTAGCATCTCCTAGCAATGAATCTAATAACCATTTCGTTTTATTATTGCTGTCTTTTCCTTTATTGGTAGCCGCATAAGGTAACTTTAAAACAACCTTGTCAAGGATAAAGGTCGAATCGATATCTCCCTTATCTGTAGATGATTTTACATCGCTCGTTTTAGGATTGCTCAAGAAACCAATTTGACTTACAAAAGAGGCATTTACCGTTTTGTAATTTTTACTGTTGTATACACCCAACCAGTACTCTGTAATATTCGCTCCGATATTGTCGGCGCGCACTACTGTTGTACTTACTGGAGAAATCTTTAACTCTAAATCTACCGATTCCGCATTGAATTGATTGTTGTTCACTACGTTTGTACCGATATTATCAAAGTCTTCTTCACAAGAAATTAGGGATGCTAAGCAAAATAAGCCAATCCCTAAACTACCAATTTTTCTAATCATGTTATTCACTAAGTTCTAAAACGTTCTCTCTATAAAATTCTAAATACGCTTCGGTTAAATTTTCTTCAGATTGGAACTCTAAAACTTGAGCGTCACTTTCTTTGATAAATGACTCCAATTCTTCAGGTAATTCCTCACTACCTTTTACGATAGCATCTGAATTTGCGATAGCGCTTTTTAGTATATTGATATGATTAGGTGATTCTAAGACAGTAGCCTTGGCATCGTCGATTTTGTCGAAACGAACTTTGTTGGCCATTTCTGAGTTTAATTCACCTTCAAATCCTTTACTATAGAGCGAAGTTACAATCTTGCTTCCATTCAACAAGGGTTCCTCTTTATAAAATTCTCTTAAATATAGCGGTAATAAAGAAGCCATCCAACCGTGAACGTGGATGATATCAGGTGCCCAGTTTAATTTTTTTACAGTTTCAACAACGCCTTTCGCGAAGAAGATCATGCGTTCGTCGTTGTCGTCGAATAATTTTTCATCTTCATCCGAATACACAGCCTTGCGTTTGAAGTATTCATCATTGTCGATGAAATAGACCTGCATACGCTCTTTTGGAATCGATGCAACTTTAATAATCAATGGCATGTCCATGTCGTTGATTATTAAATTCATACCAGATAAACGAATAACTTCGTGTAATTGGTGTCTTCGTTCATTGATTACACCAAATCTCGGCATGAAAATTCGGGTTTGTACTCCTTTTGAATGTGCTTGCTTAGCAACGTTAAACGCAGTTGACGATAATTCTGTTTCAGGTAAGTATGGTGTAACTTCCGATGAAACATACAGTATTCTCTTATCCTTCATTAATGTCGAACTCTTTATATGAGGATGCAAAAATACGAATTTTTATACTAAAATCGTGTTAAATTGCTAATTTTGCATGTTTTCCAATGAATTAGTAATGAAATTAGTTAGTAAAAAATCGGAATTGAAAGCCATTTTAGAGCCCCTCAGAGTGGCTGGTAAACAAATTGGTTTCGTACCGACCATGGGAGCATTGCACCAAGGACATTTGTCGCTGGTAACCAGAGCTCAAAAGAAGAATGATGTAGTGGTGGTAAGTGTTTTTGTAAACCCAACCCAATTTGATAATCAAGAAGATTTGGTGAAATACCCGAAAACGTTGGCTGCCGATCAAGCCATGCTGGAACAAATAGGCTGTGATGTTTTGTTTGTGCCAACCGTGGCGGAAATGTACCCAGAGCAGGTAAGTGCAGAGTCCTTTGATTTTGATGGCTTGGAGTTTGAAATGGAGGGGAAGTTCCGAACAGGACATTTCGATGGTGTTGGTACCGTGGTTAAACGCTTGTTTGAGTTAGTAGAACCACATACCGCGTATTTTGGTAAGAAAGATTTTCAACAGTATAAAATTATCAAAAAACTCGTCAAAAAATACGACTTGCCAGTGAAGGTAAAAGGGCGTCCAATCTTCAGAGAGTCTGATGGTTTGGCCATGAGTTCAAGAAATACCCGATTAACCGAAGCACACCGTGACGCAGCTCCAATGATATTTAAAATATTGAAAAAGGCTAAAAAGAAATTTGGTCAAAAGAGTATTGAAGAGTTAACGCAATGGGTTGAAAAGCAGTTTAAAAAGGAGCCGTTGTTGGACTTGGAGTACTTCACGATCGCCGATGAGAAAACGTTGAAAACGCCTAATGAGATCAGTCCGTCTGCCAAGTACCGCGCCTTCATAGCCGTGTTTGCAGGTGATATTCGACTGATAGATAACATCGGGTTAAATTAATTGATAAAAAAAACAATCCATTAATCGTTAAAAAACAACTATTTTTGCAATATGTTAGTTCAAGTAGTTAAGTCAAAAATCCACCGTGTAAAAGTTACTGGTGCCGATTTAAATTATATAGGAAGCATTACCATTGATGAAGATTTGATGGATGCTGCAGGAATTATAGAAGGTGAGCGCGTTCAAATCGTGAATAATAACAACGGAGAGCGTTTGGAAACGTATGCGATTCCAGGACCGCGAGGAAGTGGAGAAATAACCTTAAACGGTGCCGCAGCCCGAAGAGTTCAAAAAGGCGATACGTTAATTTTAATCGTATACGCTTTTATGGAGTTGGAAGAGGCCAAGAATTTTAAACCGAAATTGGTTTTTCCAAACGAAAAAGATAATACACTTACCTAGTCCGTTTTGAATATAAAGAAAATACTTAAAATACTATTACCTCTCATTTTGGGAGGTATTTTAGTTTGGTACTCCTTGTCGAAAGTATCTCCGGAAACCTTAGTGCAATATTTTAAGAATGCGAATTATTGGTGGATTTCCCTAGGATTGTTTTTTGGAATCCTCAGTCATTTGTCACGAGCCTATCGCTGGAAATATTTGCTTGAGCCCATGGGGTATACCCCTGATTTTGGGAATAGTACAATGGCCGTATTGGTGGCGTACTTGGTAAACTACGCAGTTCCGAGAGCTGGTGAGGTGTCAAGAGCAGCCGTGATGGCAAATTACGAAGACATTCCTTTCGAGAAAGGATTTGGTACTATAGTAGCTGAACGAATTGCCGATTTAATCATGATGTTACTCATTATCTGCGTGACCTTGTTTGTGCAGTTTGATTTCATATTTGAACTCTTGACGGCGAATTTTTCGCCCGTAAAAGTTGGAGGAATCATCGCGGCGGTAGTACTCGGTTTTTTTGTGTTTTCCCAATATGTAAAAAAGGCGAAGACAGGAGTCGGATTGAAAATCAAGTCCTTTATTGGAGGATTGATAGAAGGAGCTACCAGTATCTTTAAAATGAAAGACAAGTGGTCGTTCATTTTCCACACGGTATTTATTTGGTTAATGTACGTAGCCATGTTTTGGGCTACTATTCCTGCAATTGATAATTTAGAGGTTCCTTTTGGAGCTGTATTGATCGGTTTTATTGCAGGTGGATTTAGTATTGCCGCGACCAACGGTGGGATAGGATTGTATCCGGTAGCAGTTGCTGGGGCCTTTGCTTTATTTGGGATTGCCGAGGAGCCTGCGAATGCCTTTGGTTGGATTATGTGGACAGCGCAAACCGCTATGATAATCGTTTTTGGAGGCTTAGCCTTTGCTGTATTACCTGTTTATAACAAAGCAAAAGAATAGAAAATTAAGGAGCATCACTTTGCTGATGACATAGAAACGCCATTGTTCATTTTTGTGGATAATGGCGTTTTTTTATGCTTGTAATTTCACGTTGGGTACCCGGTTTTTTATGCTTCCAGAAACGGTATTATTCCTTTGGGGAATAGATCGATTTTTAAGGAAAGTGATGGCTTCTGAATGCAGCTTTTTTAAGGGGTTTAGATCTATTTCTTTTAGCTATCTTTGTGGTATTAATACCGTATTATGGCAAAAACCAAAACCGCATTTTTCTGTCAAAACTGTGGAGCACAACACACCCAATGGGTGGGGCAGTGTTCTACTTGTAAAGCGTGGAACACCGTTGTTGAAGAAGTAATTCAGAAAGAAGAAAAACGCAGTTGGAAAACTCCAGCAAACCAAGAAAAACGCGTGGTCAAACCTCTTAGAGTAGAGGATATAGAGTTCAATCCGGAAGAGCGAATTTTAACGCGTAATCAGGAATTGGATACGGTTTTAGGTGGAGGATTGGTGAAGGGAGCTGTGGTACTGCTCGGTGGAGAACCCGGTATCGGAAAATCGACCTTGCTGCTTCAAATAGCTCTGCAAATTCCTCAAAAAGTATTATACGTCTCAGGTGAAGAAAGTCAGTCACAGATAAAAATGCGCGCTGAACGACTCGATGCAAAAGATTCGAATTGCTTGATTTTGACAGAGACCAATACACAACAAATATTTAAACACATTGAAGAGGTACAGCCAGAAGTTTTGGTGATTGACTCTATTCAAACCTTACATACCCAAAGTATCGAAGCTTCGCCAGGGAGTATTTCACAGATCAGAGAAACGTCGGCTGAATTGATAAAGTTTGCCAAAGAAACAGCAACGCCAGTGCTACTCATTGGACATATCAATAAAGAAGGGCATATTGCCGGACCTAAAATTCTCGAACATATGGTAGATGTCGTTTTACAGTTCGAAGGCGATCGCAATCATACCTATCGTATTTTGAGAGCCCAGAAAAATCGCTTTGGTTCTACGGCAGAGTTGGGGATTTACGAAATGTTGTCTGTAGGGCTGCGCGAAGTATCCAATCCTTCTGAGATCTTAATTTCTAAAAAAGATGCAGATTTAAGCGGTACAGCCATTGCATCGACTCTCGAAGGAATTCGCCCACTTATGGTGGAGATTCAGGCTCTTGTAAGCACTGCAGTTTACGGTACGCCTCAACGTACCACAACAGGATATAACTTGAAGCGCCTTCACATGATTTTGGCCGTACTGGAAAAGCGTGCTGGATTTAAGTTGGGAGCGAAAGATGTGTTTTTAAATGTAACTGGAGGAATTCAGGTAGATGATCCTGCTATAGATTTGGCAGTGGTTGCAGCAATATTATCGTCGAATCAAGATCTCGCGATTCATCCAAATGTCTGTTTTGCGGCAGAGGTCGGATTGGCAGGAGAAATACGTCCTGTATCCAAAATTGACCAGCGCATCGTAGAAGCGGAAAAACTAGGCTATAAAACCATCGTAACGTCAAAGTACAATAAGATTACCTTAAAAGATTATAAGATCAAGGTTTTACTGGTGAGTAAGATAGAGGAAGCTTTTGCAACCTTATTTGCTTAGTTGGTTAAGGCAATCAGTTTGTTGCGATATGCCGAAAGCAATTTCGATTTGGAAATAAAGCCTTGATAGCTATTGTCCTTGATAACTGGTAAATTCCACGCACCACTTTCTTTAAATTTCCGCATAACGGTTTCGGTACTGTCGTCGTGGTAAATTAGTGCCGGTGCGCGCTTTAACAATACTTGAATGGTGAGTTTGTCGTACAGTTCTTGTTCGAACATCAAGGGGCGGATGTCGTCGAGTAGGACGATACCTAGAAAGCGATCGTCATGATCGACTACAGGAAAAATGTTTCGGGCCGATTTTGCCACCGCATTTTTAAGCATTTCTCCCAAGGTCATCTCCGGATGGATGACCACGAAATTTTTTTCAATGAGTTTGTCAGTACGCATCATCATCATCACATTTTTATCTTTGTCATGTGTAATCAGTTCTCCTCTCTTAGCCAATTCAATGGTGTAAATGGAGTTGGAAACAAAATAGCGCGTAAAGGCAAAAGAAATAGCTACTACTAACATCAGTGGTACAAAAAGCTCGTAGCCTCCAGTGATTTCAGCAATGAGGAATATGGCAGTGAGAGGGGCGTGCAAAACTCCAGCCATTAATCCACTCATACCAACAAGCGTAAAGTTACTTTCTGAGACATTACCTCCTAATTGATTGATAATTTTTGCAAATACATTTCCTAGAGCACTTCCCATCACGAGCGTGGGGATAAAGATTCCTCCTACTCCACCAGCAGCAAAGGTGGTAGTCATGGCAATGGCTTTAAACAGTGTGATGATTAAGAGAAATACAATCACAGTCCATACATTGTTGAAATTGACTTCGTAAGGAATGTCATTCAACGCCTTATGGGCATTGCCTTCGAGCAAGTTATTGATAATAGCATATCCCTCTCCGTAAAGTGGAGGTACGAGGTATAGCATAAGTCCAATGGCGAGCGCCCCAATGAGTAACCGGTGAAAGGGATTGGTGAATTTTTCGAAAAACCCGGTGATTTTAAAATAGATTTTTGAAAAATAAACGGAGGCAACTCCGGTGCCTATGCCTAATAATACAAAGAAAAAGATGTCTGTGATTTTAAAATCGTCGGTTAGTTCGAAGCCCAGTAATACGTCTTGACCTAAAAAGAAATAGGAAGTAACGACAGCTGAAACGGAGGCTAGTAACAGCGGTATTAAAGAGGCAAAAGCAAGGTCTAAACTAAAAATTTCTATAGCAAAAATAATAGCGGCTACAGGGGCCTTAAACATAGATGACATGGCACCTGCGGTTGCGCAACCAATGAGTAACATTCGCGTTTTGGTGTTCATGTGGAAAAGCTGTGCAATTCCTGAACCAACGGCAGCTCCAGTGCTCACTGCGGGACCTTGAAGTCCGGCTGATCCACCAAATCCTACGGTAATAGGAGCGGTAATCAAGGACGCGTACATTTTATACCGCTCAATGATACCACTGCGTTTAGAAATGGCGTGCAAGGTAGTTGAAATTCCATGGCCGATGCTCTTCTTTATCAGTTTCTTTTTGATATAGTACACCAAAAAGAGCCCCAGAATGGGGAAAATAAAGTACAGGGAATGATGCAGGTCTTTGATAAACTTTCCTTCCAAAACATATTGAAAAAAATACGTGAGGTTTTTTAGAACCAGGGTGCCTAAACCCGCTAAGAATCCTACAAGGACGCTAAGGACGTATACAAACTGTCGTTCAGAGATGTTTTTATATCTCCAAATGAGTAACTTTTTGTAGTAGTATTTAGAAGTGGGCATGAGTATGTTTCGGTTTAAAGCTTCTTAAATGATGAGTCGGACACCTCCCAACTCTTCAATTTTATAAGGGAAATGCTCTCCAGGCGATCCAATAAACATAAAGTTAATAGGAATATCCCATTTTTTAGAGAGTTTTTCGATTAATTCTGGCGAAAATACACCTTCTATTTCTAAAAACTGTATAGAAATATCTGGGTATTCCTTATCGAGCACGTGGATTTCAACAGCCAGTTCTTCGAGTAGCGGTTCTTGTGCAGCTCTTATATGGACGATTTTGATTTTCTTGGTGTGCTCGTTTTTTTGAATGTAGAGCATTACGCTATTCAATGTTGCGATATTGTCACCTTTGGTGAAAAATACAAATTCTTGGTTGTTGATGGAGTTGATGGTTTGGTTGATTTTTTTATCTGTTTTGAGAACAAATTTTCGGAAGGGGTTAAACAATGCATATACGAGTTTGAGTCCTAGTTTAAGAAGCTGGGTGCGGTTGAGCATGATAAAGACAAAAATGATGGTCGGGATAAAATACTCTAGGAAGACCAGGAAATTACTTGGAAGATTGTCTTTGGGAGGCATCAGCAAGTTTCCTGTCAAGGCAACCAGAACAGCTGAAATGGCGAGTAGTACTCCTAGCCAAGGAGCGCTTTCTGGCCGAGGTAGGGAGCTTCGTTTTTGTTTGAGTAAGATATTCCCGATACCAAATAAGGCCATAACCGATAAAAAGGACAAGGTATATACCCCCGCAAGTAAGGCGACATTTCCTCGGGTGATGAACAGCACTGAACAGGCTAGTAAAAAGAATACGAGTATAATGCGATAAGAACTGCCCTGTTTGTTTTTTTTGAGAAAAAACTTAGGCATGATTCTATCCAAGGTCATGCGTTCTAACAGCCCCGTAACTCCAACAAAGCTCGTTAGTACGGCCCCGCTAAGTACTAAAAAAGCATCCAGCGCAATGATGGTAGATAAAGTGGACCCTCCTGCAAAATCTCCCATTTTGATGAGCAAGGTGTTTTGAAATGCAGGTTCTTGTAAGGTAGGGATGTCAAAAAGAGCCAAAGCAAAGACTGCCGCTAACGGATTGATGATACTTACGATAACCCACATGTTTCGGAGTGTCTTCGGAAATACGCCCCGTGCTTGTTCTTCTACAAAATTGGCCGAGCTTTCAAAGCCAGAAACTCCGAGCATCGAGGCTGAAAATCCAAAAAAGATTGCGTATCCAATACCTTTTGGGCTTGGTGTGTGCCAATTACTGTGAAAAGTGCTCAGTCCGTGTTGAAACAGGTAGCTTCCAACACAGAGGAAGAGTACTGCTAAGGTGATTAAGTGAAATATAAAAATGGCGATGGCAACGGTAGAAGATTCTGTGATTCCTACGATGCTTAAAAGGGCGAAAAACAAGAGTAAGCACACCGTTGAAATCAAAATAGGAATCGACGGTAACAAATGGTGTAGGTAATGGATGCCCTCATTGGCAGAAATAACTGCGGTAGCCATATATGAGAGTATGGTAAGGGTGGCAGCGAAGGATGCCATTCGCTTACTCGTGGTATTGAGAAGTGCGTTGTAAGCGCCCCCATTCAGCGGAAGCGCCCCGACGACCTCTCCGTAAATCTTTCTGAACAGAAAGAGTACTAAGGATACAATTAACAAGGTAATCCATGCGTATTGCCCAGCAAACGCAATAGACAGTGCTGAAACGTATAATACTGACGAACTGATGTCGTTTCCACAAATCGCTGTTGCAGCTAATTGATGGAGTTTTTTTGAAACTTTTGGTTTCATAAAGTTATTTTTTGAAGTCAATAAAATAAGGTTGATGTGACGAAGTACTGATGCAGCAACCTTGTGAACAAAGGCCAGGTTTTGGCCGATAACGCTGTCTTTCGGCAGTGGAATTATGTACTATAAAGGTACAAAAAAAATGGATAAGTATCCAGGGGGGGATTGGGGAGAGGGCATAAAAAAACGCTTGAAATGTTCAAGCGTTCTTCGTTTTTGTTAGCAACAACCTCCACCGTCGTAATGGAAGGTTGATTCACTGATGAAAATATCATTTCTTCCCAAATCGCTGAGTGCTTTTGCTGTTTTATCGCAAATGGCAAGCGGTTGATTTTTGAGTAGGGTATGTCCTTTTTTATCGTCAAAATAGTCGTCTTCACCGAAGTATATTGCCGCTTTTCCAGTAAAAATACAAGGACCGTCTTCTGGCATGGGATCTTTAATGGCAGCCACTTCTATCGATTCTATATAGATGAGTTCATCGGTAGGGTAATGTTTAGGGTCTAGTATTCGATATGGTTTGCGGGCTCGTATCTCAATGGTTCCAAAACCTGCATCCGTAAGCATTTTTACGTATTCTTGAATAGGCAAACTACCACTGAGGCAAAGTGCGCGCAGGCGGTCATCGTTTCTCAGGGTTTCGTTCATCGGTTGTTCACAGGTAGGATCACTCATAACCAAACGACCGTGCGGCTTTAGCACGCGGTACATTTCGGCAATAGCTTTCTTTAAATCATCGGCCTTAAAAATATTGAACAGGCAATTTTGCGCGGCTACATCAATGCTATTATCGTCAACGGGAAGGTTTAGAGCATCTCCTTTTCGGAGGTCTACAAAGTCTTTTTGGAACCATGAGTTTTCTTTTTCGGCGATGTCAAAGTTCTTTTTAGAAGCTTCGAGCATTTCGTCGACTACGTCAAGACCGATAACACCTCCTTTTTGACGTGAAAAATAGGAGAATTGTAATAATTCCATCCCTCCGCCAACACCTACGTATAAAATTTTCGGGTTGTTGGTAAGGTCTCTGGCATGTACTGTGGTACCGCATCCGTAGTTCATTTCTTGCATGATTTTCGGAATACTTAGTCCAGGCAGCTCCCAAATAGGATTTGTCGTACAGCACAATCCGATATCCGGAGTAAGTGCTGCTTCTTTGTAAACATTTTTCGTAGTTTCTAAATAACTCATAAACGTTGCTCAATAAGGCGTTAATACTAACGCAGGATTATAATGATTTTATTAATTCACTAAAAAGTGTAATCATCTTTGGTTCTGCTTTTCCAGCGACTTCGATGATTTCTTGAATGTCTACGGGTTGTAGGTTTTTAGGGTCGCACTCATCTGTTAAAACAGACACTGCCGCACAAGGCAATTGCAAGTGTTTGGCAACGATAACTTCTGGTACAGTGCTCATTCCAACAGCATCTACTTCGAGAATTTGAAGCATTCTGTACTCTGCTCTCGTTTCGAGTTGTGGTCCTACTACGCTCGCGTAAACTCCTTCTTTTAAATCTATGTCGTTTGCTTTGGCAATAGCTTTCATTTTGGCGTTGAGATCTTTAGAATAAGGCTCCAGCATATCCGCAAATAAATCTCCAAATTCACCAGCTCCTTTGAAGGCCAACGGTGAACTTCCCTGTAGGTTTAGATGATCGTCAATGAGCATGAGTTGCCCTTTTTTGTAGTTCAAGTTTATTGCTCCTGCTGCATTGGATATCAAAAGGGTTTGAATGCCTAACTGGTGCATGCTGCGAATTCCATAGGTTACTTCCCACAAATCATAGCCTTCATAAAGGTGAAAGCGTCCAGACATGACGAGTACCTTTTTGTTTGCGAGTGTTCCGTAAATCAATTTTCCGGAGTGAAATTCGACTGTTGCTTGTGGAAAGTGTGGAATTTCACTGTAGGGAATGGTTACTTCGATATCGATTTCATCTACGAGTTTGCCGAGGCCTGTACCGAGTACAATTCCAATTTCAGGATGTGAAATTCCTTGTTGTAGTAAATATGATTTGGTTTCTTGTAATTGCTTTTTTTTGAGATTGCTCATTAGTTTTTAGTGTAAAATTGGTTGAAAACAGTGCGGTTTTGGATGTCTTCAAAGACATCAATATCGTTGAGTGTTTCTAGCAAATGTACTGAAACGTTTTCTAAATCTTTTAGGGTGTCTTGACGAACGGTGCTCGTTCCCCATTCTTTATTGGAAAATAGAGAGGTGTACATTTTTTTAAGTCCCAGTAAATAGTAGCCTCCATCTTCGGCCGGGCCGATAACGGCATCGTGGTTGTCGAGTGCCTGAAATGCTGCTTCGATATGCGAGGGTTTTAAATCGTATAAATCACTACCGATAATTAATACCTTGTCGTAGTGCTCGTCGAAGCCCCGTTGAAAAGCAGCTTGCATACGTTCACCGAGGTCAGCACCTTCTTGGCGAAATTTTTGAAAGTTTTCAGGTTCCCAGAGGTCTGCTGTCCTGATTTTTACCGAATAGTAAACCGCCTTGTCATAGGGAACCTCTAGGGCTACGTTTTTTGTGTGTTCTAAGAGAAATTTATAAATGGCCAAAGCAGCTTCGTTTCCGATAGTTTTGGCTAGTCTGGTTTTTACTTTACCGATTTCAGGGTTGCGCGTAAATATTAAAACGAGATTTTTTGACATAGTGTTGCTATACTGAATGCGTGTTTTACGAGTTTATGATTTTTTTAGTGGGTAGAGTTCCTGATGAATAAAGTTGTCAGGAAACTCATCGTCTCCTTCGAAGCCTATTTCGATGTCTCTACCGTCGTGAGGAATGTAGTTGGTTTTGAATAGGTAGTCCCAAATGCTAAGTGTAATTCCAAAGTTTACGCCACGGGCACGATCGGCAGGGAGGTGTTTTGCATGATGCCAAATATGCATTTTAGGGTTGTTGAATACGTATTTTAAAACTCCGTAATCCCAATTGATATTGGCGTGGTTGAGGTGACCAACGGTGATGTTAAAAAAATGAACTACCGCGACATCACTGGCAGAAAACCCGCCGATAATAGCCAGAGCAATGTATTTCATAGAATTGTAAAGCACAGGCTCCATCCAATGGTACCGCAGGTGTGCCGCGAATCCCATTTCTTTTACGGAATGATGCACCTTGTGGAAGTTCCACAGAAATTCGTAACGGTGCAGTAAGGTATGGGTAAACCATTGTACAAAGTCCAAAACGATGAAAAATACAAGGAGTTTTAGCACAGTCGGAAAACTGTTGATGTCGAACAATTGTAAAGAAGAGATGGAAAGTCCGAAAAGCCCCAAACCGTCATTTACCAATTGCGCAGCGGTGTTGGAAAGTGCAATAAGTACAATGAGATTGAGTAAGAAAAAGTTAAAGAACATATAAAAGGTGTCAAGCCAAAAATCTCTTCTGAAGATAGCTTGGTTTTTTCTCCAAGGGAAGAGGATTTCGAGCCCCCAAACCAATAGCGATATGACAATGAGTCCGTAGAAATAGTTTTCCCATTCCAGTTCAAACAAAACCGACTGTTTCAGGTAGTTCCAATAATTGGAGTACGAGTTTTTAATGAGGTTGAGATAGTCGTTCATGATGAGGATTTATAGAAAGTTAAAAATACGTTTTTTTAATGAGCTCGCCATCGGGTATAGAAAGTGCTAAGCCCTGTAAACGTCGTTCCGATGCTGGGAGTATATCCATAGTGTCCCAAATTCCCGTGTTCAGCGTTTCTGCATAACTCTCTGGGAGTTTCACATCTTGCATATATTTACTGGCAGTGACATGGTCGTAGTGTAAGGCGGTAAAGGAGTACTGAAATCCACCAGCAATAGGAGTGAGAACTGCACACCATACCTTAGGCGTTCCGTCATTCGCAGGCATGCCTATAACTCCTGGATTAATCCACGTCTGATTATCATGGCTATTTGTAAAGGGAAGTCCACAGTGACCTGCGATGATAACATCGGTTGACAAGGCTTTAAAATTCGGTGATTTTTCTTGCCAAGGAGTGGAGTTAAAAATGAATTGAGAACGTTTTTTATAGCTTCCGTGTACCATACCGAAGTGATGATCCTGATAGCTAAAAACGAGGTGGTCAGGAAGTGTTTGCAGCCAATTGAGCGCTTTCCTATCGAGTTGTTTTTTAGCAAAGGGATACCAGGTGTTTGAAAGGAGATCGCAACGTGATCCCTCGACAAAATCGCATCCGCAATCGTCTTGATTGGTGATGAGTTGTACTTCCACATTACCTAGAATGGCCTTGGCTCCCCAAGCTTTGAAAGTTTCGATGGTTTCCAGTGGCTGTGCGCAATATCCGATGATATCACCAGTACACAAACAGTTTTCAGGCGGAATGCCTTGTTCTTGGGCAAATTGTATGGTGGCTTCAAGAGCCTGTAGATTGCTGTAGACACCTCCGAAGAGCAGTATTTTTCCTTTGAGTTGTCCTAAGTTCTGTATTTTTTTATCCATATTGGAATGAGGTATAAAAGGAAACAAATAAGGCTTCCCCAAATATTAGTCCATAAAAGAGCGGCGTACTTACCACTTGTCAATAATAAAGATGCTGGCACGCTGTTAGTCGTGAGTAATATCCCAAAAAGCAAACCTGCACCGACCGAAAGAAAGAAACTTATTTTGGGGGCAGGGAGTTTCCAGAGTAAGAATATTGGCGCCAAGCCAATAACCATGGTTCCGCTAATGGTCGTTGCTGACAAGATGGACGCGTCTAAAAACACCGGAATAGATCCTAAGAGTGCCATAAGGAGCATGGTGATGCGCCCAGCGGTGACAGTATTGCCAATTTTTAAGTCAATGACAAACAGTTTAGCGGTAGAAGCAAAGGTAGAGTCTAAGGTCGATGCTGCTGAGCTTATCATAATGAAGTTCATAAGCAATAAAGAGACCGTTCCGAATGATTTGGCAACCAAAACGGCGGCTTGTCCGCTCCATTGCTGCTGTTGTGCGTATATTCCTATAAAGCTAAAAAGTACGATGGCAAGACCTCCGAGAACACTGGCAAAGAGAAAACTCTTGAGGGTTGTTTTAGGAGGGGCAATAAATGCCCTATCGGTAAGCACGGGGTCGTGGAAAGGATAGCTGAACGATTGTACTAGTGCTGTCAGTAATAAGTTACCTCCTAGCGCCATGGTCCATTCACTGGAATTTACCACGGTTTGTGTGCTAAAATGATCTGTTTTAAACAGTGAGTACAATATACAAATGAGTAGTATACTGAACAATAACATCTGTATAGCATCGGTAAAAACACTACTGCTAAGTCCGCCTTTTGCTGCGTAACTCAAGGTCAAGAGCGTAAAGGTGATGATAGCCGTGTAATACGAGCTGCTACCTACCTCGCCAAAGTACGAGCCGATAACCATGGTGTTTGACCATACTTCGTTGAACAAGCGAATGAGTATTAAAACGGTAAAAACGAGAACGGCCTTGCGACCGTATCTCGTTTGTAAAAATTCGTGAATACTCTTAAAAGCACCTGTAATTCGCATTTGGTATAATATCCAGCCTGCTACGGCAAAAGACAAGTAGTACCCTGCATAGGCTAGGCCACCCAAGAGCCCAAAGGCGAGCCCTAAGTTGGCCGCGTTGGTAATGCTTTTTGCAAAAATCCAAGAGATGACCAAGCTCCCTGTTAACAGGAGCGTGGTCGTTGGCTTTTTTTGATGTTGGGCTTTAAAAAAGGCCGCTTTAGTTTTGGCAAATGGCGAGTATATCAAAAACAGTATACTGGAGCCAATAAGTAAAATCCATTGCCAAGTTTGAACGGTAGTATCCATACTATGTGAATTAATTATCCCACCAAACCTTGTGGTTAATGCTGTTGTTGTTCGTGTTTTGCGCTGCTGTATTGTAATGTTGTGCATTGAGCGTAGCTTCTTCTGCAGGATAGGGTAAACGCACCGGGATGAGGTTGTTGTTTAAACTCGCTGCAACGGCTTGGAGCGCAGGGAATCCGGTTCTTCGGTATTCTATCCAACCTTCGTAACCATTGATGGTATTGGCAATCCACTTCTGGGTAATAATTTGTGCTAAGCCGTTTGCTGCATCAAAGCGCGCCGCACCCGTAAGGTAGTTTGCGGGAAGTGCAGTATTCCAATACGCAAATGCTTGCTGTACACCCGTATCGTAATAGGTTTTTGCATTCCCTGTGATAAGCCCGCGTTGAGCGGCTTCAGCTAGTAAAAAATTCGTTTCCCAGTTGGTCATATAGTTCGCTTTTAGGTTACCGGCCTCTTCTCTAAATACACGTCCGGCGAGTGAATAATCAGCGAGAGAAATGGTCGTTTGTGAAGCGTCAATTCCATTTTGAAGCCCGTTGTAATCGTTGCCTGTTGCGTTTCCGAAAGGACGATACATGACAGCCATGCGAGGATCGTTCAATTGCGTGAGTACGGTTTGCGCAGTTTTGGCCATGACAAAATTATTAAAATCTCCTGCACGCAATCGGGCCATTCTAAAATTGTTGGGTTCACTGCTGCTAAACTGAAAGATGGCATCTTCGGCTGCAGATTTTATATAGTTACCCTCGGTAACGATTTGTTGTAATTCGTTTCCAACTGCACGTTTGCTCGAAATGCGTACCAAGGCTTTTATCTGTAAAGAGTTTGCAAATAAAAGCCATTTGTTTAAATCACCGTTGTACAGTACATCTCCTTCTAGTGGGAGGGTTCCTGTATAATTTTTGATGGCTTCAATCCCCTTTTTTAGATTGTCTAGTATTCCTTGAGCTCCTGTGTAAATAGTTTCCTGAGAATCGTATTTAGGAGTGCTTGATTGTTGGTCTCCCTTAAAGGCTTCGCTATAAGGAACGTCTCCGTACAAATCGGTCAAGGCCATCGTCATATAGGCTTTGAAAATCAGCGCTGGACCTTTGTATACTTCAAAGGTAGCTTCGTTAGAGGCTTGCTGAAGTACAATTTCATTGTCTCGGAGATTTTTATAGAAAATAGGCCAAGGATTACCTCCTAGCTGAGGTGATTTTAATGCGTGACGGTCAAACAGGTTAAAATCTAGCGCTGTCAATTGTTGGCTCAGAAGGTTTCCTGCAACAAAGCCTTCATACGACATGGCTTCTCCGTAATTGTAAATTACATTTCTGAAAAGTAGGTTAGGGGCTACTTTTACAGGGAAGTTGGGGTTGGTGTTTAGCTGCTCAAAATCTGCTGTGCAGGCAAAGATACTGCTGATGACTAAGGCGATATATAGTATTTTTTTCATGCGATTCTCTTATAATTGGAGTCCTAGTTTAAATCCAAAACTACGTGTAGAAGCATAGGACATATCTTCTACTCCGCTTATCAGTCCCTGCCCTTGAACAGCGAGCTGCTCAGGATCAAAATGTGGGATCTTACTGATGGCAAAAAGGTTGCGACCGATGAGTGATAGGTTGACTTTGGTTCCTTTTTTAAAGATTCCGAACTGCTTGTTTTTTAACGTAAAACTATATCCGAGTGCTACTTGACGGAGTTTCAGGAAGGAAGCGTCGTAGACATTGTTTTCTTCGTGATTTCTGTCGTAGTACTGACGGTAGTAGCTCTCTGCACTCACAGGGGTTGTATTTGGGGTGTATATAGGGTTCTGCGGGGTTCCAGTATTGACAACACCCTGTGCAATGATTCCGCTGCTTGGTCGATTGCTAGTTTCTGCTAACTGTCCAGCAACACCTGCCAATGATAGGGTTCTCGACACCAATTCTCCTCCTTGTCTCCAATCAAATAAAAAGTTTAAACTCCAGTTTTTATAGCGAAAGCTATTTCCTATGCCCAAGGTAAAATCCGGGTTATAGTTTCCTAATTTTTTCAAGGTCGGATCGGCAATATACCTACCGTCAGGGGTTAGTACGAATTCTCCATTTTCATTTTTTAAATAACCGGTACCATAGAAATCACCGATACGGCCTCCTTCCTCTACTTGAAACCAAACCGTTTGATCTGGGTTGTTGTAGACTCTTGAATACGCCAAAGTTACACGGCCGTCCTTTTGTGGAAGTTCAGTAATGGTGGCAGTATTGGTACTGAAATTTAGGCTGCTGTTCCAGCTGAAATCTGCAGTTGCTATTGGAGTTATGTTCGCGATGACCTCCCAACCTTTAGAAACTACTTTTCCACCGTTTACTACCTGTTGTGAATATCCAGAAGATATAGGGATCGGGAGAGATAGAATTTGGTCTTGGGTGGTCGCGTTGTAATAGGTAATGTCGAATTGCAGGCGATCCTTAAAAAAGCGAAGATCTGCTCCGAGCTCGTAAGAGGTCGTTTTTTCTGGACGTAGGTTTTCGTTTGGAATAAAATTTTGGCTAGTAAACGTCGGTAATGCGTTGACATGCGTACTCGGTACAAAGCTTCTCGAAGTCTGATACGGATTGGTGTCGTTACCAACTTGTGCGATACTTGCTCTCAGTTTAGCAAAGGAAATTGCCTTAGGTAAGGAGAGTAGGTTGCTTACAATGACACTTCCCGATACAGAAGGGTAAAAGAAAGAAGTGTTGTCGGAAGAGAATGGTGTTGCCAGGGCACTTGACCAGTCATTTCTTCCTGTGATATCTAAAAAATAAGTGTCTTTATAGCCTAATTTAGCCAGTCCATACAAGCTGTTAATACGTTTTTCTGATCTGAAATCGAAGGTCTCTACAGGTGAGGCTGCATTGTTAAAACTAAATATTCCCGGTTGGGCAAGCTGGGTGGTTTGTTGTTGTTTGGAACTCGCTTTTTGATCCAGTCTATTACCACCAAACGATACATCGAGGCTAAAATCGCCAAAAGTATTCTTGTAGTTCACTAAGAAATCGGTATTGATTTCACGGTAGTTTACATCGTGCTCTGCATAGGCACCATTGCGAAACCTGTTGGTACTGAAGTTTCTTAAAAAACGTCTTTTTTCAGTAGAGTAGTCCATTCCTGTTCGAAGGCTTAGACTTAGATGTTCGGTGATATTGTGGTTTACGGCAATATTTCCGTACAGGCGATCGCGACCAAAGCTGTTGCGGTTTTCTTGGAGTATGAAATAAGGATTGTCAAAAAAGGTATAATTAAATGAATACTGTTGACGTCCTTCCAAGCCGGGTTGCCAGTAGTTTTTGAGGTTGTTGATGTTAAGAGAACGCGGTCCCCATGCTACTAATGAATAGTTGACGTTTTCAGAGCCATACCCGTTTGAAGGGCGGTTGTCACTCGACGAGTTAATATAGGTAATATGTGTGTTAATCGAGGTTTTGTCACTCGGTTTAAAGTTGAGGTGGGTGGCGAGTGTCGTGCGTTCTAAATTGACACCAGGAATGATCGATTCACTGTCTAAATCGGTTAAAGAAAAACGGACAGCACCTTTGTCAAAGGCACTTCCTATAGCGATGTTGTTAATCGTGGTAATTCCGGTACGGTAAAAATCTTTTAGATTATTGGGGTTGGATACAAAAGGAGTGGGGGTAATGGCTACTCCTGAATACAAGGCGGTGTCTCCTCCGCGAACAACTTGGCCATTGGCCAAATACACTGGGCTGTCAAATTGAGGAATGAGTGTGCCTTGATCTAGGCGCGGTCCCCAACTGTAGGTAATATTGTCGTTGGTTCCTCCACCAAGACCGTCTTTAAAAGCGAATGCTCCAGAATTTCCCTGTCCATAGAGGTTTTGAAATTGAGGAAGTTGAAAAGCTTCTTCAATAAAAAGGCTGGAATTAACGGAGAGACTAAAGTCTTTCTTAGCTTTTTTGGTGTTGATAATGATAACTCCATTAGAGGCACGTGTACCGTATAAAGCACCGGCACTAGCTCCTTTTAATACGGTTACCGAGGCAATATCATCAGGGTTGACAGCCATGGCTCCATTTCCGAAGTCTACTTCTTGGAATCCGGCGGCTGCTTCACTGGTAAAATTGAATACGGTATTGTTGTTAATTGGAGTGCCGTCAACGATAAACAAAGGATTGTTATTACTAAATGATTGTTCTCCTCGAATTGTAATTTTGGAAGACGAACCTACTCCAGTAGCACTTCCGGATGTTATGGTAACTCCGGCTAGTTTACCGGCGAGGTTGTCCAAAAAGTTGACACTTTTTACACTAGCGATCTCTTTAGGGGTTAATTTTTGTACTGCATATCCGAGTTCTTTCGAAGCGCGTTTTTTGTTGAGAGCGGTAATCACGACTTCGTCGAGTGCGGTGTTCGACTCTTTTAAGAGGACATCGATGGTCGTTTGCTCGGCAATAGTAATTTTTTGGGTTTCATAACCCAACAAAGAAAATTGCACAACCGCTGGAATTTTAGGGAGCACTAGCTCAAATTGACCCAATTCATCTGAATAGACTCCGATGGTACTGTTTTGAACGGTGATATTCACAAACGGAATGGTCGTTTGGTCTTCAGCAGAACGGATGGTTCCACGAATAGTACGTTGCGCATGCAGTGTGTTTAGCACCAACAAAAGCAACCCTAGCATGTAGTGTTTCATGTGTAAAATTAATTAAAAATATAAGTAACCTAAGCTCATAAAAGCCCAGGTAGTATTGCGTTATGGTATTTAGGAACTATTAAGAAAGGGAATATGGAGAACCCTTGTTGTAGTGCGACTCTGTGCGCTTTACAGGAATTTGATAGGAGCTAGTTGATCTTTTTATTCGCTTACTGAGTACCAATCTGACGAGCAGTGTATGCAAGTGGGTATCACAGACAGAAAAGTGAATAAAATGTTCAATGTCTTTTAAGGAATCGAGGTCTACCAGGTACTCTAATTGAGCAACTCGGGCAGTACGCGCTTCAAAATAGTGGTTCAATGCGCGAAACAAACTCGCTTTTTGCCAAGGGAGTGCACGTAAGGCAGCAGGGTCAAAATGTTGACGAGAGATTCCAATTAAATAGGCGCCACCATCTGTGGAAGGACCCAAGACTGCAGTGTTGTTTTCGAGTGCCTCACCAGCAGCTTTTAAATGTTGGGTATTGAGTTTAGGGCTGTCGTTTCCGATAGCAATCACGTGTTCGTACCCTTGCTTAAAGGCGTCTTCCAAGGCGTAAATAAAACGCTCTTCAAAAGAGTTTCCTCGCTGTTTTGAGCTGGTCAAGACTGCAAAGTTGGTCTTTTCGGCGATGCGTTGGGTTTTTTCGGTAAGGTAATCGAAGAGGGCGGTACCTGCCGGAATTCTTTTCTGCAGGGCATCTTCTTGTGAATTCCTGGCAAAAATAAGAACGGCTACTGATTGTTGTGCTGGTACCATATTACTTAACTACTTCGTTGGGTCGGTATGAAGAAGTCGCAATAAAACGGGAAGCATTACAAAAAAACCGCTAAGTTTTTCACTTAGCGGTTTAGTATCTTGAAACGAAATAAGTTATCCTTATTTTTTGTTTGCCTCTTTGATGTATTTCTCTAGAGCCATGGTCATAGAAGGTGTTTCTGGTGTCGGTGCAGCGATATCTACACGTAATCCTCGGTCTTCTACGGCTTTGATAGTTGAATTTCCGAATACGGCAATTCTGGTGTTGTTTTGCTTAAAGTTGGGGAAGTTTTTAAACAAACTATCAATTCCTGAAGGACTAAAGAACACTAAAATGTCATAAAATACATTTTCTAAGTCTGATAAGTCACTCACCACAGTTCTGTATAAATCGGCACGTTTCCAGTCTACTCCTAATTTGTTGAGTTCGTCTGGGATTAATGCTTTTAACTTATCAGAAGATGGTAATAAGAATTTCTCGTCTTTGTGCTTTTTGATAAGCTTTGTTAATTCTGGGAAGGTTCTGTTACCCACATAAATCTTACGCTTTCTATAAACAACATATTTCTGTAAATAATAGGCCACAGCTTCCGATTGACAGAAGTACTTCATGTCGTCTGGGACAGTAAAACGCATTTCTTCAGCGATTCTGAAAAAATGATCCACGGCATTTCTACTGGTTAAGATGATTGCTGTGTAGTTGCTTAAGTCTACCTTTTGAGTGCGTACCTCTTTTACAGGGATACCCTCAACGTGGATAAAAGAACGAAAATCAATTTTTACTTTCTGTTTATCCGCCAGGTCAAAATAAGGAGAAGTTTCTGCTTTTGGAGCTGGTTGAGACACTAAAATAGTTTTCACTTTCATAAAATTTCTCTTTACGTAGTTGTTGTTTTATAAAGTATTAATAGCGGTGCTATTTCAAGTGTGCAAAAGTACAAAATAAAATAAAACAACTTGCTTATTAGAATATTTTTATTGTTAAATAAAACCAAAAATCCTCTGAAAATAAGTAGTATACTCGTTAAGACAAGCAAAAGAGTGGTGTTTTTAATGCCGTACTCGTATAGGATGAGTAAAGGGAGCAACCAGAGCGCAAAGGTAAACAAGTACCCGTATTTTACATAGGCAAAATAGTTGATGAGCTCTCGAATGCCCAATACATTACTGAGAAAAATATCTAATAAATACCGAAGAAACAAATAGCCAAAAACACCGCTAAACAGTCCTAAAAATAACAAAAAACCAAAGTCATTGGGTGCGTAAATTTGCAGGAGTTCATAGCCTAGTAACGAGAGTACTAGAGCGGTAAATCCGAAAAGGACAAAGTTAAAAGGCGTGAAAATACTCAAGGGTTCTTCTGCCTTTTTTTGAAAAAAACCAGGAGTGAAGAAGGCAACGGTATACCCGAATAGTTGCGTTGGTTTCATGAGTTTGAGTAACGCCAGCAATACTATTGCAAAGAGAATGAGGAGGGTGAACCAGCTATTCCCTTGATTTATAAGTTCTTGTGCTTGCACGGATTCCTTGTTTTATTCGACTTTTAATTAACACAAAATTAGTAATAAATTAGTGTATCTTTGCGCTAATTTAGATGAAAATATATGATTTCAGACGCAGTAGTTATTATTCCTACCTATAACGAAAAAGAGAATATTGAGGCTATAATCCGAGCTACTTTTAACCAGGAGAAAGAATTCGATATACTCGTGGTAGATGATAATTCACCTGATGGAACTGCTACAATAGTTACCCGCTTACAACAAGAATTTCCCAATAAATTACATTTAGAAATACGTCAAGAAAAGAACGGTTTAGGTACGGCTTATATCCACGGCTTCAAGTGGGCCTTGGAAAAGGGCTATGAGTACATTATTGAGATGGATGCGGATTTTTCGCACAATCCTAACGACCTTATTCGCTTGTATGAAGAATGCGCAGTTCGCGGAGGCGATGTGGCTGTTGGGTCGCGTTATTCCGTAGGAGTAAATGTTGTGAACTGGCCTATGAACAGAGTGTTACTGTCGTATTTTGCGTCAAAATACGTTCGTTTTATGACGGGAATTCCAATTTGTGATACCACTGCAGGTTTTGTTTGTTGGAAGCGAGAGGTGTTGGAAACCATTAAATTGGACAAAGTGAAATTTGTGGGGTATGCATTTCAAATTGAAATGAAATACAAAGCGTGGAAACACAACTTTTCTGTACGAGAAGTATCTGTGATTTTTACAGATAGAACCAAAGGAGAGTCCAAAATGAGCGGAGGAATCGTTTATGAGGCCCTTTTTGGTGTGATAAAAATGAGAATTAACGGTTTACCTAAATAATATGCAATCTTACTTATTAAAAAATGCCACTGTAGTCAATGAAAACAAGGTTTTCAAGAGTGACGTACTTATTGAAGGAGCTTATATCAAAACCATCGCGGAACACATAGACGCGGAAGGAGTTGAAGTTATCGATGCCGAAGGGAAGTATCTTATCCCAGGAATGATCGATGATCAAGTGCACTTTAGGGAGCCAGGATTGACCCACAAGGCCAATATTGCCACGGAAAGTAAGGCAGCTATTGCCGGAGGAATTACTTCTTTTATTGAAATGCCCAATACCGTTCCGCAAGCAACTACTCAAGAATTGTTAGAAGACAAGTTTGCCATCGCAAAAGAAACGTCGTATGCTAACTATTCGTTTATGTTTGGTGGAACGAATGACAATTTAGAAGAGTTGTTAAAAACCGACCCTAAAAATGTGGCCGGAATTAAACTTTTCTTGGGGTCTTCAACAGGAAACATGTTAGTTGATAACGAGGAGGTACTCAAAAAGATTTTCTCGTCAACCGAGTTGTTAATTGCTGTGCATTGTGAAGATGAAGGCACGATACGCAAAAATACTGCGGAGTATAAAGAGAAGTTCGGAGATGATATCCCAATGAAATACCACCCGATCATCCGCAGCGAGGAAGCCTGTTATTTATCATCGTCAAAAGCCATCGCTTTAGCGAAAGAAACAGGAGCTCGATTACACGTCTTCCACTTGTCAACAGGGAAAGAAACGCATTTGTTTAGAAACGATATTCCGTTAGAAGAAAAGCAAATAACCGCTGAGGTTTGCGTGCACCACCTGTGGTTTAGCGATGCAGATTACGAGAAAAAAGGAACCCATATTAAATGGAACCCAGCAGTTAAAACAGCTGAGGACAGAGCGGAATTATGGAAAGCGCTGTTAGATGATCGCATCGATATTATCGCAACAGATCACGCCCCTCACACCTTAGAAGAAAAGAGCAATGTGTATACAAAAGCACCGAGTGGTGGACCCTTAGTGCAACACGCGGTAATCGCTATCTTGGAAAAAGTAAAAGAAGGCGTTTTATCGATAGAAAAAGCCGTTGAAAAGATGAGCCACAATCCGGCAAAAATCTTTAAAGTACAAAAGAGAGGATTTATTAAAGAAGGATACTATGCCGATGTGGTATTGGTAGACCCTAAGGTTTCTTGGGAAGTGACGCGAGAAAGTGTGCTTTACAAGTGTGGATGGTCACCATTCGAAGGGGTAGCATTCTCAAATGCCATTACCCATACTTTTGTCAATGGAAATCTGATGTATAACGAAGGAGCGTTTAACGAAGAAGTAAAAGGAGAACGCCTTGTTTTTGACAGATAATGAATAAAGTAAGTTATATAGCAATCATCCTACTTTTGGTTTCTTGTAATAGTAATACTATTTACAAGGAACCAGAAGGGCTGATTCCGAGAGATTCAATGATCTCTTTACTGACGGATATGTACTTGGCCTCATCGGCAAAGAATGTTAAAAATAAGTTCTTAAAGAAAGAGGCAAATTACATGATTCAAGTGTATGAGAAGTACCGTATTGATAGCGTTCGTTTTGATTTGAGCAATCAGTATTACACTTCGCGAATTGACGAGTATACCGACATGTTGAATGTTGTAAAAAAACGCCTTGACAGTACGCGTATACATTATCAAAATTTAAAAGCAGCGCAAGACTCTACCAACGCGGTAAAACCGAGTTTGAAGGAAATTAAAGAAGAACTGCGTAAAGAAGAGAAACTATCGGAAGACAGTATTGATCAACTGCGATAGTCCTTTGCAATGGCCTTTATCACCTTTTCAATAGGGGTGAATTCCCAACCGAGTGCAGCCTTTACTTTATCGGTACTGTAAAAGGTTTTGTTATGTGAAGAGCGCGCTGAGTTTTTAGTTAACAGCGGGTCTTTGCGAGTGAGTAATGTGAGCAGCCAGTCAATTCTCCAAAAAATTTCTGTAGCGATTTTTCCAATACCGATACTAGGACGCGGTTTGTTGAGTGCATCGGCAATAGCGTTGAGGATGTCGCGGTAAGATTTATTTTCACTTACCAGGATATAACGTTCGTTCGCTTTTGTGCTTTCCGTGAGTTGGAGCATCGTCTTTACTACGTCATGAACTCCGATAAAGCCCGTAACTCCTTGGGTATAGTACTTAAACCCTTTGGCTACTTGTGAAAAGAGTTTTCCCGATCCTTCTTCCCAGTATCCACTACCCAAAATAACTCCTGGATTTACAACGACAACAGGAACCCCCTCTTGACTGGCACGCCAAACTTCCATTTCTGCACCGTATTTTGTAATGGCATAACCGTGGTTGTCCGAATTGTCATTCCACTCGTTTTCCTCGTTTACCGGCCTGCCATGAAGGCTGTCGCCAACGGCAGCAATAGAGCTTACAAAGCAGAGTTTTTTAACCTTTGCATCGACGCAAAAGTTTACAATATTAGCTGTTCCGTCAATATTTACTTGACGCATCGCCATGTAATCGGAGGGTTTAAAAGAGACCAGGGCAGCACAGTGGTACACGTAGGAGATAGAATGTGCAAAGACTTTTGTCAAGGAGGGAATGTCGGTAATGTCGGCTTGTATCCACGTGATACGCTGCCACAGTGTATCGGTGTTTTCGGTGTAATAGGCAAACACTTTTTTTACGTGCTGAAGCTTCTCCTCAGTTCTGTAAATTGCTAAAATGGAATCGTTTTTTTGAGCCAAATGATACAGTAAATGTGACCCTACTAAACCCGTTCCTCCCGTAACTAAAATCATACTGCGAAAATAGAATTTTTTTAGCTTATAAATGTATCTTTGCTTCTTTAAAATATAATGATATGACCAAGAATCTAGTAGAAGAACTACGTTGGCGTGGTATGATTCACGATATTATGCCAGGAACAGAAGACCAATTGCAAAAAGAAATGACCGCAGCGTATATTGGCTTTGACCCGACGTCGGATTCATTACACATTGGTAGTTTGGTACCAATTATTTTATTGGTGCATATAGAAAAAGCAGGCCACAAGCCGATTGCTCTTGTAGGAGGTGCCACAGGAATGATTGGGGACCCATCTGGAAAATCGGATGAGCGTAATTTGTTAAATGAAGAAGCACTTGCAAAAAATGTTGCCGGAATTAAACGTACCTTAGGGCGTTTCTTAAATTTCGACAACGGTGCAGAGAACTCTCCAATTTTGGTAAATAACTACGATTGGATGAAAGATTTTTCATTTATTGATTTTGCACGTGATGTAGGTAAACGAATCACGGTAAATTATATGATGGCCAAAGATTCTGTAAAAAAGCGCATTTCTGGTGAGTCTGGTGGAGGTATGAGTTTTACCGAGTTTACGTATCAGTTAATCCAGGGCTACGATTTTTATCATTTGCATAAAACACACAATTGCTTGTTGCAAATGGGAGGTTCAGACCAATGGGGTAATATTACTACCGGTACAGAACTCGTGCGCAGAATGAATGTAGGAGAAGAGGTAAAAGCCTATGCTGCTACCTGTCCGTTAATTACAAAGGCAGACGGTTCAAAATTTGGAAAATCTGAGGGAGGTAATGTTTGGTTAGATGCCGACAAGACCTCTGTGTACAAGTTTTACCAGTTTTGGATGAATACCAGTGATGAAGATGCGGAGAAATACATTAAAATTTTCACGTTCCTAGATAAAGAAACTATTGATGCCTTGATAGCAGAGCACAAAGAAGCTCCGCATCAACGTGTTTTGCAAAAGCGTTTGGCAGAAGAGGTTACTACTTTTGTACACTCGAAAGAAGAGCTAGCACAAGCAATTGCAGCATCAAATATCCTGTTTGGAAAGTCGACAGCTGACGATTTAAAAGGATTAGACGAACAGACATTTTTAGACGTATTTGCAGGAGTACCGCAAGCAACAGTAGCCAAAGAAGACGTTGCTGAAGGGTTGGATATGATTGGAGCACTGGCTGCCAAAACCAACTTTTTAAAGTCAAATGGTGAAGCTAGAAGAGCTTTAAAGGAAAACTCAATTTCTGTTAACAAAGAAAAAGTAAACGAGAGTTTTACAATTTCAGAAGGTGATTTAATTGCCGGAAAATACGTGTTGTTACAGAAAGGTAAGAAGAATTACTATTTGCTAACCGTGGAATAATGCGCGGATAGCATTGAATACACATAAAAAAGGCATCACAGAAGTGATGCCTTTTTTAGTTTTATCGGTTCGGAGTTCAGCCGAACTTCTCTATGAGGTTGTCCATTTCGCAAAGAATTACGACACGGCTTTTAGGTCAAAAGTTAAGGGGCAACGTTTGCAGTTTATCCCTTTCTTTAAGTACTTATTACAGCACTTGTTTTTCGGTTTTATACAGTTGCTACTACATGCGGTTGAACAGGCGCTGGCCTTTGCTTGCATAGGGACAACTTGAGTAACTTTTTGGGTTTCAGTATAAAAAACTAACATATCATCTCTTCAAATTCCGCTGCAAATATAAGTTTTTTATTTAGAACAAATTAAAATTAAATTTAAAACTTATTTTGTTGCCCATAAAATCGGGAGGTGGTATCTTTGTAGTCCTTTATAAAACTTAGAATTGTTGAAGCCAACAACTGTATACTTTTTAGTAGCGTTATACCTGATCGCCATGTTGCGACCGATTACTCCTTTTGTGGAGTACGCTATTAATTACGATTATATAGCCAAGGTGTTGTGTATCAATAAAGATAAGCCAGAAATGAGCTGTAACGGTAAATGTCAGCTTATGAAAAAACTGGAGAAACAACAAGAAGACGATTACCAAGCGTTGCGCGTATCGATGGAAGAGTATCCTATCGGATTCGTTTCTATTATGAGCATAGAATCTTTGTTGGCTTCACCGCGTACTGTAACAATTGACGATACGTATCAAGATCAATACACCTATCAATATCTTCAGGAGGTATTTCACCCACCCGCAGTTTAATTTTATACATACTTAGTACTCTCAAACCAGAACCGTCATAATATATGAGGGCTTCTTCGGCTATGCTGTTTAAAATTAATACGATTAAAATGAAATTCGCAAGAACTATATTCGCAGGATTGCTTGTGCTCCTGTGCCAACAAATCAATGCGCAAGACCACAGTAAACAACACACAGAATCTTGGACATCAGCTCGTCCGGACGGACATGCTCCTATTTCAGTAATGGGAGACCATTACCACCACAAAGGGGAGTTCATGGTGTCGTACCGCTTTATGTTTATGAACATGGAAGGGCTGTACCGCGGAGATGCCGCAATTAGCAATTTGCAGGGGCATCAGGCAGGTTATATGGTAACGCCATTAAAAATGCCGATGAACATGCATATGTTAGGAGTGATGTACGCTCCAACGGATAAAATCACACTGATGGCGATGTTTAATTATTTGCAAAACGATATGGATTTGCAAATGCGCATGCCTACAGGGATGACGCGAACCTTTTCAACGGCATCATCAGGATTAAGTGACGTTAAATTAGGATTCCTATACAAGCTTCTGAACAGTAATAAGCAATCGTTACACGCCTTGGTAAATCTATCCATTCCGACAGGAAGCTTGGAGGCCAAAGCAGCAACCCCAATGTCGGGCGGTAAGCAACTACAGTTGCCCTATCCGATGCAATTGGGAAGTGGAACCTACGATGCGGATTTAGGATTGACCTATTTGGGGCAGGCTACCCATTATTCTTGGGGAACTCAACTAAAAGGGACCTACCGATTTGGAACAAATACCTACGGGTATCGAATGGGAAATGCCTATCAATTGAATTCTTGGTTTGCTGTGAAAACGACACCTTGGTTAAGTGTGTCTGCTCGTGTAGAAGGGCAGGTAACTACGGGTATCATCGGTCGAAATGCAAACTTGAATCCAATGATGGTTACCACGGCTGATGTTGCAAATTCAGGGCGAAAATTAGTAAACACTGCATTGGGTTTTAATTTGTATGCTTTTAAAGGCAATTTAAAGAATCTGAGATTGGGAGCTGAATATGTGTATCCGGTGTATCAATTTGTAACAGGAGTACAACTTAAACAAAAAGAAAGTTTTGTCATAGGACTGCAGTACTCTTTGTAAAAAACTTAATTACAAATGCGTAGCAGCTTTATTGACAGCCTTAGATCTAGGGTTGCGGGGAATGCTACGCTCAAAAAATAACGAAAACATGAAAAAATTTATACTCGGTGTGCTCGCCGTAATGAGCTTTATAGCCTGTAGTGATGACGAACTTCCGGCAGAACAGTTAAAAGGGACAAACAAAGTAAGTATCGCCTTTGACAACGGTTTTAAAAATGACAAACTGTTGTTGGGAAGTAGCCGTTACCAAAATTCAAACGGTGAATTCTTAACGGTCAATGCATTTGACTATATCGTGAGTAATTTTGTTTTAATCGATGAACAAGGTAAAGAATTCGTGTTTAACAAGGATAAGAGCTATTTCATTATCAGTGAAGGAGGAGCTGGGAAAACAAAAAAAGTAGCGGTCGATTTAGAAGGTGTTCCTGCCGGAAAATACGTGAAAATAAAATTTGGTATCGGTGTTGATCAAGAGCGATTTAAACAAGGACAGGCAGTGCAGCAAGATTTTTGGACTTTGGCAGAGCAGTATAGCTTAACCTGGAGTTGGCAGGCAGGGTACAAGTTTGTAGTGTTGGAAGGAGATTACCAAGCGAGCTCACAGGCTACTAAAAAGCCGTATATGTTGCACATTGCTAGTAGAGGTACTAGTGTTGATTTGTACAAAGAGGTAACTCTAAACATGGATCAAGCTGTGGTAAGCGCTAATTCATCGCCTCAAATTCACATCAAGGTAGATGCTGAAAAAATGTTAGGCGGAACTCACAAGATTAAATTGGCTGAGGGCGCTACTATTATGGGAGGTGATAAAGCTTCTGAAATTGCAGACAATAATAAAGAAATGTTTACGGTGCACCACGTA
The DNA here is from genome assembly GCF_056160945.1 of Tenacibaculum sp. AWR4_210. NCBI lineage: Bacteria > Pseudomonadati > Bacteroidota > Flavobacteriia > Flavobacteriales > Flavobacteriaceae > Tenacibaculum > Tenacibaculum sp. AWR4_210. The sequence goes on from NZ_JBSWYF010000002.1 coordinate 234,731, forward strand.
CATCACGCGGGACATCATTAGTTCTAATTAGATGCTGGCTTTTCTGAGTGAGGAAAGGCTGGCATTTTAATGCAATACGATATGAAAAAAAGTGTAGTAGCCATGGTTTTAGTCACAGTTTTTATGAGCTGTGCAAAGCAGGAAGAAGCGCCTTATGTGGCCGTGGACCCCGTGTTTGAAAAGCCTAGTAATTTTCCGGAACCTCATTATGATTTGGCTTCCAATCCGATTACGAAAGCCGGATTTGACCTCGGGAAGAAGTTGTTTTACGATGGGAAACTCGCCTCGGATGGTGTTGTTTCTTGTGCCTTTTGTCATCAGCAGAAGTTTGCATTTACGCACCACGGACATCCTTTGAGTCACGGAGTCGATAACCGCAGTGGGAAACGAAATTCGCAGCCCATTCAAAATTTAGCTTTTCAAAAACAATTTTCATGGGATGGCGCGGCCTTTCATTTAGATATGTTCCCGATAATTCCGCTGACAAACCCAGTGGAGATGGATGAAACTGTGGGGAACGTATTAAAGAAATTGGCTGCCGATGCAACCTACCAGAAAATGTTTGCAGAAGCTTTTAAAGATGGCCGTGTAAATGCTGACAATACCTTTAAGGCAATGTCGCAATTTATGTTAATGATGGTGTCGGCGAATGCTAAGTACGACAAGTACGTTCGGAAAGAAGAAAACGTCACTTTAACAGCTGAAGAGTCAAGAGGTTTTACAGTGTTTAAATCTAAGTGTAGTTCTTGTCATGCTACGGATTTGTTCACCGATGACAGCTTTCGAAACAACGGTTTGCCAGTGGATCCTGCCGTTGACGATTTAGGAAGAATGACCGTAACCTTAGTCCCTGAAGACAGGTACAAATTTAAGGTTCCCAGTTTGCGCAATGTGGCATTGACAGCTCCGTATATGCACGACGGTCGTTTTGGCTCATTGGAAAGTGTATTGAATTTTTATACCGATGGAATGGTCACTTCGGCAACCATAGATGAACAACTCAAAAGACCTGATGGTACTGTAGGGATTTCGATGACTACTCAAGAAAAACAAGATGTTATTGCATTTTTAAAAACACTAACAGATGAAGAGTTTATTAAAGATAAAAGGTTTGCAGAGTAAGTGGCAACTCGCTCTTGTCATAGGAGCCATCAGCAGTACGCTCATGGCCAAAAACCCTTTTCCACCCAGTTATACATCCTTTTTAGACGACTGTGATGCCTGTGGTTGTAGTAATAATGGGGGGAGCTTAGGTATGGGCGCAATTTTAGATACACAGTTCGTTGGATTGCGCTATTTGTATCAAAAGTACGAATCAAAGACGGGGATTTTTGACAATTCACCAACAGTTGATGAGGCTTTTAACACCTTACAGCTTTGGTCGCGCATTCCGGTGATTAGTAATGTTTTAGAAGTACAGCTTTTTGTGCCTTGGCACGAGCATAACAGACAATACACCACCAAAGAATTACACATTCGTGGAATAGGTGATATTTCACTTTTGGCGAATTATACCTTGTGGGAAAAGAGAACGGCTGGTTATGACCGTGCTACCGATAAAATTGACAGTGGTTACCACCTTTTAAAAGTCGGAGCAGGCGTTAAATTGCCTACAGGAAAATACAATGAAACTATAGACAATACTTTAAACCCTAGTTTTCAGTTAGGAACCGGAAGTACTGATTTTATAGGAAACCTGCAGTATTTGTTTAAACGAAATTCTTGGGGGCTGTCAAATGTAGTTACCTATTATGCGAAAGGCAGTAATGCGAATAAGTATCGATTTGGAAATCAGTTCAATTTCAACAGTACTTTTTTTTACGTTTTTAAAGACAATACAAAAAATGTCTTGGTGCCATCACTGAGTGTTTCTGGTGAATTTTACCAGGAAAATAAGGTGTTCGGTATTCCGGTAAAGAATACTTCAGGACAGGCATTGTTTACTACGATCGGTGCGGAGTATACGGCAAAAAGGCTAACCTTAGGGGTGTTAGCCATGTATCCAATAGCACAAAATTTAGCACAGGGATTTGTGGAGGTAAAACACCGAACTTCTGTGTATATCAATTACAATTTATAAGAAATCAAAATGAGAAATTTAGTATTAGTGTGGGTTGCATTACTTTGTAATGTGTTAATGGCTAGCGCACAAACAGTGTTTAAAGCACGCGTTTTAGGACAGGATCAACAACCGTTGGTGGGGGCCACAGTAGTTGCTCTTGAAGATACTTCGAAAGGAACAATGAGTGATGCGGCAGGAGTATTTAGTATTCGCTTGAACTCCGGTATCGTTCAAATATCGAGTGTCGGTTATCGAACGCAACGCGTACAATTAAAGGCCCCTTTTACCGAAGTGGTGTTACAAGTTAGTTCAGAAAACCTAGATGAGGTAATCGTATCAGCGAGTAGAGAACGTCAGCAACGAAAGGAAGTACCCGCTGCTATTGGGGTGTTAACGGCTCAAGATATCGAAAATACCAAAGCCTTTGGTATTGAACAATTGGTTAATCAGGTACCAGGTGTATTTATGAGCACGTCTAAGGCAGCGAGTAATGAACAGCATTTTATGGCTACTCGATCACCAATTTCTACCAAATCACTGTTTTTGTATTTAGAAGACGGTATTCCTATTCGCCCAGTAGCGGTGTTTAATCACAATGCTTTGTTGGAAATGAATAGTACAGCTTTTCAACGATTGGAAGTGGTGAAAGGGCCTGCCTCAAGTATCTATGGAAGCGAGGCTATAGGAGGGAGTTTTAATTTTATCACCAAAAATCCAAGTAAGGAACTATCGGGCTTTGTAGGAGTGCAAGGAAATAGTATGGGACTTCGCCGAATAGACTTAGAGGCATCGACCACCTTGCAAGATACGGTTGGAGTATACGTAGGGGCACATCACGTACGACGTATTAACGGACCTGTTGGGCATTCTAATTACGAGAAAACAGCGGTGACTTTTAAGGTCGTAACTGATTTTACCGAGAACCTGCGTTGGACGAACAGTATAAATTACATCAATTACCGCTCGGATATGTCAGGATCTATTTCTGAAAAGAACTACACCGACGGAGATTACCAAAGCAATCAAACCTTTACTGAACGCGAAGCCATCGCCGGCCGATTTAGGTCGTCGTTAGTGCAGCGTTGGGATAATGATCACAAAACATCATTTCATTTTATTTACAGAGATAATCAAATGAACCAGATTCCTTCGTATCGCATTCGTCAAAACAGAACTAGCGGTGTGTTAAACGGGACGGGAAGCGGAGAAATTAACTCGAATTCTTTTAAGAGTTATGTAGGGTTAATCCAGCATAAGATGGACTGGGATTTTGCGAACACTCGCGTAATTATCGGTGCGACAACGGACTATTCTCCACAAGAATATCAGGCCGAGAAAATAGCCGTATCCGTTGATGCTACTACCGGAACCAATACCGGGTACAGCCTACAGCCGTGGAACTATATTATGAAGTATAGAGCAGATATTTACAATCACGCTGGGTATGCTCAGGTAGAAATGACTCCCTTACCAGGATTGAAACTGACGGGAGCACTGCGTTATGATAGTTTTACCTATGACTATGAAAATTTAGACAAAGGGAACTCAGGAGTAGAAGACACGAGCGTGAGCTACTCGAATTTTGCTCCAAAATTTGGAATTTCTGTCGATGTAGGTAAGGGCTTAGGGGTGTATTCAAATTACTCAAAAGGATTTACACCACCACAAGTAGGAACCTTGTTTAGAAATGGGAAGAACAAAACGGGAACCGCGTTTAGTTTGCAGCCTGCTACTTTTCACAATTATGAAATCGGGGCTTTTTGGATGAGTTCGTACGGATTAAAGTTAGATGCGGCGGTGTATCAGTTAGACGGTGTTGATCGCCTTATTTCTATGCGAGATGACAAAGGGAATTTCATTCAAAGAAATGCGGGGAAAACGCGTTCAAAAGGGGTGGAGTTTGGAGTAGATTATAAAGTGTTGCCTTCAGTACGCCTGCGTTATAGCGGAAGTTATGCAACGCACAGATACCGTTCTTTTGTGGATAATAATAAGGATTTTTCAAATACGACGATGCCCACAGCTCCTAAGTACTTAGCGATGGCTAGTATCGCTTATACTCCGATAGAGGATTTGTTGTTAACCCTTGAACACGAGCAGGTAGGAAGTTACAATACGAGTTTTGAAGGACAGGCGGTACTCACTGGTACAACTACGCCTGGAACAGCTACTTACAAAGGTCATCAGGTAGTTAATTTTAAGGCTTCTTACCGTTACAAGAATGTGGAGTTGTGGGGAGAAGCATTGAATTTGTTCGATACCCTATATGCAGTAAGGGCTTCTTACAGTACTTGGAGTAAACAAAATACCTACAGTATTGGAAACCCAAGAGCTTTTCACGTTGGAATCCGATATAATTTCTAAGCAATCTTGAGATGAAAAATAGAAAACTACATGCTTGGCTATGGAGGTGGCACTTCATAGCGGGCATGGTTTCTTTGCCTTTTGTATTGGTTTTAGCAATCACAGGAGGACTGTATTTGTTCCATCCTAAAGTTGTGGAAACCAAAACAGAACCTTGGCGTGAGCTAGGGCTTACCGATGAAGCCCAACGATTGACGTATCAGGAGCAGTGGAACCGTGCGAAAGGAGTGTTGAAAAAGCCTTTGAGTCAATTTCAAATACCTGAAAAACTCTCGGAAAGTACGCAGTTTACTGCGGGGAGGTTTAGTCATAAAACAACCGTATATATACATCCTGTTACGGGAGCGGTTTTGGCGACTTTTAGCCCTAAAGATTCATGGATGTACACCGTGCGTAAGCTTCATGGAGAGTTATTAGGAGGTAAAGTAGGAACCAAACTCGTGGAGTTGGTAGCTTGTTGGATGGTTGTGTTAATTTTGTCAGGACTCTATATTTGGTGGCCTTTTGAACGCGGTGTTCAAGGGGTGTTTACCATTCGTTGGCGTCAGGGAAAACGGATCTTCTTTCGCGATATTCATGCGGTTATAGGCTTTTGGATGAGCGGTTTATTGTTGCTGACCTTGGCAGGAGGGCTGCCGTGGACAGACGTATTTGGAGCGGGGTTTAAAAAAGTACAGAAATGGACAGATACCGGCTATCCAAAAGGATGGAATGGTCGCGGATTGACTTCGATAGTACAAGACAAACCCTTGACCTTAGATGCCATGGTCGCTATTGCCAAAGCACAAGGATTACCGGGGACGGTAAGTGTAGGCCTGCCTAAGGGGACCAAAAGTTCCTTCAGTGTGTCCAACAAAACCTTTCCGCTTTCGGAGCAAAAAATGCTGCATTTTGATCAGTATTCAGGGGCTTTAATTCAAGAGTATGCCTGGAGTGATGTCGGAGTGCTTATGCGAGGTAGAATGTGGGTAATGGCTTTTCATCAAGGTCAATTTGGCGCATGGAATTGGTGGCTAATGCAAGGGGTGGCGATATTTCTTACCTTGATGTCGGTAGGAGCTATTGTATCGTATCTCAAACGCAAGCCTACTAAAAAACTCGGAGTTCCTAAACAACCTAAAAAATTTAAGGTAGGAGTTGGCTTTGTAGTGCTGCTGCTAGTTCTCGGTTGTTTGTTGCCGTTGTTCGGAGCGAGTATCGTATTGCTCTTTATCGTCGATGTTTTAAGAAAGCGAAAGACCAAAGCTGGAGAAACAACTTTGGTACGTTCCTTGTGATAGTGTGGGTAAACATTCAAGTGTTAAAGTTGTGTTCAGCAACGTAAGGATGCTTAATTTTGAAGACCAAACCTTTAGAATAACTAATATTTTTATCATGAAAAATTCAATTTTAGCAGTGTTCATCACTGTTGTAAGCCTCGTTTTTTCGAAAGAAGCGACGGCCCAAAAGTTTCCTGGTTTAGATAAAAGTCCTATGGATGCAGCCACCTATCCGGAAAGTTATCGAAATTCCAACAAGAAAGTAAAAGTAATTTATAGTAGGCCACAATTAAAAAACAGAAAGTTATCAAAACTTGCTCCCGAAGGAAAAGTTTGGAGAACTGGAGCTAATGAGGCCGCGGAAATAACCTTTTATCAAGATGTCATTTTTGGCGGAAAAGAAGTGAAAGCGGGTACCTATAGCATGTTTACCATTCCTGGAAAGAAAGAATGGACCATCGTACTCAATACCTCATTGAATGTGTGGGGAGCGTATTTTTACAAGCAGAAAGAAGACGTGGTGCGCGTACAAGCAAAAGTCCGCAAGTCAAAAAAGTCATTGGAGGCTTTTTCGATTGTTTTTGACGGAGAAGATGAAGAGTTTACCATGTACCTCGGATGGGGTAAATCAATTGTTTCGTTGCCGATAAAAGGCTAAGAAGTAATCACAATAAAAAAAAGCAAGAGTCAAACGACTCTTGCTTTTTTTTATGCTTCGATTTTTGATAAAATAGTAGCGAGTTCTTCAGGTGCCGAAAAGTTAGGGGTATGACTAGTTGCCAGGCTATATACTTTACGAACCTTGTTTTGATACATGGCGCGCTGTATATCAATGGGCAAGGCCTGATCATCGGTGCACTCGATGTAGTATTTTGGAATACTGCCAAAATTTTCATCGCTTAGGCGGAGTTCGTATTGAAGCGGTGCTGCCGGTTCAGGTACTATATACTTTTTCGCTGCGTTAAAAACGGAAGCAGGGATGTCGTGTGCAAAGGCATTTTGAAGTTCACTATCGGCAACATAAGCTTCTGTTCCGTCGGCAGAGAGTGAAAAGTGAGTAACAGCTTTTGAATGGGTAACTCCTTGCACTGCCTTTAGGAAGGAAGCTCCGTTGGGCAACAAAAATCCCGCGATGTACACCAAGCTTTGTACGCGACGAGGATAGAGTTCTGCGATTTGACTAATAGTGATGCCGTTAAAGCTATGACCAACGAGAATTACTGGGTGTTCTTGTTTGAGGAGGATTTGTCCAAGGGTGTCGATATAATGCTCCATTCCAATCTCATTTGCCGGAGTGGTGTCGGCACCGTGTCCTGGTAAATCAGGAGTAAGTACGGTGTGTCCTTGGTTGGTGAGTAGCTTAGCTACGGCTTCCCATTGCCAGGCTCCTAGCCAGGCTGAATGCACGAGTAGGTAGGTATTTTTCATGGTATAGGGTTGTATGTTGTTCTTAATTATTTTTTTGATATTGCTTAGTAACTTCAAAGTGATCTTCAATTAATTTCCATGTTGTGCCTTTGCGAATCCAAGTTTCATTGGTAATTATACCTTCACCAACATTCATACGCCACGAGGCCGATAAGATAGCTTTGTCATTGTCGATAACTTTAATATTGATGTTGGAATACTGCAAATCGGAAGCACCGGATTGCACAAAGGGAGTCCAAAAACCACTAATGGCAGTGCGTCCCTTGTATTCTCCAAAGGGAAGGGCTACCATCAGGGCGTCTGAGGTATAGGCATCGGCAATGGCATGGGTATTTCCTTGGTTAAAATGTTGAATCCAAGTTTTGCTAGCTTCACGCACCTCATTGCGGACGGTTTGTTCAGTGTCTGTGCAGTTGGTTAGCAGTAGACTAAAAAATAGGACGAAAGTAAAACGATAAATTTTGTACATCTCTTGTTGATTTTAATTGATGTGACAAAAGTATCTCAGCGGCTTTGAGTAAACCTGTAACAAAAGGTACAGGTAGCGATTTTTCTTGCTCTTAGTGGTGGAGGAGTTGTATTTTTTTAAAGTCTAATTTTACCTTTCCCGAGGCTTCCAGTTGCTTGAGAACTTTAGATACCACCTCTCGAGTTGTGCCGATTTCTTTTGCTAGTTGACTGTGTGATATAGCAATGTGTTTCGAAGCATTTTCCTCACTACTGGTTTTGAGATAGTCTAAAATTCGCTGATCGACTTTGTGGAAGGCTAAATTTTTATAGGCGTTTAACAGGTGGTCGTAGCTATCGATAAAAGTGGCGGTAGTGAAATTATTCCACGACTTATAGCTAAAGTTCCAATCGGAAAGGAGTCGCACGGGAATTTTAAGCAGGGTGGTTTCTTCTTCGGCTTTTGCATGAACGATACTGGTACTGTTTTGAAAAGCTGCGGAGAGCGATAGCACGCAAGTATCAATTGGATGTACGTAATACACCAATATCTGACGATCTTCGTTTTCTTGCCAAACGCGAACTTTTCCTTTGAGGACGATGGCTAACCATTTGATGTATTTTCCTTGCTCAATGATATAGCTGTTTTTAGGAATTGTTTGCAGCTCACTGTGGGTTTTTATGGCTTCTTGTAGTTCGGGTTCGTGAAGTTTGAGGGCTTTGAAGAGTTCTTCGTAAACAGTCATAAAAATTTGTTTGATGCCACAAAAATAGGCAAGTCTGCACGTTAATTGCGAGTGCTTTTCATAAATTTTATTCGGGTAGGAAGTGGCATTGCAATTCTATTTCAGGGCTTAACACATACTGAAATTGCAAACGTTGTTGTTTGTTTTCAGGAGCTAGTTGTAGTTCTAAGGCTAAGCTAAGGGATGAGCTCCCTCTTTTGAGCTGCAAGTTTTCAGTAACGTGTACGCAGGTGTCTACGATTAAAAAGGGGTATTCAGTAGGAGAAAGTGTTTGCAGCGGAATGGTTTGTAGTGCAATAACAGCTGGAAGTTCATATTGGTGTTTTTTGAGCAATTCGCGCGTGTTGAACAGCTCATTGAGGGGTTGTTCATCAAGTCCCCCTTCTTGTAATGAGGTTTTAGCTTTTGACAATTGCAAGGTTACGTTGTGAGGGATCACGGTAGTATTTTCAGGTAATTGTCGCAGTAAGTTGGCTAAAATGGGAACGTAGCACTCGCGGTAGAGCAGGGCATCGAGAGTTTCGCTAAAGAGCAAATGGTAGCTCGTGGCCTCTGGGAGGCTAAACGAGGTTGCATCCGCGCAAAAATACGCTCGTACATAGGCCTGGTGTTCGAAAGCAATGCTAGTGTTTTGAGCCGCTTTTAGGGAGTGCTCATTAATCTCTAAGAGTGTAAACTGCACTTCTTCTGGAGTAAATAACACGGCGATGAGGTTCATAAAAGGAGCGTAGGGCCCACAGCCAGCATAGCACACGTGAACTGGGCTCTTTTGTTTTGCCAGGAGTTGGATGATGCTCTGGTACATGCCTTTTAAAAACAGGTGGGTACGATGGTAGTCCAGTAAACATTGGGCAGCGTGATTAAGCCCAAGTGCTTTTCCTTTAGTCGTAGGTACAGCGGCGAGGTACTCTAGTTTCTGATCAAAGCCAGTGATTTGTGAGGCCTCTTGAAAAATACTGTGAATTTGTTGGACTACTTTTGGCAGTTCAGGAGCGTCGAGTTCCATGGCTAACAATTTTGAAACAGCAGTTTTGAGGTGTAATTTTAGGGTAGATGGCGCAGTACTGGTGGTTTTCATAGGCAAAATTGCAGGGTTTAAGCTAAAAAATGACCCAAGCACATAAAAATACTAAAAAAAAATGGGAAAGAGACAAAAATTTAACCGATGGTTAGAATTCGTTGTTTTGTGGTTAAAATATTGACTTTTAGGGTGTTTTTCTTGTTGTGAATAAAAATAATTAGCTATTTTTAAAAGGAACAAAAAACCTTATTACTCATGATAGATGTACTCACTCCCCCGAATGAAAAATTAGCTATCTTACAAAATGAGCTTGAAAAGAAGATTGCTCAGTTGGAAAATTTGTCGCAACGCAGTGTCGACAATTTGCTATTTGAAGAATACATTGATACCGTCCCACTCATTTCCCTCACGGGGTATTACAAAATGAACAGGCCAAACGGGGATGCCTTTTTATCTATCAATACTATTCGCTATCGTTTAAACATTGTTGTCAAAGGGAGAGCCTTCCGCGTTCACATACCGGTGGTTACCGTGGCATATTCAATGGATGGAAAAAAGTCGCGGGAATTCTCTTTCCAAGACATTACGAGTTTCAATGGTGAAGATTTAATCATTGGCAACTTAGTACGTTTAAATTTCACTAGAAATTACGAACGAGGACGTTTAGTAACTTTTTCAGGTTCTATCTACGAACAAGGAAAAGAATTTGCAGTTACGGGTTCTAGTCACTTTAACCCAGTTCCTATGAAAACTTTTATCGGTACTTACAAAGAAATGGACTTCCCTCGTGAAGGAGAAGAGCTCTTGCACATTACCGATTCAAAGGTATTCTTTGATTTTGGAGACGGACTGGAAGAAGTAACCGATTATTCGTATACTCCTGCCATGTATATCTTGGAGTTTTACAAGCCTCACTCATTGCGCAAGTATACAGTGATGTTTGCAACTTCTGGTAAAAATGGTCTGGTTTGTAGAGTAGTTGATGATTACGGGTCACGCTTTGCGGTCACAATTCCTTAGCCTACCGACGGTAAATTATTCAATGTAAACGTATCCCAAACGAACACATAAATTATGAGAGCTCCTTTTTAAAGGAGCTCTTTTTTAATGAGTTAATTTAACTCGGGTGAAACTTTTAGTTTCAGAACAATAAATGTAAATTTGCAGCCTTAAAATAACGGTCGTTCGTTTTTGTTTAGCCACAAAAACGAGTACACCAGTAAAAACACGAAAATGCAATACAATCACCAAGAAATAGAAAAAAAGTGGCAAGAGTATTGGGCGAGTAACCAAACTTTTAAAGCGAGTAATCAATCGGATAAACCTAAGTATTACGTGCTGGATATGTTTCCTTACCCTTCGGGTGCAGGATTACACGTTGGGCATCCATTAGGGTATATTGCGAGTGATATCTATGCGCGTTACAAACGCCATCAAGGATTTAATGTATTGCATCCACAAGGGTATGATAGCTTTGGTTTACCGGCGGAGCAGTATGCTATCCAAACAGGACAGCACCCTGCCATTACTACCGAAACCAATATTGCTACTTACCGCAGTCAGTTAGATAAAATAGGATTCTCTTTTGACTGGTCACGCGAAGTGCGTACGTCAAATCCGTCGTATTACAAATGGACACAGTGGATTTTTACCCAGTTGTTTAATTCGTGGTACAACAAAGCTACCGATAAAGCAGAGGCTATCGATACGTTGATTGCGTTGTTCGAAACTTCAGGAACTACTGAGGTGAACGCTGTTTGTGATGAAGATACTCCGTTGTTTACTGCTGAAGAATGGAAGCAGTTCGACGCGGCGAAGCAAAGTGAAATTCTCTTGCAATACCGATTGACCTTTTTGTCGGATACCGAGGTAAACTGGTGTCCTGAATTGGGAACCGTTTTAGCGAATGATGAAATTGTCAATGGTGTTTCTGAACGCGGAGGACATCCGGTAGTACGTAAAAAAATGACCCAGTGGTCGATGCGTATTACTGCTTATGCACAGCGCTTGTTAGACGGATTGGCGACAATTGATTGGCCACAGCCGTTAAAAGACAGTCAAACCAACTGGATTGGACGATCACAAGGAGCTATGGTGAGCTTTAAAGTTGCGGACCACGATGCCAATATCGACGTGTTTACAACGCGTCCTGATACGATTTACGGAGTGAGTTTTATGACGTTGGCTCCGGAGCACGAGTTAGTGGCAAAAATCACTACTGAGGAACAAAAAGAAGCTGTGGAGGCCTATATAGAAGCTACTGCAAAACGTTCTGAACGCGATCGATTGGCAGATGTAAAGACCATTTCAGGAGTGTTTACAGGAGGGTATGCAATCCATCCATTTACAGGAGAAAAAATTCAAATTTGGATTGGTGACTACGTGTTGGCAAGCTACGGTACAGGAGCTGTTATGGCAGTACCTTGTGGTGATCAGCGCGATTACGATTTTGCCAAGCACTTCGGATTGGAAATTCCAAATATTTTTGAAGGAGTAGATATCAGTGAAGAGGCATTTGCAGATAAAGAAAAAACAGTCATCGCAAATTCAGATTTCTTAAACGGATTGCCGTATAAGAAAGCGATGAAAACCGTAATTTACGAAATGGAGCAGCGCGGTTTCGGTTACGGAAAAATAAATTACCGTTTGCGCGATGCGGTGTTTAGCCGTCAACGTTATTGGGGGGAACCTTTCCCAGTGTACTACAAAGAAGGGATGCCACAAATGATTGCCGCTGAGCATTTGCCAATCGTACTTCCGGAAGTAGAGAAGTATTTACCTACCGAAGATGGGAAACCACCGTTAGGAAATGCTGACGTTTGGGCTTGGGATACTACAGCGAATAAAGTGGTGGCGAACGCGTTGGTTGACAACGAAACTGTTTTCCCACTCGAGCTGAATACCATGCCAGGATGGGCGGGAAGCTCATGGTATTTTAACCGTTATATGGATGCTACCAATGACGGGGAATTCGTAAGTAAGGAGGCTGCGGATTACTGGCGTGAAGTAGATTTGTATATCGGAGGGTCAGAGCATGCTACCGGTCACTTATTGTACGCGCGTTTTTGGCAAAAGTTCTTATTCGACAGAGGATTTTTACCTGTAGATGAGTTTGCAAAGAAGTTGATTAACCAAGGGATGATTTTGGGAACTTCTGCGATTGTATACCGCGTATCTGGATCGAATACCTACGTGTCTGCAGGTCTAAAAGACCAGTATGAAACAGAAGAACTTCGCGTAGATGTAAAGTTGATCAATGCCTCTGATGAATTGGATACAGAAGCATTAAAGCAATGGCAACCTCAATTTGCCGATGCTGAGTTTGTTTTGGAAGACGGAAAGTACCTCGTAGGTCGCGAAGTAGAGAAAATGTCGAAACGCTGGTACAACGTTGTAAACCCAGATGATATTTGTGCCGAGTACGGAGCGGATAGTCTGCGTTTGTTCGAAATGTTCTTAGGACCTCTAGAGCAGTTTAAGCCTTGGAAGACTTCAGGAATTTCAGGAGTGTATTCGTTCTTGAAAAAATTGTGGAAGTTGTATATCGGTGAAGATGGCGTTAAGGTAACAGAGGCAGCTGCGACCAAAGACAACTTAAAAACGTTACACAAAACGATTAAAAAGGTACAGGAAGATATCGAAAACTTCTCATTCAATACCTCTGTGTCTACTTTTATGATTGCGGTGAACGAATTGACAGCGCAAGCTTGTACAAGCCGTGAAGTATTGGAGCCTTTGTTAGTATTGATTTCACCGTATGCGCCACATATTGCTGAAGAATTGTGGAGTCAGCTCGGGCACGATGCTTCTATTGCTACTGAAGCATTCCCTGTATTTGATGGAAAGCATTTGGTAGAGTCAGAAAAAGAATATCCAATTTCTTTCAATGGTAAAATGCGTTTTAAATTAAACTTGCCGTTGGATATGAGTAAAGAAGACATCGAGAAAACGGTGATGGCTCACGAAAAAACCCAACAACAATTACAAGGGCGTACCCCGAAAAAAGTAATTATTGTTCCAGGAAAGATTATCAATATCGTTGGCTAAGAAGCGCGATTTTTAAAAATGTATACAACCGATTAAACAGCTGTTTGATCGGTTTTTTTATGCCTTAATACGTAGGCTTATTAACACAGGTTAATTTAATAACAACTAAAAAATTCTTAATATTGTTCTTTTAAATTGATCTATGAACAAAGTATCCTTAAAGAATTCCTGGTTTTTTTTAATTATTCCTATTGGAATGGTGATTTTTGTTGCCTTCCCACAGTTTCGTGGTATGTATGACAACTATGTAAAAGACGAACAAACCTACCATGCACAAGTACGCGAGTTAGATTCGCTACAGCAAGTCCAAAATCCTTCGATGCGTGTGCGTAATACGATTTCGCGCTTGGAAACTGGATTGCCAATTAGGAAACGCGGATTGGACAAACGTAGGTATACAGGGTATAAGACAGGAGGTATGCTGGCGGTACTCGCAGTGATGTTTGTAGGTATGTTTGGATCGAGTTATTGGGTAAAGCGCAAAAAGTCGTCTTCTAAAAATCGACAAATTAGTTTTGATTTCGGCGATTTTACCAGTGATGCCATCGGACAGGGAATTTCTTGGGAGCCCGTTGCGAATTCAGGGAGTAATTTTATGAGTGAACACTTGAAAGAAACCCGATATGGATTTAAAATTAGTTCCAGTCCCTATATGAAGTTTATGGCTTGGGCCTTTTTCTTAGTAGGTCTGAATTACTTGGGTTGGAGCATCGTTGAGCACTATGAATTTTCTACTACTTCGTTAGGCTTTATGGAGCTCGGGAAGATGTTTTTTACTTCTGGAGGAGTTTTTATGCTCGTTGGAGGCTTTTTAATCGTTACGTTCGGTTCTAAAGCACATATACATCGCAACAGGCGATTGCTTATCGTAGATGGTATAAAGCTTAACTTTAGCGAATTATACGCCCTGCAAGTACTCGAAAAATTTGTTCAAGGAAACAAATCGGGTAGCTATTACAGCTATGAGGTGAATCTCGTGACGCGTGAAGGACAGCGTCATAACTTACTCAATCACGGTGATAAAATGTTTATTTTGAGTGATATGGTGAAAATAGCACAGGCTTTAAAGCTTCCTGTTTGGAATGCTGGAGTACAGTAAGAGACTGGTATATTTGTAACTTTTTCGTAATTTACACTCAGATAACCATAAAAATTCTCTGTGAACTTATTTTTTTGCAATAAAAATGCACCCCAAGTTTCGTATTACGGGAAGGTCGATGACATTCCTAAGCAGGTATTTAACGAGTTGGATTGCTGCAATCACTTGTATTTTAGTCCGGGCTACTTAAGCGCTCTAGAACTCAATCACGAGAATATTCAGTTTTCGTATATGGTGTTGTTAGATCAACACTCTAAAGCCATTGGGTTGGCAATTATTCAATTGGTAGATTTTTATTTGGACAGCGTGCAGGAAACCATGGAATCCCTGTTTCATTGGCTGCGGTGTATCGGTCGTAAGGCAGGGCTCTTATCACCTGAAAAACCTTTTAAAATACTGACCTGTGGTAATACTTTTGTAAGCGGAGAACACGGAATTTACATCCGCCCAGACCAGGATAAAAAAACGGTTATTAACCAAAGTGTTGCCGGCCTGTTACACTTCGTTGAAACGGTGCCCAATTTAAAAAGTGAAGTGGATGCCTTTATGGTAAAAGACTTTGCAGAAGAAACCTTGTCGAGTACAGACGATTTGGAAGATGAGGGCTTTTATTCGTTTCAGGTAGATCCGAACATGGTGATGACCTTGCGTCCCGACTGGCAAGATTTTGATGACTATCTGGCTGCCATGCGAACAAAGTTCCGAGTAAAAGCCAAGAAAGCATTGGAAAAGAGTGCAACACTGCGTGTAGAAGCGCTTACAGCGGCACGTATGGAAGCATTGGAGCCCCAGTTAACCCAGTTGTACAAAAGTGTGGCATCGAATGCCAGTTTTAATTTAGGAGACTTCAGTTTGGGAGCCTATGTGCACTTGCTTAACAATTTGGGGAATCGCTATTTTGTAAACGCCTATTGGCAGGAATCGCAATTGGTAGGCTTTGCTTCGGGGATGATAACCGATGATTCTGTCGATGCGCATTTCGTAGGTATCGATTATGAGGTAAACAGAACCTATGCGGTGTATCAGCGCATGCTCTACGATTATATTTCGATGGCCATCGCGCACAAAGCTCGTTATTTGGTCTTGGGCAGAACGGCCAGTGAAATCAAGAGTTCCGTTGGAGCGGAACCCCGAGATATGACTATTTATTTACGACACAAAAAAACAATACCTAACAAAATACTAAGCTTATTTCTCCGGAAAATTGAGCCGACAGCCTTTGTGCAAAAACATCCGTTTAAGGCCGTTGTTCCGAAGAAATAACGACAAGACTCATGAGAAATACTGAAGAATTACTGAATTTACTAACCTTGGAAGCTGCCGGAGAAGGCAATTTTATAGGAGTTAGTAAGGACATTGGAAGTCCGAATGTGTTTGGAGGACAAGTGCTGGCACAATCGTTAAACGCCGCTTACCGAACGGCCCCAGAAGAGCGTAGCTTGCATTCGTTACACGCCTATTTTTTAGAGGCTGGACGCTTGGATATTCCGATAACCTACAACGTACAAACCATTCGCGATGGCGGAAGCTTTTCAACGAGGCGTGTTACCGCACATCAAGAGGATAAAACCATTTTTATTTTAGCCTGTTCTTTTCACAAACAGGAGGAAGGTTACGAACATCAAATGCCTATGAAACGGGAGCTAAAGCAGCCTGAAGAGCTGTTTAGCTGGACGGATATGCTAGATCAGTTTGGAGACTTTTTACCGCAAAAAATGAAAGATTTTTTGAGTATTGAGCGCCCCATAGATTTTAAACCAGTGCAGGTAGTAAATCCTTTTGATAAGGAAGATTTGCCACCGGTGGTTGATGTGTGGTTTAAGTTAAAGGAACCTGTTACCGATATTCCGCTTGCTATCAAGCAACAAGTACTGACCTATATTTCCGATTATAATATTTTAACGGCTTGTCTGTATCCAAATGCGAGTCAAGCCCATTTCGGAAATACTCAGATGGCCAGCTTGGACCATTCCATGTGGTTTTATCGCGATTTTGACTTTGACGATTGGATGCTCTTCTCTATCGAAAGTCCAAACTCATACGGGGCCAGAGGATTCGCCTGCGGTAATATTTACACGCGTACAGGAGAATTAGTGGCTTCGGTTGCTCAAGAGGGACTCATGCGCCCTATGCGAAAACAGTAAGGCACTAGTATTACAGCATATAAAACCAAAAAAAGCTCGGAATTTCCGAGCTTTTTTGGTTTCGTTGATGAGGTTTGTATTACTTAGCAGCGGCTGCTTTTACCAATACAATTTTTTCTTGTTGTTTTGCCACGATTTGCTTGTAGAATTCCTTAAGAGTTTCGTAGTACTCAGGACCAATAATACTCTTGTTGTTTTTATGTATGGCAATGAGCTTAATTTTGTTTCCTTGCTGGGTAACCTGGTACTTGAAAAGCCCCATTTTTTCTGGTAACCCAATAGCGAGTGGTTTTGGTAACTCAGCTACTGTATATCCTTCAGGAATACTAATTGACACCGTGAATTTATCTTCCCAAGGCATTACAAAATCGATTGGATAGCTGCGCTCTTTCGCTTTAAATACGTTTTCTTTTCTCGCTAAAAAGACCATCGGATTGATATAGGCTTTGTCATTGATTACCTCTACAGCTTCGTCGATGTCAAACTTGATGGTATAAGTGATGTTTTTTCCTAGTTTTTTGAGGTTCGTAAGCTTGAAGTCTTCGATTTCGATACCGTATTTTTCTTCGATCTTTCCTATGATGTCTTCCTCTTTTTTGTTGTGGTTTACATTTCTGTAATACATTGCATAGTGATTGCTGAGTGACTTGCGCATCATTCCCTGAACACTGTAATCGTCAGCAATTTTTAACTGTAACGTATAGGTTTCTTTTGAAGGACGTCGCGGTACCATAGCTACCCAATTAGAAGTTCCGTTAGGAGTAATTTCACGCCCGTTCCAGTTCAATGCACGTGCAGGTAATATATTCGGAGTTGAAAACTTGTCAGAAGCATCGAGTAGTACGTAGCTGTTTCCTAAATTCACTTTGGTAACCACGTAGTTGAACCCTTTATAAGTAGGGAACAAAGGTACTCCGTTAGCACGTGTACTTACCAATACTGGATTGGCATTAAGTCCTGCACTTCGTAACATCGCTGTCAAAATCAAATTGATTTCAGCTACGTTTCCTTTTCCATCAGCATAGGCGCGTTTCACACCTTCGTCAGTGAATTTCCCGAAGTATTCATTCCAAGTCATTTTTGATTGTACAAAATAGTAGATACTGGCAATTTTTTCAGAATCGGTTTTTGCTTCGGCTACAATTTGTGCTAAGTCCTTTTTAAAGTAGCGCGTTTTTTCGAGTTGACCACCAAAATCCTCCGATTTGTAGATGCGTTTACAAATATCACCCCAGGTCACAGCAAAATCTCTAAAACGCGAATTTGGGAATCTCGTTCCTGCCAATTCAAATTGCATTCCTCCGCGGTAATTATTAATATTTCCGACAAAAGGCTCGTTGTCTTTTAATGCAGGAATATTGGTTTGTTTGTACTCTAAAATGTTTTTGTTAAACGAAACACTCTCCCTAGAAAATTGAGTGCTTACCGAAAATTGACCGTGATTTCTGGTTTTCGTATTCCAACTGATGGTTCCTCTGGAAATAGATTTTACAGGATTGATGGTATAGTATCCTTTGGCGCGTTGGTTGAATAAAAAGTATTCAGGAATAGTTACTTTATAGTCTAATTGGTCAACGGGGATACCGTATTGAAAGTTTAAGGTTTCGATAATCCAACGAGGAGAAATAATTTTGTATTTGATATCGATTACGGAACCTTCTTTAATTTCAGGAAAGGTGATCTTTTTTTGACTGGCATATTTGCTAATTCTCTCTTCAAAAATGTCCTTTCTCGATACTTTGGTACGCTTTATTTCACCATCTACGAGGTTAAACGTATAGGCTTTTAGGTCCGTAACTTTTTCGCGGTCTCCTTTTTTAGGATCGCGGTAGCTGATGTGGCGTGTGGCGTAGTCAAAGCCTTCTTTGGTGTAAATTTTAATACGGCTGTGATATTCGGTAACGACGTTAAATCCGTCATTGGTATTGAAGTCAAAATAGGTGCGTCTCTTTTTAAAGAGGTAAGCTGCATCTGCCGTGGAATCAAGGGCGTGCTGCGTTGCTTTAAGTTCCGCTTCCGAAACTTTTCCGAAGCTTATATCTTGACTCATAGCCGTGACAGATATAAACATACATACTAATAATGCTAGTTTTTTCATAATTTTTATGTTTAGTAGTTTTTCTTATTGTCTGATAAGTTCAATACGCATTCCGTCGTATTTAGCAATTGATTTTCTGAATTTTCTATAGGCTTTGTAGTCTTCTTTTGGGTACACTCCTTCGTTGATGGTCATTTCGCGGTGGTAGCGGAAATGCGTATCATCTATCTTTTCAAAATAGGCGGTATAACGTCCAAAAGTACTTTCAAGGTTGATTTTCGTAGGAAGTGTCGTCATCTTATACCCTTCAGGTAAGGTGTAGGTATAGCTATCCTTGTCAGTATAGCTCATCGATAATTTTAACGGACGCTTGCGTTTGCGGTAACGCTTAGGAACGTGCGAAAAGCGGTTAAATACATTGACGCGTACGAGGTAGTTTTCCGGACGTACCGTAGCAAATTCATCCAAGGTAACATCTATCGATTCCGTGAATTTAACGGCTTTCTTGTCATTGGTAAACTGTGTTTTAACAATTTCCAAGTTGTTGTTATAGTCCCAAATGCGTTCTTTGTAGTATTTGTCGAGCTCTTTTGATGTGAAACCTTCAATTTGATAACTGTTGTTGTACTGAACTCCTGTTGAACTGCGTTCAATATGAGCCGTAACATTTCCATTGGCTTTCAATGCTATGGTTGCCGTAGTTTCTTGCAAACTGTTGTCTTTGTAGCTAGGAGTCCTTTTAATGATTCCTCCTTCAGGGGTTACTACGAGAACATCACGGTCATCGGTGAAGTCTCCTAAAAATCCGAAAGGGATCTCCTGATTGGTGCATTCCAACCACAGTTCCTTATCTTTTAACGGAACGTTTAAAATCATGTGGTTTCCTTGCAATGAGGTGAAATCTTTGGTGATGTCACGTTTGTTTTTCGCGTATACGAGGGTGTGATATGACGGAATCCCAACAGCGTCTAACAGGGCTTTAGTGTAGTTAGACAGGCCTTTACAGTCACCGTAGCTCACCTTGTCTACTTCCATAGCGGCAATGGGTTCCCAGCCACCGATGTCGACTTGTACACTGATGTATCGCGTTTTATTTTGAACGTATTCGTAGATTTTTTTGACCTTCTCTTCGTCACTTTCAATTCCCTTAACGAGTTGTTTTACCTTGCTAATGGTTGCAGGACTTAACTGGTTTTTGTCGGTAAACAGATGCTGGTGCAACCACAAACCGAGTTCTTTCCAGTTTGTTGCGGTCCCAGCAACGCCTTTTAAGGCAAATTTATCCAAGGCTACCTGTAGTGTCGGAGTTGTTTTATGCAAGGCAACACTGGTGCGCTCGAACTTGATAGCAGGTTGATTTTTGATTTCGTATACCAAGACCTCAGGAGTAGCTGATGCTTGAACGTCAAAACCTTTGAAGTTCGATTCTTTTTTGCGATAAGGTACTGAGGTAGGATTTAGCAGTCGATAGGTACTTTTCTGTACCGAAACACTGTATCCTTCTATAGGATTCCAACTCGGAATAAAGGCCGTTGTTAAATTTTCGTAGGTAGTTTCAAAAACCACGGTATACGGATACGAGGTTGGCGTGTATTCTAAGAACTTAATTTTGGCGTCGCTGTACAAAGAAGCATCGTCAACAGCACTTACATCGTTAAAGTCACTTTCAGCATAGCGTTTGATACGCTTTCCGAGATTGTCGTAGATCGTCGCACTTAGGTTGCGAATTTTTGTGTCGTTGTTGTAATGTTGGTACGCGTGTACCCATTTACGACCGAGCTTGTTGAGTACCGTAACCACGCGTTTTTCCGTTACTTTTAAACGGTCAAAAGAGGTAACTTCAATGGTCGTTTCAGACAGTTTAATGACGGCATTTGCATTTTCTTTTAACTCAGGACTGATGAGTAAACCTGAATATTCTAATGGATTTTGTGCAAATGAGGTCATGCTAACACATACAATAGCAATTTGTACTAGCGTTTTTAGTTTATTCATGCAATTTCAATAATATTCTTCGCAAAATTAAAAAAAATGTTGAAGGATATAAAGAAAAATTATGAAATCTATAGCACTTTTTGATGGTTTTGTAAAAAGCTATCTGTTTGGGCTTGAATGAGTTTTCTGGCCATCTGTTGTTTTTGTTGATAGATGGCTTCTTCTTCTTGTAAATCGCGGTATACTTTGTTGTTTAATTCCGTATCCGTAGCCAGTAAGACACTGCGTTGGTGTTCTTGTTGTAAAATCCAGTTTTTTAGGATGTCTTCTCGGTTCTGGTACTTGAGGTCGTATTCGCTTTTTGCACTGATGAGTTTCGCAAAAATAGGCGCTGTTTCAATGGCTAAAAAGAGTAAGAAAATAAAGAATGACGGCAGCCAGGGCAATTTGTTAAGTGCGTTGATGCGAGCCATAAACCCTCCGAAATTATCAATGATGGGTTGACTGTTGGTCACTGAATTTTTTTCTTGCTGTTGCAACTGGAGCACGGCGGCTTCTTTGGTGGCAATTTTTGCTTGATTTTCTTTCTTTAAGGCCGCCAAATCGGCAAGCGCTTGATCGTGTTTCGCTCTTTTTTCTTTGTATACCGGGCCCTTTCCTACCTTTTTAGTTCCCTTGCGTCCTTCTGCTTCTGAAATATAGGTTTCATAGAGGTTGTTTACTTCTGTTTCCTTTGCTGTAATTTCTTTTTTTAGGCGCTCGATTTCCGTTTGAAGTGCAGTTCGTTGCGGAGTGAATTGCTGCGCAATTTGCTGCTGATTGTTAAGTGTCATCTCGTTTTTTTCTTCGAGTAGGACCTGTTGAATTTCTTTGTCGAAAATTTTTAATTCCAAAGGTTTTGAGATCACCATGGCAATGATGAGAGCCAAAATTAATCGGGGTAAGGCTTGCAGAAATTCACTTTTAAAGGATTCTTTTTTGCGCATGGTCGACACGATAAAACGGTCGAGGTTAAAAATGAGCAACCCCCAGAGTAGTCCAAAAAATACTGCAATGAGCACCTGGTCAAATACGGTATACAAGGCATAGCTAGCCGCAATGGCGGCCATGACTGCAGTAAAAAATACGGTAGCGCCGATACCGACGTATTTGTTTTGTTCACCGTGTGAACATTCGTTGAGCAAGGGAATATCGGCCCCAGAACAAAGGAGGAAAAAACGTTTTAGCATACTCTAATAACGAATGAAAAGTTGATTTGTTACAAAAAAGCCCCTGATTCAGAGGCTTTTTAGTGTTAAAATTTTTACCAGCACTAGGAACCCGTTCTTGGGTTAGTGTCTTGGTTTTTAGTCTGCTGCCTGCAGCGGCTTGCGAAAATTTACTGTTTGCTTTCGATCACAATCGGTTTTTCGCTAATGTGCACACTTTGTTTTCCGTTTTTCTTTAGCACGCGAATATTGAGAGCGTTGTTTTTTTGTAAGAGTTGTAAGGCTTTTTTATGGCTTACAGGCTTACCGTTATAGGTATAGCTCACCTCTTTGTTGTTCATCTTTTTTACAAACTCTAAAGGAGACGGTGGTGGTACTGCTTCGCACTCTTTGGTGTGTGGTGGAGGCGGAGGAGGTAACAGCTCCTTAATAGCAACCGGATATATACCTTTGCGGTTTTTAATGTGCTTGCGGTAGTACTTTTCCGTAGCTAAGTTAAACTGGTAGGGTTGAGGGAAGCGTTTGCTACGAGCGTTTTTATGCACCATACTCCCTGAATGATATGCAAAATCCGTGTTTTTATAGCGGTTGAGGATTTTGTTGCTAACAGGTTTTCCATCAATCCAAATTGCATAGGTTTTACTGTCTTTTAATTTGTTAATAAGTGCCTTTGAAGGAACTTTACGGGCGGTAATACGCGGTGGCGGTGGCGGTAATTTTGCCTTTTCTGCCTCTGTAAGATCTTCGAATTTCTTTACGATTTTAGTACCGTCTTTGCGTTGGTACGTAATGGTCATTTGTGACTGTGCTGCCGGAGCATTGGGCTTAGGAGCTTTTACTATAACTTTTTCATAGCTGGGCTCTTCTTGAGCTTGAACACGTTCGGCAAACAGGTATACAAATGCGCCAAGTAATGGAAGTACTGCTAGTTTTTTGAGCAGTATCGTCGTGGTTGATCGTTTTGAAGTCATCATAACTAATCGTTTTTTTGTTAATGAATAATTAAAATTACTGGCCAAGTAATGAGCGCTGTTCAGCGTGAGTTTTTCTAAGAGTAAATGTTGGTATCCAACGAGGTTGCTGTGCTGTTGCAGCACCTTGTCGTCGGCTAAAAATTCGTGGTTTAGCTGCATCTGTTTTTTGACTAGGTAAAACAACGGATGGAACCAAAATACGAGGAGCAAGCATTCTATAATCAAGATGTCTACAGAGTGTTTTTGACGGGCATGCGTGAGCTCATGGGTCAATAACTCCGGGGCAATGCTGCTGTCGGTGTATTCTTTTTTACTGATAAAGATATAGTTCAAAAAAGTATGCGGACTCAAATGCTCTTCCGTCAATACCAGGGTTGCCGATTCCAAATGCAAGCGTTTTGACGTCCATATGCGTTTGGCAATTCCGTATAGATTGCGCACTAAACGGACGGTAAGCACCGCTGTTACCGCCAGGTAAAGTACCCACAGTACCAGCCCGTAATCGAATCCAGGCTCAGGAGTTACTTGCTCGGCAATAACAATATTATCCGTGACAGCTTGCTCGTAGATCAATGTTTCGGTGAGTGCTGGTGTGCTTATGGTTAGCAGTGGGATGAGAAAGGAAAGAAAGATGCTTCCCAGTAAGAAAAAACGCTTAAACTGATGCATTTTTTCTCGTTGTAACCACAGTAGGTAAAAGCCTAAACACAAGGCCAAGCACAGCGACGATTTGAGGAGGTAAAGCATCATTTTTTCTGTTCTTTAATTTGGTTGTCAATGAGCTTTTTTAAATCTTCTAATTCGTCGATAGAAAGATCTGTTGAGGCAGTAAAAAACGAAGCAAATTGGGAAGCTGAATTGTTAAAGAAGTTCTTAATCAATCCGTTCACGTGCTTTGAAAAGTAATCTGATTTTTTTACTAGCGGATAGTACTCCCTCGCTTTGCCGTGGAGTTCATAGCCAATAAACCCTTTGTCGTGCATCCTCTTTAATAAGGTAGCCACCGTGGTGGTTGCCGGCTTGGGGTCTGGAAAGGCTTGAAGCAGGTCTTTCATAAAGGCTTTTTCAAGTTTCCATAAATGTTGCATTACTTGCTCTTCTGTTTTTGATAACTGCATGCTTTTTTCAATTTTGTACTCTACAAATGTAGAAACAAAAAATGTATTCTACAAATGTAGAGATGAAAAAATGCAGTTTATTTTTTTGAGCGTCTTAGGGTTAGGTATACAATACCACTAAAGACAAGGGCTGCTACAATGAGTATGCTTACTGGAGTTCGTTGAATATGGTTTTGTACATACGCACCACTGCAAAGGGCTCCGAGGCCTATTCCGGCTTCGAGGGCAATATACATGGTGGCCATTGCTTTTCCGCGTTCATGGTCATTGCTGAGGTCAATGGTCCAAGCATTGGCAGCGGGTGATAAAATTCCCATAGCCAAGCCGTAGAGCGTTGCACTCAAGTACACGCCTGTTGCGCTGTGCATACTGCCCAAGAGCAGTAGGGCGATCCCCATGAGCAGGAGTCCTACCTTGATGAGCGGGATGCGTCCGTAGGTATCCGAGTATTTTCCGGCAAAGAAACGAACGGCCAACGAAGCCAAGGTGAAATAGATAAAGAAGGCGCCTTTATTACTGATGCCTACAGTTTCACTCCAGTCGGGAATCAAGGTGAGTACTACGCCAAAGGGCAGGTAGTAAAGAAAGGTGATGATCCCTGCAGGTAGTACTTCTTTGGCAATCACATCGCTTTTGGTAATTTTTAGACTATTCCAGCTAAACTGCCCGTTTTTTTGCAGGGTTTCAGGAACTTGTTGCATAAGTGTTAGGGCCAGTAGAGCTACTGCTGAGGAACTGTAAAACATGATGTCGAAGGAGTAGTTGGCCTTTATCAAGCTGCCTACGGCGGGTCCGAGTGCGAGTCCTGTGCTGTAAAATAGTCCTTGGATTCCGAGGGCTTCTCCCCAGCGAGCTTTCGGAATACTGTCAGCAATATAGGCCGATAATCCGGTGGGCGTAAAACCTGTAGAGAAGCCGTGTACGAGACGTAAAAACAAGAAGCCCGCAATGGAACTGATTACAGGATATAAGCTGCTGATTCCTATACAAACAAAAGCGCCAAAGAGCATGACGGGTTTGCGCCCAATGGTATCGGCGAGTTTACCACTAAACGGACGTGAAAGCCCGGCGGTAAGGGTAAATAGCGCAATGATGAGTCCTTTCCATTCACCACCGCCCATTTGGGCGAGGTAGCTTGGAAGTTCAGGTATAAGCATGTTGTAGCTCGATGAAAAGAGCAGGGAGCTGATACAAATAAACACAAAGGGTTTACTGATCAGCGTAGTAGTATGGGTTAGTGTTTTCATAGTTGTACTCGTTGAAATGCCTGTTGAATTTGCTTTTTTGCAATGCTCCACAAGGTAGTAGACCCTTGTTGAATACGCTGGTTCTTTTCAATCACAAGCTGTTCAGAAATGTCAAATTCTCTCCATGCACCACCGTCGTTCTGTGAGTTGATGAGTACAGGTGCATAGCGGTCAATGGCCTTGGCAAATTGAGCTTCTGGTGTTTCGGCAGCTTCAAACTCTTGCCAAAGGGCAATGAATTCTTCTTTTTGGGGTGCCGGAAGTAGTCCAAAAATACGTTCGGCGGCTTTGAGTTCATTTTCGGTATTGTCGTGGTTTTGGACCGTGTCAAATAAAAAGATATCTCCCGAGTCAATTTCGACGATATCGTGAATCAAGACCATTTTGAGAACTTTGAGGATGTTTACGGGCTGGTTGGCGTGCTCCTGGAGTATCAAGGCCATCATGGCGAGATGCCAAGAGTGCTCCGCATCGTTTTCTGCGGTGGTTTCGTTGAGATGTCTGGTTTTGCGTGCTACGTTTTTGAGTTTGTCTATTTCTGTTATAAAATCTAGTTGTTGTGAAAGCGTTGTTGTGGTCATGTGTTTAAATATTGTGTATTTTTACAAGGCAAAGTAACAACGCTTAAAAAGGACGGCAAAGGACATTTGTCCCAACGGTATATCATGATCAGAACACAACCCGATTTACTAACCTATATCGAAAATTTAACAGGGGAAACGGCAGGCTATTTTCAACGCGAACAGCGCGAAAAAAATGCGGTGTTGATCGATGTTGACAAACGGTATCAGTGGATTTACATACTGAGTACGGGTTTGGCCAAGTGTTACTTGCCCAATGAAAACGGTAAAGAATACATCCAAGAGTTTTTGGGAGCGGGCATGTTTTTTGGGGAGATTGAGTTTTTTAATGGGAAACGGAGTTACTGCGTTATTGAGGCGTTGAGCGAGGTGGTACTGTATAAAATTTCATTTGATCACTTTCGGCGACTACTCGCAAAAGATACCGCCTTTAACGCGTTGATCATGAAAGGCCTAGCCGAAAAGATTTCGTACAAAGCACCGCGAAGTGCTTACCAGGCGAGTTATACGGTTGAAGAAAACCTAACGCGTTTACTGACACAGGCTCCTGAATTGCTAACGCAGGTGGCAAAAACCGACGTCGCAAATTACCTGGGAATTACTCCGAGAAGTTTAAACAGGGCCTTATTACAACGAAAAGAAAAAAACAAAAAGTTATAGCATGAAAACGCTGATAGGCATTTGCTTGATTGCCACGATGAGTTGGACGGGCGTGCAGGCTCAAGAAAAATTCGAGCGCGAATATCGTATCGAAGACACAGCGGTTCCGCCAGCGGCAAGAACCTTACTTACTAATTGGGATTTACCAGTCAAGAGCCTCAAAAAGCTAAAGTGGTTTGCCGAGGAGAGCCAAGAAGGGAAAACCTATGAAGCCAAATTTAAGTTCCGCGGGCAGCGTCACAGTGTGGAGTTTAGTGAATTGGGTGAATTGCAAGATGTAGAGGTACATTACCGATGGAAAAAATTGCCGAAGTCTTTAAAATCCTTGTTGAAAAAGAGGCTGCAGCATACTTTTCGATCGTTCAAGGTAAAAAAAGTACAGTTTCAGTATACTGGGAGTGTGGAAGCGATTAAGAAGGCTGTTTTTACGGGTGATTTAGCCGAGCCTTTGGTATTGAAGTACGAGCTCGTACTCACCGCTGAGAAAAACGGAGACACTGCTAAGTACGAAGTATTGCTGCGCCGAGATGGTAGCCTTGAAAAAGAACTAAAATTTGCTCCGGTAAATTCGGATAATCTAGAGTATTAATGAAGAAAATTTTGATGATGACTTGGGTGTTCGGATTGCTGAGCACTGCGCTATATGCCCAAGATACCACCTTGAGTGGATGGTTGCCAAAGGTGGTACTAACGAAAAAAATCAATTCCCAGTTAAAGTGGGTGCAAAGTGTGGAAGCACGCGAGCAGTGGTATAAAGATGACTGGAAGTTAGCACATAGGTTGGTCGATGTATCGACCTTAGTATCGATAAAATCGGGTTATAATCGCTCGGTTAATGTCGGTTATATTTTACGATTTAAGGCGGGTGAGCGCATACACCGAACGGTGCAACACTACAATATCGTTACTGGGGTGCAGCATTGGAAGCTGGCCCATCGCATAGGTTTTGAACAGTTTTTCCAATCGGGAAAACGTCCGCAATACCGTGCGCGATATCGTTTGGGTGCTCAACGTGCGTTGAGTGGAGAAAAGTTAGACCCAAAAGAGTGGTATGTAAAACTGACCAACGAGTATTTATACCAGTTTAACAAACGTGATTTTGAACTGCGAGTATCGCCGTATGTGGGGTATTTAATCAATCCGAACAACAAGCTGGAGTTCGGGGTAGACTACCGTTATGCCCACCTATTTGAACCTGCACAGGCGCACAGTTTATGGTTTCGAACTACCTGGTACATTACCATCAACTAGTCTAAAAAACAAAACCGGAATTCAGTGCAATACTGAATTCCGGTCGTGCTGTTGTACTAAGCGCAGTACGTTATGCTTTTTCCGATAACTCGCTAAAATAGCGGTAGAAAAACGGAATGGTTTCAATTCCTTTAAGGTAGTTCCACACGCCGAAGTGTTCGTTTGGTGAGTGGATCGCATCGGAGTTCAATCCGAATCCCATTAAAATGGTCTTGCTTTTTAGTTCTTGTTCAAACAAGCTTACAATAGGAATACTTCCTCCACTGCGTTGTGGTATTGGGGTAACACCAAAGGTTTCTTGGTAGGCCTTGCTCGCTGCTTGGTATCCGATGTTGTCGATTGGAGTTACATAACCTTGTCCACCGTGGTGTGGCGTTACTTTTACACGTACGCCAGCTGGTGCGATGCTTTCGAAGTGCTTTTTAAACAATTCGGTAATTTCTTCCCACTCTTGGTTGGGTACCAGTCGCATAGAAATTTTAGCATAGGCCTTACTAGCGATAACGGTTTTGGCACCTTCACCGGTATAGCCTCCCCAGATTCCGTTGACGTCTAAGGTAGGTCGAATTGAGTTGCGCTCGTTGGTACTATAGCCCGCTTCTCCGTACACATCGTCGATGTCTAAGGCATTTTTATAGGCTTCTAATGAAAAGGGCGCTTTGGCCATTTCTGCGCGTTCCTCTTTTGATAATTCTTCTACTTTATCGTAAAAACCAGGGATGGTAATATGTTTGTTTTCATCGTGTAATGACGAAATCATTTTGGTCAATACGTTAATAGGGTTGGCAACGGCACCTCCGTAGAGCCCTGAGTGCAGGTCGCGGTTAGGTCCGGTTACTTCTACTTCCACGTAGCTCAAACCACGCAATCCGGTGGTGATTGATGGAATATCATTCGCAATCATTCCGGTATCGGAGATTAAGATCACGTCATTGGCTAATTTTTCTTTATTTCTAGGTACAAACCACGCCAAGCTTTCCGAGCCTACTTCTTCTTCTCCTTCAATCATAAACTTCACATTACACGGAAGCTGACCGTTTTGGGTCATGTATTCTAGGGCTTTTACGTGCATGTACATTTGTCCTTTATCATCACAGGCACCGCGGGCGAAGATGGCACCTTCTGGGTGGATGTCTGTTTTTTTGATCACGGGATCAAAGGGAGGCGCATCCCAAAGGTCAATAGGATCTGCGGGTTGCACATCGTAGTGCCCGTACACCAACACGGTAGGAAGGGCAGGGTCAATTATTTTTTCTCCGTAAACAATTGGATATCCTGGGGTTTCGCAAATTTCCACCTTATCGCAGCCTGCTTTTTCTAGGCTTGCTTTCACTGCATCGGCAGTATTTAATACATCTTGATTATAGGCAGGGTCGGCACTTACCGAAGGAATTTTTAATAAGTCAATAAGCTCATCGATAAATCGTTGTTTGTGTTGAGCTATATATTCTTGAATTGTTTGCATGGATAAATTAAGTTATTTGAATATGTAAAGTTAACTTATTTTTTACAAATGTTTACGCCCTTGTTAGGCGCGGTGATTTTGGTGTTTTTTGACTGAGGCTAGAGCGATTTTTGTTAGTATACTATCAGTTGAAACGAAGTGAGTATCGGGAGGTTGGAAAATGGAAAAGAATTTTGTTTGCTAAGTAGTTGATTTTAAATAGGTTGAAATTAGGTGGTTTTTAGTTAAAAAACTGATAATATTTTCTTAACCTGATCATGGTGATAAAAGCGGATTTTTGCCCCGCATTAGTTATCTATTTAAAATTTTTAGAAGGGTTTTAAAATAGGATTAAAGTGAGTCCTCCTCGGGAGGACTTTTGCTTTTTTTTATAGTTAAGTACCTGTAATTGAGTATTCAGTAAAAAAGTAGGGAATTAAACCTCAAAAAAGTCCTTGTAAATTGAATATTTGGTGTATATTTGCAGGCACAATTCAAAAACACGCGGGTGTGGTGGAATTGGTAGACACGCTAGACTTAGGATCTAGTGCCGCAAGGCGTGGGGGTTCGACTCCCTTCACCCGTACTTTAAACAAATGCAATTAGCTTTCTTTTAGTTAATTGCATTTTTTCTTTCTTAAGGTTTGCACAAAAGTTGCACATTTTTTCTGAATTTATACTTTACTGTAGGTTAATAATTAATTTTAAAAATAGAAAAAACCATCCTTGTTATAAGATGGTTTTTGTTTCTAATAAGGTCTTTAGTTTAAATAAAAGATCCAAATGAATTTAATGTTATTCTTCTTGCTCCTCTTCAGTGCCTTCATTGATGTCTATAAGAGGTATTATTATGTCATCAATTTTAGTTCCTTGAAATTTCGTAAATAATATTCCTCTAGTAGTTGAAATAGAAGTTTCATTTAATTTTACTTTTAATTCCTCGGTAACTAAAACGTTATTATTGTCATCTAATAAATCTGTTTTTTCAATTTGATAAGTGTTTTTTACTTTTAATTCAGCGATATTTTCACTTTCACTTTCATTTTTTTCTATATAAACGAAAACATCTACTATTATTGATATTTCATTAGTTTCCTTGTCAAATTTACCTTCTAAATTTAAGTTTAAATGCAGTTCTTTTTCTCTTACCGTGCTTTCGGGAAATTCAAATAATGTGAATTTTAATATTTTAATATCTTTTAACCAATATTTCATTGATTTTTATTTAATAAGTTTAACAAATAGCTATGTTATCACAATTAACTTTAGTTGATAATAGATTTGCTTGATAACTTTTTTGAGTTTCTATTTTATTATTAGTTTTTGTATTAAATTCAATTCTAAAACTTGGTTTGACATATCTTATTATGGTTTCTTTTCTAAGCTCTATGTTTAAAATGGTTTCAATTTCGATTATTGTATCGTAAGTGAAATTATGTGTGCCACTTATCCATTTTGTAACTGTGGAGTTTGTGCGTCCCATTAAACTAGCAAACTCAGACTTGGATAAACCTTTTTTAAGGATAGCCTGATTTATTTTGTCGGCTAGAATTATTTTTTCTCTAATCTTGTTTTTTTCAATTTGTGAGGTAGACTCAAGTATTTCTTTCTGTATTTTACTTATATGTTTTTTCCTACGTGCCATATTTGATTTAAAAGTTGTTTCTTAGTTTTTTTAGATTTCGATTTTAAAATCATCATTATCGTGCCAATCAAAGTAAGAGCCTTCTTCATCACTGGCAATCCATATTTCTTTTTCTTTCATCTTTTCTGTTATTTTCTTTACAATTTCTCTTAGTAAATAATTTTCTTTTGTTAGTTTATCGTCTTCTTGAAATGCTCTAATACTTTTATCTTTATATCCTCCGTTTCCTAATATTATTAAATCAGGTCCATACCAAATTAAATAAACTCTAAGCTTACTATTGGGTTTATCATATAAAGCACATATGCCATCACCAGGATTCCCTTCATTCATTTTGAGGAAGCTTTTTTTGATACCGGTGTTGTTAGCCATCTCTATTAGTCTAGTGGTAATATCCTGAACTTCAGCTAAATGATTTCCTTCGTTTTCTTGAACAAATTTATCGAATAATGTTTCTTCCTCCTCGTCTAATAATGAATAAACAGTGGTTTTTTTTCCTGAGTATTCATCTAGCTCTACTAGACTATATATCATTAAATTAATTTTTGCAAAAATAATACCATAATTTCACTTAAGAGTGAAATTTTTTATGAAAATATAAAATTTTGATGTTATAAAAAAATAAATTTCACTTAAAAGAGAATTTTTATATATCGATTCTAGAAAAAAAATCTTTAAGTTTTAAATTTCTGGCTTCACAAATCTTGAACAAAGTTTTTAATGGGATTCTATATCCCTCTTCTTGAAGAATTTTTCTAACAGTCTTCTCATCAATGTTATGGTCTAGTGCAAAGTTTCTATTAGACTTACTTTGTTTTATCCATTCTTTAGCTATGTAATTGCAAACTTTCTTATTTACATCCATACAGCAAATGAATGTATAGTTGTAAAAAATAATGCGGACGAACGACCGCAAAAGAAATATTTCTTCTATATTTGAGCGAATTAAAATAAAATCTTATGAAAAAATATTTAGCATGTATTATAGTTGCTTTTCTAGCGTCTTGTGGAACTAATTCTAAGGAAGAGAGCCTTAAGGACAACACTAAGAATGAAACTTCGGTAGAACGCTTTAATCAAGCTGAGAAGGACAAAGAATTACTTAAAAAGAAAGAAGAAAATAAGAAGTTAGAAAAGCTTCGTTATTACATGAATAACTTGCTTGTAACGGACGAAAATGGGATTAGATACAACTTGTCTGTTAAAGAGAAAACAATCGCTAAAAACGCCTTATATGAGTCTGAAATGATACAGTATGTAAGTGATTACAGCCAGTTTCATATAGTCGTTAAATCGTATAAGATTACTACTTCATTTGAGTTATTTGCTAATGGGGAATTAAAAGATAAAATAAAATTGGATGGTTATCTGTTAGAGTCTAGAAGAAGCGATACGAACGATATTTTTACTCGTTGTAATGATACTTATACTTACTACCCTAAACTTGAAAATGAGGCTACTAGAAAGCGTAAGATTTCAAAATTTACAGGAGCTAATTGTGGATTAGGAACGAAAGTTAATAATGAAGTTAGAAATGCTAGAATAAATGCAGTAAACGCATGTAATATGTTGAAGTAAAATCTTCATGTTTTACCTTAAAAAAGAACTACAAATCCCGGGGATTTTACATACTAATAATAGAATAAAAACCTAAATCCGGGATTTGTAGTTGAAAAATGCCTCAAATTGAGGCATTTTCTTATTGTTTTATTTCCTAAAACTTGACTCTTCGATTTTATGTTGAGGAAATATTTTATAGAAATCTTTGATAACTTCATTGGGGAATGAACTACAAATCCGGGTAAATTTACATACTACTAATAGAAACAAAACCTAAATCCGGGATTTGTATTAAAAAATAATGCCCCACTTAAGGGGCATTTATTTATTTCTATTAAGGTGTTAATCCTAAATCTTCGTATTTTTCAATTCTATATAATAAGTCTTCGTTTTTAATTTCCCAACTTCCGAATATAGAACTCTTTCTACAACTTCTCCATTGTTGTTTATTTATCTTTTCTGATGTCTTCGGCTTGCTGTTTTTTCAAAAGAGTTTCACTTAAAGTTAAAATTTCTATATTTTCAAGCCAAAAGTCTTTGTCATCAGTAACTATTATATAGTTATTCTTTTTTGCAAGTTGATAATAATAGTTATCATTGAAATCTAAGTTAAAGTTTGGTTTAGATAATACGTCTTTGAATTTAACCTTTTGTCCAAATTCATCACTAATTAACTCAGATGTACTCAAATAATTTTTAAAATCATCTACAATTAAAGTATATCCTATCTTATATTCTCTCGATGGACGAAACTGTTCTTTATAAAACGTACTAGGGAGTTCTTTACCTTTTAGACCTTTATCATTTATAAACTTAACCATGTACTGATCCCTAATAGTTCTATTAATAACTTCAGAAATAATAAGAGCAGGCAGAATTATTTTACACTTATTGGTGTTTCTAATCTTTTCAATAAAAGTTACGTAATGCTCATCCTTTGGTTTTCTCTTATTTTTAGGACTAATAACTTTTATCCATATATTAGCATCAACCAAATATTTTTTATTAGGTAAAGGAGAGGATTTTTTTAAATCCTTTATGTTATATGACATATTACAATGTCATTATAGTATTGTCAACCATCTGGTCATATTCATCACCTAATAGAGCATTTTCTATAACATTATCGACTTTAGCCTCTATCAAGAAGTCATCTTCTGGATATAGAAAATTTAATTTCTCTCTTAGTTGTGAATATTCATTTACAAATTTACCGATTGATTCGTTTAAGAATGATGTTGAAACTTGTTCTATCTCTTTAAAAGAAATAACTAACCCACTTGAAGAGTCCATACTTCGAGTCAAAACCCCGAAAAGTAATCTTCCATCACTTGAATCAACAGCGTACTGTGAACCTATTATTTTACTTATGTTTAACGACATAACGCCTGTAAGTTATTAATTTTTTTTCTTTAATACAATTTTTGGGATGCAAATTAATTCAAATTTTCTGAGAATAACAAATTTATAGTTGAACCAACAAAAGGTGATTCAAAATTTCTATAATCAAAAATAGTGTCTTTTAATTCACTGCTCCAAAACGTATTACCTGTAATTATTTGAATTTCACTATTAGTTGTTTCACAGTGTTCTTTTAACCGTGAAAGCCCTAAACCACCAGGACAACCTACTCGTGTTGTATTTCGGGGTGTTAGTGCCCAATTAATAGCGTCATAATCATTTTTTACCTTTGGTTCTTTCTTATTAATTGCAGGGAAAAAACCAATACCCAAATCAACTATAGTAAATTTAATTTTTTTGTCTTTAGGGTAATATTGCCCGCATACAAAACAAGGATGACAGGTTTTTGAATGAAGTTCATAGTTGTTATAGACTTCGATCAATTCGTTTAATATTCCATTCTTTGTCTTATTATCAAAGTTGGGCATACCTCTATGATTGAGTAAATCATTTTTTACATAATGTAAAAATTCTTTTGAACTACCCGATTCAAAAAAACTAAGGAGGACAGTTGATTTTCTTTCGTCTTTTATTCTCTTATTATCTTTTAAGAAAAAACCATTTCTTAAAAGAACGTCAAATTTATTTTCTAAATGTTTTTCATCTGTTGAAAAACTTAATTGGTTTTCATCTGATAGTTTATATAAAATGGCGGAAAATAATGATGCTAAATTAGCATCTATCCATTCTAGGCTATATAAGTCCACAAATAGAGTTCTATTTTTATATTTTGAAGCTTCTTTATAAAATTCAAATAACCTTTTTATACCACTATAATCTGTATATATGCTACCTTTTAATTTAATAACTTGCTTTATGCTCATAAATTAAGTTGACAGTTTTTAGGGTATGCAAACATATTGTTATTTTATTGGAAAAAGCTACGGGTTTCCGTAATGCACCTTTTTTAATCATATAATTGTTAGTTAGACTACAAATCCCGGGGATTTTACATACTATTAATAGAGTAAAAACCCAAATCCGGGATTTGTAGTTGAAAATTAACCTAAAATTGACATTCTTAAGAAGAATGATTAAGTGGTTTTATACAATTCTTTAAATTGTTTAGCATAATCGTAAGATGTTTTACCGATATAACCGAGAAATGTTTTCTCACTACTATGACCTGTTACACTCATAATTAAATAATTAGGTAACTTTCCGAAGTTGTTCGTACAGAAGCTTCTTCTACATGTGTGAGTTGAAATTAATTTCCACTTTTCATACTTTCCGAATTCTCTACGTTTAGAGTCTTTATTAAATAGGAATCCTTCTGTTAGTTCATTTATTTTTGCTAGTCTGCAAATCTCTTTAATTGCTAGATTAAATTTCTGTTGACTAATCTTATAAGGAAATCCAGTTGAGATAATTTCTTTTACTTCATCAAGTACTGGAATTGTAACTAATTTACCTGTTTTCTGTTGCTTTAATTCAATAACTTCTAGGTCATTTCTAGTGTGAAAATTATCTAAAGTTATGTTGAGTAAATCACCTGCTCTTTGACCTGTATAACAGCCTAATAGAAGCCATTTACGGGCGTTTTTAAGACGTTTTAAGAGCAGTTCTATGTCTTTTATATTTGCCAATTCTTGTGGCTTTAAAACGACTATATACTCGTTCTTTGTCTTATATCCTGTAACTTTTGAAAGTTGAGGATTTGTCTTTAAACCATGAAAAGAAGCATCGTTACAAATTGTTTTAATTGCACTCAACATTCTGCCTGCATATCCTGAAGCATAATTCTTAATTTTAATCATCCAACTTGTGAATCTATTACTAAAATCAAGGTTAACATCTATAATTTTAATAATGTTCTTTCCTTGAAATTCAGTAATGAACTTTTTTAATATCTTAAAATCATCAATTCTAGACTTAGATAATCCAAATGTTCCTTTAGAATTCTTAATTGTATGGGCTTTCTTGATGTAATGAGCAATGTAACCGACTAATGTAGTAGGTAATTTTGCATTCTCTCCTTCATTTCTTCCAAAGAATACATCAATACACTCTTGCAACCAAGGTTTATTTATCGTTTTGGCGATATAATCTTGATTAAACTTGTTGAAAATGAATTCTTCTAGTTGAATAAGCTTTGTTTTAACTTCTGAGGATTCCTTAGTAGAAGTTTTAGGATATTTAAGTTGTTTGTTCTTTGAATCAAACCAGTAACTTCTCTTAGAGTTAAATCCTGTACTGATAAAGATGTCAATCTTTAAATTATTCTCTTTATGAGAAAATCTTAAAGTTAATGGAGCGTAGTCTTTACTTGACCTGAAAATAAATTTAATGGTAGCCATTTTTGCACAAAAGTTGCACACTAAAGCGTAAAAACAGTTAAAATGTGGTGACTTAAAGAATTTGTGTAATTAAGTGTTGCACAACCTTAAGCTCAATAAACACGCGGGTGTGGTGGAATTGGTAGACACGCTAGACTTAGGATCTAGTGCCGCAAGGCGTGGGGGTTCGACTCCCTTCACCCGTACTGAAAGACAAAGCCGAGATTTTAAATTTCGGTTTTTTTTATTGGGTACAACATAGGTACAACAATTTATATTTGATTTCAAAGGAAACTTTATTTCGTTTGAATTTAAAAGTTTTTTAATTGTTTATTCAAATAAATTAGTTTGATTAGGGTCAATGAATTCAGAAGGTTTATCATTTTTATTCCTGATTTTTAGCCGTTTTTCTGTTAACCCATTTCCAACATATTCTGATTCAATTCCAAAAACATATTCACAGAAACATTCTGTTTCTTCAATATTTGCTCCTAAATGAATCATCTGACCACATCCTTGACACTTAACGTAAGGTTCTCCACAATAAGAACAACTGCCTAGGTCAATTAATGTTACTATTCCATTTTCAATTATTGGTAATGGATTATCCCATTTTATAATTCCTCTTGAAATCTCATCGTCTTTGTCACATAAAGAACAAATATCAAATGAAAACTCATAATCTTCTAAATCGTTAAATTTAACTACATCTAATTGGATATCTTTATGATGATTTTTAGCTCTTTTTTCAGCACTTTTTGTATAACCAACATTAGTAATCATTATTCCAATATGCGCTCCAACGTCTTCTGAAAACCCAATGAAAGATTCGACAGTTTTGATGTCGATTTTTTTACTGAATTTTTTGCAATCAATTACAATTAATAATTCGCGACCTATTGATTTTGACTTAACTAAAATGTCTATTTGTCGACTGCGTTCCGAATAGCGACCGATAATTCGCTGGTTTTTTTTAATGTCAGAATTCGGGAATAATTCATTCAATTTTTCAAATATCTGTATTTCATACTTTTCCCAGTTTTTCATTCAATTTCGAGAGTTTCTTAAATTAGCAGGTTGGCTAAGTTGTGTTTTAATGTTGTTTAGGTTTTGTTAACTGCTTTATTTTTATTCATCCCACCATTCACTTTGAACTTTTGGAATTAAGCTATGTGCTTTAAGGCAAATGTAAATAGGTTCAATCGATAAAACCGACATATATCCTAGCTCTACATCACGATTATCTTTTACAAGAGATTCTACTATGATACCCAAAGCACAATCTCCAATTAAACATAACCCACCACTAAACCCACCTCTAGGCATTGCAGAAATTATAAAGTGAGGATGTGGTGCATTATACTTATCTATTACAGCATTAATTTCTGCAGATGCTGCAAACAATACTGGTTTTTGAGAGAATGGAATTGGTGGATATCCCATAACCAGTGTTTTAAAAAGAACAAATCGTGAATCATTTATCCAGTCATCCAAGTGACCTCCTAGTTGAACCACTTTTATGTCTGTTTCATTAGATACAATAATAGCCAAATCTACTTTTTCATCAGGATGAAAGTAAGGTCCAGATTTTATTGATAGTTCCTTTGCGTTAATACTTCGAAAACTTCCTTCTTGTCCATTGATTGTAACATTTCCATTTTCATCAGGTTCATAATAACTTTCTGTTGTTGCAAAGGATAAAATTTTACAGTTTTCCACTACGTGTCTTGCTGTTACAAAAACTCCTTCTCCTATATGAAAAGCTGAACCAATTGAAATATCCTTATTTGAAAGCTCAACTTCAATATAAGCCATGGCTCCTCTGAATTCATTAAAGTAATCTTTGCTTGTTAATTCGGTTTTCATAATTATAGCTAACGGTACTGTTTATGAGTAGTGGTAGATCAAGATACTTTAATTAAATGAAATAGCGGTTTGATTTGGTACTCAAATCGCTATTACTTATACAAGTTGTTAATTGCTACCTTTATTTCAATCCAATTAATTTCTTCAAAAAATCCTTATTGTACGATTTTGGGTTAACCCCCTTGATAAATAATGATGAATAAAAGGATATTTTTGGCAATATATCTTCTAGGTTTATTAATTCAACATTAATGATATTACCTTTTTTTTCGTCAAAATGCCTTGCACTTATCATACTAACTGAATGATTTTCGGGATAAAATTTTAACAAATGCTCTTTTAGAAATAGAATTTCGTTGTCAACGTACGGTGCTGAAATATTTGTTTTTCTGGTACCTGTTGAACAGAAGTTGAATATTAATGTGTCAAATTCTGGATTTATAGTTTGTTCAAACATCAAAAGTCTGTTTGCATCTACTGTTAAAACTCCATTTTCTAACGGGTCGTGTTCAAACTCGGTAAAAATTCCTGTCCAGCTTGAGATACCTTCAATATAAATTATTTCTGAATCAAATGATTTAGATTTTTTCAGTCTTTCCCACCAAGAGACACCAATTAAAGGATGTCCCGCGGTAGTCACACTAATAATTTTATTTTTTTTTGATTCAGAAATAATTTTTTTCACAATTCTATTGTAATTGTTATCGTCAATATCTCCGTCAACATACAAGTCAACTATATCTTCATAATTTTTATGACCGTTTATAGCCTCAATTACACTTTCACTATCGCCATTAATCAAAAGTAATTTATCAGATTCTTTAATCACTCTAACGGCTTCCAGGGTTAAATGGTCTTTAGGGTTTTGTCCTGTCCCAATAATGTATATTATATTCTTACTCATCACATAATAGGTTTTAAAATTAAAGATGTTAAGCCTAAATTGTGTAATTTTTTTGAACTTGGGTAGCCAGGAAACTGCATATAATTAACTTTATATAATTCAAACTTGCACAAACTAATTAAATCCTGAATCTCATCGGAGTTAAAACTTAGTATATCGAAATGACCTGTTATTTTTGAAGGGTATATTTGGCTGTTTTGAATTTCGACCAAATAGTGAGTTATTAGTTGTTCTGAGTCATTTAGGTTTACTGAATGCCACATTTTCATTTTTCCTCTGCCACCTGTACTTAATCTCTTCCAATCAGATTGATATTCAGAATTTACTACTTCCTCTTGAAAAAAATTGTTTTTTAAAGGCATTCCAAGGAAGTAAAATCCATCATCTTTGATTATTTGGCGTACACTATTTAAATGACTTTTAATTTCCTCTAGATTTTTTAAATGTCCAATTGTACTTTCAGGATTGATTATTAAATCAAATTTCTTGTTAGTATAATCCTTTGTATAAAGCATATTTCCTTGCTTTATGTCTCCATTACGATTTTGCAATTTATCTGTTGACCATTTAACCATATTAGGATTGATGTCAATCCCTAAATAATATTCAGATGGTATTGAATATATCCAAGTGCCTGAACCACAAGCAGGATCCATTAAGTTTTCAATTCCATCAGGAAATAATTCTGAAATATTATTGAAAACCCAATCTTTCTGATGTGGTTCAGGGTAAAATAAATCAAAGTAGAGCTCAGGAAAATCGTAAATATTACTTTTTCTTGTTTTGCTCATCAATTTCTTTATTTGCCATATCAATCAATCTTTCAACAGCTTCTTTCAATTCAGAATCTGGCTCATTTTCTAATAGTTTGATTAATTTTTTTAGAGCTTCAGGAGATACTCCTGCAAGACATCTAGGAACTACGTGCATCATAATTTTATACTTTTTAATTGATTAATAAGAGAAGCCTACTGTTAGCAGTGTGACATTCTCTCCTTTTTTTATTGGCTTTCTACCATGAATTAAGCTCCCTGCAAGAAATATAATAATTTCACCAAACCCTAATTTGGTATCAAAAAAAGAACCTTTATCAAACATGGTTAAAGATGAATTGCTTTTTGAAGAAGGGTTAATATTTACTAGCATATTAATTCCATATTCTTCACGATCAACGTGTAATGAATTGTAATCTCCTTCTGCTTCATAAAAAATATAGTTACTATAGCTTTTTTTAGAGGGTGATACCCCAATATCTTCTAAAATCGATTTTATAGGTTCATGAAGATGAGATGTATTACCGATTGGACCTGTATTAGATGAACAGTGATTGTCTTGGTGATTCTTTATTGAATTGGATGCCTCACGGAATAATTTATTCAAATATTCTTTGTTCTCCTTAAGAATACTCCCTTTAAATAATATTTTAACGTCCTTATCATTATGCAGATATAGACTAATAGCTTTGATTATATTGTAGGATGTTGTGTTTCTGTTAGGAGGATTACAAGAAGGTGCCAGTAATTTTAGCGAGTTGTTTAGGGAAGCCTTGAATACTTTTCTTTGATCCATAGACAAATTTAAATCAACATTCTTCATAAAAAGAACTAATTCATCTGTGCACTGAATTTGTTGTTTCTCTAAATACTGATTGTCTCCAATCATGCTTCTCATTAAAATAGAGATAGGTATCTCTAGTTCATTAATTTTATTTCGTGCTTTTTCAAAAATAAGTTGTTCATAAACTTGTATGAACAGTTCATCCCAATTGTTATTAATATCTGATTTCATATTTTTGAAAAATGATCTATATTATTTAAAATGAAGAGACAATAGGTTTCCTAATTAATTTTTACTAAGATAAAAAAAATGGGTGATAAACGGAGGTGATTTATTTTAAAAGTCTAAATTTTGAATTGGTAAATAAATTTCAAAATCTTTTAATTTCCCATGACTGAATAAGTCTCTTAATTTAAAGAAGAGAAATGAAGTACATCCTTTAGTGTTAGGTTACGTTCAAATATGAGCCGTATTTAAAGAAGTTAAATTTCTTTAAATTATTGTTTTAGTATTTCAGCTTAAAATTACTTACTCAAGACATTTGCTATGTCATTTGACGTGATTACTCTTTTGATTATACATAAATCTAATCTTGTACAAACTTAGCAGAACCAAAAATTGATTCAATAATCCATTTGTGTGAATTTAAGAACTCCTTTGATAGTCTAATTCAATGTTGATTTTTCACCTTGTTTTTATTTTTTATAGGTATAACATTAATTGTTTTTCATCAGTTTTTTTAGTTCAGAAATAGTATAAGCTGGTTTTTTCTTATGGAGCATTGCATGACAATTTGGGCAAACAGGGATTAGGTCTATTTTAGGGTTTACAGAATATTCCTTACCAATAATTGAAATATCAAGTAAATGGTGAACATGTATAAAGTTTCGACCTAATTCACCAAATTTTTCTTCAAAATTGAAATTACAAACTTGGCAATTAAGGCCAAAATGTTCAATGCATTCTTGTCTTGCTAATTGATTTCTTTCATAACTATTAACAGTAACTTGTTTTGTTTTTCCCTCAAAATATTTTCTGTCAGTTTCCACTTCATTTGGAAATATTGTTTCTCCAAAATCATTTCTGACTAATTCATAATACTTATCGTAGATTTCTCTTCCTTTTTTTACAGAAGCTCCTGAGACTTCTTCATAATATTCAATGTGTTGATAAAAAGCTCTTAGGGCTGTTTTTAATCCATTGACACCTTTTTCATTTAGAATTTGTTCGAGATAATAATTAATTCCAAAGGAGTTCATCGTTCTTGTAAAGAGTTTTCCTTGTACTAGGTTTGAATACGCATAAATGTAATCAAGACTAGAACTTTTTTTCATTCCTAGGTTTTTCAATATTTCTGTCCCCTCACTTAATGACATTTTATTTAGATAAATTTCTTTTCCTATTTCATAGGCTTTATGAATTTGCTTATTAGTAATTTTTCCCATAAAAAAATATTTACATTTTTTATATATGTTCAGTTTTTCTTCGTTTTTACCAAATCACTTCGCAAGCTAAGTAATTCCATATTAATATTCTTACTTTTAGGTGCTCAATAGTAGGGGTTACAGAATATCTATAAATTCCATGTTGAACTGTAATCCAATTGTCAATAGGAACACCATCTTTTGTAAGATATATGTTTTGCATAGCTCTACTTCCTACTTCAGGAGCTTTTTCTAAAGTTGTTACTGAAAAAAAAAGGTTTAACTCTTCATTTGTTAATGATTCGAGTGGAGCATAACCAATTTGAATAGGTTTATTATATATTGTTTCACTGTTTTCAAACTTAGCATGTCCATAAGCTAATTTTAATATTACATTTTCTATTCTTTCAGGTTCAATCTTAAAGTAAGGTTGCTCAGGATCGTTAACAAAGGCGTTATCTAATCTAGTTTTTAGTTTAGATTTTCGTTTTAATATTTTAATTATATTTTTTCTATATAATTTGTTTAAGTCAGTAGTACCTGAAATTAGACATTCAATTAAACAAGCGAAATATTCTTCATCCAATGAAAAACCATTATTACATTCTAGACAACTAGGTACTACAGGAATATTTTCAGGAACTGGCTATATAAGTTAGATGAAACTAAATGAAGTTTGAATGAAATTATTTTATTGCTAAATCCATTTTATTGTTTTAGGTTTATTTTGGATATTAAAAAATAATTATGAGTGAAGATTTATATGACAAACCAGAATTACAACCGGAAGATATTCGAAAAGAGGTTATGAAAAGATTAGAGTTATTTACTGAAAAATCTTTTTTGGAACAATATTCTTTATTTATGGGGAAAGCTCAAATCTTAGAATTTGGCTTAAAAAAACTCTTGTCCGAGAAATATGGTTACAATTTTGAGGATTTAGAAAAATGGACATTGGGAAGAGTTTCAAGGGAGTTAAAAAAAAATGGGTTGAGACAAGATTTTATACATCTTTTAGAAGAAGTAGTTAGTCAAAGAAATTATATAGCACATGATTTTCTAGTTGATGAAAGTTTACGGGGAACATTATTAGCGGATATAGGAACTGATACTGTTTATACAAAGGGTCGAAGAGAGTTTGAAAAAAGTATGTATGAGTTAGAACAAATTATCTTATTGTTTGATTGGACTAATCATAATAATGCTTGGTAAGAGTAATTAAATATTAAAAAATAAAAATATAATGGGAGCATATTGTGAACTCTATTTAGGGAAACAACCAATATCGACAACTAAGAATGAGATAGATCCATTTTTATTATCTCTTTTTTTACCTGAAGAAATAAAATCATTTAAGAGAAAGGTGAAGGATCGCTTTCAATTATTATATGGTAGAGAAGTTGAAAGTGAAGAAGAAGAACAAGCAGTCCAATTTATTAATATTGCTAAGAACATTAAAGATAGATTGGATGTGATAGGATTTACATTAAAAAAAGCGAAAGAAAGTTTTGAGGTTTCTAAAGAAGAAAAAATAGAAAGTTTAGAATCCTATATCCAAGATGAGACATATAAACATGGTAAAGAAAGATGGATTCAGGAAGTAGAACTTTTAAAAGAATCTACCTTTGAGAATTTTTTGTCTGCTTCAAAGGAAATTATTGATAATGGATATGGTTTTGAGGTTTCTAAAGAAGATTTAAAAACATCAAATTCTATTGTTCATTACCTTTTACAAGGACGATATGGTTTTGAAAATTTCCCATACGAATATGACGAGAGAATTTTATTAAGAGCGTTGTTAGAAAATTGCGATTCGAACACTCAAATTACTTATGATATAACAGAATTAATAGAAGGAGGTTACTATGATGAAGACAATATAGATGATATTTATGAAGAGGTTATTGAAAGATTTACTTTTGATTATAAAATAGGAGAGAAATTTTTAATTCTTACAGAAGGAACGTCTGATATTTTTATTTTGCAAAGTGCATTAAAGATACTATATCCACATTTAGAAGAATACTATTCATTTATGGATTTTGGTATTTCTAATGCTTCAGGTAGTGCCAGTTCCTTAGTGGCTAGTATAAAATCGTTTGTTGGAGCTGGTGTTAATAACAAGATTATAGCTTTATTTGATAATGATACAGCGGCAGAATCAGCAATAAGAGGGCTTTCAAGAACTGTCATTCCAAAGAACATTAAAATAAAACAGTACCCGTATTTAAAATCACTTGATGATTATCCTACAATAGGCCCTTCTGGTATTGTCAATATGAATATTAATGGGTATGCAGGTAGTATTGAAGTATATTTAGGTGAAGATATTTTATTAAAGGAGGGAGAATTAATACCTATACAATGGAAAGGCTATGACACTTCTTTGAAA
Source organism: Tenacibaculum sp. AWR4_210 (assembly GCF_056160945.1). Taxonomy (NCBI): domain Bacteria; kingdom Pseudomonadati; phylum Bacteroidota; class Flavobacteriia; order Flavobacteriales; family Flavobacteriaceae; genus Tenacibaculum; species Tenacibaculum sp. AWR4_210. The sequence goes on from NZ_JBSWYF010000002.1 coordinate 278,889, forward strand.
AAATACCAGGGAGAGGTTATTAATAAGAAAGAAATTCAAAAGAAGTTTCAAGATAAAGCTGAAAAATGTATGAAAGATTCAACTTTGATTGATAAATATGATTGGTCTGGTTTAGATGAGATTTTAAAAATGATCTTTAATATGTTTAATGAGTAATAAAAAGATAAATTTTGTATAAATAAAAGACTAGTATATACATGAAAGTTTATACTAGTCTTTTTAGTTTTTCGTTGGTACTGGTTGTGTAAGTTGGACGAATCGAATGAAACTGGTGGTTCATGAAATACTATTCAATACTTTTTTTTTGGTACTATTGAATTTCATAGATTTGTTCATCCTATCTAAAACTAGTAAATGAATAATTTTTTTAAATATATTGGTGAGTTTATAAGGGAATACCCAATAGTTACATTAAATAGAAAAGATGAAGCTGTTATCCAAGATCATTCAATGAATTGCCTAAAACTAGATAATCTAAACCATTTAAGAGATAGATTTGACGGTCAGGCTTTTTTAGATAAAAATTTGACAAATATAGGGGCGCTGTTAGCATGTCAGAAGTACTTAAATTTACCTTTAGAAGATATATCTAAATTAAATTTAAAAGATTATAGACCTGTTTTAAATTTTGATAATAAAGAATTCGATATTATAGTATTTGATTTTGGAAATTTACCTGTTATTAACGAGGGTAATATTAAAAAACCAACAATTTTTGTACTAAAAAAGGATACATATAATTTTAGTCTTTGTGGTTGGACTTCAGCCAGAAAAGTGAAAGAGAACTTAATAAAATCGACAGTATTTTCAAATAATAATACAAATAAGAGTTTTACTGGATTTAAAGAATTAAATCATATGAATGATTTAAAAAAATAACTATTACAAATGGAATTTACTTTAGGAGAATTATTTTCAGGACCAGGAGGATTGGCATTAGGAGCAATGAGGTCTGAACAAATTAATGAAGAAGGAGTTGTATTTAAAGTTAATCACGGGTGGGCAAACGATATAGATGAGAATAGTTGTAATACTTACATCAGAAATATAGAGCATGCTGATAATTTGAATGTGATTTGCGAAGATGTACAAGAATTAGATATAGAAAGCTTATCAGAGATTGATGCTTTTGCGTATGGTTTTCCATGTAATGATTTTAGTCTTGTTGGAGAACAGCTTGGATTTAAGGGGAAATATGGTCCTCTTTATACATATGGAATTAAAGTTATAAATAGATTCAATCCTCATTTTTTTGTAGCTGAAAATGTTGGAGGTATTACTTCAGCTAATGAAGGAAAAGCATTTAAAAAGATTTTAGGAGATCTAGAAAATTCTGGTGATTATGGTTACAATTTAACTATTAATCTATATAAGAGTGAGAAATATGGAATTCCACAAACAAGGCATAGGATAATTATTGTAGGGATAAGAAAAGACCATGAAATGGTTTTTAAAGTTCCAGCACCTATTACACCCAATGTTGAAGAATATGTTACTGCAAGTGATGCTTTAGAGAATCCACCTATTAGTAAAGATGCTTTAAATAATGAAAGAACAAGACAAAGTGCTTTAGTTGTTGAAAGACTATCTCATATTGGACCAGGAGAAAATGCTTGGAAAGAGGATTTGCCAGAACATTTAAAACTTAATGTTAAAGGAGCTAAGCTTAGCCAGATTTATAGAAAATTACATCCTGATAAACCTTCATATACTATAACAGGAAGTGGAGGAGGGGGTACTCATGGATATCATTATGCTGAAAATAGAGCATTAACAAATAGAGAAAGAGCAAGGATACAGACTTTTCCTGACAACTATCACTTCATGGGATCAAAAGAGAGTGTAAGAAAACAGATTGGAATGGCTGTTCCTCCTAAACTTTCTGAAGTAGTTTTTAATGCTATATTGAAAACCTTTGGAGGAATAGAATACCAATCAGTTAAACCAAGTTATGAATATGATAACCGATAATTTATATGAAGAGGTTTTAATTAACCCTATTCAAAAAGAACATTCGAATCAATTATATATTGTAAGTGGTTATGCATCCGCTACTTTTTTAAGACGTCATCTAGATGAACTGTCTCGAAAAAAAATTGATTTTAAGATTAATCTTATTGTTGGAATGCCTTCTAAAAGAAGTGATCATGGGGCATTCTTACAGCTTCATCAAGACTATGCTAATTCTTTAGAGGCATATTATTATCGTGGTAATGTTCCTGTTCATAGTAAAGTATATTCTTGGTATATAGATAATGAGCCTTTTTTAGGGTTTGCGGGTTCTGCGAATTATAGTCAGTATGGTTTTTTCTCTAATAAACAAGTTAATCAAGTTAGTGGAGAAGATCCTACTTCCATAAAGGGGTTTTATGATTTTTTACTTGAAAATTCTCAATCAGTTAATGATTACGAGGTGGTAACTCCTATAGAGAATTTAATTCCCTCTGTAGAAGGAAGTGTGGAAGCAGGAGGGATAAAATGGATTGAACAAGATAAATCGGTTCGTATTAGTTTTCTTGAAGTAAAAGGTTCTTTACCTACTAGATCAGGGTTAAATTGGGGGCAAAGAAAGTCTAAGAATACTAACCCTAAAACAGGTAAGATAACTTATTCACAAAGAAACCCAGATCAGGCTTATTTAAGTATAAAAAAAGATGCTACCAAAGAAGGGTTTTTACCAGAGAAAGGATTTACATTTACAATGTTAACTGATGATGGTACCGTAATGGATTGTGTTGTAGCGCAAGGTGGTAGAAAATCAATTCAAACCACTAATGATAATAGTGAGCTTGGAAGATATATAAGAAAGAGGTTGGGAGTTGAAAGTGGATCGTTTTTAACGGTTGAAAACCTAGAGGCTTATGGAAGAACTGACTTTACCCTAATAAAAATTGATGACGAAACATTCATGTTTGATTTTTCAGTGTAAGTATTAAACATTATAATTATATAAAATAAGACTGATAATCATTTTGATTATCAGTTTTTTTTGTGATAAATTCTGGAGAATAATTTAATATTTGATATCAAAATCAAAAAACTCCTTTGGATGAACCTCTAAAGCACTACTTAAGGCTATGACGGTAGTAAGTGTTGCGTTGGTTCTACCATTCTCTAATCGAGAAATACTAGACTTTTCCATATAACAAAGTGATGCCAAATCTATCTGAGATAAACCTTTAGATTTTCTTATTCTTTTTAAGGACTCTCCAAATAGTTTTTGGTACTTGATATTATTTTCTTTGGATATGCTAAATCGTTGTCCCATCTTTTTCGAGGTATTTTTTCAGCAAAACTCCCTTTTAATGCAATGTAAACTGAAGTTAATCTTTGTTGTCCGTCTAAAATTGCTGTAATTCCTTCTTCTCCATTAACGTCAGCTTTTGTGTTGTGTCGTCCATCTCTTTCGTGAAATTCTCGTAGAAACTCGTAAAATTTATAATCATTCACACTTTCTTTGTCCACTTGCCAAAACAAAAAGGAACTTATTGGATAATTTCGCATTATGCTGTCAAACAGTCTTTCAATTTGGTAGGTGTTCCAAACAAATTCTCTTTGTATTGCAGGAAGTAAGTATTTTTTCTTGTGGATGCTATTTACAACATCCGATATTCTTAGAGCTGTTTCGTATGACATTATCTAATTCTGTTGGTTTTGTTAAAATGTGAGCTAACTTGTTTACCCCCTCATCCACCTATTCAAGTGCACAATCCATACAAAAATGTGCTTTGTTACTTTTATTGATACGTCATAAATGTGTGATACTTGGAAGTTTTAGTATTACGGGAATCCATAATGCAAGTAAAATTTTTTGAGAAATTTTATGGAAATATTCGGTGAACAGAGATTCAATCATGATGGCTGGTGGTATAGCTGAATACCCCGAACTAATGAACCTACAGCTGTGTGAGTTGGCGAAAAATATACTATATTTCCCATCAGCTATGGAAACAAGAGTTGCCGAGCGTAAAATCGTATCACAAACTAAAAAAGTATACACAATGAGTAAGCGTACGCTGTATTTAATTATCGGAATTGGAATTGCCTCTATCTTATCGGGAATGTATGGAGCCATTCGAACAGGCGAAGCTATGGAATCGCTAAGTGGGATCGTTATTGGCGTAGCACTCATCGGAGCGGTCCTCATCGAAAAACGCAATCAGGATAAAGCTTCTTAATGGCAAAATCGCAAAGCAGGCGCCTATCCATACCAAGGAGCGGTTTTACTCGTACCATAGGTACCTTCTTGCAGCAGTTTCTGGTAGTATCGAACGGAGTGAGGGGACACTTGGTTGTAAGAACAGGTTTTACTAGGAATGGTAATTTGAATACGTTTACTAGCCCAATACTAACAGGCTGGTGTTTCTCATTACAGGTTTTGTAAGGCATTGATGGAAATCACCTTGCAAACGGCTATGGAGTTACTGCCCTCTTTAAACCAGCCGGTGGTGCCGATTTCTATGTGTGATTGGTGGTATGCGCGAAACTCGTCATTGATAATCCACATACGGGCCGTTCCAGCCATTGGTACAGTTCCTGATTTTAGGATGTTTCCCTCTTGATCTTCAAACTCAGGCCAAATCATAAATGCCCAATTTTTCTTGTGATTATGATCGTGATGCTCATACCAAAAATTACATCGAATGCCTTGAGGTGGAGTGGTTTTCTTACCTATTCGTGAAAGCTCGTAAAATTCGTAGGCAACCCGGAAGTCGCACGTACGGTGCAGTATGGTTTCGTAGGGGGTATGTGTCTTTTCCATGGTATGCAAATTAGTAAAATAATTCTATTGTTACTCGTGAAAAATGGGCGTTTTAAGTCCTTCATGGCCAAGATTGACAGCTAGTGTTGTTTTTTGTTGTTAATACTCGCACTAGGGTAAAGGACAAGGAAAAACCACCTCAGTTTATAAGGTGGTTTTTAATAATTTGTATTATTGGTTTTGCTAAGACTTAGTTACGCCCAAATGCTTGAGGTCCCATAGTCCATACCGGTTGTTCTACACGGTTTGACAATTGATCCGGGAGATCAGCACCACCATTACCACCTCCTGCTGATTTATTGATTTCATCCCTTTTTTTTCGATATGCATCATGGTAGTATCCAAATAGTACGATATCTAATTTTTGCGAATAATCGTTAAACAGTCCCTTATTTAAAACGGCATCCTGTCTCGCTATTTTTTCTGTTTCTCTAATCAATTCATTGGATTGTGCTTGTAAGCTGGTTACCCCTAAAAACAGTAGGAGTGTCATGATAAAGATGTTTTTCATTATTATTTTTTTTAAATGTGCCTACTCTATAACCTTTTCGGCTTCCGGTAAATTTTTGTCTCTTAAGAGCTTATGTGTCGTGGAAGAATTTTTTAATTTTCACAGCTTGTTGGTGGGTAAACCTAGCGTAAATAATGCTGTAAAATGAAGGTTATACCTTACAAAAAGTAAGTGTTTTCGTTACTTAACGTAATTTAACAGTGTGGTAAAAAGGGTAGGCATCAACGAATAATTCTGGCTGTTTTGGAAAAGGCATTCCGACTATTATGTGCTGGGTTGTGCCGTGAGAGCTTATAGGGAAGCGCTGTTGTTTTTTATTATTCGTTTGTACAAATGAAGCATTTCTTCTTTCTTTTTGAGAGTATTCGCTTGGGCGATACGGTAGGGTAGGTAGGTAAGTAATCCTACAAATAGTGTCAAGATAAGTGGAAGGATAATCATTGAATTATCTGTACTAGGACTTGCTGGCATCAGAAGGGATTCAATAAAGACTAGTGACATTACTAGGAGGTATACACAGACGACAAAAGCTCTTATTATAAAAGGAACAACCTGCATACCACGTATGGTTGTTTTTACCTTTAAGGAAGTACCCTGCTCCTCAAATGCTGCGCTTACACTAGCAATATTGGTAGTTAGGAAATTACGGATGCTTATATGTTCGCGCATTTTGAAGCTGTTGGTCGTAAGGGTACCGACGTATCTTTTTGAGTTGGGTTGCCATGCTGGAAATATGATGAAGGGCAGTGGTGAGGAGGTGGTGTTTATTAACGTTTCCATTTCATGAATAAATACACTTTTTTCGATATCTAGCTCAGATTCAAAGGTAGTGGAAAGTTGAAGTTTTGTTAATAAAGTGTTCATATGCCTGCTAGTGTGCTAAACGTGGTTTGAGTAGGGCGATGTCTGAATTTTTACTGGACCTGAAAGCTTCGTTTTGCTTACTGGAATTTAGTGTAATTTTTTGACCAATACTCCGCGATAAAGTCCCATTTTCCATCCCAATACCCAGCCTCTCTTGGAATGAACTTGATCTGTTTTAATTTTTCGTTGTCAATTTTGTTGATGTATATGCCATTGGCTTCGTCCACACCACAGCCGATACCCCTGATATTACCGAACCGAATGGCTTTGTAGTCGATGATTTTAAATAAATCGCTATCCCAATTTGAGTCTGCGCAGCCGCTTTTGTGGTAGGAGTAGTAAAAATCGCTGTTTTCGATTCTGGTAGCTGCTGGAAAATTAGCGAAGTCGGTAACCTCTTTAAAACTCGCTGTCTTTAGGTCGTATACTAAGAGTTCATTAACGCCCGGAACATTTGTGAAGTATTCCAAGAGAATATCGGGAAAACCATCACCATTGACATCTGCAATTTTAAAGTCTGCTGGATTTTCGTCACGTTGATAGATGATTTTTTGTGCTTCGTTTACAATCGTGAAGTTTCCAGGCCTTCGACTATAGACTTTAAATACGGCGCCATTGATAATCGCTTCTTTACAAATAACTGAGTATTTTTCTTCTTCTTTTTCCGTTGTTTTGGCAGGGGCTTTTTTGCAAGCACCGGCTATCATGAGGAATAGGATGGTAAGCGGAATTACTTTTTTAAGGAAATACGACATGGTAGTTATAGGTTGAGGTGAGTACATCCGGAGTGATTTTTGGCATTGTTTCCCTGAAAATACACCAGTTTAAAAAGTCATCGTGATTATTTTGAAAATAAAGGCAAGAGAAGTTCTGTTACTACTTTGTAGAGAATTACACCTAAGATACCTCCGATGATTTGATTTTTTCTGTCTTTGTTCATATGATTACCTATTTGTTGTTTCTTATTTGTGCTCTTGATTGAACGTTGCTGCATTTCGCGGTCTAACCATTGCTCATACCAATCTAAAAATTGAATTCTGCCTGTACCTAGGGTAGGAACTTCAGGATAGATCCCGTTATCATTCACCCTGCTATCTACCCAAATATTTCCGTATTCTGGACCATTAACTATCAGGTTGATAGCAATACCGCAGCCCGCATGCGCTATGCGTAACATTCCAGGACTCCATTTGGGGTCAAAATAGTCATTTTCTAGGTATTCGAGCGTTTTTTCGTCTGTAATATCGCTGGGCTCCCAGGTTTTATTCCATGCTTTTGTGTGTAAAAAGGGAGTGGATAGTACAATGAATTCCGTGGCTTTTTTTTCTGAGATGTCTGCAAAATTACCTTTTTCTAAGGGCAGAAGGCCGTAGTAAGGTCCCGCACCTCCATTGCCAATCTGGGATAAGAAGTTGCGATACTCTGGAGGTAAAATGATTCCGTGTTTTTTTTCGAAAAGACGTAAACGCCTTTCTGACAACCGAGCGTTTAGTTGGTAAGCATGGGTTTTAGCACCAAACACTTCTAATTGAGTGTCCGCTGATTTCAGTTGTGTCAATTTGCTTTTTATGCGCTGCAGTTGTACTTCCATGCTAGTTATAAAAACTTATTGTCCGCAATGTTGATCGTAAAACGTGACCATTTCCAAGGTATTTTTCTTTTTAATTTTGTTTTTATTGACTTTTTGTATCAGTTCGGGGCAATCTTTAAAATATACGCGTACTCTTTTCTTTATACCTTCATACATGAGTCCGTAAATATACCCCATATTATACGCGTAAGGTTCGTCTTTCTTTTTTACAAAGGCCTCGTCATAAGCATTGACAGAAAAACTTCCAGTACCATGTCCGTCGGTCCACCTGAAATATACATAATAAAGTTCTATGTTTTTTCCTTCGTATGCTTTTCTGGCTAATCGGATTTTAGACCTTTTTGATTTTACATAGGTTTTGGTATCAATCACATAGTATTTAAAACTTTTATCGTCTTTATAGTAGGTGATTTCTTTCATGTCGTTTAAATGAAATTTTTCATCCGTGGTTAACGAGGTTAATTTCCATCCTTTTGCTTTATAGGTGTCTGTTTTTTCAGTACCATCTTTAAAAATTATTTTTAGTTTGTATTGAGAAAAAGATTTCGTGTAGCAGATGAATGTAAGTAAAATACTTAGTATTAGTGTTTTTTTCATTTTTAGCAATAATAAGTGGTGAGTTAAGACAATTTTTGCAGCAAAACTACTGAAAATCCTCGGTATTTTATGGAAAGAAGATCAGTTTTTATCGGTTTTAGCTGCAGTGCTATGTGATGTATAGGTATTGGCGAATATCCATAGGTTTTTTTGAACGATTTGGTAAAATGAGATGGGACTGTTAAATCCAATTTGATAAGCGATATCAACGACCTGCATATCGGTTTCTGATAGTAAATTGTAGGCAATTTTCATACGCTCGTTATGAATCCACTTACCAGGAGTCATGTTGTATTCTGCTTTAAAAATGCGTTTGAATTTTGACAAACTCATGTTGCAATCTCTTGCGAGCTGCTCTATGGTAACTTTGTTATGGATGTTGTTTCGCAATACTTCATCTATTTTTATAGACTTGATATCGTTGTGATCTATAAAATTAGAAATGAAGTAATGTTCATCCTTGTCCAAACACTCCCACAGTAGCTCTTGGATTTTGAGTTCGAAGCGTTTTTCTTTGTTCTTTAGATTGTTTTGATTGATAAGGAATAAGGAGTCGATGAGGTTTTTTAATCGGTGATTTTGAGTAAACGTCATTCTTTTTTTCTCCTTTTTTGAAGGTGTAATTGTATAATTGATATCCGTTTTTTTGATAAACGATTGAATAGTTTTGTTAGAAATACTAATCGTTAAAGCGTTACAATTATGATAGGAAAGGTAGTTTTCCTTTTTTAAAAGGTCGTTGCCATTTGGAATTAGGATGGCCTCATTTTTTTTCAAGGAAACGTTTTTGTTTTTGTTTAGTTTTAAATTGAGTTCTCCATTAATAAGATATAGGAATAAGGTTTGGGTAGCATTAAATGCATTGGCGACAGAAATTTTTCTGTTTTTTTTAGGGGTACTGAAAATGCTCGAATCTGTTTGACTTGTATAGTATTGATTAATAATGTTTTTGTAAATCGATTTTTTTAACATTTTGTATGGGTTTTTAAGTGAAAATGATTGGAAATGAGATGTTTCTCTTCTTTTAAACCTTCCGTTAAGATTTTCCTTACGAAGCCCGTTTAACTTTAAGAATATTTTATAAATACTACTACCGAGGCCACTCCTTTTGTTAACGAAAGCTTAGAAACGTACGTTTTCAATTAAGACGTCGCTAGTCAAAGGTGATTTGAGCAGCTGTTCGCAATTAGGTAGGTCGGTATTAAGTCTGTGTTATTGCATCGACTACTCGCAGAACTGTTAGATAAGAAGTTTAGATGTATATTATTGAATGATGGAAATTATTATTATGTTTTTCTATTGTTTTTTGTTCTTAATCCTTCTCAGTTTCGGTAATATCAATGGCTCCTGTAGAAATTTTGTACAGTATTATTGAATTTTATTAGGTAGATAACCTATCCCGCAGTATGGAATACGAGTACAGGTACTTTTTCTCTAAAAATCTATAGTTATTTTAGTATGGGGAATTTAAAACAACCTATCCTAATTTCATGATACTTTGGACGTTTATGACAACATTGATGTCAAAATTTCATAGGGAATTGAAAATAGACTTAAGTTATAAGACTTTGTTTGGAATAGCTTAATAGAAAATGGTTATATCTACTTTTAATAGGGGCGTGATAAATGCCCTTTTTTAGGTGAATGGAATCGGTTCCATTGGATACGTATATTAATTTTGCTTCATGAATATTTAATTTTTAGGGACTTCTATATGTTTATTTACTATTTGTAAAAACTAGGCGTTTGGGTATGGTAAATTTCATAAAAAGACGAGGCTTTAAATTGTTATATTCGTTTAAAAAAAAGCGATAAAAGCTCTTTTTTAATTCTTTTATTGGGCTAAAGACGCTGCTTATAGGGCGTTTTTAGAATTCGTAATTGTTAGTTGTCAGAGGTGTGAAGTGGGGTGAAGTTAACAAATACGAAATACCTATGGCTTTTATAGGCACTGTTACTAGGGGGGATTCATACTTTAGAAATACAAGACATTAGTGAGGGTGCATGTAGTTCAGAGTGTTCAAGATTTACTCGAACAGTATATCTAGGCTATTGAGTTTGTGAATGCTCGCCAGGTGACTGTATTAAGGGTTGCTAATTAGCGAGCACTGTACGCAGTTATTCGAAGTTATTTAATCTTGGAGACCTGGAAGATGGAGGCTAATACAAGCACGTACCCAGCAACAATGGCTCCGTAAAAGATGGCATTTCCTTTAGACATGACGGTAAGGATGATTCCAGTGATAAACATAATTAGCCCGATGCCAAACCGAATGACCATTTTAGCTTTGACATTTTTAGCAGCTTCCGTTGTTGGCTTTTTTGTTGCAAAGAGGTATGCGAAAATTCCGAATGGTGCCAGTAAAAGTAAGGCGATGATGTAGAGTGTATACATAGTAGGTGTATAAATGTTGGTAGCTCAATATAGGAATTAACACGGAGATTAAAAAGTAGCGATGGGCTCGTGTTTCTTTGACAGAGCGTCAAACCTATTCGAAGATAGTTTGTCGACTAAATCATCTTTTTTGTGCAGTGAGTTCTTTTCCGATAAACCAAGCGTAGAAAAAACCTTGAGTGGCGCCAATTGCAAGGAAGGCAGGTAGAGTGATGCACCACTGAAGCAATCCTAAAAATAGGCTCATTGCATCCCAATTCCAGTCCGAATTAAAGGCTATTCGATTCGTAAACTCTAAGAGCATTGTCATGAGGAAGACGGCAAACCATATTTTTACAAATCCTATAAAGAGGGTCCAATAAGGAGACTGCGCTTTTTGGAAAATGGCCTTGTCAATTTGCCCCGAAATGATGTAGGTAATAATGAGAAAAGCAATGAGTTGTATGGTATAGTAAATTGGTTCCGTCAGCACTGGCTGCAGGATTAGGCGATGAAGTAAGTGGTTGAACTCTGGCACTTTTAAGTAAAATAAGTAGCTTAATAGGGATATGATTAGTGCAGATACCCCTAAATACTTAAAGACAATACGACGAGTTAAATTGGATGCTGAGCTATGATTTACAGTCATAAAAATTGTACAGGTTTTTGTTTCGAAAACCATCCTTTTCAGGATGGCTTCATTTTATTTTTTTACTAGGTAGGCTATGGCTGTTCGCAATACAGGGTCTTTTTGTTGTATAAAATCCTGTACCGTCGTTTTGACCTGGACTTTGGGTTGTATTCCATAGCCTACGTATTCACGACCATCAGGAAAACGTTCTTTTTTGATACAGATGCGAGCCCAACCTCCGCCAGGTAGCTGAAAACCCATAGCCACCCCAGTGGTTCCAGCAGTAGGTTGCCCAATAGTTGTGATGTGCTGTTGATTATCCGTAGCCACGATAAAGTCTTCGGAAGAAGAAGCTGTGAGTGGTCCGGTTAAAAGAACTGTCGGTAAAACTACTCGTTCTGATTTGTTGATTTGGTTATCGTGAGTATTAAATGGAATCTCATAAAAGTAACTATCCCTAGCAGTTAAATAGGCACGTTGTAGGAGTTTCCTGTTTTCAGGACTTCCTTGAGCCGTATCTTTTGCTTGTATGTTGTATTGGACTCCGTAGAATTCAAAAAGAGGATTGTAATCGAGAACCTGTGTTCGGTTAATAACCAGTTCGCGATCATGGGTTAAGTGCTTTAAAATAGTATAGGCAAAGCCTGAATTTCCTCCCATGTTTTTTCGTAAATCAATGATGAGTCCATCTGCTTTTCTGATAGCGGGAAGCTTGTTTTTAAATTCGGTGACCACCGCTGCGTTTTCGAAGCTATTGATAGCGATGTACACGAGATTGCGATCGAGTTTTTTGAATTCAAAAGCCTTTGAGCTCATTTCTGGATAGAGCTTAGTTTCTTTAGCTGGGCTTATTCGAAATGTTTTATGCAGTAGTTTTCCGTTGGGTTTTTTAAGTTGTAGCTGGTATTCAGTGCCAATCGGGCTGTTGAGAATTTGGGTTGCTGCCAAGGCCTCTCTCGATTTCTCAGTACTGTAGGAGATATACGGCAATACCTTTTCAGCGAGGTAGTCGGCCGTCTGTTGACCGTTGATGGCTGTAATTACTGTGCCGATAGGAATTTCTTTCCTCTTACTATAATTAACTTGTGTGATCGCCATGTTGCCATCAATGGTTGTTATGACCAACTTATAGTCACCAAATTCTCCGTTAAGAATAAATTTAGTTAATGATTTTGGTAAGAAAATACTGGTATGACCATCTTTTAATGAAGCGGAAAACTGCTGGAGTAAACGGTAGTAATCATAGTCATTTTTTGTGTTTTGTACTTTAGCAAGTAGTTCTTTGTAGTTTTCCTCCCACTGGTTTTTGTCAACCTTGTTTAGGTAGGCGAAATTGAAATTAACTTCATTCCAATATTTCGAAAGACCGTAAATTTTGTCAATCTTACTCAAAGTATTTGGAAGTTGTGATTGCGCATAACTACCTCCTGCAAGGAGTAGGGCGCAGAGTATGCCTAGCGTTTTTTTCATAGTTTTCATTTTTAAGACCTTTCACGAAGTTTGTAATTCGCAATCGGTGTCCGTTTTTTCACAGTGGAGTTAAAGGTAGTAAAATTCATAGAATTACAGTGCTCTAGCTGTTGAAATATCCTGTCAATTTAATGATTTTTATGAGGGTTAGAGCTTTTTCAAAAACTGCATGAGTTTGGTGCGAGCATCTTGTTTTGCTTTTACATCCCCCTCACTGTTACCACCAAAATTATAGGGATACGACGTGCCCTCGATCAGTAAACTCGCTTGATATTGTTTTGATCGCTGATCGGGATTGGTCGTAATTAAATGCCCTGCTTGAGCATACTGAATATTTTGTACGCTGTGGGAGAAATTATGTTGCTGTAGGCGATTTTCTATTTGATTGGCCATGCTTGCCGAAGGCCATACCTGATCGTCCAAACCAGAGAATAGTAGAATAGGGCCTTGAATATCTTCGACGGAGATGGCCGCATTTTTCGCTGCTGGCTTGCTGAGTCCTCGTTGCCAATAGCTGAGCATTTGGAGGGTGCCAGTGCTATCGGGTTTAATTTTATCCATAGGAACATAAGGGATATCTTGATTGTGGTACACCCAACTGGCCTTTAGGTCGTCAGAATTAAATGGGAGTACCGTATTGGACCAAGAAACAGAACTCGGTGCATAAGCAATTACCCCGTGAATAAGCTCAGGGAAGGTCGCTGCGAGTACGAGTGCCAACTCGGCATTTCGCGATGCGCCCATGACTACAATTTTATTGGGAGCCACAGCAGGTTGTTTTTGTAACCAGCGGAGAGCATTTTCGAAGTAGGCTAAGTCAATAGCTTCAGGAAGTAGTGGTAACCCCGGTTGTCGTGTATAGGCAAGTGATAGTCCTGTAAAATTGTTTTTGGCGAAGTATTGTCCCCAATAATCTCCCCATTGTCCTCCACCTAATAAGACAACGGTGGTGTTGTTTTTCCCTTTTTTAGGAAGGAATAGCTGCGCGTGGATTCCTTTTTCACGTATGTTTTTAGGTCGGATACCGTCAAAAAGGATGTTATCGGCTATAAAGTACCCAATACATAGCAAGGAGCATATACCTATAATGAGAAAGTATTTGTTATTCTTTTTCATGAGTAGTTGGTTTATTTTGTGTAAATACTAGTAGTGTGTTTTCGAGAGGTTTAAAGATACACTTTTAATTTTTTAGTGAGGAAGTTGGGATTTGTGATGTCTAAGAGATACCATCATTGTAAAGTTGTATAGCTGTTGACATAAAGTATCCACTACTGAACTTCCAATATCAGGCAATAGTAGCTACTTTTATGGGATTTCCTTAAAAAGCCGTCGTAGCCAATGCTGTTTTTTCTGGCTTTACAACAGAAGGTGTATGCAATGCTATACGTTATTTAGGTGTTGTTTTTTAAGAATATTAGTGTGTTAGTAACCCAGTTAGCAGGGAAGTTAGGTGCGCCTTTTCGCTGTTCTAATGCTCGTTCTAATAAGGGGATATAGGCAATATTAGGCATAGCTTCAATTGCTTCTAAGACAAGACCAGAATCGTAATCCAATTTCTGAATAGCTGCTTTTAATCGAGGTATAATGCCGGAATCTTTGCGTACTGCTAGTCCTATGATAGCCTCTTGTGTTGTTATAAAATCGACATCATCAATACGCTCCCATAAAGCAGTTCGAATAGCAGGTGAGTCGACTTCGAGTTGGCTTCCCAATCCAAAAGTTGCGTTCCTTGGTTCTTTTATGGTAAAGCTCTGTTGGATAGGGACTAATTTTTTATCTAGAGGGTATCCTGATTATAACAAATTGCTTAGGTATACGATTTGTTTTTTAATTGTAGTATCATTCCTGTTAGAATAAAGGATTCTAATGAAAATCCTTGAAAGCGAATCCTAAGAATGATTTTTTCCTTTTTGAAATCTAATAAAAAATAGCTGCTATTTTAATAGCTAAGTGCTGAGTTGAGCTTTACTTTCCAGTTAATTTTATAGTTTTTTAAAACTAAAGTAGCAAAACCGCCCCTTATGTGCTATCAAGGCAGCGCATAAGGAGTCGGGGGGAGGTAGTTGCTTGCGTTAAAAACAAACATACTTCTATATGGAATAGTGTTTTTTGAGGGTACTTTTATTGTGATTTGTCGGGAATGTTTTTTTGAAGTCGTAGCAGTTTCTTTTTTGCCGGGGTATACCCTAGTTTTACTGCTTTTTGATAACAAGGTATGGCCCGATGTGGTTGCTGTGCTCGTTGATGGGCATCGCCTAAAGAATCCCATAGATTGCCATCTTGAGGAAAGCGCTGTGTGTTTTTTTTGAACAACGAAAGGGCCCAAGTGGGGTCTTTGTGTAAGCGAAGTACTAGATTCCCAAGGCTGTTGAGTAAGTTAGATCGACCATAAGCTTCAGGATATTGATTGGAGAGCAGGGAAAATAGCTGTTCGTTCGCTGTGCTAGGGTGCTGTTCCATAAACCTAAAGGCCGTAGCATATACATTGTTTTTTATAGGAGGTGGAGCGTACTCGGGGTCAAGTAGCATTTTGGCAATTCGGTAACCAAGGAATTCCACTTCGTCACTGTTGGCATTTGTGATATAACTGATGTACAGCTTTTGATGAGGATACCAGAGTAAGGAATGTGCAAATGCCCCGTTTGAACCGTTATGAGCGATACGCTTGCCTACGGTTTTTAGGGTGCGAATGGTCCAACCATAGCCGTATTGCAGCCTACTATTTGGATAAAAAATATAGGGAGTAGTACCTTGGTTAAGGCTCTTTTTTGAAATTATTTTGTTTGTTTTGAGTGCCTTGAACCACAGTGCTAAATCGGTTTGAGTACTGTTGATACCTCCATTCGCTTTTAAATGCCAAGAAATTTCCTGGTCTTTTTGATATTTGAGTATGGGCGAGTTACTGGGGAGTATTCCTCGATTATAACTCGAGGCTAATTTGGAATTCCTCCACCTGGGAAGTAAGTAGCCCGTTTGATACATTCCTGCTGGATGGAACAAGTGTTTTTGTAGGAAGGATTCGTAAGAGGTTCCTGAAACTAGTTCGATAACACGACCGAGTACGCTGTACCCTGTATTGGAGTAGTGGAATTGTTTCCCCGGTTGGAAGAGGAGTTTGCTGAGAAAAAGTTGTTTGAAAAAGGGTTTGGTACTGGTCTTTTCGAAGTCATTCCCCATACGGTCTATCAATCCTGAACTGTGGGTAAGTAATTGGTGTAAGGTGATAGAGCGTTTGTCTTCGGGAATATTCTTAAAATACAGGGCAAGGGAGTCATCGAGCTTTAGTTTGCCGAGTTCCGCTAATTTGAGGATGGCTGTTGCTGTAAATTGTTTGGTATTCGAACCAATATCATAGATGGTAGTAGCACTGTTGGGGATTTGTTGCTCTCGATTAGCAAAACCGTAACCCTCTTGGAGTTTTATCGAGTCGTTTTTAATAATGGTGAGCGTTCCTGAAAATCCGTGGTGTATCCCCGATTTTAGATAAGCATCAATTTTGTGGTAAACAGTATTGTTTGTGCTAGACGTTTGTGAGTACAGTGAAAGTACCACAAAAAACAATAGTAGTGTTCCGAATCGTGTTTTGTGCATAATGGACATTTTTTTGTGCAAAACTCCTTAAGTTTTTCGCAATAGGCCCTAGTTTCCTCCCGACAATACCCCGCCAATATCCCGTCATTGTTGGAGTTGTTAACAAAAAGTGTTTATAAGAGTGAAAAGTTAAGTTTGATACAAAGTTGCTGGTGTTGCTCTAGGCTTATGGCATTTTTTACAATAATAATGAGATTACTAATGAAGAGTACGAGCATAAATGCTGGAAGTAGTCGGTGTGAAAGTGAGAAGGTCATTTTAAGGTAAGCAAGTATAAAAAAGCTTAGCGTGCTTAGGATACTCCATAAAATTTGTAGCGTAATTAGTTGCCTAGTAATATTGTTAAATTGCTTGTGGTATGCAGTAATGGCTATTGGTAAGATAAAGTTTAGTAAGGGGATACTCAATACAAACAAGGGTGCGAGGTTAATGAGTTTTAGCTGTGTAACCTTGTTGGCAATGGTTTGTGGTTGGGTAATTTGGGTAAGCTCAATACCTAAAGCTTTCGCCAGGACTTTAGCGGTATGTCCTTTTGGAGCTTGTCCGGCCTCAATGCGTTGAATAGTACGCACGGATACTCCCGAAGCTTTTGCAAGTTCTTCTTGAGTGAGTTGTTTGGCTTCGCGATAGGTTTTGACGTTCATATTCGAGTTTTTTCAAGTCTTAGTCTTGTAAAATTACGTGGAAATTTTCAATCTCAGAAAGTTTGACAAACAGTAGTTTAAATGCGTTGAATTCTTTCTTAGCGAAATTTAGGACTTGTTGTTTAGAGGCGTTAACAGCTTCCTCATTCCTAGGTTGGTAGTAGGCCTGTGTTTCCATGTTGGAAGCTCCCCAAGGATAGTTTTTGGGAATTGGAATTTTGCTTAAATCATCGTATTTGTGTTTGTATAAGGAGGCTGTTAGTTCAGTTTTTGACATTCTGATTTCGAAATGTGTTCCTCGATGTCTGTTGCAGTACTGGCTTAGTTGGGTGTAGAAGACTGCTTGGCTATCATTGTGACAGTCTCTTAATTTTAGCTTTTGGAATAATTGTACTTTGAAACTCATCAGGTTTCTGATGTTTTTAAATTTGAGTACTCTTATATTTTTATTGGTCGCTGGATTTTGTTGATTCAAGGCACTATTTTTTGTGTTGGTTAACAATCGATGATAGCGAAGGTGATCGCTGCATTTAATGTGTGGATATTGGTGCCTACCATTGCAATTCCTCTTGGTTTTCAGCGTTCCAAAAAGTTCCTGTCGGAGGATTTTTTAGGATGAGTTTAATGATTCCGTCAACAGAAGTTGTTATGGAAAGTGGCGCGTTTTTGTTGGTGGTTGACAAGGTTGTTTGCACCCAACCAGGATGTATGCTTAGCACTGCTATTTGTTTTTCTCGTAAACGACTTGCCAGCAGTTTGGTGTACATGTTTAAAGAAGATTTCGATAGAATATATGCCATTTTGTTTTGCGTGAGCTTAGCGATGGCGATATTGTCAACCTCGGCAAATGAAGATAGCTTAGAACTGATATTGATGATTTTTCCGTCGGGTTTGAGTAAAGGGGTAATGGCTTCGGTGAAAAAGAAAGTGCCAAAAACATGGGTTTGAAAGCGAAGCTCAAAATTTTCTTTTGCCGTGAGTTGCTCATTGTAGTCTGAGCCTATCCCTGCGTTGTTTATTAAAAGATCTATATGAAGCGCATCGTGAGTCATGGTGCTAATAGCATCTGAAATACTTTGTTGGTTGGTTACATCTAAAGTATATACCCCGTCAAGGTCTGTGGAGCTATGCGGAGTTCGAGATGTCCCGTACACTTTGTACCCCATAGATTTCAGTTGATGCGCTAGGCCCTTTCCGATTCCTTTATTTGTTCCGGTGATGAGTACAGTTTTACTGTGCATGTTTTGTTAGCAGTTTTTTGTTCTTTATGAGTGTTTCAATTTTTGGATGTAGTTGGCTCGTTAGCCATCGAAATATACAATTTTTGAAGCGAATTATAGGGGCAAAAAATAGAGATTACCGAAGGAAATCGATAATCTCTAAACAAACATAGAGTGTTTTTGTAACGGGTATCGTATTTATTTTTGAACCTCGACGTTCCAATAAGCTACGGTTTGTCCGTATTGGAAATATATTGGATCTAAGCCCGGGTTATTTTTGAATAAATACAAGTCAGGATTTTTTTCGAACAATAGAATCACATCGGATCCACCAAATTGGAATTTTCCGAACTCTTGTCCTTTTATAAGTTGGTCTTTGAGTTTAATTTTATCTGTGTACAAATCGACTCCTGATACCTGACACATTCCAATGGGTAAAACTGCTACTTTTCCAACAGCAGATTTTGTGTCGATGATGAGTAGTCCACGTGATTGATAAAATTCATAACCATCCTCAGCACCATCGGGAGCGTCCCATTGTCCGTCTTCTTGCATAACAACATTTAAGTATACTTTTCCAGGGATGTCTCTAAAATCTACAACTTCTCCACCTACAGGGGTATGAAAGCGATGATAATCAAAAGGACTTAAAAAGTAATGTACAAAAGTTCCGCCGTAAAAGTCTTCAGCATACTCGCTTCCTGCCAGTAAATCGTTGATATTCCCAATAGTATGCGTGTGTTTTAAGGTAAGTTGAGTTGGCTTTCCTGTGGTTTCACTAATCACATTTCCTTCGTTGTCAATAGGGTAGTTCATTTGGAAGGTACAGTCGGCAGGTGCCACGATGGTACTGTTATCATTGGGGGCTGCAATGGGACGAAGTGGTGTAATTCCGGTGGTTGGGTCAGCGTGATTGAATTGTCGGTAAAAGAACTCGTTAAAAGTGTTCCAATTCTTTTCATTTGAGGCATACATGTCAAATTTGTACATTCTATCTGCCTTAAAAGAAGCTAAAGATGCTGGAGTTAACGACTCAGGTTTATCTAAAAAGCTACCCCATGCTTTTGCGAAATCGATAAGCCAATCGGAAAAGGCAGGAAAACTCTGCATGGTAATATTGTCGACTCCCTGGTCAATGAGCCAATAAAATTGGCATAATAAATCGTAGATTTTTTGATTATACCCGTTTTTGGTACCATCACTTTTCCATGCATTTGGATATAATGGGTCTTTTTCTTCATTGGGTACCAGTTGAACGTACTGATCCAAGTAGTTTAAGTAGTTTTCGATATCTGTTGGCCATCCGTTACCGTTAAAAACTCTATCGATGGCTTTGTATAAATCAGAGTTGAGGTCCTTTTGGGCTCTCTGAACCGCAATTTTTAAAGAAGCAACAAGGGCTTTTTTAATGAGGGGATGACCGTCTAAAATGTTTTGGAGCTCTGCTACAATTGGGGTATGTGCAGTCGCTGCTTTGGGGGTTAAAACTGAAGCATGTTTCATAATGTAATGATATGTTAGTTGATTCCTACTCGTAAGGTTTTTCGGTTTCACCTCCTATTAAAACCGAATAGGAACGGATAGTAATTGACTTTTTAAGCTATTGCTTATTTAAGTTAAAGCTAGCCTTTATAGTCAAAGTAATCCTGAAAATGGTTGTGAATGCGCTGTATCATGTCTCAAACGTTCTTGTTTTGAGGCATGGAAGTAGTATTGCTATCCTTCAGAAAGCCCTACTGTTATGATGGTGAGGTCAATGAAAGGCGGAACTACAAGTGCTATTGTGAGCAGTTTACCTCATTATGACTTGTAGGGTATGTTTTTTTAATTCCAGTGACTTATTAGAGGGTTATTGTACCTGTAGTTTTTGTTGTTTTACGATAAAATCGAAAGAAAGTTCTGATAAACTCTTGCCGTTTACAGTGGCATTCCAGGCGCCATGACCTTTGTTTACTAACGGAATCAATTCGGAATAGGCTCCGGAAGCATCGTAGCTGTTTTTTAATTCCAAGGCACTGCTGTATGGAGTGTTTTCATTGGCATCGGCCGTGCCATGAATAATAAGTAAGTCAGGGTCTTGATTATCAAAACGTTGGTGACCATAAATTTCACTCAAAATATCAACTCCCACTTTGGTACCCCAGAATTCTACAACACTTTGAATTTGATAGGATTGAGAAAGGTGAGTTGAAGTTAAGGTAGGGTCTTGTTGTAAGGTGAGTTCATTGGTGTAGTCTTCTAAATTCGAGACTCCTAAAGTAACTGCGGTAACGGCACCAGCAGAACTTCCTCCAACCGTTAAAAAATCGGTGTTTATACCATAGGTGCTTGCCTTGGAAATTAGCCATCGGAGTGCAGCTTTGGCATCTCTATGTGCGGGGTATATGGCCAAGAATTGCGCTACTGAAGTTGAAGGTAGGTTGTTGGCATAATCAACCCAAGCTTGCGGAACAGTTCCCGTATCATCGCGTAGTCGGTAATCAATGGACAGAAACACCCAACCGCGTGAAGCGAAATAGTTAGCCATATCAATAATTTGTGCTGATTTACGAGATCCGCCTATAAAGCCTCCTCCGTGAATAAACATAAAGACCGGTCTGTTTTTTGAGTTATTATCAGGTAGGTATAGGTCTAATTTTAACGGGATTTCAGTGGCAGTACTGCTATTGATTTGCTGATGACGAAGTCCTTTGGCATAGGTTATATCGGGAACGATACGTACAGAGTATGCGCTGGAGGTAGTGACTGTAGGAGTATTCTCATCAGTGGTATTTGCTAATGAATTGTCTTTACTACAAGCTACTAGAAAGATACTACCACAAAGTATTGACCATAATATTCTCATTGGAGTAAGTGTTTGGAATTCTTTTAATTAAGACGGTTTATTCGTGGAAAGGTTTAATGATTATGCTTTTAGTTGTTTGTTAGTTGTTTTGTTCTGGAGTCCAAGGAGGTGTTAAAAGTCCGGGATGCCAGTACTTATCAGCCAGCACTATGGATGTTTCAATTTGCCTTTTGGGGATGGACCAATAGTTTTGTAGCAAGGTGTTTTTTTCGTCGGTAGAGAGTATTCGAAACCCGTGTTTTTCATAAAAGGAAATGGCCCAGGTTGCTGCGGCCCAAGTACCAATTAAGATCGGGGCATGACTAAGTCTTTTTAGGTAATTTAGTAGTTTTCCTCCTATTCCTTTTTGCCGAGCAATAGTCCGAACGTAGGCATGCCTGATGAGGGTGACTTCTTTTTTGAATTGGATTCCCATAACTCCAAGAATTCGATTGTCTTCTTTAAAATTGTAAAAGATAACTCCTTCTGTAAGTTGTGTTTGAAGTTCTTGTGGTGACATATACGGCTCTTTCCAGCGATCAGCAGGAATACTACCTTTATAAGCTTTGGCGGCATCGTTGATGATTTCAAGAATACTTTCAAAGTCTTGCGGAAGGATGCTTTTTACGATCATAGTCAAGAGGTTTTGGTGTTTGTCTAATTTACTGAAAATATGGGGATTGTTTTTGGGAAGGCTTGGATTTCGTTAACGATAAGGCCCAGGTATCTTTTTGATTATAGATTTCGCGTGTTTTTGTTGATAGTATGTTCGTATATCTTTTATATTCCGTTAACGATAAGGCTCAGGTATCTTATTGAATATAGCTTCACGTGTTTTTATTGATAGTATGTTGGTATGTCTTTCATATTTGGATAACGATCGGACTCAGTTATCTTATTGAATATAGTTTCATGTGTTTTTGTTGATAGTATGTCGGTATGTCTTTCATATTTGGATAACGATCGGACTCAGTTATCTTATTGAATATAGTTTCATGTGTTTTTGTTGATAGTATGTTGGTATGTCTTTTATATTTCGGTAACGATGAGGTTTAGTTATCTTTTTGAATATAGCTTTGCGTGTTTTTGTTGATAGTATGTTCGTATGCCTTTTATAGTTCGGTAACGATTAGGCTCAGGTATCTTTTTGAATATAGCTTTGCGTGTTTTTGTTGATAGTATGTTGGTATGTCTTTTATAGTTCGGTAACGATAAGGCTCAGGTATCTTTTTGAATATAGTTTCATATGTTTTTGTTGATAGTATGTTCGTATATCTTTTATATTTCGGTAACGATGAGGTTTAGTTATCTTTTTGAATATAGCTTCATATGTTTTTGTTGATAGTATGTTGGTATGCCTTTTATAGTTCGGTAACGATGAGGTTTAGTTATCTTTTTGAATATAGCTTTGCGTGTTTTTGTTGATAGTATGTTGGTATGTCTTTTATATTTCGGTAACGATGAGGCTCAGGTATCTTTTTGAATATAGATTTCGCGTATTTAAAACGTTATTCGAAATTCAGTCGGTAATCCTTCGGCATTGGTTGTTGAGGATGTTGTTAGGAGAAAGGACGAGACAATTTGAGTAAAATGTTGCTAGATAGCAAGAGGAAAACGTAGTGCGTTAATAAATTGGTGTATTCCGGACGGTTTACTGTTGTTTATGTTTTAATAATAAACTACAGTTTATAACCGTTCCTAAGGAGTCATAACACGTTTTTTGAAATAGTTCACCAGCTTCGTATTTATGAGTATACTTGTATTGACCGTTAGAATAATAAGCGTTGACTACTCCAATTTCTCGGTCATTATCGAAAAGAACGTCTGCTAAATGAACTCCGTTATCAATAGCATATACCTTCCAAACACCAGTGCGTTTTCCGTTATGCATGGTGCCTTCGGCGGCTAAATGCCCTTTGTCATGATACCATTTCATTGGTCCATTGGCAATACCATCCAGATAATAGCCTTCTGAAATTACGATCCCTTCCGCATTTACTTCTTTTTTATAATCACCAAGAGTAGGGAGTGGGTTGGGTAATTGTGGCGTAATGGTTGGCCTCTTTTTCTGAGATTGACAACCTATCGATACAAGTAAGATAATCAGGAACTTCGTTATGTTGTATTTCATGCCTAATTGTTTTTGAGAGATATATCGTGTTTGTGCACAATTCGTTGAAATAAACACCTCTTTACCGTCCACATAGTCTCAAAATTAAAAAAATAGTGCTAAAGAATAAAGTAATAGAAGCTTTATGAGGAGTGACTGTTAAAAAACTCTCTTAATACTTTTGATAATTGCGTACTAAGAGAGTAAGAAGAGAAATTTTAAGTGTTTACTTAGTAGGCAACGATACAACAGTTCCTGATACAGGCAGTTGGTCCACCAGGGATGATGTTGTTAACACACTGATTACAGCTGTTAACATAGTACGATCCAAAGCCCATACAAGTGCTTCCCATTCCTCCATTGATTTCTTTTTGCTCTGTGGCATTCAGGGTTTTTCCAAGTTTTAAGATGTTTTTTGTCATCATTTTTGAATTTAGTTTTGTGTTTCCCCGAATTTTTTAAAGACACCCGAGGTATATGTCGCTTCTTTGCGAGAGAAGTTGTTATTGTGAGAGTAATTTACTGTTTTTGTTGTTGTATGTCAGTGGGTTAATGGTAAAAAAAGTAAGGTTTTTTGATACTTTTTGAGGATTGGTATTTATAGGATAGCCAAAATAAAAGCCGAACATCTAGTTCGGCTTTCAGTCTATGGGGTTGTTGTTGTACGTTGTTTAACAAACCAAGGATCTGTGATTTTGATAGCATCACTTAATAAATTGGCTATTTCTTGATGGGGTCCTTCCGATTGCGAACCGTATTGGTATTCAAAAGTATAGCTTTGGTCTTTACAGTTGATTACGTAGCTCAACATGCATTGCTCACCGAGTTTAGTATCAAAATCATATACACCAGCATGTTGGAGGTATCCTTCATGAATTTGAGCTATGTAATTTTCAAATATGGAAGGGTCAATAATTCCAACATATAAATCGTTGTCGGGAAAGTTGGTCGTTCCATATCCTTTCCGATGTATGGTTCCGTCATTGAATAAATGAATGACTAATGAATGTGTTTTGTTTATAAATAGGTCAATTTGAATACTTTCAATGGTTGTCATAGTGGTATGTATTATTGGTTAGCATGAGTTGTTTTCTGTGGTTTTTTATAAAACTTTATCAAGAGGAGGAGGTGGATTTCTAAAGAATTCTTCTTTTTGTATGTTAATACTACTCACATTGTTTAAATGTATTTTCATGATTTTCGCTCTCTTCATGGATTCTTGGTTTAATGAAATGATTTTTTCTCCAAGTTCTCTTGCCTCTGCGATCAAACTTTTAACTTCGGAAGCCATGTGTTTTGCCTTTTGTAAATTCTTATGCATTTTGGTTGCCGTTGTGTTAGTTCCTCCAAAGAAAGTTTTCATGTTTTGGAAGAATGTTGGAGTGTTTGTTTCTTGTAGCTCTTTAATTTCCTCTGTCATTGTTGTGATTAGTTCTAGTTTTTCTGAACGTTCACTAATAAGTTGAGAAACTTCTACTTGAATCTTTTCTAATTCATTGTTATTTATCGTGAGCTTTTGAAGTGCTTGAACTTCATCTTCTGCTTTTTGAGATAGGTCTAATCCATGCTCTTTACCTGGTTTAAAAGCTGCCCATTCATTTTGATAGGTTTCCCATGGTGGAGCGACTTCCTTTTGTTTGACGTAGAATTTTACATGTTGGCTGATATCTTTATCATGCCAACTGTTTCTTACAAATCGTAATTCTCTAGAGGTAAAAGATGATGACTTTCCACTTGCAATATTGTGTTGTATCTTGTTGGTGTTCAATTCATCCAATACGAAATGGACGTTGCGTCCTTGTTTTGCTGTCAACCAGATTCCAAATTTACAAGCGGCGGCAATTCTAACTCGATTTCCCTCCTCTTCCGAACCATGCGGGAATTTGGGGGCTAAGTAGCGATGTATATAAAAGATAAAATCTCTATATGCTGTATTGTCTTTAGCGATGTCAGGGGTTTCATCAACAGCGTTTCCATACGAACTTCCTTTTTTGGTTCCTAGGAATAAATCGTTCATGAAATCGGCAATCAATGGTTCATCGAGTTCTGGTTTTGCTACGATCGAGTCGCCATCCATACTGCTGAAAGCTCTATTCATAGCTCCTAGTTTAGGTTCGTAATTAAGTCGATCCTTATAGGTTCCATATATCAAGTCGTTCTTCTTCTTTCGATACTGATCTCCGGGTTTACGTTGAATTGGTTGTTGGTTGAGCGTAGTGGTTTTTAGTTGGGTGGTTTCAGGGGTGCCGCTGAATTCCATTGCCTTAGCTCCCATGATGTCAGCTTCTCTTTCTAGTCCGCTATCGTCATTAATAGGGACTTTTTCTTTAAATTGTCTTGTGGGAGTTACTCTACCTTGTTTTTGTTGAACCACGTGCCAGGCTTCATGTGCTAAATGTTTTTCTTGACCTGGTCCGAGGTAAATATTACTGCCTTGAGCATAGGCGTGTGCTTGCAATTGCGCTGGTTTGTCAGAGTTTCTATGTACTTTAACATCGTCCATGGCATAACCAGAGAGATTTTCAATACCAGACTTTAGTTGATCTGGTAGTCCCGTCCGATTTTCCTGACGTTGAACGGTGCCTGTTTTTGCATCTGTATATTGGTCTGCCATTGATTGCAGTTGGGCGGCGTGTTTGCTTTGGCTACTTTCATCTGCCATTTGCTGTACTACGCTATGGGTAGTTGATTTGACCCTCTTATCGTTAAATTGATATGTAGGGTTGTTTTTAGTACTGTGTAGCGATTGGGGATCCTTGGCTAACAGTGTTTTACTTTCTTTTGTTTTTTCACTTCGAGCGTTCATATTCGTTTCATTTTTTCGTTGGCTATAGAGCACAACCTTTTAGGGTAACGGTACTTAGGGGGTGTTACCAATTAGTACTAGAACGTAGTAGGTGTTCTATTATAGGGATAGAATAAATTAAAGTTACAAAAATATCTGATAATTCTTCTAGAAAAGAGAAGGAATAAAAACACCCTACCGAAAGGGTTGGTAAGGTGTTTTCAATGTTTATTGGATGCTCGTTAAGATTTTGGAATGCAGCGAGTGATGGTGATTTTGTTTTGCTTCAGTTGAAGTTCAACGAAATTTCCTTCTGTAAACCCTAGTTCTCTGAGCCACTTGCCTACAAGGCGGATTTCAGGAACTTTGATTAGCTTATAACGCGATCGCGGTTGGTATTGAGTTGCAATTTTTAACTGGCGTACATCATTTTTTGAGTTTTGTTTAGCTGCTGTTTTTAACTGAGGAAGTCTTTTTCTTGAATCCTTTTTTTGTTCATTGTCCGAAGAGCAGTTCTTTGTTTTTGTCTTTTTTGTTGGTTGTTTTAGATACGGTTTAGCTTCTTTTGATAGTTGCTGACTACTTTTTTTAGTCTCTTTTTGTACAAGCTGCTCTTCTCGTATTACTTGAAGCCCACCTTTTATAGCTTCTTTTTGTACATGCTGCTCTTCTCGTATTACTAGCACTCCATCTTTTTGTGGGTGTTGCTCTTCTTGTATTACTAGCACTCCATCATTTTGTACAAGCTGCTCTTCTCGTATTACTTGCAACCCATCTTTAATAGCGTTTTTTTGTGGGTACTGCTCTTGTGGCCTATCTTTTAGTGCGTGCTGCTCTTCTTGCATTACTTGCAGCCCGTCTTTTATGGTGTCTTTTTGTGGGTGCTGCTCTTCTTGCATTACTTGCAGCCCATCTTTTATGGTGTCTTTTTGTGGGTGCTGCTCTTCTTGTATTACTTGCGGCCTATCTTTTATAGTATCTTTTTGTGGGTGTTGCTCTTCTCTTATTACTTTCACTCCATCTTTATGTGCATGCTGTTCTTCTTGTATTACTTGCTGCCCCCCTTTTTTTGAGTTTTTCTTAATAGCCATTTTAGTCGTTTTTAGGTATTGCTAAGGTATGTTTATTAAGGCTGGTTTGTGTTCTGCATGAAACGTACAGAGGTTTTTATGGAATATCTGAATTTGGCTTACTGTTTTGTTAATTAGGTTGTTAAGGAGAGTAGGTTTTTAATGGCTAGGTCATCTTGAATTGTGGCTCCTTTTTCAGTAAATTGATGGGTAGTGGTTGGTTGGTGAGGGACCACCTCTAATATATCGTGAGTAAAGAGTAAATCCATATATCGCTGAATTTCTTTCACAGGGTTGTAAGTTGCCTTGGAAATTTCGAAGTGGGCAAAAGCGACAACTGATATGGGCTGTTTTCCATAATTAGAATGAACGTGTAACTCTCTAAACACCTGCTTTAATGTTGGGAAGTGGAATTGAGAGGTGTCGAGTGCTACTAATAAATCGTCGGTAGCAAGTTTTAAATCCTCTGCTGTTTTTGGAAGAGCGTATAATACCCATTTGAAAAAATATTGAATTAAGAGTAGGCGGTAGAGTTTTCTAATTTTGTATTCGTGCTGTTTTAAAGGGAGTACTGTTACTAAAAATGGGACAATAGCCTTGTCTTTACGCAGTTTTGTTACGATGTCTAAGGCTTTTTTTCGTCGCTGAATATAGTGTTCGTTGATCATGGGTTACCTGTACTTTTCAATCGAAGGTAAAAATAAAACAATTTAATACATTTAGTATTTAATATTACGATACTCGGTTTAGCATGGAAAGGGTATTCAGGGTACAATGTGCAATTATTAAAGGCCATAGGTTTCTCCCAAAACACACATAGGCAATCCCCATGAGTAAACCGATAATGGCAACGGTGATGGATCTCTCTGAGAGGTTGTAGGAGTGTCTAAATCCGAAGATAGCTGCTTGTAAGAGCACTGCGAGTACTGTGGCTCCTGTGGTGGAAGAAAAGGTTTTTTCTAACCATGTGATCAAAAAGCCTCTATCTAAGAGTTCTTCTAAAGCGGATTGTAGTAAAACAAAGGGCATGATCATAAAAAACTGGGACCAATTGTTTCTCAACGGTCCGAATTTATCAACAGCCGTAGCTTCTGAATGATCGGCGATGACTTCTAGGGCAAATTGGTCTTTTATGAGGTGGAATACGATCAAGCTTGCTGGGACAGCGATCAGGATGCCTAAAGTAATCAATAAGGTTTTTCCTAAATGCTCTGGTTGGGTCAAGCCTAGATCTTTCCAACGAATTCCTCTAGCGTGCATTCGCCACGTTGCGACCAGCAGGGTTGTTAAAGACCAAAATAATCCATTGGCAATAAAATGAAGGCGTTCAAAGTACAGTTCGCGAATCAGAAACATGACGGCAAGGTACAATGCACAGTCTACTAAGAAAGCCAATTGGTTTTTGTGGGTGTTGTTTGAAAATGAGTGGTTTGAAGGCATCTTTTTTATACTGTTTGACGTGTGGTGGACTTAAAAAGTTACAGCGTTGTACTATAAAAAAATGATTATTCGTGCCATACATGTGCTATGCATAGCCCGATCAATGAAAGATCAAAGGTTAAGGTGTTTGCGTAAAGGCCGTGTTATAGGTTTTTGCTTTTAGCAATTTCCAAGCATCCTATTGTGAGGGGCAGTGCCAAACGACTTTTTGGGAAGTACCGAATCAATTCTGAAGGAAGTCGGTGTTTTCGTATCGTAGAATATCGATTTCTGAGGAGATGTTTTTCAAAAAATCCTATTGAGTACGGGCCCTGAGGGGCCCATACTACTTATTTGATGTATTTTTCATATTCTATGACTACAGCACACTTATCGAAGGCTTTCGTAGGGTAGTAATCAGAATTTTTGTCATCTGTTTTTATGTGTCCTTTGAGTTTAACTTCTTCCAATAAATTCGTGTCTTTATTTCGCACGTACGTTAGTTGAATTGAAGAAAAACTAGGGCTGAGTACAGGGTGATCGTATTGATAGGTAATTCCTGTAATATTGTTCTGATTGAGTTTCCCTAGTTTATCTTGAATTATTGGATAATCACGGAACCCAATAAAGCCGGCAAGGGGAGCGTAATAGTTTGAGTTACTCCACTGTATACGAGGTGTATTGTCATAGGTGAAAGTCAACGTAGTGGTTTCGGTTACCTTTTTGTAGTTGATATATGATCGTTTGACTTCTGAGATGTTATTATTGGCATACGTGTAGGTTGCGTAGCGTTTTAGCGTCTTGTTTTTGTCAAAGCTTTCAATTTTTATCAACCTGTCGTTTTGGTAGTTGTAGGTTACAGAGTCGTATACTCCACTGGTCGTGTTGTTTGCGTACAGGTAAGTCCCATTCACTGTGTGGTGGGTAATTTTATTGTCTTTGATGAAAAATCTCTTGAGCTCATTGTATTTTACATTCGATAATCGATCGTCTACAACGACGAATTCAATAACTGCGTCTGAGGGGTAGCTTATTTCATAATCCCACATAAAGGAGTCAGCTCGTTGTATCTTACCTTCTTGGTTATAGTTAAGAATTAGGCCGTCATATGAAAACGGAACATCTGGTGTTTGGTAGCTAATACTCTTAAGACGTTTACTGTAATTAGGAGTTTCTTCATCATCTGCAGGGGCTTTTATAGGTTCGTTTCCTGAACAGTTTAGTAATAACGGAACTGCGAAAAGCAGTAGCATTCGGTTCATGTATTTCATGGTTCAATAGTAAATGATTGCGGTTAATTATTTGTTGGTGTAAGGGAAGTTCCCTTGATTAATTACAATTTTTTTGCAAAGATAACTTTTTTTAAATGCCTGGTTATTACGATTGGTTTTTACGGAATTAATGCGTCGTATGCTGGGATTTGAGGTTTAATTTTACCGAATGCAGCAATTGTTTGAGACGTTTTTCCGAATGCCATTGCCCTTTTAAATAGACTCCGATAACGGTCTGTGTATTTTCGATGTTTTCAAGAGGGTTTTTTGCAAGCATTATCAAATCTGCCAGTTTTCCTGCTTCGATAGTTCCGCTGTGGGCAACGTTGTTAAAGTATCTGGCAGGAACTACTGTGGCAGTTTTTAAGGTTTCATAGGTAGAAAGTCCTGATTGATGGAGTAGTGAGAGCTCTTTGTGTAAAGAAAATCCAGCCACAAAAAGGCCATAGGTGTCACTGCCAGCCATTAAAGGAACCCCAGCTTGGTGAAGAATGTGTGTAAACTGCTGTTGCCAATTAAATTCGCGTTGTAATCGAGCGAGTGATTCGAGGCTTGTAAACCATTTTTTGGAGCGGTAGTTAATGCTATCAGACATCCAGTAGTTTTTGTAGTTCTCAGGCAAGTACTCAAGACTTGGATCACTGTGCAGCTTTTTAGTTTTTTCGGGATTGGCATAGTTGCTAATCATGTCAAAGGTTCCCAATGTTGGTGAAACATAGACACCACTAGATTTTATTTGTTGAGCGATATTCTTAAGTTTTTTAGGAACCGTAAGGTGATGAGGTGGTATGATGTTCAGAAACTCTTCCATATGTGCTATCGATTTCATCCGCAGTGTATAACGCAAAGGAAGTCTACGTTGTCCGTGGCCAATAAGGGGTATAGCGGCCTCTTTGGCACTTTTCAATAATGCTAAATAGGTTTTTTTAGGGAGGTTGTCAGCTAATTTGATATAGTCATATCCTTTTGATTGGTGTTGGTTAACAATTTCCTGTACACTTTGTTGAGCGAAGTGCTCTCTTTTTAAATATGGACCGGCCGTATAGTAGTGCGGAGCGAGATATTCGTCGTTTTGAACTTGATTTTTAATTAGAATTTGGTCCTGACCAGGAAATTCGGCCATATTCCTAACCGAGGTAATCCCATTTGCAATAAGAAGTTTGAATTCGTTTTGAATATCATTTTGTTGATGAAAATGTGTTTCACACAATCCGGGAAGGATGTACGAACCCTTTCCGTCAATAATCGTTATTATCTCGTAGTCACAAGAATTTGAGTTCGGGGCTACTTGCAAAATTCGGTTCCCACGGATGAGTATTCGATAATTGAGAAGTAGGGTGTCTTTATACATGGGAATAACATGAACATTTTCAATAGCTGTAATTGGTTGTTGTGCCTGGCAAGTGAAAATAATTCCACAGAGTAGAATACTGATAAAGCTAAATAGAATTCGCATAGTTTGTCGAGTTTAATTTTTGACAAACCTATTAGATTCAGAGGGTTGAGGAGTGCAGAATTCGGAACTTTACATAAAATAGCACCTATTGATTTCGAAATTCCTTGGGAGTTAACCCTGTATGTTTTTTAAAATTCGCGTAGAAAGATGTTTTCGAATTGAAGCCGCACTCTAGCCCAATAGCGACAATGCTGTAGTTGGAATAAGTAGGGTCTTTTAGCAGTTGTTGTGTATCTTTTATACGATATGAATTGATAAAGTCAGAATAGCTTAAATGGCTGTTGTTTTTGATTACTTGAGTGAGGTAACTATTACTGATACCTATAGTATGTGCAAATTCATCACGGCTCAATTGTGGATTGTGGTGAATTTTTTCATGGTTTATTAAGAACAAAATTTGTTGGTAATAGTCAGAAGTGTCCGGTTTTCGGTTGTTTGATGCGTGTTGTTGCTTTTTTAAAACGCGAATTTCGTACTGTTCATTGGATAACTGTAATCGGTATAGACCGTGGTAGATGAGCCAGTATAGAAAAAGAGCGACCAAGTTTGAAATAGTTGTCAATGGAAGTTTTTCATTGTAAATAAAACGGTAGCTCTCCCAAAGAACTCCTAAAAAAATCAATATTGAAAAGTATAACCAGAGTTTACGAAGCCATAAAGTTCGTTCATTTTTAGTGGGTGAGGAACGATGAATGAGGAGGTAAATGTACACTGTGATAACCGTTGGGAACACGATGGATAATAAGCTGATAAACTTATAAAACAATGAACTGTGTTCTAGAATAACTGAAGGTAATTGGTACCAGTGAAAATGGATTCCTAAATAGAGCAGTAAATTGCAACTTGTTAGTATGGTAAAAGGAACGAATAAGATTTTAGTATTGCGGAAATCTGTCTTTGTCGCTTTAATAAAAAAGAGTGCCAAGGTGACCGGGTACAGAAATTGCCAAAGCCCAATGTCAAATATGTTCAGAATCCACGGAAAACTGTTGCGATCCCAAAACCAGTTGTTCAAACCAACAAGGGCAATGATGCCTAAGGTATAACCGAGAAATTTATTGGTGTCACTTTTAATAAATTTAGAATACAGGATAACTGCACTTAAAGCAAAGCAATGGGCGATTCCAACAAGCGAACTGATTTCTAGGATTTCGGAAATAACAGCGACCACAATACGATTTTTAAAGTTGTGAAAAATACTAATTAATGCTGAATTTTATAGCTGTGTCTCCCATAAATGCAGTATTAGATAGTGTGCTATTGATAGTTTTAGTAAAAACAAAACTAGTTCATAGCATTGCTGATGAACTAGTTATTGGTATGAATTATAAAATTTATGTGTTACGAAGGTACCGCTGAGGTTGCTTGTCTGTTAGCTTCTAGGAGTACTTCCAGTTCTTTTAAATTTTTTAAGCTATCTGTTCCGTAGCTTTCCTCTGAACGATCGATCCTAAGGAAACTCCAGTCCATAGATTTCGCCCCTTCAATATCAGATTTTAACGAATCTCCAATCATGAGAATTTCATGAGCTTTACACGCTACCTGATCTTCGACTAATTTGAAAATTTTAGGATCGGGTTTGGTGATTCCGAGATTACACGAAAAGAAACTCTGTTTAAAGTAGGTTTGTAGGCGATTGTCGTAAAAGGGTTGCTTGTACGGTGTTGCCAAGTTGGATATCAAGTACAAATCGTAGTGTTCTTTTAGCTTTTCCAATACTTTGTGTACTTCATGGTACACGCTCACTGAGGCTAATTCTTTTTCCAAAGCACTTTGATGCTCTTGGTAGAGCGTATAAAACTCTTCCGGAAACATATCAAACAATAATTTGAGATCTTTGGTCATTACCATATCCATATACTGCGCAAATTCAACACCGAAACCATTACTTGATTGTTTGTAGATATTCACAAAAAAACGCCTGGGAGTTTTTATGTGAATCAGTGTGCTGTAAAGGTCAAATACGAGTACTTTGTAGGTAGGTTTGTTCATTTTGAAGGGTGTGTTAGTATTAGGTGTTATATAAGCAATTTTGGCTCGCTATATTCGTGCTTTTTTCTGGTTTAAAAAAATGAAATCCTCATTTTTCTATTCTAATGCCTTTTAGTTGAACACCTTTCCACCCCATAAGTACATCAAAACTGCCTTCTGAATTTTCAATGAATTCAAAGGATTCTGCTTCTGTTGGATCATCAAAAAATACGGTTTCACTTTCGGCTTTTAAGCTAGCAATCTGTGTGCCTTCTTGCGAAAGTATAAGCCTTTTCTTGTCCGAGCTGATCACCAAAATTAAATTCCCCATATCCGGAAATACGTAAGAGCCCGTATAGGGTTCTAGCTGTTGTTCAGATAAATCAATTGCTTTGCGTGTTACTACCTGAGGAAGTGTGTATTCCTGGTCGTTTAAAATATTAGCAATGTCCGAAACCGTTTTTTGAAAGGGAATGGCGTCGTAGTTTGCTAGCAGTATAAAGTGGAAGTCGTTTTTTAAGTCTAAATACACCTCTGCTCGAATACCATCAGAACCGCCACTTTTTTCGATGATTGCCTGTTCATTTTGGAGTAAACTTGCAATGGGAGACTCTTTGAGGTGCGTTAAAAACTTGTGCAAATCGTGAGAAGTTGAAAAAAGACGTGCGGTTTTTAATTCGTTATCGTTGATATTTGGAACACGGAGGATGTTTTCATCATCTTTTTCGTGGTTCTTAGCCCACTGGTGTAAATTTAAGGAGTTTCCGAAGAAGTGTGCTCCTGAGTTTGTCATTTGTAAAGGAGTAAAGAGCTCGTCCTGTACAATTTGTGCAAACGGTTTTTGTGCTATTTGTTCGAGTATATAATAGACTATTTCATAAGCAATATTAGAATACTGTTTAGCACTACCCGGACTAAATTGAAGCTCTTGCTGTTTTGCTAAGTCCAAGATCTCTTTACTATTTAACGAAATTGCCGTCTTTTGTGTCTCCTCAAAACTTCTCGGTAAGCCTGAGCTGTGGTTTAAGAGCATTCCTAATGTAATTTTGTCTCCATTTGGAAAGTCAGGGATAAAACTCAATAGCGTATTTGATTTTTCTAACTTCCCTTCTAGCTCGTACTTCTCAACGATATAGCGAGCCATAAGCTTTGATATGGAATGAATATCAAATTGCGATTCAGTACTTACAAAAGTACTGCTCTGCGGATCGTTGTTTAAATTGTAAGCTTCACACATCAAAACTTTACCTTGTTCCATGACATAGAGCACTCCATTGAGTTTTTTAAGAGTATGAAGAGTATTGAAGTATGTTTCCAGTTCTTCACGGTGCGTACGTCTTTTTTTAGTCGCAGTGTTTGAACAGGTAAAAAAGAGACTGCTAAACAAGACCACAAGTAACCAGCGATTCATGTGTGTTTTACAATTTGTTATGAGGTTAGATTCTTAATTTCTGGTAATATACGTTTATATTTTGAGCTACTGAAATACAGGGGGTTATTTCGGGTTCTTTCTTCTTTTTCTTATGAGCTGAATGAAGGTGGTTACAGGAATTACAGCAAGTAGTAATAGTAAGAACAAGTCGTAATGCTGTTTGTTTGGTTTTTGGTAAACGTAGTAAAAAAAATACCCGTTGATGAGTAAGGTAGCCAATAGTGCTGTCCAAGTTTTGATATTGCGTTTAGAGACGGTTGAGCTGTGAATTACAAAGGTGTCTGAATAATAGTCATGTATCGCTCGTTCATTGTCTGAAACTGCAGAAAAGAGACTGATAAAACGAAGTAAATTGCGGAGACATAGTTGTCGTAAGGATGGGCGACTTCCTTGCCTGTTTACAACAGTACTTTGCGTTTGAAGTTTACCTAAGGTCTGTCCTAAAAAGTATTCCAACAGTAGGTAATAGCAAAATCTGACAAGATAGAATATCCCTATGGCTAAGAAGAGATTCTGATAGGTGATAAGAAGCACGCAAAGCGCCAAAAGAGATGACCAAAAAAGGTCGAGGGCAAAGTTTTCTCCTCGATGCTCTTCGCTGGCAAGTTGGAATTGAGGAAATTTGGTATTGGTAATTTTCATAAGACGAGCAATTGTATTCAAGAGCGAAGATAAGTACTCATGGGGTTATTTGAAAGTAGACCTAACTTGAAGTTTAACAGTATTATTAAGAGAATTTTAAGAGTTCCCAGTTGGGCTTCGCTTTGTAAAGCGGTATTTTTGAGGAGAATTCAAGGATGTAGTGATATTTAGAAGAGAAGAAGAAAATCTATGAAAGAAACTTTTTATTTCAAAAACTGGTCTTTCCGTTTTTTTATGGCGTTACTGGGAGTCAACTTGCTTAGTTTTGGCTGCCTGCTAAAGTTGGGGAGTTTTACTTGTGAAGCCTCACAATCGACCGTAAATAGTATCCTGATTTCTGGGCTGACCAACCTGTTTCTAATGGTTGGAATAGCCATGCTTTTTTTTAGTAGACTCAAAGGGGAAGCAAAAGATGTGAAATACTACGTATCCGTAGTAGGACACGCCTTATTCATCGTTTGGGTGTTCTATGCTGCCCTTATCCAATAAAGAGTAATAGGGGCGATGGTAGTCGGCCTTCAATACCTATCTTTGTAAAAAAGTTGTTGTGATGATTGTCCATGTTCGTTTATTGTATGAATTTCGAGATGAGATGGTTCCAGTGAGTAATGTCGAAGAAATTCGTTCGTTGCTATCAAGTATTCAAGAAGTACCTTCGTTTAATTTTATTGTGTATAAGGTGGGGCTAAAGCCCGTGTATCAATCATTGATCTTGGGATATTCTTCCAGTAGGTATAGCTTGCATTTCGATGATTATACAAATCCTCAATTCGATGGTATTGAAAATTCGAGTGTAGAGGATTTTTATTTTCATTTACATAGTCTTTTAGACCAGGAAGAGCCAGAACGTTGTCGAGATTTTTTTGAAAAGCTAACGCTGCGTAACAAGGAAAAGGAAAAAGAACGCCTAGTTGAGTGGAAAAAGAACTACCGTAAAACCCAACTTCAAGAGAAAAAACACCAAATAAAAAAGGGAATGTTCGTTGCCGTTGTTTTGGTATTGATGGCCATTGTTGGACTTTGGAAAACCGGCTATTTTAAGTTTTTATTGGAAGAAACAGTTGTGGTAAAGGCAGTTGTTTCGGATGTCGATTTAATTTATAATACCAGCTATATGGGAACAACCCAAAAGTTGAATTTTACTTATCGGGTTAATGAAAAGTACTTTGCGAATTCGGTAGTCATGGATCGGAGTGCTGGTAGGTGTTTCGAAGGAGATACTTTAGTTGTGAAGGTGTTGCGTGAGGATCCTAGTACTTTTGAGATTTTACGGCACATTGAAGGAGCTGAATAATGGAAAGTTCTGATGCGATTTTACGGGGAAGTGCAAACGCCGTTATTTGTATCCATAGGTCTAGAGGCCGTACGATAAGAAAAGACAACGATTTCACAGCAGGGCATTTTTTAGGTAGCAATTAGTCAAGGTACTGAATGAGAAATTGTAGTATCGTGGGTTTGTGTATCTTTGAGAACTTTTAAGGTGCTGTATGAATGGAACATTTCAGCAGTATATGTACGCTATTGATTATGAAAAAGAAACTAATTGCCCTGTGTTTATTTCTCACGGTAAGTCTAGCTCTACGAGCTCAGGACCTTGTCATTCCTCAAAACTTGACCTTGGAATCGCATGACGATTATATGAATACAGAAAAACTCGTCGTCCAATGCATTGATTGGTTACAACAAACTACTTTTGGAGAAGAAAAAGAGGAACGTAAAAAAGTTCAAAACTTTCTTTTGCGTTGGATGTCAGGTAGCCCTACCGTAACGATACAGATCAAGGAGGGACTTATTCCACTTGACAAGCCCGAAATCCTAATGGCCTTTATGCAAGGGTGGACCCGATATAGTTTGTTGCATAAAAAAGCTAGCAGCGTTGTTGATTGTGCAATGGCAGGCGTTGAGTACGCCCTCGATGTGTATAATAAAAACAAACATTACCTAGGAAGGCTGCGGCTTATGGAAAAGCTAATCGAGAGAAAACAAAAGCAGCAATTAAGAATTTTTATTGAAAGGAAATTTAAGTAATTATAGATGAATAGAAGCAATTTGAGGACCCTAGCATTAACATGTATTGCTATGGTAATGAGCGTCGCAATTTGGTCACAAGACACTGTGACTACTGGAGGAAAACAACTAAACATTCCCGGAACAAAGGTGTTTATCATTCCTCCAAGCGGGTTTCAGATAAGCAGTAGTTTTTCTGGACTCGTAAACAACGAGGTTGGAACGATTCAGATTATGGATTTAGATGGAGGGAGCTTTGATTCGAACGCTGCGAAATTTACGAAACAAGCATTGGAAAAAGGAGGATTAACCATCTTGGAGTACAAAGATTTTAAGCACGAAGGATTCGATGCGAAATGGGTGTACATGACGAAAGATATAAAATCAATGGCTTTGGTTTTTGGTGATGACAGTTTCAGCGTGTTGGCGATGGCGCTCATGAATACAAACGATGAAAAGATTATCAATGAGATAAAAGCAGGACTCTTAAGTATAACCTATCAAAAAGAACTAAAAGTTGACCCTTTCCAAAATCTGTTGTTTGAATTAGACGATTCACAAACAGCGTTGCAATTTGCGAAGAAAGCAGGTCCAGTATGGTTGTATAGTAAGCAAGGGAAACTCGAAAATATCGGTGGTGATCATCCGATGGTTATGGTCATGACCATTCCTATATCAGGATCAACAAACCCTAAGAGTGCTGTGACTTCTGTATTGAGTAGCTTGGAAGGAAAAGGTTGGTCAGATGCAAAGGTTGTGAGTGAAAGTACGGATCCTGTAAATGGTTTGGAGGGGTATACTACAGTGTTACAAGGAAAAATGAAAGGTAGTGACGTGTTGTTTTTTGCAGAGTCCGTAAAGGTGGGGGCAACCTTTGTGCTAGTGCAAGGCTTTTCTAGGAAGGACTTTAAGGAAGATCTAATCTTGTTTCAAGAACTGGCTAAAACCATTAAGGCAAAATAATAATAATAAAGACATATAATGGCTACTTGAAAAAGTGGCTGTGTTTAAGATTAAACGAACAAAAAAGACCGTTTTTACGGTCTTTTTTGATTAATTTTTAGTAGAAGATGAACTGGACTTGATTTTTCCCTCAAGCACGTCAATTACTGCTTTTTTGAGTTTTACATAGTCTACTTTTTCGGGAAACGTAGCTTCAAAAAAGGTATAATGTGTTTTTCCTTTATTCATTCCTAAAACGTATTTAGCTCCTTTAATCATGGAAACTGCAAAGGAGTGTTCCGTTTGAATTCTCGATTCAATATTTCCATCGCTATCTTTTATGTAGAAGAGGTGTTTGGTAAACAAGGAACCAGAATCGTCTGGTTCCGCAAATTTTTCATAGGCCATGATGTGTTTGTCTTGCCATTTAAATTGATCAAAACAAAACATAGTTTCAATATTAGTTCCTTGTAAAACTCCTTCTTTATATGCGTTGTACAGTTGTTTTTTATAGGTGGCTGCTTGCTGGTATTCTTTTTTAGCAAAGTGAATTTGTACGAGTTTCGCAACGGTTTCAAAGTCGTTAGGCGCACGTTCCAGAACTTCTTTAAAAGAAGATTCCGCTGGGTCATAATTTTCAGCGAGCTGTTCTAACAATCCGATATTATAGGCAATCTGTAGATATTCTTGACTGTTTTTATCAATGATGTTTCGTGCTTTATAGTAGGCCGTTAATGCCTTTTTAGATTCGTTTTTTTGATGATAAATAAGAGGAATTATACTAAATGCTCTCGGTTGCAGTGGCTTTAACGTAATTGCCTTTTCATAAGCAGCCAGCGCCTGATCAAAATTATTAGAAGCGTAGTGATTATCGCCAAGACCCACGTAGTAATGGGAGTTTTGGTCGTCGAGTTCAATGGCTTTCTCTAGTAGAGGTACTCCTTTTTGAGGAGTTCCCATGAAGTTGTAAGTGATTCCCTTGATGTAATAAGCATTCGCATACGTGCTGTCTTTCGCAAGAATTGTATTCATAAAATACAGGCATTTCTCATTGTTTTCTTTCATGAAATGCCCCATCCCAACCAAGTATAAAGACTTGTTGCTTAAATGTAATGAGTCTTTTTCATAGGTGATAAGTTCATCGTATTCCGATTGGTCGTACAGGGATTCGAGTTTTTTTTCAATGGCTTCCTGCCCATGGCTAACCGCGGTTGCCAGAGCAAAAGCTACCGTTACTAATAATTTTTTCATAGTGTATAGTTTAAGGTATTGCTAGCCATCGGTTAATGGTGGCTAACTTTGTTAGGGTATTTTTTGTAGTGATTTTTTGTTCTAGGTAGGCGAGAGTAATTTTGATTTCAGACTCGCTAAATTGTTGTCGTATCCACTTGACAAGCTCATAAACACTAGGATCCCAGTTGGCTATCAGTGATTCCATTAAAGGACTGAGATTCCGAGTGGTTTTTGGAGATCGTAAGGAAATTAATCTGCAAAAGTAAAATTGATCCGTATAAGGTAGATTTCGGTCGGTGTTGTTGGTTATGTACACTAAGCTATCGACAATAATTTCATCAGAGACCTTTGAAAGGGTTTTTTCTAATTGAAGCAGTCGTTGTTGGCCTATATGTGGAATCAAGTCAACGGAACGATAAAATTCAGTAATAAGAGTTTCTGATGAGTACGCAATATTCATAGTTTCTTTTTCAGTTTTATAGCTTGGTTTAAAGGTACAAAAATATCTGGAGTTATTGATGGGTGGACTTCGTTAAGTTTAAGCCAATTAACGGTACTTGTTGAGTTGTTTTGAGAGCTTTCTTAAGCGAAGTAATCGTCATCTTGGATATCAAAAGGAGGGTTTTGAATTAGTGATTTTGGTACATAGTGCTCCTCTTTTACCTGCTGATTGTGCGCAGGGCTGGAATACGAACAACAAACGTGTTTTTTAAGCTAAAACAATCTTAAAGTTGGGGATTATGAAGACGAAGACCAAGTTTCTTTTCATTGCGGAATGGTTTTTGGATTGATACTGCTATTCGATGGCTACAGGCCTTGGTCATCGTGAAATAGGAAATGAATTTGTTGGGCAATTTGGCGAGTCGTAACAAGCGGTTCTAAAAATCGTCTAATAGTTAAAAATGATTAGGAAAGTATGAAAGAAATTCCATTGAGTAAAAGAAAGTTAACAATACTATTGATTGGAGCTTTGACCTTAGTACTGTTGAGTATGGGGTTGTTGGTTGAAAAACCTGAGCTGTCGAGTACTATTATCGGAAATGTCTATTTAGTGCTAACAATAGGGTGGGC
Organism: Tenacibaculum sp. AWR4_210; assembly: GCF_056160945.1. Taxonomy (NCBI): domain Bacteria; kingdom Pseudomonadati; phylum Bacteroidota; class Flavobacteriia; order Flavobacteriales; family Flavobacteriaceae; genus Tenacibaculum; species Tenacibaculum sp. AWR4_210. The sequence continues at coordinate 319,377 of NZ_JBSWYF010000002.1, forward strand.
CGGACTTATTTTTTTCGGGTTAATAGCAGCAATTTGTGTCCAGAAATTGGTGGATACCAAAATGGGATTAGTGATCAGCGATAAAGGAGTAAATGATAATTCCAGTGGCTTGTCTTTAGGGTTAATCCGTTGGTCTGATATCGTTGAATTTAAGAAATTAGAGAAAGAAAATCAGAAGTTTGTCCTCTGTGTTTTAAAAAATCCAGATAATTATATAGCAAAAGTGTCGAACGTTTTGAAACGAAAGTCCTTGCAGTTAAACCAACGCCTTTATGGGACGCCTGTTCCTATATCGTCACAGGCACTTCAAATTGAGTTTGACGAGTTGTACTTGGCTCTCAATAAAGGCCTGACAACTTATAAGACCATGGATAATATTAGGTCCTAAGACCTGAGTATATTTTCAATTTTTTTACCACGTGCAAGCTCGTCTACTAGTTTGTCTAAATAACGCGCTTTTTGGGTAAGTGGATTCTGAATTTCTTCTGCGCGATATCCGCAAATAACCCCCGTTATTTTTGAACTATTAGGATGCAGGTTGGCCTTTTCGAAGAACTCGCGAAAGCTCAGTTTTTGGTCAATGGTGTTTTGTAGTTCTTCTTCTGTAAATCCTGTGAGCCAAAGAATAACACGATGCAGTTCCGCTTTGGTTTTTCCCTTCTTTTCTACTTTGCTCACGTAATGAGGATATACTGAGGCAAAGGTCATTTGAGCAATGCGTTCATCGTGATGACTGGTTGATTTCATAAGAGTTGTTTTTAAAACTCCAAGATACTGAAATTATACGAGTTTGCTAAAAGGTTAGTAGAGAGGGGACAACAACATAGCATGGGGGCTGGCTGTAGTAAAAGCCCAAAAGTATTTTGGGCTCTTAACTATTAGTTTTTGGAAAAGACTACAATTAGGGCAACGATTAGCAATCCGAGTAAGACCGCAAAGAAAATTTTCCAGAAGGAATAAGGGCGCTTTCCTGAAATCGCTCCCGTTTGACCGTTAATAAAAAATTTGTACGACTGACCGTTGTATTGATACGACGAAATGAAGACGGGTAAGAGGATGTGCTTGAAGGTTTCTTCCGATAACTGTACGTCAATTTGATGTACGCGCTGTGTGTCTCCTCCAATGTCTTGCTTTGCCCATCGCGTGGCGATGCGCTCTGCTTCATTTTTTGACTTTCGATGTCCGTCAGTAAGTGGCAAGGTGTACTTTTCTGTGATGTAACCTGCTAAGTATTTTGAATTAAACGGAACCAATGCCTTTAAATTCCAATGAGCAATTTTCTCAGGAATTTGATTATTGCGTTGTTTTGAGGCACTGATAAGCGTGTCGTCAACAAAGCCATTTACGTTTCCAGAGGCGGAGCGCCATCGGGTTTTTCGTACCTGTCTTGTTTTGGAAACGCTTTTTCCGTTTTCAGTGGTGGTATAGTGTTCCGTTTCGTAGTAGTAGGTTCCTTGTTCTCCGCGATAGCGTGCGTATAATTGGGCGTCGAAGGTCCAATAGGGAACGTAAAGTCCTTTGGTTCTTTGAGGGTCTAGGGCTGCTTTTTTGAGGTTGTTCGGAGCAAACCAAAGCCCGTTAACCCATTTTTTGAATACCTGATACGACTTTTGTTGGTCGAGCTGGAAAGGAAGAACTGCTCCAGGGAGTATCCATTCTTCGTTGTGCGCATCTTCAATAATCAAAGGTTGGCTACAATACACACAATGCAGTGATTTGTAGTTTTCTTCAATATGTTGATTGGCACCGCAGCTTTTACAGTGCAGCATGCTAATTTCTTGGGTGTGCGATTGGGATCCCATCTTTTCGAGATAGGGGTACAGTTCGAGTTCTTCGAAAGTACTCGTCTCTTCTATGGTTTCTTCATAACCACAATACTCACAACTAACTTCTGATGATCCGGGTTTGTAGGTAAGTTCCGCGCCGCAATTGATGCAAGGTTTTTTTTGCTCGGAACGCTTAATAGTTTCTGGGTTCATATATGATGATCATAGCAACCTTTCTCCTGAAGAGGAGAAAGGTGTTTTGTTGTCGTCTTGATTAAATATTTGGCAAAGGAGGTGGTATTGTTCCAAGTAAACTCTGTAGTTCAGGAACCGTATTTAAACTCGACCAGTTTGGCATCCCTTGCTTCCACACGAGGGTGTTGGCATTGATGGTTCTTGCCGCAAAAAGTGCTTTTAAATTTTCAAATGCTACCGGTCCAGCCTGCTGTCCGTTTACGGCATAGTAGTACTGTGTAGGTGTCGGAATTGGTGGAGGAGTTGCTCCTCCTGCTGGTGCTCCTGGATGTTGTGTGTTGCTGGTAGGTGCCGTTTGCTGTGGTTGCTGGTTGTACATATTTCCCATTTGCTGTGCCATCGCAAATCCCATACCCATGCCCATGCCTGCACCTGCGGTACCTGATTCATTGGCTGCCGCAATTTCCATGGCCTTTGCTGCTTTGAATTTGCTGAGTTTGTCTAAGTCGATTTTGTTTAATCTGCTGTATTCGAAAATCTCTTTCTTCAGCTCTTCAGGCATGGAAACATTTTCAATAAAAAATCGCTCTAAAGAAATTCCTACCGATTCAAACTCGGGTTGCAGTACTTCTAGGCAGGTATCCGAAAGTTCGTTAGTGTTCGCCGCGTATAATTCTATAGGTAAATTGGCCTCACCAATAGTGTCGGTAAAACGAGTGGAAATCAAACTTTTTAAGTGCTCGTTAATTTCGTAACTCGTAAATCTGCTATCTGTTCCTACGATGTCCTTGATAAATTTTCCCGCATCGTTGATTTTGAAAGCATAGGTTCCAAAAGCTCTAATTTCCACAAAACCGAAGCGGTCGTCATTTAAGGTTACTGGATTTTTAGTGCCCCATTTTTCGTCTGTAAACATGCGAGTACTCACAAAATATACTTCGGCTTTAAATGGGCTGTTAAATCCGTATTTCCATCCTTTTAGCGTAGTGAGGATAGGGAGGTTTTGTGTGTTGAGTACATAGGTTCCAGGGCTGAAAACGTCAGCAATCTGGCCTTCATTGACAAAAACTGCCATCTGACCTTCTCTAACGATGAGTTGTGCCCCGTTTTTTATTTCATTTTGATAGCGCTCAAAGCGATATACAAGGGTGTCTTTAGTGTCGTCAAGCCATTCAATGATGTCAATGAATTCATGACTGAGTTTTTTTTTGATTTCGTTAAATATATCCATGTCTGCACATTTTTTTTGCGTACACAATATAAGTATTTGTCAAGAGCAATTAGTTACACGAATTGTTAAAATATCTAGGAAGTGAGGTGAGGATCAATGTCGATTGAGTTTTTTGTTTTCTACTACAATATGTAATAGATTGCTTGTTTTGATGTTTTTTCGTAGCTTTAAACGTAATTACTGTGAAATGTGACTTTTTAAAAAATCAAGGGTCAGAGGTATAGAAGTAACGAACTTCTGTCGCCTTGGGAGAAAGGGCATGAGAAAGTAAGAAATTAATAAAAACGTTTAAAATTAAGAACATATGGGAAAATTTGAGATTTACAAAGATGCTAGTGCTGAATTTAGATTTCGCTTAAAGGCAGGAAATGGTCAAGTGATTCTTGCAAGTGAAGGATACGCTGCTAAAGCAGGGTGTGTAAATGGTATCGAATCGGTAAAGAAAAATGCTCCAAATGACGCTCGTTTTGATCGTCTAGAGTCGAAAAGTGGTAAGCCTTACTTCAATCTTAAGGCGAGCAACGGTCAAGTAATTGGTTCGAGTCAAATGTATGCTTCTGAAGATGCAAGAGATAATGGGATTGAATCGGTTAAGAAAAATGCTCCAGAAGCTGCAGTAGTGGAAATTGAGTAGTGAAAAACCAAAGTATAAAAAAAAGCAAGTCGGAAGACTTGCTTTTTTTTATACCCTAAAGGTCAATACCGGTTTGAGCACGTTTTTGGACAGGTTGAGTGATACACTTCCGTTAAAGAAACGGGAGAGACCACTTCGTCCGTGGGTAGCCAGGGCAATCATGTCTACATTTTCTTCTTCAGAAAAGTTTAGTATTCCCTCTTCTACCGTATTGTCATTATACACCCGAATAGCGTAGTTGTCGATGTCGTATTTAGCAATAAAATCCGCGACTTTCTTTCGTGAACTCGAAGTGCTTTCAAATTTTTGAGGTGTGTTGATTTTCAAGAAGTACAATTCCGATTCAAAGTTTTTGGCAAACTCCAGAAAACCTTCTAGGGCCTTCGCTTCGTCGTTTTCAAAAGTAGAGGCGAAAACCAGTTTTTCAAACTTAAAGTTGGCGTCCTCTTTTTTGGTTACCAAGGTCGGAATGTCTAAGCTTCTCACTGTTTTTTCCGTGTTTGACCCAATTAGGATTTCTTCCAGGGCGGTTTGTCCTTTGGATCCCATTACGATGAGGTCAGCACTGATTTTTTTTGCGTAATCTCTGATTCCTTCATAAGGGTTCTGAAATCTGATGGCGTGTTGAATATCGTCAAAAGTGTTGAAATACTGGTTTTTGAGGTCGATGAGCTTATCTCTAACCTTTCGAATGTACAACATACTTTCGGGAATACTGAAATTACTTCCAGCTCCCATATCAACGATCCCACGTGGTAGTTCAACCATGTGAAGAAGGTGCACTTCACTATTGGATTTTTTAGCAATTTTAGCGGCCAAAACACAGGCGTATTGCGAATGTTTTGAAAAGTCTACTGGGATGAGGATTTTGTTCATAAGATTTTGGAATTTAAAAGAGAGTAACCCTTTAAATATACGAAATAAATTACAGGGAAGCTACTTGTATATTCAGGAATAAGTTAGTATATTTGCAGTGAATTTAAACGAGTTAGTAATGAAGGGGACGTCAGTCCCCTCTTTTTATACCTAAAATGAATCAAGAGAGAGTAAAAGAATTATTGGAAGAAGCGTTACAGGAGAATGAATCATTGTTTTTGATTGATTTACAGTTTCTTGCTAATAATAAGATTAAGGTGATTGTCGATGGTGATTCAGGTGTTCCCTTGAGTGAATGCGTGCGCATAAGCAGAAATATCGAACACAATTTAGATAGAGAAGAGGAAGATTTTGCCTTGGAAGTTACCACTCCAGATATTGCGCATCCACTGCAGTTGAAGCGTCAATATGTGAAAAATATCAATAGAATTCTAAAGGTGAAAACTGCCGAAGAAGAATTCGAAGGAACTTTGGTAAGTGCTACTGATGAAGAGATTACTTTGAAGTGGAAAGCTAGAGAACCGAAACCTGTAGGGAAAGGAAAACACACTGTCGAAAAAACAGCGACCTTGACCTATGGAGACATAAAAGAAGCAAAAGTGAAGATTATATTTTAATTAAGATAATGAGATGGAAAATATTGCGTTAATCGAATCGTTTTCAGAGTTTAAGGATTACAAAAGTATCGATAGGGTAACCTTGATGTCGATTTTAGAGGAGGTGTTTAGAGCCGCTTTAAAACGTAGATTTGGTTCTGATGAGAATTTTGATATTATCATCAATCCAGACAAAGGGGATTTGGAGATATGGAGAAACCGTGTGGTAGTTGCCGACGGGTTTTCTGAAGACGATAACGAAGAAATTGAATTATCTGAAGCTAGAAAAATTGAGCCTGATTTCGAAATTGGAGAAGATGTATCGGAAGAAGTGAAATTGGTCGATTTGGGAAGAAGAGCTATTTTGGCGTTACGTCAAAATTTAATATCTAAGATTCACGAGCACGATAGTACTAATATCTTCAAGCAGTTCAAAGATCTTGAAGGAGATATTTACAGTGCTGAAGTACATCACATTCGTCACAATGCAGTGATTTTGTTAGACGATGAAGGAAATGAAATCGTATTGCCAAAGAGCGAGCAAATTCGTTCGGATTTCTTTAGAAAAGGAGATACGGTAAGAGGAGTAATTAAGTCTGTTGAACTCAGAGGTAATAAGCCTGCAATCATTTTGTCAAGAACGGCTCCTAAGTTCTTAGTGAAGTTGTTTGAGCAAGAAATTCCTGAAGTTTTTGACGGGTTAATTACCATTGAAGGTGTTGCGCGTATTCCAGGTGATAAAGCAAAGATTGCTGTGGATTCATACGATGATCGTATCGATCCTGTAGGAGCTTGTGTCGGTGTTAAAGGTTCTCGTATTCACGGAATTGTTCGCGAGTTAGGGAACGAAAATATCGATGTAATCAACTTTACTAAAAATGAAAACTTATTCATAGCAAGAGCATTGAGTCCAGCAAAGGTGATTTCTGTTGATATTGAAAAGTTTGAGGAAGAAAAGAACGGTAAAAAAGGTCGTGTAAATGTTCTTCTTAAACCAGAAGAAGTATCGAAAGCTATCGGTCGTGCCGGTGTAAATATCCGTTTGGCGAGCGAGTTAACAGGATACGAAATTGATGTACAACGCGAAGGAATCGAAGAAGAAGATGTTGAATTGACAGAATTCTCTGATGAAATCGAAGCTTGGGTAATCGAAGAGTTTAAGAAAATAGGATTGGATACTGCAAAGAGCGTATTAGAAAAAGACGTGTCGATGTTAGTACAGCGTACCGACCTAGAAGAAGAGACTATTTTAGAAGTTCAGAGAATTCTGAGAGAAGAGTTTGAGGACTAATTAGATATAGGAGTTAGGAAGCCTAGTTTGTAAGCAAACAAAACCTAACGAAGCGAGAAAAAGAACATAACTACAATGTGTTTGTAAAGTGTGTTCTTTAATATAAAGTATAAAATAATTTATGGCTGAAGGCAAAAAATTAAGACTAAACAAGGTTTTAAGAGAACTAAACATTTCTTTAGACAGAGCTGTAGAACACTTAGCTAAGAATGGTTATGAGGTGGAGGCTCGTCCTACAACTAAGATCTCTGATTCGGAGTATCAAGTACTGCTTGATGGATTCCAAACAGATAAGTCTAAACGAGTTGCATCTAAAGAAGTAAGTGAAGAAAAGAGAAAAGAGAAAGAAGCAATTCGTCAGCAATTAGAGGCAGAGCAAGAAAAGAAGCGTTTAGAGGAAGAAGCTAAAAAGCAAGAAATTTTAAAAGCCAAAGCAGCGAAATTAGAATTAAAAACAGTAGGTAAAATCAACATCGAAACCGGAAAAGAGGTCGAAGTAGAAAAACCTGTGCAAGAAACACCTGCGCCAGAAGCACCGAAACCGGTGGAGAAAGCAACGGAACCAGAAGTGGTGAAAGAAGCTCCTGTGGTTGAGGAACCTAAGAAAGAGCTCGATGTAAAGCCCGTAGAGGAGAAACCAAAAGCTGCACCTGTTGCTGCTCAAGAAGTGAAGAAGTCAGTTGAAAATAAAAAGCCTGAAGTGAAGAAAGATATTACTAGGCCAGAACAGCCAACCAAAACAACTATTGACAAGGCTGTAGAGCAGAGTCATACGCAACGCAACCGCAAACAGGATGCGAAGCCGAAACAAACAGAGAAAAGCGCAGAGGTAACTCCTCAGAACGCTGAGAAAATCAAGACCCAATACAAAAAGTTAGACGGTCCTAAAATTACAGGTCAGAAAATTGATTTAAAACAATTTGAGCGCCCTAAGAAGAAAAAGCCAGACGCGAAAGACGATAATAACGACAAGAGAAAACGTAAGCGTATAAGCAAACCTGGTGCTGGAAATAATAACAATAACCAGCGTAATCAAGGACAAGGAAATAACCGTCAAGGTGGTAATAATAACAACCGCCAAGGAGGTGGACGCCCAGGAGGAAATAACAACCGCCCAGGAGGAAATCGCCAAGGTGGAAACCGTCCAGGTGGAAATCACCGTGGAGGTCAACGAGGAAGACGCCCTGTTGTTCAAAAAGAAGAATTGACAGAAGCAGAAATCCAAAAACAAGTTAGAGAAACACTTGAAAAGCTTCAAGGAAAATCTAACAAAGGGAAAGGTGCTAAATACCGTCGTGATAAGCGTGATCAACACCGTCAACAAGCGGAAGCGGAATTGCGTGCACAACAAGAAGAAAGCAAAGTATTAAAAGTTACTGAATTCGTTACCGTAAGTGAGGTAGCGACCATGATGGACAAACCAGTAACGGACATTATCTCTGCTTGTATGATGTTGGGTATGATGGTAACAATGAACCAACGTCTGGATGCTGAAACACTTCAAATCGTAGCAGAAGAGTTTAACTACAAGGTTGAATTCGTAGGAGCAGAAGTAGAAGAGTCGATTGAAGAAGTTGAAGATAAACCAGAAGATTTACTAGGACGTGCTCCAATTATTACTGTAATGGGACACGTTGATCACGGTAAAACATCGCTCTTGGATTACGTGCGTAAAGCCAATGTAATTGCAGGAGAAAGTGGAGGAATTACACAGCACATCGGTGCGTACGGAGTAACGCTTGAAGACGGACAAAAAATCGCTTTCTTAGATACTCCTGGTCACGAGGCCTTTACCGCAATGCGTGCTCGTGGTGCACAGGTTACCGATTTAGTAATTATTGTAATTGCAGCGGATGACGATGTAATGCCACAAACAAAAGAAGCAATTGCACACGCACAAGCTGCAGATGTGCCAATTATCTTCGCTATCAACAAAATTGATAAGCCAAACGCGAACCCAGACAATATTAAAACACAACTTTCTGCCATGAACTTATTGGTAGAGGATTGGGGTGGTAATATCCAATCTCAAGAGATTTCTGCTAAAACAGGACAAGGTGTTGATGAATTGTTGGAAAAAGTATTGTTAGAGGCCGAAGTATTAGAACTCAAAGCAAATCCAAATAAAAATGCCTTAGGTACTGTGGTAGAAGCACAGTTGGATAAAGGTAGAGGATACGTTTCTACCATCCTCGTTCAAGCAGGTACTTTACGTATCGGTGATTACTTACTTGCCGGAAAACACTCTGGTAAAGTACGTGCCATGTTTGACGAACGCGGTAATAAAGTGAAAGAGGCAGGACCTTCAACACCAGTTTCGATTTTAGGTCTTGACGGAGCGCCACAGGCAGGTGATAAGTTCAATGTATTTGATGACGAACGTGAAGCGAAGCAAATTGCGGCAAAACGTTCACAATTACAAAGAGAACAATCAGTGCGTACACAAAAGACGTTAACACTTGCAGAAATTGGTCGTCGTATCGCTTTAGGAGACTTCAAAGAATTGAACATTATCTTAAAAGGAGATGTGGATGGTTCAGTAGAGGCCTTAACAGATTCGTTCCAGAAGTTGTCAACAGAAGAAATTCAAGTAAATATCCTACACAAAGGTGTTGGAGCTATTACTGAGTCGGATGTATTATTAGCAACAGCTTCAAATGCAATTATTGTTGGATTTAACGTTCGTCCGCAAGGAAATGCACGTATGGTTGCAGATAAGGAAGAAGTTGATATCCGAACGTACTCTATCATCTATGACGCTATCAATGACTTGAAAGATGCCATGGAAGGAATGTTGTCACCAGAGATGAAAGAAGAAGTACTTGGAAATGTTGAAATCCGTGAGGTTTATAAGATTTCTAAGGTTGGAAATATCGCCGGATGTATGGTTATGACAGGTAAAATTACCCGTGATGCTAAAGTACGTATCATTAGAGATGGTATCGTAGTACACGATGGCGTGTTAACTTCATTGAAACGTTTTAAAGACGATGTAAAAGAAGTTACAAAAGGATACGATTGTGGTCTTCAAATTAAAGGATATAACGATATCCAAGAAGGAGATACAATTGAAGCTTACACGGAAGTTGCCGTTAAGAAAAAACTTAAGTAATCGATATATACTTATAGTAAAAAGCGCTTTTCTTTTGAAAAGCGCTTTTTTTATGTCCTTTTTATGGCAGTCGTTATAGCGCACGAGGACAAAAAAAACCAGCAAAAGATACCTTTTGCTGGTTTTTTATGCTGTAATCTTATGTTGATAAACCCGAGTTCTAAGCTTTCTTTGCTGTTAGTTCACTGACTTTTTGAACAATGCTGTTCAAAGAAATGCTGTTAAAGCAATTTAAGTAGTTTGCAGGATAGTCTTTTCCGTAAACTGAAGTCGGTATAAGTGGATATTCATCCAAATTGGGTGTGAATTGTAGTTCTTCTTCTTGTCGGAAAGGGGCAAAACCTAAGCAAGGATGCGTGAGTCCCCAAATAGTAATGACAGGAACGCCGTACATGGCCGCTAAATGCCCGTTACCAGAGTCCATGGCTAGCATCAAAGAAAGGTTCGATATTAAGGCTAATTCTTCCTTAAATGTCATGATTCCGACAGCTGAATGTACATTGTCAAATCCCTTTGCAATACCGTCGAGTATTATTTTTTCTTCTGTACCCCCACCAAATAATACGATGGTTCCAGCTACGTTCGCATTTAGTACATGGAGCAAACGCTTGAGCACGGGAACGGGTAACGATTTACTTTCGTAAGCTGCAAATGGAGCGATACCTATGATAGGTTTGTCTGAATTAATAGTAAACTTCAATTGAGGAATCGCGAGTTTGGGAACGCTATACGTTTGGCTCAAATCGAGGGTGAATCCTAAAGATCTAAAAACATCTGCGTAGCGCTCGTGCATGCTCTTTAAGTTTTTGAGAGTTTTATTAGGATCCGCTTTGACCAATTCTTTTTTTTCCGAACGTCCTTTGTCTAGTTTAACAGCAGGAATTCCTCCTAAGGCAAAGTACTTTCTCAAAATCTTTGACCTCAAAACATTGTGCAAGTCAGCGACGGCGTCGAATTGTAAAGGGCGTAATTCTTGGTATAATCGGTACAGTCCAATAGCTCCCTTATGTCGTTCTTTTAAATCAGGAGTAACCACGGTTACGCTCGGTAGGTGTTCAAAGAACGGGGCAAAAAAGGCACGAGTCAACACGGTGACTTTTACTTTTGGGTGCTGGTTTAGAAACGCTTGCAATACGGGGACGGTCATCGCAACGTCACCCATAGCGGATAAACGTATGACGAGTAGGTGTTTTGGGTTTGTTTTCAAATAAGTTATTTTTGAGATCGCAATACTGGGTTTAATTCATCGTCATTGTACATTTTCATTTGCTTGTACACTTTCATATACTTATCACCTGCGGCGATATCGTTCAGTAAGGTATCAATCGCTGTTGATAAGTCAACGCGTTGCTCTAGGAGTACGTCTAGTTTTTTCTGACAAGCAGCACGGTGTTCATCGGAAGCATCGCTGCGCGTAGCTTCTTCATTCATATGGTAAATTTTTAAGGCTAAAATTGAGAGCCTATCAATTCCCCATGCTGGACTTTCAGTATTGATGCTTGCATCTTTTTTCGTGCTCACCTCTTTGTATAGGTCCAGAAAATAAGCATCAATATACTCCACCATATCGGTACGGTCTTGGTTAGAAGCATCGATTTTACGCTTTAAGTCAAGGGCAGCAACAGGATCGATATTCGGATCGCGAATAATATCTTCATAATGCCATTGAACGGTGTCAATCCAACACTTTCTGTAGAGCAAATGAGCAATTAAATCGTTTTCCTTATCGTATTTATTGGTAAAACTCTGGTAGACATCATCTTTGATATGGTAGGTGTCAATCACCTCCTGAAAAATTGCATTTGCTTTTTCTGTAAACATCATTTAAGTACACTTTTAAAAAGGTAAAGGTACTACATAAATTTTACATGCTTACGCAAAGCGACGTTCGATGATTTCAATAAGCCTAGCTTCGTATTCTTCCTTGTCTGTCCAGTCGTAGTCAGGTTTTACTAACTTGTTGAGAAACCTTTTAGCTTCCTTTTCCGTTTTGATGGTGTTGAGTTGTGATATCACTCTGTTAAAGTCGTTCTGGCTTCCTTCAAATAAGTGTTTTACAAAAGCGATGCGATCATTAAGACCAATTTGAATGGTACTTTGCAAATGGTCGTTTAACGATTTTTTAGGCGGTACTTTTTCAAATAAATTAGCCATGACATCAACGGGTAAGGTGTCTTGGAGCTCGTCTTCTAAAGTAGGAGTTTTGCGTTCGCCTACATCCTTGACATCGTTTTTTTCTTCTGTTGGTTCTCCAGAGAGGAGTTGTTCTAATTCGTCAAAAGGTTGCTCCGTGATTTCCTCTACAACAGGAGGAGTTACCGGCACTTCCACTACCTGTTTAGGAGCTTCTGTGATGCGTTCGAATTGAATATCTTCATGCTTGCTAGCTTCCTCCGTAGCGGTGGTGGCTGTAGCAGAAGAAGTGTCTTCCAAGAGGTCCTGCTGTGTTGCCGTTGCCTCTTCAATTGATGTATTTTCGACGATTTTGTTTTCCGGCTCAGGAGCATGTGGTGATGTTGCGAGCTCCACTTCTTCCACGGCTGTTTGAACTGCTTCTATAGGGGTTTCTAGTACCTCCTCTTTTACCACTTCTTCCACTACGTTTTCTTGATTATTTACGGAAGACGTTGCTGATGTTTCTGTGGCAACTTCAGGTTCCGATACGGTAGTAGGAGTACTTTGTGTGCTGGTTTCATCAGCTGTTTCTGAGACTTGTTCACTAACTGTTTCGGTAGGTGCTGGGCTCGCTGGGATACTAGGTGTATGCTCAGGAGTTTCGGTCATCGCAAGCTGACGCAATGACTCAGCATTGGATATTTTTTCAAGGAGTTCTTCTTTGGTTTCTTTGGCCTGAGGAGTGGTGTTAAGATACTCTTCTACATAGGCTAATACAGTTAACTTTTCATAAACCTCATAAGCCTTTTGTTTTAACAAAATCACATCCTCTTTGTTTTTCATTTGTAAGATCCTGTGAGCTAAACTGGTTAATTCTCCTGCTAATTTTTTGTGCATAAGTTGTCCTGCGTTTTTAAGTTTTCCTCCTAATTTTTAATAAATTTGTTTCCTGTTCGAAAGTAAAACAAATATTAATATTTAGAGCTTAAAATTACAAAATGTTTCTTGAAAATACAGTAAATCATACAGAACAATTTGGGTGGATAGAAGTAATTTGCGGCTCAATGTTTTCGGGGAAAACTGAAGAACTTATTAGGAGATTGCGAAGAGCTCAATACGCAAAACAACGCGTAGAGATTTTTAAACCTGCGGTGGATACGCGCTACGATGATGAAGAGGTAGTATCACACAATGCAACTCGCATTCGGTCAACACCAGTTCCGGCATCTTCTAATATTTTGCTATTAGCAAACAACGTAGATGTGGTAGGAATTGATGAGGCTCAGTTTTTTGACGATGAGATTGTAGCGGTTTGTAACGATTTAGCCAATAGGGGAATTCGCGTAATTGTCGCTGGCTTAGATATGGATTTTAAAGGGAACCCTTTTGGTCCTATGCCCGCTTTAATGGCAACTGCCGAATACGTTACCAAAGTACATGCCGTATGTACCCGTACAGGGAACTTAGCACATTACAGTTTTAGAAAATCAGAAAGTGATGATTTAGTACTGTTAGGAGAGACCCAAGAATACGAACCACTGAGTAGAGCGGCTTATTTTAAAGCGATGAAAGACGCCAATCCAGCAAACGAAGAACCTCATGAATAAGCATGTAACCGTTTTAGAAATAGATGCAAAAGCACTGTTGCACAACCTCAATTTCTTTAAGAAGAAGTTAGCGGAAAATACCAAATTATTGGCCGTAGTTAAGGCATTTGGATATGGAAGCGATGGGGTAGAAGTCGCGAAAATCGTTAAAGATCAGGTCGATTATTTCGCAGTTGCCTATGCACAAGAAGGAATTGCTTTACGTGAGGCAGGCATAGAAACGCCCATTTTAGTGTTGCATCCGCAAATTCCCAATTTGGAAGCTATCGTAGCCCATCGATTGGAACCGAATTTGTATAATTTTAAAATTTTCGATGCCTTTTTAAAATTGGCTGATGAACGTCCTTTAATGAACTATCCTATTCATATTAAGTTTAATACCGGACTGAATAGGTTAGGGTTTTGGCATACCGATGTACCTACTTTGATCGCAGCTATTAAACAGTCAAACAACGTTAAGGTACAGTCTGTATTTTCGCACCTAGCAGCGAGTGAGGACTCTAGAGAGCAAGAATTTACTGTAGGGCAAATTAATAATTTTGCATATATCGTTAAGCAACTCTATACCCATTTAGGGTATGAGCCGATGATTCATATACTTAATACTTCAGGAGTCGTAAACTACGCAAAGGCACAATTTGATATGGTGCGCGTTGGAATCGGGCTATACGGCTTTGCAAATGACCCTCAAGAAACCAAGCACTTAAAAAATACGCACAATCTAAAATCGATTATTTCGCAAATTCACCAGGTTGAGCCCGGAGAAACTGTGGGGTACAACCGCGCTTTTGTAGCCAGCAGAGCTACCAGGAGTGCTACAGTGCCGATTGGTCATGCCGATGGAATTTCAAGGCGATTGGGAAATAAGAATGGTTTTGTGTTTATCAATAATAAACCGGCACCGATTATTGGAAATGTTTGTATGGATATGATTATGGTCGATGTCACGGATATCGAGTGTAAAGAAGGAGATGAAGTTGTCATTTTCAATCATCAACAGCACGTTGAATACATGGCTCACAAATCAGAGACCATCCCCTACGAAGTGCTTACTGCAATTTCTCAACGAGTTGAGAGAGTGGTGAAGTTCTAACTTTTTTTTGCTACTTTAGAGTTCAATTTAACTTAAAAATCAAAAATATGGGAATGCTCAAAGAGTTTAAAGACTTTGCCATGAAAGGTAATTTGGTAGATATTGCCGTTGCCTTTGTGATGGGAGCTGCTTTTAACAAAGTAGTGGCGTCTTTTACCAAAGGAATTGTCTCACCTTTAGTAGGATTATTGTTTAATGCAGACTTTAAAGACCTGAAATTAGTCATTAAAGATGGCGTTGCCAATGACAAAGGTGAGGTCGTAGGTGAAGTATCTGTGTTATACGGAGAGTTCTTGACCAATGTCATCGATTTTATCATCGTCGCTTTTGTGATGTTTATGATCGTAAAATCGATCAATGCGTTGAAGAAAAAAGAAGAACCTGCCCCAGCGGCACCTAAAGGACCTTCACAAGAAGATTTACTCGCAGAAATTAGAGACCTATTAAAAAAGCAATAGAAAAAAACCTTGAGGAATTCCTCAAGGTTTCTTTTTTAAAAGAATGAAATCAGTAGTTTTGAGCTAATTTCCCTTTTTAGCTGTTCTACTTTGTCGTGCATAGCTGTAAAAAACAGCTTTCTGTCTACCTCGGTGTCTGCGGCAATCTTTTTGGCTAGCTGCAGTTGCTTCTGTAATTGTTCTTCTACTTCCTTACAGATATTGCTGTCCTCAATTTTGATATGCGAAAAGGAATTGTAAGGCATTAGCAAGCCCATTCTGTGGTCGTTTTTTAAGAAAATAGCGTGATTTAGGTTCAGTAATTTGCTGTGATACAGCCTAAAATGTACTTTCTTCGACTGCTTTCGAGCAAGGGTAGCATGGTGTTCGATGTTTTTAATGATCGTTCCGATCTCGTTGCACAGTAACAAGGCCTCTTCTTTAGCTAAAAGTTTGGTTCTGTAAAAATAAAATATCTGATATAAAGAAGTGTTGATCGTGGTGTCACTCCAAATATCCGTAATGTTAATTTGTTCGAAGATGGAGCGAAACTTGTTGGCCTCTTCAATGGCGGTTAACTTCGGAAAAAATTTGTGAAAAGCTATCTTCTCTCGTTGATGTCCAATTTCGGAAAAATTTAGGTATACATAAAGGCGAAAGCGCCAGTATAAGTCGTCTGTTTTTACATGATAGAACGGAATGTCTTTAGCGGAATAGAACAGCTCTGACTTGTTGGTCGGTGTAAATGATTGTGCATACACCGAGAGCTCTCGGTAAAAGGCAATGAGTCCGTCTATGCTGTTTTTGTAATTTTTCCTATTAATTAATAACGAATTCGTCGCCGGTAAATCATACAGTTCATTTAGTGATATTTTGTAGTGTTTTGCCAATTTGATGGCTTCTTCAAAGGTCAGCGAGGTCTTTCCTTTGATGCGTCGATAAGAAGCGTCGTAACTCAGATCTAATGCATCCGCTATTTCCTCAGTAAAAAGTACGTTTTCAGGCAGGTTCTGCTTGATGACGTTAAAGAGTTTATCTTTTTCTATACCCATATAGTTCCTTAAATAGTGTTCTCCGACTTAAAAACTGCAAAAGGCATTTCTTCTTTTTGCACTATTTGCAATTACCTATTGTTTAAATCTTTTTTAATTTGCTGTTGAGACTTAGTTTAGGTGAACTGTGGGGGGGCATCTATTTAAGGTTAAAAGAAAGTCTTCTCTATGCAGAGAGAAGACTTTTGTTTTGCTCTAATATAAGAAAAAATTTAGATATGTTTTCCTTTATTCCAGCCGTGTTTTCCGAGGTATTGTTCACCGCTATCTACGGCACCTTCTTCGATACTGGTTCCCATAGAGTCATTCCAACGGTTTAGGTATCCAAATAGCGAAATTACTCCTAACATTTCTACAATTTCTCCTTCGTCCCAGTACTTGTACAATTCTTCTTTAATAGCCGCGTCGACCATGTTAGGAACTTGACTGGCTGCCAGTGAAAAATCCAAGGCTGCGCGCTCAGCATCACTAAATGCGGGATGGGTTTTGTATTCCCAAATATTATCTAATTGCTCTTGCTCGGCACCATAGCGCTCCGCTGCACGGATGGCATGTGCTTGACAGTAACGACACCCCGTAGCGTTACTAGAAACCCAGGCAATCATTCTCTTTAAGGCAGAAGTAACTCGTCCTTCATTGGCCATTACCGCTTTGTTTAAATTGATAAACGCTTTTGAAATGGCGGGACGGCGTTGCATAGTAAGTACTGAATTTGGGCAAAAACCTAGCGTCTCATTAAAGAATTTTGCGAGTTCTTGCGTTTCCAAATCGTGGTCTGATGGTAGTGGAGTTACTAATGGCATAGTTGATTACATTTTAGTTTTTATTGATGTTTTTTTGCTGTAAGTTTGTTTTGAAAACTATTCTGAGAAAAGTCGAATAATCTTACTTTAAATTACAAGAGTAACAAAAATAAATAAATTATGGCACAACACATAGTAACAACTACTTGGCAAGAAAATATGCAGTTTATTTCTGACAATCCTAGCGGACATCAAGTAACCATCGATACCTCTGAAGAAAATGGAGGGAACAATAGCGGTTTGGGACCCAAAGCCATGATGCTGTCGTCTTTGGCAGGTTGCTCTGGTTTGGACGTGGTTTCGCTGTTGAAAAAAATGCGTGTAGACCTCGCCGATTTTAAAATGGTGGTAACCGGTGAATTGACAGAAGAACACCCTAAGTATTACCATACCGTACATGTTGAGTACCATTTCACAGGTGCCGATTTAAAAGAAGATAAAATAGAAAAAGCAGTACAGCTTTCTATTGATAAATACTGTGGTGTTATGGAAATGTTTCGCAAGTTCGCAACCGTTAAAACATCCATTCACTACCATAAAAATTAACTAAATGCGTTGGACCTTAAAGCCTAAACCTGATAATGAACAGGTACACTCTTTAGCAAATGAATTAGGAATAGATCGTGTTTTGGCGAGTTTATTAGTTCAACGTGGTATCAGCACTTTTGAAGAGGCAAAAGCCTTTTTCCGTCCCAATATTGCCAATCTCCACGATCCTTTTCTCATGAAGGATATGGACCGTGCTGTGGAGCGTATCCAGCAGGCGGTCGCAGCCAATGAGAACATTTTGGTATACGGTGATTACGATGTGGATGGAACCACTTCCGTAGCGTTGATGTCGTCTTATTTACGAGAGGAGTATCCTAATGTGGCAACCTATATCCCAGATCGCTATGCTGAAGGTTATGGAGTGTCTTATAAAGGAATTGATTTCGCCGATGATAACGATTTTGGGTTGATCATAGCATTGGACTGTGGTATCAAAGCGATTGATAAAGTAGCCTATGCCAAGGAAAAAGGCATTGACTTTATTATTTGTGATCACCATAAGCCAGGGCCGGAAATTCCAGCAGCGTATGCAGTGCTTAACCCCAAACGTGAAGATTGCGCCTATCCCTATAAAGAACTCTGCGGTTGTGGGGTTGGGTTTAAACTGATACAAGCGCTCAATTTTGTAAAGGGGAACGCAATAGAAACGCTGATTCCGTATTTAGATCTGGTAGCCACAGCTGTGGCTGCTGATATAGTTCCAATTACAGGAGAAAATAGAGTGCTAGCAGCCATCGGGTTAGACGTTATTAATACGTCGCCTAGAAATGGAATCAAAGCGTTGATCCATCAGTTGGAAAAAAAAGAATTGACCATTACCGATGTCGTATTTACCATTGCTCCTAGAATTAATGCTGCCGGACGAATGCGCCACGGAAACTTTGCTGTGAGTTTACTGACAGAGTACGATTTTGAACAGGCAAAATTAGAAGCGGCCGGGATTGAAAAGTTTAATAGTGATCGCAAAGACCTCGACCGATCTATTACTCAGGAAGCCCTCGATCAGATCGTCGAAAATAACGAGGAAGCGCAATTTACAACCGTAGTATACGATGAAAGTTGGCACAAGGGGGTTATCGGAATCGTCGCTTCGCGTTTGACAGAAACCTATTATCGCCCAACTTTAGTGTTTACCAAGAGCGGTGAAAAATTAGCTGCCTCTGCCCGTTCGGTAAAAGGATTCGATGTGTACAATGCTCTCGAGGCATGCGCAGAACACATCGAACAGTTTGGAGGTCATAAGTACGCTGCAGGGTTAACCTTACTCCCAGAACAGTATCCGAAGTTTAAAGCCAAATTTGAAGAAGTAGTCAAAGCGACTATCGACCCTGGGTTACTCGTGCCGGAGATTGTGATTGATGCACCGATGGAATTGCCGGATATCAGCCCGAAATTCTATCGCATTCTCAAGCAAATGGGCCCTTTTGGTCCTATGAATATGAAACCTGTTTTTCTGACCAAGAATGTGCGCGATAACGGCTATGGGAAACAAGTTGGAGCAGATAAGTCGCACCTCAAGCTAAACATTTTGTACGGTGCTGATCGCAAAACTTATGGAGCTATAGGTTTTGGATTGGGAACCAAGATGGAATTGGTAGAAAATGATTTTGACATCGTGTATTCTTTAGATGAGAATACATGGAATGGATATACGAGTTTGCAATTAGTGTTAAAAGATTTACAATAGTTATTTAGATTAATTCTAAATTAATTATATTTGCTCCATAATTTCTTGCTTATGGACAGTATTTATAAAATATATGATAACACAATAGGGATTTCTTTTCGATGGAAACAGGTAAAATCGAACCTAACACAAATTATATTTAGGGATACCGGTTTTCATTTGACTACCGAGGAAATTGAGTTTTTTATAGACAAGGTATGTGATGCCAAAATGCAGAAACCTTGTAAGAGCTGTGAGTTGTCAGGAGATTGTAGGTCTGTATTGTTGCAGACTCCTTCCGATAAGGTGAGCATGGCAGTAAATTACGAAGAGCTGGGGCAGATTGAAGATTTATTGCGAGGTACCTTGTTTCAAATCCGAATGAACAATTACTTAAACGACTTGTGTAAAAATTAAAAAGAGGCTTGTTTAACAAGCCTCTTTTTAATTATTTTTCTTTGATCAAATACAGATATACTGGGTAGTGGTCACTGTATCCTCCTGTGTATTTTCCATTAGAGAAACTTCTGAAAGGATAGCCTTTATAACGCGCATTTTTCTGAGTTAAGAAACGCTTGTTGAAAATTCCAGATTTAAACATTTTAAAACTAGAAAAATCATTATTTCCTTTGTTTAATAGTGGATAGGTAAACATAATTTGGTCAAACAAATTGATGTTGTCTCGGTACACTAAGGTGTTAAACCCTCTTCGGAACATATCCTCATAAGGATTGTAGATGTCCTCTTTGGTTACGTTTTTCTTTTTTGATTTTGTTTTCAGGATTTTTTTAAAGCTCGAGTTGATCGGGTCGTCGTTAAAGTCTCCCATGATCAATACTTTCGGATTAGGGTCGGTCTCCTTAATCTTTGTAATGATCTTAGCAACTTGGGCTGCCGCTTTTTCACGTAAAGGTCTACTTTTTGCTTCTCCACCGCGTCGTGATGGCCAGTGGTTTACGATTACATGTACTAATTCGTCATCCAAATATCCCGAAACTAATAAAATATCACGCGTGTATACTTTTCTTCCGTTACTGTAGATTTTTGGATCTATCGCTTCAAAGTGAACAGGCTTGAAATAACGCTTTTGGTATAATAAGGCAACGTCAATACCGCGTTTATCTGGCGAATCGAAGTGTACAATACCGTAGTGCTTCTTTTTTAAAGCATCGGTATTAATAAGGTCGGTAAGCACCTTTTTATTTTCAATTTCAGCAACACCTAATAAGGTTGGGCTGGTTTTTGCTTTTTCTTTTCCTAGCTGACTAATAACACTCGCTAGTTTCTTGAGTTTATCTTGATAAACTTTCTCACGGTCGCCTCCCATTTCCATGATTGGACTAGCTTCGTCGTTCTTCTCGGTGTCATTTTCGGTATCAAATAAGTTTTCTAAGTTATAGAAGGCAACAGTGCGAATTTTATAACTCTTACCATTGCGCTGTGCGTAACTAAAAGATAACACTAGACTTAATACTAAAAAGGAAATTGTTTTCTTCATTCTATCTAATTTTACTCGGCAAAAATAATACAAAAATTAAACCATATATATTTAAAAGTTAATTTCGTAACAATAATTTAATGTTAGGGTGTTAAAAATTTTGTAATTTTGCCTCCCTTTTTTGTTGATGAAAAGGGATTAATCAAATATTTTATAACCAATATTTTATGAGAAATTTTAGAGTAACAATGTTTTTAATGCTGGCTTTTACCTTGAGCTTAAGCGCGCAGAACATTGTAAAAGGTGTCGTTATTAATGGCGATTCTGAAAGTCCTCTACAAGGTGTCTCGGTTAGCGTAAAAGAAGTAGGGATAAACCTAACTACTGGAGCAGACGGTAGTTTTGTTTTGGAGAATTTACCTAACGGACGTCAATTTGTAGTGGTATCATTACAGGGGTATGAAACCCAAAACTTCCCAGTCTTATTATCAGGAAAAACCGTAGACTTAGGTACTATCATGTTGTTTGAGGATGTTTCTGAAGATCGTGATTTAAGTACGATTAACTTAACTGATGATGAGTTAAATGATGATACAAGTGCTGCTGATAACATTTCGGGATTATTACAATCGTCTCGTGACGTATACTTAAGAACAGCTGCTTTTGAGTGGAGTTCATCATTTTATAGAATCCGCGGATTGGATTCAGAGAATGGTAAAGTGTTGATCAACGGAATCGAAATGAATAAGTTGTACAACGGAAGACCACAATGGAGTAACTGGGGTGGATTAAATGACGTGTTGAGAAATCAAGAATTTAGCAACGGGTTAACGCCTTCTAACTACACTTTTGGTGGCGTTTTAGGATCTACAAACATCAGTACCAGAGCATCTGAGTACAGAAAAGGAACTAGAATTTCTTATGCATCATCGAACAGAAGTTACGTACACCGTATTATGGGTACCTATACTTCAGGATTGTTAGAAAACGGATGGGCTATTGCTGTTTCAGGAAGTAGAAGAGCAGGAAACGAAGGTTTCGTCGATGGAACTTTTTACGATGCTAATTCAATTTTTGCAGCTGTTGAAAAGCAATTTAGCGATAAGCACAGTTTGAACTTAACAGTGATGGCTGCGCAAAATAAAAGAGGAAAATCATCTCCTAATACTGACGAGGTGTACGATTTAAAAGGAATCAAGTACAACCCGTATTGGGGATACCAAAACGGAAAAATGAGAAACTCTCGTATCCGTGATTTATACGAGCCAATCGTGATGTTAAACCACTACTGGAACATCGGTGAAGCTACTACTTTAAATACCAACGTATCTTACCAGTTTGGACAAATTGGAAATAGCCGTATCAATTTTAACGGTGCGCGTTTAGTAAACGGATTGCCAATTGGAGGAGGTTCAAACCCTGATCCTACGTATTATCAAAAGTTACCGAGTTACGCATTGCGCAACGGTACAGGAAATGAGTACGCTTTGTTGCAAAATTTCTTGAACGATGGTCAGTTAGATTGGGACGATATGATTCGTCAAAACTTAGCAGGTTCTCAAAGTACCAATTCAAAGTACGTATTATATGAGGATAGAAATGACGACAAGCAGTTTACTGCAAATACCATTTTTAATACAGAAATTAACGATAATATAACACTTATCGGTAAGGCTCAGTACAGCAGATTGCGTTCTGAGAACTTTGCGAGCATCATCGATTTATTAGGTGGTGGCGGATTTTTAGATGTAGATACTTTTGGTGCAACTTTGGATCAAAAGCAAAGTGATTTGAGAAACCCGAACCGTTTGGTAGGTGTTGGAGATCGTTTTGGGTATAACTACAGAATTAATTCTGAAGTGTACAACGGATTTGCACAAGCTTTATTCAAGTATAACAAAGTTGATTTTTATGTAGCAGGAGACGTTTCGCGTACTTCTCATCAACGTGAGGGATTATACCAAAATGGTGCCTTTGCAAACAATTCTTTTGGTAAATCAAAAAAGTTAGAGTTTACAAACTTCGGTGCAAAAGCTGGATTTACGTATAAAATTTCAGGACGTCATTTATTAGATTTTAACGGAGGGTACTTAACAAAAGCACCAACTGTTCGTAATTCATTCTCTAACCCAAGAGAAAATAACGAGACCGTTTTAAATTTAACAAGCGAAAAAATCATGTCTTTTGATGCGAGTTATATCTTAAGAACACCAATGATTCAAGCGAAAGTTACAGGGTACTATACTGGTATCAAAGACGCTACGGAGATTTCATTCTTCTTCGCTGATGGTATTGGAGGAGATAACACTGCTTTCGTACAAGAAGTATTGACTGGAATCGAGAAAAGACATTTCGGAGCGGAAATAGGATTAGAAGCACAAGTAACGCCAACCTTGAAGTTAAAAGGTGCTGCGAATATTGGTCAGTACACGTATAACAATAACCCATCAATTTATTTAACGTCTGATGCAGGGTTACAATTACCTAGCACTACTGCGTATTTAAAAGATTATCGCGTAGCTTCAGGACCACAGAAAGCGTATTCGGTTGGTTTCGAATACCGCGATCCTGACTACTGGTGGTTCGGTGCAACTGCAAACTACTTAGACGATACTTTTGTAGATGTAGCGCCATTAAAGAGAACTTCTAACTTTGCCTTAGATTCTGACGGTGTTCAATTTTCTGATTACGATCCTGCAGTAGCAAGACGTTTATTAGCACAAGAAGAATTTGATAGCTATATCGTGTTGAACGCGGTAGGTGGAAAATCGTGGAAAGTAGGAAAGTATTATGTTGGATTTTTTGCAAGTATTAACAATATTCTCGACCAAAAGTACAAGTCGGGAGGTTTTGAGCAAGGAAGAAGCGCGAACTATAGAACAGCGAAAGCTGATGCTGACTTAAATACTCCGGTATTTGGTAATAAATATTGGTACGGTAGAGGAACTACCTACTTCATGAATATTTATTTTAGATTTTAATAAACGCAACAGAAAGAATCATCAAAATGAAAACAAAAAATATTTTTAAAATAGCTGCTTTAGCTGCCTTATTCGCAACAGCTACTGCCTGTGTAGATAATAACGATTACAGTATTCCAGATACTAAAGTACAAGAACCTGCAATCAAAGTTACCAATACTATTCAATCAATTAAGAGTGCTTATACCGGAAGTGGAATCGTAGATTTCAATAAGGTGAGCAACGGAGGTGACATGGTAATCGAAGGATACGTAGTATCTAGTGATGAAGCAGGAAACTTCTACAAAGTGTTAAACATCCAAGACAAACCAGTAAACCCAACAGCGGCGATCCAAATCGCAGTGGACGGTTTTGATTTATACAATTTCTACGAAGTAGGAAGAAAAGTAATCGTAAAGTTAAACGGATTGGGAATGCACGATAACAACGGTGTATTAGAAATCGGTGTTATCAACGGTACTGACGTGCAAAGAATCACTTCTACAGAGTACAAAAAGCACATCTTCCGCTCTACAGAAGTAGCAGAAGTTAAGCCAGTTGAGCTCGCTAGTATTAACGATATTAAAGATACTCACATCGGGATGTTAATCCAATTAAAGGATATGCAAACTGTTGATAAGGATCAAACCTATGCAAACATCAACAATACATTCTCTGTAAATAGAATGTTTAAGAGCTGTGCTGACGATGCTACTATCATCATGAGAAACAGTGGATTTGCTGATTTTAAAGGACAGTCTATCTCTAATAACAAAGGTACTGTAACAGCTGTTGTTGGTAAATATCGTTCTGATTTACAGTTATTCATCCGTGATACTAAGGATGTTAACTTAACTGAAAACAGATGTGATCCTTTATTCGAAGAAAACTTTTCAGCGAATAACTTTAACCAATGGACTATGCAAGATGTTACAGGAGCACAGTCATGGGAAATCGTAAACTTTGGAAACCCAAAGCCAAGTGCAAAAATCTCAGGATTCTCTAGCGGAGCTAAAGAAAACGAGGATTGGATGATTACCAAAGCAATCGATTTAACGGGTATTACTGGAGCAATCTTAACTTTTGATAGCGTTAAGAGATACAGTGGTCCAGATATCGAGGTGTATTTCTCTACCAACTACAACGGAGGAAACCCTAATGATGCTGCTAATACTTGGACTAAGTTAAATCCGACCTTAGATACAAATACAGGAAGCTGGACTTCTTGGACTGGGTCAGGTAACGTAGACGTTTCTGCTGCTGCAGGAGGAAAGTTATACGTAGCGTTCAAATACGTGTCTACTACTTCAGGAGCTGCTACATTTGAAATTGATAATGTAAAAGTTGCTGCTAAGTAATTGATATATTTAAAATTGTAAGAAAAGCCGAGCATCTGCTCGGCTTTTTTAGTTTATTCTCTCAGTAGTGTTTGCGTGTATTGTTTTCCGCTGTGCTCTAAGGTGAAGAAGTATACCCCAGGAGGTAGTTTGGCTAGTGATATCTTTTGTTGTGCTTTACTGAGCTTGATTTTAAGGAGCTCTTTTCCTTGATTGTTGATCAGGAGTAAGGCCTTGTGTTGCCACAGTTCGTTAAAGACTTTGATATTGACTTCGTCGTTTTTCACTGGATTTGGTGAAAATTGGAGTACCGCTGCATCGTTGACGAGGAAATCAAAAGTACCAGTAGCAAGGCTCTTTGCACTTGTACAAGACCCCAAGTTTGTCCAGCCAGTAGCACTGCGCTGATATAAGGTGTTATTGTAAACCACTTTGTCGCCCACTTGGTAATTGGTTCCAGCATTGTAGGCAGCCACGCCATCGCATTTATTTACCGGTGCACTACCTTCCTTTACCGTAACACTGTAGTCTTCAACTTCTCCGTAGTTAAAATTCCCACAAGCACTGGGTAGGCTGTTGTAACGCATGCTGACGCGCATTCTGGTTTTTCCTAGTTTGGCCGTGCTCGGAACGGTAAAACTTCCGGTTGCCGGACTACTTGTAGAGGCCGCCTTGGTCCATACCTGTTCGCCACTATCACTAAAGTCACCATCCTGATTAAAATCTATCCATACACTATAGGCTTCGCGGTATTGCGACCCTGTCCATTTAGGCGTAATACTGATATTTTGAGTAGCTCCTTGCGCAATATCAGTAGTGAGGCTTGTAAAGTCTTGATAGCCATTGGTAGCTCCAGAACTGTTAGAAATACTCCCCATTACGACCTTTTGTATATATTCGTCCGAAACGTTATCTCCTTTTGAACTACAATAGGTTGTCGTTGGAGGAGGGGTAACACTCCCCTCATTTTTAGCGACTTCAATTAGGTATTCCAAGCCGAGCTTAGCAAATTTAGCGGCGTGGGTAGCATTCGCGGTAGGAGAACGGTCAAACGTGTCGTTTACGGTATGAATATGTGGATTAGAATCGTTGAACGAAGCTTCAAAAGGAAAGGCGGCATTAAAGCCTTGTTGTGCCCAACTGTAATGATCGGAACATCCGTAGTTACATCGCGTATATGCATAGCTAAACTGATGTGCCCCGGTTTTGTTGTACTGTTCCATGAGCTGCACTAGAAAAGCGTTTAAACTACTGCTGTTATAGCTGTCGTCGGTGATATAAACATCACTGCTCGAACCTTTGTAGTTGGTCATGTCGAATTGCACATATGACAATACGTTTACATTTCGGTTTTTGTAGTCTTGTGCTATTTCTTTAGATCCTCGTAAACCAACTTCTTCGGCAGCATAGGCCATGAATTCAATAGTTCTGTTAGGTTTGAAGTTCATGTTCAACAACACTCGGGCGACTTCGGTAATTGTGGCAATTCCAGAGGCGTTGTCATCAGCCCCAGGAGCATTGGTTTCCCGCTGTGGACTTACCGAGTCAATGTGACCTCCGATGATTACGTATTCATTCGGGTTGTTTTTACCTTGTATGGTCATAACCACTGAAGGCATATTGGTACTGTTGTGATTTACAATACGAACGCTTACATCGCTGCGTCCTGTAGCCATGGTTTCCCATTTTTGTTTTAAATCCAACACGGATTGTCGTGCTTTTTGTGTGGTGTGATAGCGCGTTCCGTAGTTTTCGAGCGTTTGAATATGAGCCGCAATATTGCTGTTGTTAACCTGCCCGATGGCCTGATTTACCAATGTTTGTTCGGAAATGGTATAGGCAGCCATTTTCGGTTGTTTGCCGCGTAATCGCATGGCCTTAATGGTTTTGATTGCAGCATCTTTCGAAGGTTCGTAGATAAATCCAGGACCGTGGGTCAATATCATGTGATGAAGCTTTTCAGCGGCGTGATGGCTGAGTTTTACAGCACTAAACTCTCCTTCCGTATGGAGAATTTCAATGTCTTTCGGAGATAATTTTCTCAGTACTTGGGCGTCTTTGGTAGTTATGGTACCGTAAAATTGTGATTGTTGACTGTGCATGGGAAGGCTCCACAAGCACAAAAATACTGCGAACAGTATTACTTGAGTTGTTTTCATTTTAGAAGGGTTTAAATTAATCTTAATAAAAATACTAAAATTTTAGTATAAGTTGCTGTTTTTGAGTAGGTAAGTCGTTTTCTTATAAGAGGTTAATTCTGATGTGTTATACTCCGTTTACTTCGAATTATTTATTTTTAGGCTCGTTAAGTAAAAAAATGGACCTATGTCATCGAACCGACGATTAACACGTGCTTTTAAAAAAGCAAAGAAATTACCTCTTACCGACGCATCTAAATACGTGATGTTTTCCGATTGCCATCGAGGTGATAATAGTTTTGCTGACGATTTTTCGAGGAATCGCAAGTTGTATCTTCATGCCTTATCACATTACAAACAAGAAGGATTTACCTATTTGGAACTCGGTGATGGTGATGAACTATGGGAAAACTCTTTCCAGGCAATTTTCGATGCTAATAAGGATGTGTATTTACTGCTAAAAGAATTCCACGAGGCCAATCGCTTACATTTCGTTTGGGGCAATCACGATATGGCGTATAGAAATCCGAAGGCCGTCGAAAGAAATTTGCATTACTACAGAGATACGATAGATGATAAAGATAAAGAGTTGATGATTGGAGCTTCTTTTTCAGAAGCCCTTGTTCTGGAACGTGAAGATGGGCGCTCTATATTTTTACTTCACGGACACCAAGCCGATTGGTTTAATTATAATTTCTGGCGTTTGAGTAAGTTTTTGGTACGTTATTTATGGAGGCCCTTACAGGTGTTAGGGGTTAAAGATCCAACGAGTCCCGCCCAGAATTTTAGAGAACTTATAAAAGTAGAAAGACGCCTGGAAAAATGGATTAAAGCCAATAATAACCAGATGATTATCACAGGGCATACGCACCGGCCACGCTTTCCGGGTACTACAGAATTGCCGCATTTTAACGATGGAAGTTGCGTGCATCCGAGGTGTATTACCGGCTTGGAAATTGAAGGAGGCGAAATTACGCTGATCAAATGGTTTTTGGAAACTAATGCTCAGGGAATCATGAAGATAACAAGGCAGGTGTTAGAAGGACCTACCTCCTTAACGCATTATCTATAAAAACTTTGTTGATAACATTAAATTAATATTATTAATCAGTAGCGATTTCTTAAATTTGTCGGGTTAAATTAAAAACAAGGAATGGGAGATCCGTTTATTTTGATGCTAGTTGCTTTAGGAGGACTAGCAATTTTAGATTTAGTGGTGGGTGTGAGTAATGATGCCGTAAACTTTTTGAATTCGGCCATCGGTTCAAAGGCCATACCGATTAAAACTATTATGATTATTGCCAGTGTGGGGGTGTTTTTCGGAGCAGTAACCTCAAGTGGAATGATGGAAGTAGCGAGGAAAGGGATATTTAATCCGGATATGTTCATGTTTGAAGAAATCATGTACATATTTATGGCGGTAATGATAACGGATATCTTATTGTTGGATGTGTTTAATTCACTGGGGATGCCGACGTCAACAACGGTGTCCATAGTATTTGAATTGTTAGGGTCTGCAGTAGCTATAGCGCTGATCAAAATATCGGCAAGTGATACGCAGACAATTGGTGATATTTGGTCGTATATCAATGATGAAAAGGCGATAGAAATTATTTTAGGAATCGTCATTTCCGTCATTGTGGCCTTCACAGTAGGAGCTATTGTTCAGTATTTTTCGCGATTGATTTTTTCATTTGATTTTGAGAAAAGACCCGTGTATATCAGTGCGCTATTTGGTGGTTTTGCCATTACTGCAATAACGTACTTTATCATTATCAAAGGATTGAAAGGAACGCCTTTTTATGCAAATTTAAAAGGGTTACTCGAAGGAAATACAGCAGCTATTATAGCAGGTTCTTTCGTACTCTGGTCAGGAGTGTCGTATATGTTAATCAAGGTGTTTAAGATTAATGTCTTGGTAACCATTATTGCAGTAGGTACCTTTTCGTTAGCCATGGCATTTGCCGGAAATGATTTAGTAAACTTTATTGGAGTGCCTATTGCAGCCTTGAATTCATACGATGCTTGGAGTGCTTCAGGGAAGGCTGCGAATGAATTTACGATGGGAGTACTGGCTCAGAAAGTTCCTTCTAATACTTGGTTGTTACTGTTAGCTGGTTTCATCATGGTAGTAACACTTTGGTCTTCTAAAAAGGCGAGAGCCGTGATTGAAACAGGGATTAACTTATCGCGTCAAGGAGAAGGACAAGAAAAGTTTCAGCCGAATAATTTATCGAGAGTAGTGGTGCGTTTGGCGATGTTTACCAACGCAGGAATAAATCTTTTAATTCCTAAGAAGACACAGATTTATATCAATTCTAAGTTTGAAAAACCGGTAATTAAATTACCTAAAGATAAAACCTACGAGCTTCCAGCATTTGATTTGGTGCGTGCCTCTGTAAACTTAATTATGGCGAGTGTGTTGATTTCAATCGCTACTTCTATGAAGTTGCCGCTGTCAACTACTTATGTGACCTTTATGGTGGCTATGGGTACCTCTTTGGCGGATAGAGCTTGGGGACGCGAGTCTGCAGTATACCGTGTAGCTGGTGTATTCAACGTTATCGGTGGATGGTTTTTAACGGCGATTGTAGCTTTTACGGCTGCAGGAATCGTTGCCTACTTGATTAGCTGGCACCAAGAAATGATTCCGGTGTTGTTGTTGTTGGTTATCGGATTACTCGTGCGTACAAGCATTATGTATTCGCGAAAAGCGAAAGAAGAAAAGAAGCAAATGTTTGTAGAGCGTGCAGAGTTGATTTCTATTAACGGAGTAATTGAGGAAAGCTCTGACCACATTGCGGAAGTTGCTGCCCGAATAAACAAATTGTATTCAAGCGTAGTGAACGATTTGGCAAATCACGATTTGGTGAAATTGCGTAAAACGGACAAGCACGTTACAAAGTTAAATGATGAAATTGATAGCCTAAAGGACGGCGTATTTTATTTTATTAAGTCGTTAGACGATACCTCAGTGCAGGCGAGTAGATTTTACATCCTTATTTTAGGGTATTTACAAGACGTTGCACAGTCGATTAGCTATATTTCGAGAGCTACGTATAAACACGTAAATAACAACCATAAAAACTTAAAGAAAGGGCAGTTAAAAGATTTAAAGGAAATAGATAACACACTTTCTGGTTTGTTGGCTAAAATTAGTGCGACTTTTGAAAATAGAAGTTTTGATGATCTCAGTGAGATTATCAACGAAAAGCGAGAGCTTTTAAAGGATGTTTCTTCGTCTATCGAGCGTCAGGTAGATCGTATTAGAACAGACGAAACCAGTCCGAAGAATACCACCTTGTACTTTAGTATTTTAATCGAAACACAAGATTTAGTTTCTGGATTAATGCAGTTGTTGGAGACCTATGAAGAGTTCCACGTAAGCACTAAGATGTAAGGTTTTGGAATGAAATAAATTGTAATTAACATATAAAAATCCTTGAGTCTTACTTGAGGGTTTTTTATTTATATATCACGCTATGAAAAGAAAAATGCTAGGGGCATGCTTGTCCCTGATAGTTGGGATGGTTGCCTATGGGCAGCGCTCCCTATCTTCGAAATTGAATCAGGTTACTAAAAAAGAACTCGCGTTACAAGTGTATCCAGCCGATAGCACCGCACGCGCTGTAGTTCTTTACGAGCACGGTAACTACTACGTAGATGAAAAACGAAAGTTTAAAAAAACTACTGATTATTATCACAAGGTTAAAATACTGACCAAAGAAGGGGCCGATAAGGCTACTGTTAGTATCCAACTTTACGGTGATGAAAAAGTGCATGGGATAAAGGGAAGTACTTACAACCTAACCCAAGCAGGCCAAGTAAGAAAAACTGTTCTTGTAAAAGATAAAATTTACGAGAAACAGCTTACTTCAAAATGGCGTGAAGTGACGTTTACCATGCCTAATATCAAAGTCGGAAGTGTTATAGAATACCGTTATTCGATTACGAGTCCTTATTCCAAAATTGATGATTGGTATTTTCAAAGTGATATTCCGAAAGTAAAAAGCAAGTTTACTGCTGCTATATTGGGGAATTGGAAGTACAAGATTAGAAGCGTCGGTTATTTACCCTTGACCACCAACGAGGTGAAGGTTCGTAAAAATTGTGTGTATATGCCCGGATTGGGTATGGGTGATTGTGTCGTTTTAAAGTATGGAATAGCGAATATTCCAGCCTTTGAAGAGGAGAAGCACATGCTCAGTGCTGAGAATTTTAAATCGAAAGTGGCTTTTGTATTGAGTTCTTTTACCCATGCTGACGGCCGTGTTGATAAGTACGCCAAAACGTGGAAACATGCCGACAGTCGTTTGCGTAGAGATTTTCTGGATAATCAGGTTTCTAAAAAAGGCTTTTTTAAACGAAATATGCCCTCTTCTATACTGGAGGTTAAGAATCCTTTAACGAGGGCTGAAGAGGTGTATAGGTACATTAAAGAGCACTATACTTGGAATGGAAAGTACTGGCCTTCTCAAAAGGTACGAATAAAAAGAGCCTTTGCTGAAAAGACGGGAAATGTATTCGATATTAATTTGTCGTTGTTCAATGCTTTAAAAGCAGCAGATATTGAAACGTATTTAGTATTGTCGTCTACCAGAAACAGAGCGGTTCCTACCAAGCTCCACCCAATTATTAATGAGTTTAATTATTTACTAGTAAAGGTGGTTGTTGATGGGCAGGTGTATTATTTAGATGCAACAGAAAAGCAACTGCCATTTGGTTTGGTCCAGTTTAAAGCTATTAACGGAGATGGACGCGTACTCGATTTTGATAAGGGAAGTTTCTGGGAAGAAATTACGATGAAGAAAGTAGCCACGGAGAGTATTCGAGCAAAGCTCGATATAGATGCTAGCGGTGAGGTTACAGGAGTACTTACCCGCACTACCAAAGGATATAAAGCACTGAACAAGAGAAAAGAATTGAGCAGGGTTTCTGAAGAGGCGTATTTAGACGAATTTGAGAGTAGATATCCTGCGATAGAAGTAGATTCTTTTAAGGTGGATAATTTGAAGGAAATAGCGAAGCCACTCAAAGAAAACTTTAAGGTTCGTATAAGCTCAGAACGAAACAATGCCGCTATGGCCATCAATCCTTTTTTAATTAGTCAGCGAACCATTAATCCTTTTAAGTTGAAAAGGCGTGATTATCCGGTTGACTTTGGCTATGCGAGAAAGCATTTTTATCGTTTGGAATTGACCGCTCCTGAAGGATATGTTTTTGAAAATATTCCGCAGAATATGGCGATCAAACTACCCAATAAGGGTGGAAGTATGGTTGTGAATGTTGCTGTTCAAGGAAGGGTATTGCGACTTTTTTGTAAATGGAGCATTGAGAGAAGCGCCTATAGTAGTACCGAGTATTTTGCCTTGAAAGCCTTTTTTAACAAATTGATAAAGAAACAGGATGTGCTATTAAAAATAGTCCCTAAACAAAAAGGATAATGCCTGAGCATTATCCTTTTCTTTGGGTTTGAAGTTGCGTTGTATTATAACATAGTAACTTTTCCTGTAGTTAAGGAATACACGCCCCCTACGATTTTAATTTCACCGTTATCTTCCATTTCTTGCAAAATCTGACTTTTTTCACGAATGCGATCCATGGTCAGTTTAACGTTGTTTTCAACTGTTTTAGCCACGAATGCTTTGTTACTAGAGTCTGCTGCACCCTCTACTTGTTCGGCTGCTAATTTAGCGGCAGGAACAATATTGTCGAGCATAGCGGTAATGTTTCCTAATTCGACACCGTCACAAGCAGCTTTTACAGCTCCACAACTTTCGTGACCGAGTACTAAAACGAGTTTACTACCGGCAACAGCACAAGAGTACTCCATACTTCCTAAAATGTCTGTATTTTCGAAATTACCAGCTACACGAGCCACAAAAACATCGCCAATAGTTTGATCAAAAACCATTTCTACAGGCACACGTGAATCGATGCAAGAAAGGATTACCGCTTTAGGGAATTGCCCTCCTGTAGTTTGACTAACGAGGTCGTTCACATTAGATGCGGTAAGGTTATTTGAGGTATATCGTTCGTTACCAGCCAGTAAATCTTCCAATACTCCAGCAGGAGTCAAAGTGCTTTGAACGTCTTTGGTAATAGCAGTGTTTCTCATTATAAATGTTTTAATTTTCTTTTTAATATTGTTATGTCTTATAGTAAGAACCGGTTAAAGTTCTTAAAAAAAATCAAACTTTGCGGGGTAAAGTTAAAATCTATCATTGCTGGGTTTCATGCGACGTTCTGACTAGGCAGTTTTATAGTCCAGTTTAAAAAACTCGATAAAACTCGCTGGGTTTTCGACAGCACCACGCTCAGAATACAATTTAATATTGATATTGCGTTCTTTGGCTTTTAGGGCAAAGTCCTCTAAAATTTCAATAATATCATTGTCGAGATAGCGCGTTTTACGCACGTCTAATTCTAAGTAAGAGTTTTCAGGTAAGCTGTCTAACTCTTTTAAAATAGCTCCTTTATTAAAGAAAGTAACTTCTTCTGCCAAGGTCATCTTAATGGTATTCTGACCGTTGCTCTTGTCCTCAATGTGTAAGAAGTGAGAGTTTTGATAGCTTTTGTATAAGATTACAGCAATACCAACGGCTAGTCCTAGTCCAATTCCTAAGAGTAAATCACCTGTGATTACCATGGGAAGCACTGTGGCCATAAAAGGAATAAATTGTTTGTTCCCCAGTTTGTACATGCTGATAAATGTTTTGGGATTGGCAAGTTTAAACCCGACAATAAACAGGACAGCAGCTAAAACTGAAAGAGGAATTTTATTTAATAATTTCGGTATGAGGATAATAGAAATTAACAGGAAGAATCCGTGCATTACTGCTGACATCTTACTGCGTCCTCCCGATTGAATATTCGCTGAGCTTCGAACGATAACCTGAGTTACAGGAAGTCCTCCTACCAATCCTGAAAGGATGTTTCCGGCTCCTTGGGCAAAGAGCTCTCTGTTGGTCGGTGTTACGTTTTTATGTGGGTCTAACTTGTCGGTAGCTTCCACACATAAGAGGGTTTCTAAACTAGCTACTATGGCAATTGTAAAGGCCGTAAGCCACACTGAACCCTGAGTGATTACTTCGAAATTAGGGAAGGTGAACTGCCCTAAAAAGGAATCCAAGTCTTCAGGTACTGGTACGCTTACCAATTGCTTGGCTTCGATACCGAGTAGTTCATTACCTCGGGTAACTACGTAAAATATGATTCCGACAACCACGGCCACTAAAGGCCCCTGAATGAGTTGGAAGATTTTTGCTTTTTTAGTGAGAACTTGTGACCAGAGTAAGAGGATGGCAATCCCTATAATTCCGACGAGGGTTGACCCCATATTGATATTGTCGAGAGAGAAGCTTCCGGCACTCTTGTCATAACCGAAGAAAAACGGTATTTGCTTGATAATAATAATGATCCCGATTCCGGTGAGCATTCCTTTGATCACTGAAGAAGGAAAGTAATAACCGATGACACCGGCACGCAGTGCTCCTAAGATGAGCTGGAAAACACCTCCGAGTACTACGGCCACTAAAAAGTTTTCAAACGATCCTAAATCTGTAATTGCGGTAAGTACGATAGCGGCAAGCCCAGCAGCGGGTCCACTAACACCTATTTTTGAGCCACTGATGGCACCGACAACGATTCCACCTACGATTCCGGCAATTAGACCCGAAAACAAGGGGGCACCACTGGCAAGGGCAATCCCTAAACAGAGGGGGAGTGCGACGAAAAATACGACAATACTAGCAGGTAAGTCATTTTTAATTGTTTTGAACATGTACGATTTCTTTTAGCCAATTCAATTTTTTATTGGCGAATTAATGTTGTTTTTATTGGATGTGGTTTCCTAATGCAAATTAGGAAAGAGAGCACTGTGTATAGCTAGCCTTAGCTGTGCTGAATGAAATTCAGTAACTCTATAAAAGGTAAGAAGGTACAGTTTCTGGCGGTGGATTTTCTAGGCGTCGATTAACCGTCGCATAGGTTTTTGATAGGTAGGTTGTTTCTTTGCGGCGTTGACTTACGGGGTGTGAAATGGTTAGGGCATCTTCGAAATAGAAGTTTAATTCGAATTCTCCGACATTCTCATCCGTGTCACGGTCGTAATCTTCAACAATATGAGTGTTTTCACAATTTTCTTGCGACAATACGATATAGGTGGGGAGCGCAACTGCGCACACCATAACGGTAAGCAAGAAGTATGTAAAAACGCGTTTTTTCATAATCGTAGCCCTAAATATACATTTTTTAGCCCACGATTGCATGTTAAAAAATTACAAATTCTCGAGAATTTTGATGGTTTTTGACTTTAACCAGCCTGTTTTTCCATCTACTAGTTTGATTTTCTTCCAATCGTCCACCGTATCTAAAAGTTGAACTTTTGTGCCTTCGTGTAGGGTGAATATAACCTCTGAATCAGCAGTCGGTCCATTTTTTACGGAAACCTCTTGAGTGTATACAATGGCAGTTTTAGTTTGCGTTGTTTTGTTGTATTGCTGAAAGCTGATAAGCAGGCTTGTACCTAAAAGTAACGTACTGAGGCAAGCTCCAATAAAATACAGCCGTTTTCGCGTACTGATATCTGCAAAATAGAACAGGATAAAGAGCAAACTGGCAAGAATTGAAAAGACAATGCTCAAGATTCCCCAATGTTCGAAATGTAATTTTCCAAGTAGCGATGCATCTAAACGATCCCCTAAGCTTTTAGGAAGTGGCTCAATACGGTCTAAAGTGAGTTTTTGAGCTATTTTTAAGTTGTTCGCAGCAGCTTGGTTCAACGGGTCCACTAATAGCGCCATTTCGTAATTAAAGATGCTTGGAGCAACCTCGTTTAGTTTGTAATAGCAGTTCCCGAGATTAAAATACAATTCTGAGGCAACCACTTGATCGCCTTTTAAAATATTTTCATACAGGGCAGCTGCCTGTTGGTAGTCGCCTTTTTTATAAAGGTCATTTGCCTTAGCGAAGTTTTCGTTATTGTCTTGCGCAGCTAGTACAGTTGTCAAGACTACTAGTAATACTGTTAATAGTTGTTTGATCATAACTGTTTGTCTAATTGAGTAATCACTAATTTTGCTTTCTCGTATTCTTGTTGCATCTGAACGTTGTCGATAGGGGTATATCGAGCAAAATCACAGTCGTCGAGTACTGCTATAAACGAGCGAATACTTTCCGAATCAACATTTTTATTTTGTAAGATATTGGCAATTTTTTCCTTGCTAATATCGGTGGTTTCTATTTTTAACTTCGCCTTGAGGTAGTTGTGTAGAGCACGTTCTAACGATTCGTAGAAAGCCTCTTTGTTTCCGAGTTGTTTCGAAGCTTCAGAAAGGTACTTCTTAGCCAATCTGTCTGCCTTACGCATTTTATTACCCTCGATGTCCCCCGCTTTTTCGTCGCGTTTCTTTTTGTAGAAAATGGCTATCGGAATTCCAATAAGTGGAAGTAATAATAACACATAATACCCAGTGGATTTAAAGAAAGGACGACGAGTGCGTTCTTGCCAATTCGGTGTTTTTTGAATGTATTCAAAAGCATTTCCTGTTAGGGTCACCTGTTTTTTAGTTACGCTAGGGCTCGTGCTATCGCTGAGCTCTTTCCCCTGTAATACATCGACGTACATATCTTCTGTAGTGATGGTTTGATACACTTTTTCTTTGGGATCGAAATATGAAAATGTAACGGCAGGAATCTTGTATTTTCCTTTGTATTGAGGGACAACGGTGTACACATCAGTGATACTTCCTTTTAAACCAGAAGTCGCAATGTTGATCTTTTCTTGTCGCTTAGGCTCGTAAGTTTCCAGCTCCTTAGGAGTCGTTATTTTAGGAAGTTCAAAGAGTTTTAAGTTTCCTTTTCCTGTTACTTTTACAGCAATTTCAGCCGTTTCGTTGGCTTTGAGTAGCTGCTTGTTTAAATTGACGTCAAAGGCAAAGGTTCCAACAGCACCATTAAAGTCTGCAGGTTTGTTAGTGGTCGGAAGTTCTTTAACGCGAACCGTCTTTTTTGCCGAGGCAAATTCTTTTCGTACCTGTCGGGTCATCACGTTTCCAAAAAAATCGGTACGCCCAGTAGGAACGGCCACGACGATGTCCATTTTCATTGGGTCTATGGTGAGTTTACCTGACTTTGTAGGAATTAACAGGGCTTTGTGCAATACGGCATAACGATAGTTTTTTCCGTTGTAAGTACCTTGTTTTACGGTTGTTCCGTTTCGTTTTATTTCTTGGTTCCAAAAACCGTTGTACTGTGGTGATTCGGTGATGGCATTGTCGTAAATACCGACGTTTTGACTAAAGTACAATCGGTATTCTAAGTACACGCCTTCTCCTACATATGGTGAGGCCTTTGAGATTTCGGCAACTAAGTGAATATTTTGTGAAGCGATGTACCCTGGGTCGTTAGGGTTTTTAGGAAGCTCCACGGCATCGACCACAATAATTTTAAGAACGTTTGATTTTAGAGTTTTTCCGTTGAATTCAATGGTTGCAGGTGGAAGGTTAAACTCTCCTTTGCGCTTGGGTTGTAGAAAATAAGTATACGATTGTGAAAAAGATTCTTTACCGTTGATCCACGATTGACTAACCGATTGGCTCGGCCCTCCCACAACTTTAAAGTTCTTGAAATTGGGCGGTGTAAAATTGTCTGCACCCTGTTTGTTGATAGCGTATTGAATTCTCAATCGCTGATTTAACCCGAGCTTATTTTTACTCACAGAGGCTTTCAGTTCTACATCCTGGGCAGCAGCTCCTAAACTAAAAAAACTTAGTGCGAATAGTATGAATATCTTTGTATAAGTGCTCATTTGTAACATGTGCAAAAAACTATTTTAACTGTAATATTGATCCATTAGTTATACAAGTACCTTATCGAAATGATATTGCAGGGGGGCAAATATACAAGTATTACCAATCTTTTTCTTGTTTAACCTTTCTTCCTTTCGCTTTGCGAACATTCATCTTCTTTTGGGTCTTTTTTTCCTCGTTATTTAAGCTTTCCAAAAGTTGTTTCATTTGCTCTGGAGTCATTTTTCCAGGTTGTGGCTTCGGCTTTTGTTTGTCTTTGTTTTGTTGGTTTTTAGGATCCTTGTTTTGTTCGTTGTCTTTGTTTTTTTGCTGGTCCTTGTCTTGATCTTTTTTGTTTTGATCTTTGTTCTGATCCTTTTTATTTTGATCTTTTTTGTTCTGGTCCTGCTTGTCTTTGTTTTGGTCCTTTTTATTTTTATCCTTGTTCTTGTCCTTATTTTTCTGCTTTTGTTGTTGCTGTTGCTCTTTTAGCTTTTTTTGCGCCACCGCGAGGTTGTAACGCGTTTCATCATCACCAGGATTGTTGCGAAGGGCATTTTTGAAGGCGTCGACAGCTCCTTGATATTGCTTTTGCTCCATCATGGCATTCCCGATGTTGTGGTACGCCTCAGCTTTTGCAATCTTGTCTTTTACCGTTTTTGCTGTGATTTGATATTGGGCAATGGCATCCTTGTAGTTTTTGTTTTGGTACAAGGTATTTCCGTAATTGTAATTTGCCTTTTCGTAATTGGCATTTTTTCCTAGAGCTTTGCGATAAGCAATAGAAGCGTCGTCAAACTTTTCTTTGTTGTATAATTTATTCCCTTCTCGGAGTAAGGCTCTCGCCTCACGCTGAAGTGCTATGGAATCTTTTTGCGCAACTAGGGCAGTACTCGTGAAAAACCCTAAAAGACACAGGATAATGCTAAGCTGTTGTTTCATGGTTTTATTTTTTTCGTTCGTTGAATAAATCAATTTGCTGTACCCATTTGGTCTTTTTCTCAAATAAAAACACGTCTAAGAGTAGAAAGAAAAGACCAAAGCCTAAAAACCACTGAAATTGATCTTTGTAGTCTGAAAATTGTTTGGTTTCGAATTCACTCTTTTGGGCATTGCCAATGATGGTCGCTATTTTATTTACAGGAACCTCTGTTTTATTCCCATCGATGTATTCACCATTGCCTATTTCGGCAATATCTTGTAAGATGTCTTCTTTGCGTTGGGTGATGACGGTTTCTCCTTTGCGGTCTTTTTTATGACCGATAAGCGAACCGTTTAGTTTCAGAGGTATTTTTCCTCCTGCAGCGGTTCCGACACCTATGGTGTATACTTTAACACCTTCGTTCGACAAGTTTTGGGCAATCTGTTTAGTATCTTCTTGATGGTCTTCTCCGTCGGAAATAACGATCAAATAACGGTTGGTTTGCTCGTCGTTATTGTAGTAGGTTTTAGCCAAATTTAAGGCTTCGTTGATAGCAGTACCTTGACTAGAAACCATGTCGGGACTCGCGTTTTGTAAAAACATTTTACCGGCGGCATGATCCGTAGTGATCGGTAGAAGTGGATATGCGTTTCCGGCATAAATGATGATTCCAACACGGTCGCTTCCTAACTTATCTATGATTTTTGAAATTATTTGTTTCGCCTTTTCCAATCGGTTCGGGGCGATGTCTTCTGCGAGCATACTTCTCGAAACATCCAGTGCAAACACCACATCTACTCCTTCGCGCTTCACTGTTTTTAATTTGGTACCCATTTTGGGGTTGCTCAGTGAAATAATTAATAAGCTCAAGCCAATTAAAAAGACGATGAGTTTTAAGGTGGCTTTAAATACCGAATGTGTTGGTGCCAGCACGGCGAGTAGCTTTGCTGAAGCAAAGTTCTTTTGCGTTCTCTTTTTCCACCACAACACCAATAAGAATACGACAATGATTACAGGAATCACTGCAAAGGCATAAAAATATATTGGTTCTTCAATCTTGTACAACATAAGCTAAGCAGGTTAAATAAAACTTTTAAACAGCGTGTTTTTTAATAGGAACTCCAAGAGTAAAAAGACTCCGGCTAACAATACCCAAAAGCGAAATTGTTCGGTGTAATTATAGTATTTAAATTCTTCGATTTTCGTTTTTTCTAACTTGTCAATCTCGTCGTAAATAGCCTTGAGCTTGTTGTTGTCTGTAGCTCTAAAGTATTTTCCTTCTGTTTCTTGTGCAATGTGTTGTAACAGCGCTTCATCTATTTCAACTTGTTGTTTGCGGAAGGTAATTTGTCCTGTGTTTGGATTGCGCGTCCATGGGAAATCTGCCATCCCATTGGTTCCTATCCCAATAGTATACACCTTGATGTTGTTCCCTTTGGCAAGCTCTGTAGCTGTTTTAGGGTCTATAAAACCGGCGTTGTTAACACCGTCTGTTAATAAGATGATAACTTTGCTTTTTGCCTTGCTTTCTTTAAGTCTGTTTACGGCAGATCCAAGTCCCATACCTATAGCAGTACCTCCTTCAAGTTGTCCCCATTTGATTTCTGAGATGGTTCTTTTTACAATAGATTTATCACTTGTAATCGGAGTTTGAGTAAAACTTTCTCCGGCGTAAACTACGATACCGATGCGATCGTTAGGACGCCTGTTAATAAAATCGGTTGCTACGCGTTTTAGTGCTTGAAGTCTGTTGGGTTTGAGGTCTTTGGCTAACATACTCGCAGAGACGTCTATGGCCATCACGATGTCTATACCTCTATTCGATTTTGTTTTTTTACTAATGGCTACATTTCTCGGTCTGGCTAGAGCGATGATTAAGCAAGTAAAGGCCAACAAGCGCAATAAGTAGAGTACAGGCTTCAGCTTCGCCCATATAGAAGGTTGTACCGCAAAGCCTCTTACAGAGCCAATGGTGAGTTCTGAACGATCTTTTTTTCTCGTTAAGAAGAACCAAACAGCGAGTAATGGAATGCTGATGAGCAACCACAAGAACGCTGGAGAGTGAAATTCAAAATTACTTAACATGGGTTACTGCGGTATTATTGGCGTTGGTGTATTCTATTAATTTGACAATTCCAAAACTCAAAATTCCTACCACTACAATAATTCCTAGTATCAGGAAGATTTTTTGCAGAGGACTTGTCTTTTTTACCGGCGGTTTTTCAACGATAGTAACCGGAGTACTATAATCTGTTTCAGTAGCTTCCTCTGAAAGGGCAGGCTTGATATTATTGATAAGCAATTCAGCAATATTACGGTCTGCTTCAATGTCGTGAGCCAAAGGTTTTGATTTCGCGAATTTTACGAGATCAGCCTGTTGGAATAGTTTCGAAAGCTTTTTGATCGTTTCTTTTTCAGTTTCTATGTTGTTGGCATCTCTTAGCAATTCTAATTGACGCACAACTTCGTTAGTCGTTTGCTCTAAGGCTGGTACGTGTAGTTCGCGTTCGATATACATACGTATAATGTCAGTGAGCTCACTGTAGTACTCTTTAATTTTATTGTTTTGCCAGAGGAGTTTTTCGTCCAGCAATTGTAAGTTTCTCATGGCTTCTTGGAAAGGAGCTAGTTTCGGAACAAACGTTGTGCTATCGTCTTCATCTGTTCTTTTAAGAGCAAAGTACAGGGTAACGATTACGATGAGTAACACGGCAAGTGCCCAATACACATACCTTGCATAGTCATCGAAACGATAAGGTTCTCCTTTGATGCCTTTGATTTCGTATTTTTTTACTTTGGTAGTATCGATAGGGACCGTAGCAACCTTCACCAAAAGACTATCGGTATAGTACGCTTGGTTTTTGATAAAGAGCTGCTGTTTTGGAATGTAAAAAGCACCACTGTCAAATCCTGTTAGGATGTATTTTTGAATGAGTTGGTTGTTTAGGGTATCCATTTTTAAAGAATCAATTACCTCTAAACCCTTCAAATTTTGAAGTTTCGGGATAATTACATTCTCCGTTTCGTCGATGGTAATTTTGTATTCAAATTGTTCACCTATGCGAATGGATGTGCTATCGATAGTCGCTTTTACTGGATTGGTTTGACCATAGCCAACTGCGATGCTTACTATCCATAATATGTATAATAGCGTTTGTCTCATCGTAATATTGCTGTAGTTTTTAGCGATTAACCTTTTTGTTTAAAATACCCGAGTAGTTTTTTAACATAGCTTTCATCAACACTCATATTGATGGTTCCAGCACCACTTTTTCTGAAGCTCGAGGTAAAATATCCTTCGAGTTCACGTGCGTGGGCTTGGTATTGTTTTCGAACTTTTGCCGAACTGGTATTCACTAGCTGCACTTCACCGGTTTCCGCATCTTTCATCGGAACCATTCCTAAATTAGGAATCTCTTGGTCGTGTTTGTCGTACACGCGAATTCCTGTCAAGTCGTGTTTGTTACCCGCTATTTTTAAGGTGTGTTCATAGCCGGAATCCATAAAGTCAGAAAGTACAAAAACAATCGCTTTTTTCTTTAAAACGTTGGAGAGGAATTTTAGAGCTTCCTCAATACTAGTGCTTCTGCTTTTGGGTTCAAACTCAATGAGCTCACGAATAATTCTGAGTACGTGACTCTTCCCTTTTTTAGGAGGGATAAAGAGTTCAATTTGATCAGAAAAAAGAATTAATCCTACTTTGTCATTGTTTTGTATGGCCGAAAAGGCTAAGGTCGCGGCAATTTCTGTAATAGTATCTTTTTTGAACTGTCCCTGGGTACCAAAAAATTCAGATCCAGAAATATCAACCACGAGCATCATGGTCAGTTCGCGTTCCTCTTCAAAGACTTTGACATAGGGTTCGTTATAGCGAGCGGTCACATTCCAGTCAATGGCTCTGATGTCATCACCGTATTGATACTGACGTACTTCGGAGAAGGTCATACCACGACCTTTAAAGGTCGAGTGGTATTCTCCTCCAAATATGTGATTAGACAATCTTCTTGTCTTAATTTCTATTTTACGAACTTTTTTGAGTAATTCTTTTGTGTCCATTAATTAGTTCAACCAATTTTCAGGCAATGGAGGCAACTCGACTTCGCGCATTTCTGATGATTTCTCAATAGAAAAAATAGGAGCCTCTTTGATTGCTAAATCTACATTGTTCTTTTTGGCTATGTCTTTGATTACCTCACTGATACTTCGCTTCTGAGCGAGTACTAGGCTGTTCATGATGACGTTTGATTCGGTTTGTAAATCAAAGCAGTCTACGTGATACGCCGGTTGATTGTTGTGGTAAACAATAGCCTCTGTTCTCGTTTTCTGGGTTAATTCTAAAATTTCTTTTGTTCCTGTTAATGTTTTGTACGTTGTTAATTTGAATGTCATCTCTATTAAGATTAATTTAAGGGGGTTAAAAATTAGTTCTTTAGTAGAGTGCGGTTAGCTGTAATATTTCAATATTTCAAAAGGCTAGGGGACTTGCACTTCGTTTATGATCGTATTAATCACATCGATAGACGTGATGTTTTCTGCTTCTGCTTCATAGGTAATTCCAATACGGTGTCGGAGCACATCGTATACAACTGCTCGAACATCTTCTGGAATTACATAGCCGCGTCGCTTAATAAATGCATAACATTTGGCCGCTTTAGCTAAGGCAATACTTCCACGTGGAGAAGAACCAAAACTAATAAACGGTTGAATCTTCGCTAAATTGTAATTTTCAGGATAACGCGTTGCGAAGATGATGTCGAGAATGTACTTCTCAATTTTTTCATCCATATAAACTTCACCTACTGCCTGACGCGCTTTGATAATTTGCTCTATTGAAACTACTGGGTTCACTTTGGCAAATCCTCCGTTTAAATTTTGACGTAAGATGAGTTGCTCATCTTCCAATTTAGGATAATCAATTACGGTTTTCAACATAAAACGGTCAACCTGTGCTTCTGGTAAAGGATAGGTTCCTTCCTGCTCAACAGGGTTTTGCGTTGCCATTACTAAGAAAGGTTCGTCTAGCTTAAAAGTTTCATCACCAATAGTGATTTGACGCTCTTGCATGGCTTCTAACAAGGCCGATTGTACCTTGGCAGGAGCACGGTTAATCTCATCTGCAAGGACGAAATTTGCGAAAATGGGTCCTTTCTTAATAGAAAAGTCGTTCTCTTTTACATTGTAGATCATCGTTC
The DNA here is from genome assembly GCF_056160945.1 of Tenacibaculum sp. AWR4_210. Taxonomy (NCBI): domain Bacteria; kingdom Pseudomonadati; phylum Bacteroidota; class Flavobacteriia; order Flavobacteriales; family Flavobacteriaceae; genus Tenacibaculum; species Tenacibaculum sp. AWR4_210. Next base: position 363,177 of record NZ_JBSWYF010000002.1, read on the forward strand.
CAACAACGTCTGCCGGTAATAAATCCGGCGTAAATTGAACTCGGCTAAAACTTCCTTGAACTGCTTTTGATAAGGTGTTGATTGCGAGGGTTTTTGCTAACCCTGGAACCCCTTCTAACAAGATATGCCCATTTCCTAATAAACCGATAAGCAATCGTTCAATCATGTATTTCTGACCTACAATTACTTTGTTCATTTCAGAAGTTAATAAGTCGACGAAAGCGCTCTCACGCTCGATCTTTTCATTAATAGCTCTTACATCTACATCCATAATAAGTGGTAATTTAAGTGTCGCTTTTTAGTGAAACAAAGCTACAATAATAACACTTTAACATTTGTTAAAGTATGGTTAAACCTAAAAACTGAATTTGAGTAAAGAAAAAATAAAAAATTATGAAATTTTAAGAGTATATAATGAAATTTTATGTCTTTTATTATTGATTCGTTAATTGTAGAATACGATATTTATAGAACAAACTTTTTATTAATAACTCTTGATTATGAGACAAATGACCAAATTACTGACCTTCTTGGCACTTTGGTGTTTTGCGTTTGCCGTAGGACAAACCATCCAAGGTAAGGTCACCGATGCCCAAGGAAATGCATTAGCATTGATTGATGTTATCGAAAAAGGAACGACCAATGGTGTAAACACAGATAGCAATGGGGAATTCCGGATAACGTTGAAAAAAATGCCGAGTGTACTCGTGTTTTCTTCTTTGGGGTTTGCAACCATTGAAAAAGAAGTGACCGCTGCAGGTACTGTAAATGTCGTATTACAAGAAGACACTAGTGTCTTGGAAGAGGTAGTACTTACCGGAAACCGCGCAAAGCCGAGAACCATTTTAGATTCGGCAGTGCCTATTGATAATATCGGAGTTCGTGAACTTCAGGCAACAGGACAAACAAATATTGATCAAATGTTGACCTATACGGTACCGTCGTACAATTCTACCAATCAAACAATTTCTGATGCAACAGCCCATTTTGATCCAGCCGATTTAAGAGGTCTTGGACCGAGTAGAACCCTGGTGCTGATTAACGGGAAACGAAAAAATCAAAGTGCACTTGTGTACGTGAATGATACTCCAGGTAAAGGTGAGGTAGGAACAGATATGAAAAGTATTCCAACCGCAGCTATTGAACGCGTCGAAATTTTGCGTGATGGAGCTTCTGCACAATACGGTTCGGATGCCGTAGCTGGTGTGGTGAATATTATTTTGAAGAAGAATATCGATTTTACCCAAGTGAATGTGAATTCTGGAATTACCTCTCGTGGTGATGGGTTTAATGCAGATGCGGACGTAAACCATACCTTGAGCTTCGGCAATGGAGGTTTTTTAAATGCAACTGTTGGATTGAGCTATCAAGGATATACCAACAGAGCAGGGTCTCCTGGAAGAGATGATCTGTTCGGGGTAAACAATCAGTGGACTAAAATCAACCCAAGCTTGGGAATGATTGTTGGTCAGCCAGAAATGAAAAAAGGAGATGTGTATCTCAATGCAGAGTATCCCCTGAATGAAAATACGACGCTCTACGCTTTTGGAGGATTTAACCTGCGCAAAGGAAAGAGTTTCGCCTTGTACCGTCCACCGTATTGGATAACCACCGATTTTGGGTTGTTGACGCCTCAAGGAGCTACCTATAATGGATTTCAACCTACTTTTGAAACAGATATCAAGGACTTGTTGTTTACAGCAGGTGCGAAGTTTAAGTTAGGAGAATTTAATGCCGACCTATCTGCAAATTACGGTGGGAACTCTGTTGATTATACCATTGGAAATACGATTAACCCGAGTTTAGGTGCGAGTAGCCCAACGAGTTTTGATGCGGGAGCCTATGCGTTTAGTAATTTCATCGGGAATTTTGATGTTAACAGATCCTTCGGTGATCTTACGCTCGGAATGGGAGTAGAAGCACGTCAGGAGCGTTTTGAAGTTACTGCAGGACAAGAAGAGTCGTATGTAAATGGTGGAGCACAATCGTTCCCTGGATTACAACCTTCTAATGCACTCAATGAAACCCGAACCAATGTGGGGGTGTATGCAACTGCAGATTGGGATATTACCAAAGATTTCTTGTTAGGGGGAGCTGTGCGTTATGAAAATTATTCAGATTTCGGAGGGAATACCTCTTGGAAAGTGAATTCGAGGTATAAAATTGGTGAAGCTGGAGTATTGCGTGCCTCGTATAGTACTGGATTTAGAGCCCCTTCATTACATCAGGTATACTTGAGTAATGTGCAAACCTTGGTTTCAGGAGGAACAATCTCTAATCAAGGAACCTTTAATAATGTGAGTCCAGTAATTCAAGATTTAGGAGTTGCTCCACTCTTTGCGGAGACTTCAAAGAATATTTCTGCTGGAATCACAGTGAAAGGAAGCCGTAATTTTTCAGTTTCGTTAGATTACTACCAAGTGCGTGTAGATGACCGCGTATTGTTTACAGGTGAAATTACCGGAGTAGATGATAACGGCGTACCCAATGCAGCAGTTCAACAGATCTTAACAGCAAACAATGTAACTAGTATCAAGTTTTTTATCAATGCTGTGAATACGGTAACCAGAGGTTTTGACTTGACTATGCGTCTAAAGGACTTAAAAGTAGGTGCCGGGAAACTCGGGATCAACGGAGCATTAAACGTGAATAGAACAACTTTAGAAGGAGACGTAAAGACACCTGAAAAGTTAAGTGGCTATAAAAACAAGATTTTTAATAGAAAAGAACAATCGAGAATTGTAAGTGCTCGTCCAAACATGAAGTTTTTGTTTGGAGCGAATTACAAGGTAGGGAAGTTTTCTGCCAATGTAAACAATACCTATTTCGGAGAGGTTACTTGGCAGCACGCTGCTGACTCGTTTAGAGATCAAACATTCCAAGGGAAAATTGTTACAGACTTGTCGTTTGGTTACGACATTACCAATGCGATCTCTTTTAGAGCACAAATAAATAATTTGTTCGATGTGTTCCCAGATGAAATTGATCCTAAAGGAGATCCGGTAACGAATCTCGGAGGGCGATTTAGATATCCTTGGGAAGTAAACCAATTCGGTTTTAACGGAACATCATTTAAAGCAGGACTTACGTTTAAATTTTAAACATTAAATAGTCTTTAAGTTACTAAAAGCGTGGAAGGGATCTCTAAATGGGGTCCCTTTTGTTTTTAGTAATTGCGTAGGTGCAGCGTGTCTTTTTCAAAAACTCCATAGGTGTAGTACTTTACCCAATCACCGATGTTTATGTACTTACTACGGTTAGGAAGGTCGATGTCTAAAGGAAGATGGCGGTGGCCAAAAATAAAGTAATCGTAATGTTGGGTTTCTAATTTACGCTTACAATACTGGACTAACCATTCGTTGTCTTCTCCTAAAAAAGTAGCGTCGTCATCACCGGAAATCAGTTTGTTCTTTACCGACATATACTGTCCTAATCGCACTCCTACATCAGGATGTAGCCATCGGAACATCCATTGAAATAACGGAAAAGTAAAAACTTTTTTCATGCGTTTATATCCTTTGTCATGAGGTCCTAGCCCGTCGCCATGACCTATAAAAAGTAACTTTTCATTGAGTTTAAAAACCTGGGTTTGGTGATATACCGGAATCTGCAACTCCTTTTCAAAATAATCATTCATCCACAAATCGTGATTGCCCACAAAAAAGTAGATAGGTATCCCGCTGTCTTTGATTTCGGCAAGCTTCCCTAAAACGCGCACAAATCCTTTGGGAACTACGGTTTTGTATTCAAACCAAAAATCGAATAAATCACCGAGTAAAAAGATGGCTGCTGCATCGTGTTTTACTTCGTCGAGCCATTGAACAAATTTTTTCTCACGAGGGAAGCTAGCGGCTGCTGTAGGAGCTCCCAAGTGCTGGTCTGAGGCGAAGTATACTTTTTTATCGTCGGGTACTGCTATTGAAATCAATGTCTTTTTTTTACAAAAATAAGTAATTTGCTCAGAGGGGAGGCAGTTTAATTTTAGTTACTTTTGTAAGAGATTTATTTAAAAACAATGCGTATGACTCCCTATGATGATACCTATTTTATGAAAAAAGCACTCCAAGAGGCACAAATGGCCTTTGATAAAGGAGAGGTACCTGTAGGAGCGGTCATTGTGCACAAACAACAAATTATTGCTAGAGCACATAATTTAACCGAAACCCTAAATGATGTAACTGCACATGCTGAAATGCAAGCCTATACCGCAGCAGCTGATTTTATAGGAGGGAAATACCTTCGAGATTGCACCCTATACGTAACTTTAGAGCCTTGCCAGATGTGTGCTGGTGCTAGTTATTGGACTCAGATTGGGAAAATAGTATACGGTGCCAGTGAACCCAAATTGGGATTTAGCAAGTTGCAGACCAAAATTCATCCAAAAACGAAAGTTGTGGCTGGAATACTAGAAGAGGAATGCGGTTTTTTATTGAAGAAGTTCTTTATAGAAAAACGCAATTTAAACTAAAATAAGGTCTGTTGTTTACAGCCACTCTCGTGCTCTAACAACCACTTTTTACGCCATACACCGCCTGCGTAGCCCGTTAGTGATCCGTCACTACCTACCACGCGATGACAGGGAACAAGTATCCACAAAGGATTTTTTCCGTTAGCACTCGCAACTGCCCGTATAGCCTTGACATCACCCAGCTCTTTTGCTTGGTTTAAATAGGTAGTAGTTTTACCGTGTGGTATCTGAGTGAGCGATTGCCATACCCGTTGTTGAAACGCTGTGCCTTGCGGACGAAGTAGGAGGTCAAAATCCGTTCGTTGTCCTGAAAAATACTCTTGTAATTGTCGTGCACAATCCACCAGTGGCTGAGGGATAAACAAATCACTCAAGTCGGTGAACACAACTTCCGTGTCCAAAACGCTTACCGCCTGAATACCGTCAATATTTCCTGTAATTTGAGCGGCTCCAATCGGAGTGTCTACGTATATGTCTATAATATTAGACACCGAAAACTGATTTTGAGTTTTCAGTGGTAATCGTAGCAATTTCCTCGAAGCTTTTGTTGTAAATACCTACCAGCTTATCGATGACATTGGTAATATAACTGCTTTCATTGCGCTTGCCTCTGAACGGAGTCGGGGCTAGGTAAGGAGCATCGGTTTCCAATACGATATGTTCGAGAGGGATTTCGTTTAGAAACTTGTCAATTTTTCCATTTTTAAAAGTAGCAACTCCGCCAATTCCTAATTTCATATTGTAAGAAATAGCTTGTTTCGCCTGGGTAAGTGTTCCAGTAAAACAGTGGAAGATTCCGTGTAAATCCGGACCTTTTTCTTCTTCGAGAATCTCGAAAATCTCATCAAAGGCTTCTCTACAATGAATAACGATAGGTAATTTCATTTCTTTTGCCCAGCGAATTTGCGTTCTGAAAGCCTCTTGTTGTTGTTTTAGGTACTGTTGGTCCCAGTACAAGTCGATACCGATTTCACCAATCGCATAGAAGTTGCGTTGCGATAACCAGGTTTTAACGTGCTCCAATTCTTCTAAGTAGTTTTCCTTGACCGAAGTGGGGTGCAAACCCATCATTAAATATACGTCTTCCGGAAATTCTTGCTCCAAGCTGAGCATACGGTCGGTATAACTGCTGTCAATGGCAGGAATAAAGAACCTAGAAACTCCTGCTTCTTTAGCGCGATGTATCATGCTAGCTCTGTCGTCGTCAAACTGTTCCGAGTATAAGTGTGTATGGGTATCCGTTATCATAAGTTTTTGTGTCGTATCTTTGCAGCGCAAAAGTACGAGAAATGGCAAGTTTGAAAAAAGTATTAAAGAAAAAGAAATACCTAAAGGTTAAATTAAAGAAAATAGCCACGAATCACCTCGAGTTAAAAGCTAAAATTAACGGAGTGAAGGGGCGCTTTATTCTCGATACTGGTGCGTCCATTTCTTGTGTGGGGATCGATCAAATTTCATATTTTAATCTCATTACTGAAGACAGTGATCTAAAAGCAGCGGGTGCTGGAGCTATTGATATGCTTACCAAACGCTCTTCTTCTAACGAAATTCAACTAGGGAAGTGGAAAATAGATTCCTGCGATTTGGTACTGTTGGATCTCGGTCATATCAATACGGTACTCAAGCAAAGTGAGGCCAAAGAGGTTCACGGAATTATTGGTGCTGATTTATTGGAAAGCGGCAAGGCATTTATCGATTACGGAGAAAAATGCCTCTACCTAAAAAAAGTCAAAAGGAAAAAACTGAAAAAATTACCGTTCTAACTCAGGACCGGAATTTCACTGGAGTTTTTGACCTCCCCAATGGTAAAAACGCTGTGGGTACTACCGATGTGTTTGAGTCCAGTAACTACATTGACCATAAATTCTCGATAGGCATCCATGTCAGCAACGTATATTTTTAATACGTAATCATACTCTCCGCTCACGTGAAAACACTCAGTGACCTCCGACAGTTCGTTGATTTCTTTTTCGAATTCAGCAATGCATTCTTTCGTGTGTTTTTCGAGTTTAATATGACAAAAAACCATGAGTGATTTGGCAACTTTATTTTTGTTTATTAAAGCTGTATATTGTTTGATAACTCCTTCTTTTTCCAGTTTTTTTACCCGTTCGTAAATGGCTGTTACCGATAAGTTGAGTTGAAGTGAAAGGCTTTTGGTGGTTTGCTTACTGTCTTGTTGCAGTAGAGTGATCAGTTTTTTGTCGGTCGTGTCTAGTGTCATGGTAAATTCGCAATGGAGCTAATGTTTATAGAGTTTTTTTTGGTTTAATTCGCTTTTTTAGGTTAAAAATAGAAAAATTATCTATATTTATTTGTTGTGGTTGATTTTTTATCAATAAAATTGCTATTTGTGTGTAATTTTAACAACTAAAGAATTCAACCATGAAGTTTCAACCAGCAAATCGCATTCAAGACTTGCAATATTTTGGAGAATTTGGAGGTGTCAACCCTTCAATTTCAGATTCGTCTACCTATACTTTTTTAGAAGCAAAAACCATGTTCGATACTTTCGAAGGAAATACGGATGGATGTTATTTGTATTCACGTCATACGTCACCTTCTAATTTGTATTTAGGAGAGGCTTTAGCCGCCATGGAAGGAACGGAAACGGCTCATGTTACTGCTTCGGGTATGGGCGCCATTACACCAACTATTTTACAGTTGTGTGGTGCTGGTGATCACGTGGTCTCAAGCAGAACTATTTACGGTGGAACCTATGCATTTTTAAAGAATTTTACACCGCGAATGAATATTCAGACTTCTTTTGTTGATATCACTAAATTGGAGCAGGTAGAAGCGGCAATCAATGAATGTACTAAAATTATTTATTGTGAATCGGTAAGCAACCCGCTATTGGAGGTTGCCGATATAAAAGGCTTGGCCTCCCTGGCAAGGAAGTACAAACTGACTTTGGTGGTTGACAATACGTTTTCACCCTTGTCTATTTCGCCCGCTCAATTAGGAGCCGATGTGGTGATTCATAGTTTAACTAAGTTTATTAACGGTAGTTCTGATACCATGGGAGGTGTTGTTTGTGGAACTGCTGATTTTATTACGGCTCAGAAAAGTGTTATTGATGGAGCGAGCATGTTGTTGGGGGCTTCTATGGATTCCTTGCGTTCTGCATCGATAATGAAAAATATGAGAACGCTGCATATTCGAGTAAAACAGCACAGTAAGAATGCGATGTATTTGGCCAGCCAGTTTGAAAACGATGGGATTAAAACAGTGTACCCAGGTTTGGCTTCACATCCTTCACATGAAATTTTTAGTGAGATGATGAATGAAGAGTACGGCTATGGAGGTATGCTGACCATAGATGCTGGGTCACTAGAAAAGGCAAATGAATTGATGGAGTTAATGCAAGAGCGAAACCTCGGGTATTTGGCAGTGAGTTTAGGGTTTTACAAAACGCTCTTTTCAGCACCGGGAACCTCGACTTCTTCTGAAATACCTGAAGAAGAACAAAAGGAAATGGGATTGACAGATGGCCTTATTCGCTTTTCTATAGGTCTCGACAACGATATTGAACGAACCTATCAAATGATGAAGGATTGCATGATCGAAGTAGGGGTACTTCAGGAAAGCACCACCATGTAAGAATTGATTATTTTATAGAAGTGAAAATCCCGCTATCAGTGGGATTTTTTGTGTTATTTACCAAAGATGCGTTGGACAAATTTCTTACCATCTAATTGTGATGGATCTTTGTAGTCCGATTCGATATCCCAGCGTCCGTCAGTTTTAAAAAGTTTAAATTGGAATATAGAACTATTGGGGTCTTCTGGATTGAGTAAAGGGTATCGCAAATCTGTATAGGTAAGCGTATCTTTCGAAGGTTTGGCATGAATAGCGTAATAATCATTACTAAACCAGCGTAGTGTTTGTATTTCCGGGCTGTCTAAATCGACTATGGCCCTAGCCTTGGGTAGCCTTAGCAGGGTGTCTACTTCCTTTTTAGTGTCGAGTAAGGAGTAAAATCCAACGACGTAGCTACTGTCGGTTTCGGCAATTCCGTACCAGAGAAGATTGTTTAAGAGCGTAGGCTGCGCCGTAAAACGTTTATAAGAAACTTCTTCTTTGTCAAATGATTTTTGAAAAATGGAATCGATGTAGTTCTTGTTAACTAAGGTGAGTACTAGGTACCCCGTGCTGAGGTAAATACCGGTCTGGGTCCACCACAGTCGTCCCTTACGCTGCCTTTTGTAAAACATAGCAACTAGTAAACAGATTAAAAAAGGCAAGGTGTATAAGGGGTCCACGACGGAAATAGTATTGAAAGCGACGCGATAATCACTAAAAGGTAAAAAGAGTTGTGTTCCGTATGGGGTAAAACTGTCTAAAATTGGATGGGTAAAGATGGATAAGAAGAAGAGCCAAATCCAATCTTTTTGAGTGGTTGTTCCAATTCGTTCCTTGCGGTTGTAGGCTCTAAACGTGAGCATTCCAATAACAAAGGCTCCGAGAACAGCAAATACGACAGAGTGCATAATACCTCTGTGGAAGGCGAGAGCATCAATTTCATTTCCGAACAAAAGTTTACCGAGAATGACGTCTAAATCTGGGATGGTACCTCCTATTGCGCCGAAGAGCATGGCTTTGTTTCCTATCTTTTTTCCGAGTGCGACTTCGCCACAAGCAGCACCTAAAACAATTTGTGTTAATGAATCCATAGTAAACAAATGTAGTGAACTGATTCTATTTGTGTAATTCTTTACAAAGTTGTAACATTACACATCAAAAAACAACACCCATGCAAGACGATAAAAATTTATCGAAAATTACGATCGAAGATCAACAGATCGTAGACAACAATCAGTTAAATATTTTTGAAGCACTTTTTCCTGTAATTGCCTTAATTTTAATGCTCGCATTCAATGTTTTTGTCTTTGGAGACGATGCTTTAAGTGGTAGTAATCAGTTTGTCTTGTTATTGGGAGGTGCCGTTGCAGCGATTGTAGGATTTAAAAATGGTGTTTCGTATAAGACCATGATCGATGAAGTAGCTGAGAATATCAAATCGACGGCCGGAGCTATTTTAATTTTACTAATGGTAGGTTCCTTGGCAGGAACTTGGTTGATAAGTGGAATAATACCATCGATGATCTATTACGGACTGCAAATTCTAAATCCGACCATATTTTTAGTGGCCTGTTTAATTATTTGTGCGGTAATTTCAATTGCTACAGGAAGCTCATGGACGACTGCTGCGACCGTGGGGATTGCTTTAATGGGAATTGGTGAAGCTTTAGGAATTTCGATGGGAATGACGGCCGGAGCCGTATTGTCAGGAGCCTATTTTGGTGATAAAATGTCACCGATGTCTGATACTACGAATTTAGCGCCAGCGATGGCGGGAACCGACTTGTTTACCCATATCAAGTACATGGGATACACAACCATTCCTACTTTTGTCGTTTCACTAGTGTTTTTCTTAATTCTTGGATTTACCCAAACTTCTACTGGAGAGGCCGATACCGCTGCTATGTTAACAGATATTCAGAAAGCCTTTAACGTGACGCCTTGGTTGTTTATCGTTCCTGTATTGGTAATCGTGCTCATCATAAAAAAGACCCCACCGTTAATAGCCTTATTAGCGGGTACCTTGTTAGGTGGAGTTTTTGCTTTGATTTTTCAACCAGGTGTGGTAGCACAAATAGCTGGTGTGGAGGTATTAGATGTAAAAACGGCTTATAAAGGAGTGATGAAAGCCATCACTGTAGAAACTGCAGTTCCTACCGATAATGAGGTCTTAAAAGACTTGTTTACGGCTGGAGGAATGAAGAAAATGCTCAATACTGTTTGGTTGATCTTATTAGCCATGGTGTTTGGTGGTGTTATGGATGCTATTGGAGCATTAGCACGTATCAGTAGTTTTATGCTTAATTTGTTCGATTCTGTTTTCGGATTGTTTGCGAGTACCGTAGCTACTTGTATCGGATTAAACATTACGGCATCAGATCAGTATTTGGCAATTGTTGTACCGGGTAAAATGTATGCCAAAGCTTATGAAGACAAAGGGTTGGCTCCTGAAAATTTGAGTAGAACTCTCGAAGATTCAGGAACAGTGACATCCGTGCTTGTACCGTGGAATACTTGTGGTGCTTACCACTCAGGAGTATTGGGGGTACCGGTTGTAGACTATGCCTTTTATGCAATTTTTAACTGGTTGAGTCCATTTATGACCTTGCTCTTTGCAGCGTTTAGAATTAAAATTCGTCAATTGACAACAAAATAAATAAAAAAGGCTGGTGTACTTCACCAGCCTTTTTTTATGAATTTTAACGATTTTTTTCTTGCAGTATGACTGCTTTCTTTACTTGACGGTATCCGTAATCTTTTGCCTCAGCAAATGAAATGTCGTAGCGTCTTGGAAATTTTTTGAGCTGTTCTGGAAACCTACTGAGCAGTTGGTCGTAATAGGTGTCTAAAGTGGCTCGATTTGGAGCTTCGAAATGCAAACGGAGCTGAAAACGCCTTAAAATAGCGGTATCAATGACTTCCGAATAGTTCGTGGCACAAATTAAAATGACGTCCTCACTTAAATTATCGATAAGCTGCAACAAACTCGTAACAAGTCGCTTCATTTCGCCTGAATCCTTTTGATCGTAGTTTCGAAGTTTGCCGAGTCCATCAAACTCATCGATAAACAAAATACACGATTCACGGCTGGCTTTTTTAAAAATACTACCGATGTTTTTAGCCGTTTCTCCGAGTTTGGACGAAACGACCTCACTTAAATCGATGCTAAATATTTTCTTTTCAAGTGCTTTTCCCAATGCTTTGGCAGTTGCAGTTTTTCCACAACCACTGGCACCGTAAAACAGCAGTTTATGGCTGACGGGTAATTGGTAGTTGCGCAAGGTTTCTTGAAAGCTAATTTCGTCTAAAAAGTCATCGAGTTGCACTCGATTCGATTTCGAAAGAGACAGGTCGTCTAAGCTTAAAACGACTTGCTCGGGGCGAGTAGTAAGGTGGTACATGGCTAAGAGGCGGTTTTAGGACTGTGTTCAGGACAGTCAACACGTAATTCAGTAGTTTTTAAATACAATTCTAATAAAGAACAGTAGTGCTTTCCTTCGGTATAGCGGTATTGTGCACAATTGCGACACATGCGTTGTACGGTGATCACGCCATCGGAGTTCAGCCCATTGATGAGGTGCATTAAACCGTCGAGAATTAGGTCTTGCTGGTCGTTTGATAATTGCTGAATGCTTTTTTCTATGGGATTGGTAAACACCGAACACTGTTGAGCAATAGCAGTGCCGCTAGGACTTAAATCAATCGTATAACTTCGAGTGTCGTTCGGGTCTTTTTCTTTGGTAATCAGTTCTTTTTTAAAGAGTACGCGAATACTGTCGCTTACGGTAGCTTTCGTCATGTTAAACTCTTTGGCTAAATAACTGACCTTGCGTTGCTCTTTTGGATGATACAACAGAAAGATCATAAGTTGAATTTGAATAGGGCTGAGCTGGTGTTTTTTGGCTTCCTCCCAAAGGAGTACGCGAAATGTTTCAGAGATGCGCTCTAAGGCGACAATCATCTTACTAGCGAGTTTGTGATCTTGTGTTTTTGGATTAAAAGCCGACATAAACGAAAGTTTTGCTTCACAAAATTAGTAATCCTAACTATGTGAAGCAAAAAAAGTTATGCCTTTAAGTCGGCAATAGCGGCTCCAAAGTTAATGTGGAGTACATTTCCCGTAGGAGTTACTAAGGCGGGAACCGAGGTGATGGCCGCAGCTTCTGCTTCTTGAATTTTTTCGGGCTGCTCACCTAAATGAATAATTTCAACAGCATCTTTTCCGATGAGTTCAACGAGTTCCGCTTCTGCTGTGACGCACACTGGGCATCCTGCGTGGTAAAAAATTGATTTGTTCATAATGTGTATGTTTTGTGGGAACAAATATAGTAAGGAATCCTAACTAAACAAAATTAATACTTGAATTTTCAAAAACTCTCGTACTTTAGCAGTATGGAATTTCCTAAAAAACTACAGCAAAAACTGGATCGTAGAGCCGAAGAGGCAGCTTTGAGAAGCTTGGGGAAAGCACAGCGTGGTGTCGATTTTTCATCGAATGATTATTTGGGCTTTTCGCGGTCAAAAATGCTTTTCACCCGTGCAAATTCCCTGTTGTCTGAGAAAGATTTACACAGTAATGGCGCTACGGGGTCACGCTTACTCTCCGGAAATTACAGCCTGTACAATGAGCTGGAATTGGCGTTAGCTACGCTGCACAACGCAGAAGCAGGACTTTTGTTCAACGCTGGGTATGCCGCTAATACTGGGCTGTTTGCCAGTGTTCCTCAACGAGGAGATGTGGTCTTGTACGACGAGTTTATCCATGCCTCTATTCGCGATGGTGTTCAATTGAGCAACGCTAAGACCTATAAGTTCAAACACAACGATCACGTGAGTTTGGAGCAAAAATTACAGCAGTTTAGCGAGCTTCAGAGTGCGCATGTATACGTGGTTACGGAGTCGGTGTTTTCTATGGATGGTGATCAGCCCGATTTGGAGATGATGGCAAAACTATGTAGTGACTATGGTGCCTACCTAATCGTTGACGAAGCTCATGCTTTGGGAGTTGTCGGCGATCGAGGATTAGGACTGGTACAACAATTAGGACTGGAAAATAAGGTATTTGCCCGAGTAATGACTTTTGGTAAGGCTATGGGATGTCACGGAGCAGTGGTGTTGGGGACTGAAGCACTGAAATCGTACTTGGTGAATTTCGCCAGAAGCTTTATTTATACTACCGGAATGCCTCCTCACGCTTTGGCGGTTATTTCCGCAGGATACGAACATTTAGTAACTACAGGTGCCGAAGCAAGATTGCGCCTACAAGAAAATATCAAACACTTTTTGAAGGAAAGCAGCCGATTGGGGATCGACTTTATACCGAGTACGAGTGCCATTCAATGTACCGTAATAGGAGGAAATGAGAAGACGAAAGGAGTTGCTAAGTTTTTACAAGATTCAGGATACGATGTAAAGCCGATACTTTCACCGACTGTAGCTGTAGGAAAAGAGCGCTTGCGTTTTTGTTTACACAGTTATAATACGCCCAGAGAAATATCGGATGTTTTAGAGAAGCTCATTACCTTTGCAGGGTGAGTTTAGTCATTAGCATGAGATTCCTCGTGAAGGATTCTGTTGTAAACTCTTAAATTTGAAACTTATGCAAAAAAAATATTTTATCACTGGAATTTCTACAGAAGTAGGGAAAACGGTGGCTTCGGCAATCGTAACTGAAGCGTTACAGGCCGATTATTGGAAGCCAATACAGTCAGGTGATTTGGAAAATTCAGACACGGATAAGGTGAGGCGATTGGTGTCAAACGAGACGTCTGTTTTTCACGATAATTCGTATGCGCTACAAACTCCGATGAGCCCACATGCAGCTGCGGCGATTGATGGAGTTCGTATAGAATTGGATAAAATTGTAGCGCCAAATACCGAAAATCACTTGGTGATAGAAGGGGCAGGTGGATTGTTAGTACCTTTAAATGATACCGATACTATCCTCGATTTGATTCAACCGGAGTATAAGGTTATCGTAGTTTCACGACACTATTTAGGGAGTATTAATCATACTTTACTAACGGTAAACTTATTAAAGGCTAAAGGCTTTGATGTGGCCTTATTGTATTCAGGCGACGAGCACCCAACAACGGAGGCTATCATAGAAAAGATGACCGGAGTTTCGGTAATCGGACGTATAGCGGAAGAACCGTATATAGACAGCAATGTAATTCGTGAATACGCAGAATTGTTTAAAGAGCGCTTATGACTTTAAAAGAACGAGATAAAAAACATTTGTGGCATCCCTTAACGCAGCATAAGTTACACCCTAACCACATAGCCATCACCAGAGCTAAGGGTGCTGTTTTGTACGATGAAGAAGGGAATTCGTATATCGATGGAATTGCATCGTGGTATACCTGTATGTACGGTCATTGCAACCCGTATATTACGGAAAAGGTGGCGGAGCAAATGCAAACGCTTGATCACGTGGTGTTCGCTGGTTTTACGCACGAACCTGCAGTTCGTTTATCCGAAGCACTTGTGGCTATTTTACCTGAAAATCAAGAAAAGATCTTTTTTTCGGATAATGGGTCGACCTCGGTAGATGTGGCTATAAAAATGGCCTTGCAATACCATTTTAATCAAGGGCAGAAAAGACCCAAGATTCTGGCCTTAGAAGGTGGATTTCACGGAGATACTTTTGGAGCGATGTCTGTATCAGGATTGTCGGTATACAACGGTCCGTTTGAAGATTTTTTTATTGATGTAGCTCGTGTTCCAGTTCCTACCGCAGAGAATATAGAGGAAGTTGTTGCTTTGATGGAGCAGTTGTTGACTGACAATGAAGTAGCTGCTTTTGTCTATGAACCTTTGGTTCAAGGAGCCGCGGCGATGAAGATGCACGATGCTGCGCTTTTAGAAAGACTGCTGTTGTTGGCAAAGAGCCACGGAGCATTGACGATTGCAGATGAGGTAATGACTGGTTTTGGAAAAACAGGGAAGAATTTCGCTTCTGAGTATTTGACCGTTCAACCCGATATTATGTGTCTGTCTAAATCATTGACAGCAGGATTAGTCCCGATGGCAATTACGAGTTGTTCCTTAGCGGTTTACAACGCGTTTTTAAGCGATGATATGGGAAAGGGGTTTTTTCACGGTCATACCTATTCAGCAAATCCAACGGCCTGTGCCGCGGCATTGGCAGGGATAGAACTATTGCAATCCGAAGAAATTCAACAAAACATCCAACGCATCATTCAATCACATGCTACATTTGATACGAGAATTAAGCAACATCCCAAGGTAAGGCAAACACGTCAGTTAGGAGTGATTTACGCTTTGGATTTGGAATTGGATATGGAGCGTTATGGAGCAGCGCGCTATCAGCTTTTCAATTATTTTATGGAGCGAGGAGTGTGCTTACGACCTCTTGGAAATACCATTTATATTTTGGCCCCTTTTGTCATTACAGCGGAGGAGTTGAGCAAAGTGTACCAGGTTATCGAAAACGCCTTAGAAATACTATAAAAAAAGCTGCCTTCAGGGCAGCTTTTTTATAACACAAATTACGTTTTAGAGTTGCTCTAAAACCTTCTCTTTTTCAAGTAAGTTAATCACTTGTTGATTTTCTTTAATCAGAATGTAGATTTCTTCATAAATCCAGATTCCGTCATTTTTTATTCCTTTGACTATTAAATACCCTTCGTCCTTACTTCCGTTTACAGGAATTTTAACATCGATTTTTCCATCGTCATTGCTGTAGCTGATATTCCCTTGAGGGAGTCCGTCTTTGGTGACAGGTGTTCCCAAATATTGGGCAACAGCTTCGTTTTTGTTCGCCAATGCTATGGCGTATTCGACCGGTTCAGATTCGGTGAGCATTTTAGACACTCCAAAAAAGGCAGCTCCTATACCGAGTACGAACAAGACAATGATGCTCATACAACCTGTTAAAGGAACAAACCAAAGCCAATTACGGCCAAACCAACTTTTTCTCTGATGTTCTGACATATCATTTTTTATTTATAAGACGATAATTTGTTTAATATGTTACAAATAACAAAATCTAAACTTATAAATACTGTGAGTAGGGAGAATAAGTTTTATTTTTGTCGAAATTTTTTGAAGGTTTGATGAAACATATATCCATAACCTCAATGGCTTCAGTTTCGGCATTAGGAAGTGATTTTGAGGAGATTTGGCAGCGATATACAGATGGAGAACACTATTTACGTGTAAAGGATTTTGAACATTTTAGCGCTTGGGTAGCGGCATTGCCAGCAGCTGACTTACAGCGTATTGAGGCGATTGCGCAATCAGATGCGAAATATAAAGATCTGGATAAAACCGTATTGTATGCGTTGTATGTGGCACGTAAGGCCATGCGAAATGCAGGTTGGAAGGCAGGAGATGATTTTGGTGTAAACATGGGGTCTTCGAGAGGAGCCACAGCATTGTTTGAAAAGTACCACCGAGAATACTTAGCAACCAACACTTCGTCGACGTTGAGTTCACCAACGACAACTTTAGGGAATATCTCTTCTTGGTTGGCACACGATTTACAAACCAAAGGACCTGAAATATCACATTCTATTACCTGTTCCACAGGATTACATTCCTTGCTTAACGGTGTCGCTTGGCTGCGTTCGGGCATGAGTTCAAAGTTCATGATCGGGGCGAGTGAAGCTTCGTTAACAGGGTTTACTGTAGCGCAAATGCAGGCCTTAAAGGTATATGCACGAAATAGCGATCGCTATCCATGTAAGGCTTTTGATATGGACAAATCTAGAAATACGATGGTTTTAGGTGAAGGAGCTTCTGTTTGGTGTTTGGAGGCAGGAGAAACTTCGAACGCCCTTGCTGTAATAGAAGGTGTGGGGTATGCTACGGAGGTCTTAAAACACAATATTTCTATTTCTGCGAATGCCGATTGCTTCCAAAGATCGATGAAAATGGCACTGGGAAGCTTGCCGGAGACAGCGGTAGATGCTATTGTGATGCATGCACCTGGAACCCTGAAAGGAGACAGTTCAGAAATCAATGCTATTCAAAAAATATTTGGAGAACACTGTCCTTTTTTAACAACCAACAAATGGAAGCTCGGGCATACTTTTGCCACTTCGGGATTGTTGAGTATGGAGTTGGCAGTGATGATGTTACAGCAGCAACAGGTTATTTCTGTGCCATTCGCAGCAGAGCAGCAGCCTGTAAAAGAGTTGAATAGAGTATTGGTGAATGCCGTAGGTTTTGGAGGGAATGCCGTGTCGGTATTATTGCGTAAAAAGTAAAAAACATATAATATATTATTAGTACTTTTGAATCTTCAAACAACTAACTAATAAACTTGAGTTTATGAGCGATGTAAGAAACGATTGGACAAAAGAAGAAATTTTAGCGATATATAATAAGCCGTTGATGGAGCTGTTACACGAGGCTTCAACAATGCACAGAAAGTACCACGACCCGAATACGGTTCAGGTAAGTACCTTGATATCGATAAAAACGGGAGGATGCTCGGAAGATTGTGGTTATTGTCCGCAAGCAGCACGTTACCACACGGATATTGACGGAAATGATTTGATGACGGTGAACATGGTAAAAGCTCAGGCATTGCGTGCCAGAGAGAGTGGTTCGTCAAGAGTGTGTATGGGAGCTTCATGGAGAAATGTTAAAGATGGTCCTGAATTTGATCAGGTTCTTGAAATGGTTCGTACCATTAATAAATTAGATATGGAGGTATGCTGTACCTTAGGTATGGTTACTGAGAATCAAGCAAAGCGATTAGCAGAAGCAGGATTGTACGCGTATAATCACAATATTGATACTTCGGAAGATTACTACGATGACGTGATCTCAACAAGAGCGTTTAAAGATCGTATAGATACCATTGAAAATGTAAGAAAAACAAACGTTACTGTTTGTTCAGGAGGTATTATTGGAATGGGAGAGAGCTTAGAAGACCGCGCGGGTATGTTAGAGACCTTGACGCGTTTTTCACCACATCCAGAATCGGTGCCAATCAATGCCTTGGTAGCAGTGGAAGGAACTCCGTTAGAAGATCAACCACCGGTGAACATTTTTGAAATGGTACGCATGGTTGCTACTGCCCGTATCGTACTACCTGAGTCACAGGTGCGCTTATCGGCAGGTAGAACTCAGATGAGTAGAGAAGGACAAGCGATGTGTTTCTATGCAGGGGCCAACTCTATCTTTGCAGGAGATAAGTTATTGACCACGCCAAACCCAGATATTAACGAGGACATGAAAATGTTCGAAGAATTAGGGTTGAATCCACAAAAAGCATTCTACAAACACGAACAACGCGAGTCTGTAGCTGCTGAAGAATCGAAACTTGAGGCATTGGGAGAAAAGCCGAAATGGACACGTCCGGACCATAAGATTGAAAGAAACGAACAAAAGAAAAAAGAAGCGATTGCAATTCGCAGAAAGTAATTCGCATAATACGTATTAAAAAAGGCATTCATAGTACTATGAATGCCTTTTTTTAACAGAGTGAAGGTTAAGAAACTTCGTAACATTTTCTTAACTTTGCTTCTTGAAAAAATTGGAAGTATGGGACTACAATTACAGCAAGTAGATAGAGTTAAAACCATTACTAAGGAAGACTTTATCAAGAATTATTTCAGACCGCAGAAACCTGTGGTTATTGAGCGTTTTATTGAAGACTGGCCAGCATATGAGAAATGGTCTTTAGACTATATGAAAGAAGTTGCTGGAGACAAGACGGTTCCCTTATACGATGATAGGCCAGTAGATTATAAAGACGGTTTTAACGAGCCACACGCCACTATGAAGATGAGTGAGTATGTAGATTTGTTAAAGAAAGAGCCCACGAAATTTAGAATTTTCCTATGGAATGTTTTAAAAGAAGTGCCACAACTTCAAAAGGATTTTAAATTCCCAGATTTTGGATTGAAGTTGATGAAAGGACTGCCCATGTTGTTTTTTGGAGGTAGAGATTCGTATACCTTTATGCATTACGACATAGACTTAGCTAATATTTTTCACTTTCATTTTGAAGGAAAAAAGAAGTGTATTTTATTCGATCAAAAACAGAATAAGTTTTTGTATAAAATCCCACATTCGCTGATTACCAGAGAAGATATCGATTTTAACAATCCTGATTTTGAAAAGTGGCCCGCGCTTAAAAATGCCAAGGGATTTGTAGCAGAATTAGAACACGGTAATGTATTGTATATGCCCGAAGGATGGTGGCACTACATGCGATATATTACTCCTGGTTTTTCTATGAGTTTACGCGCTATAGCACGAAAGCCGAAAAATTTGAGTAAAGCAGTATACAATGTATTTGTCATGAGAACTGTAGATAATATCATGAGGAGAATTCGCGGTCAGAAATGGATTGATTGGAAAAACGAACAAGCCATTGTCAGAACGAATAAAATCAATCAAATACAACCATAAAAAAAGGACTTCAAACGAAGTCCTTTTTTTTATGGTGTGCTTACTAATTACTTAGCTTCTTCATATCTTCTTTCAACTTCGTTCCAGTTGATTACACTAAAGAAAGCCTCGATGTAATCTGGACGACGGTTTTGGTAGTTTAAGTAGTATGCGTGCTCCCAAACGTCTAATCCTAAAATTGGAGTTCCTTCACAAGAAACACCTGGCATTAAAGGATTGTCTTGGTTTGGCGTTGAGCAAACTTCAACTTTACCTCCTTTGTGAACACACAACCATGCCCATCCTGAACCAAACTGCGTAGCAGCGGCTTTAGAGAAAGCATCTTTAAACGCCTCAAAAGAACCGAATTCCGCTTCGATAGCGTCTTTTAACTCTCCTGATAAACGACCTTTGTCTTCTGGGTTCATCACAGTCCAGAATAAAGAGTGGTTGTAAAATCCACCTCCGTTATTACGAACAGCCATGTTGTTCATGTCTAAGTTAGTTAAGATATCTTCGATTGATTTATCAGCTAAATCAGTTCCGTCGATAGCTCCGTTCAACTTAGTAGTATATCCGTTGTGGTGCTTGCTATGGTGGATTTCCATAGTTTTAGCATCTATATGTGGTTCCAAAGCGTCGTAAGCATAACCTAATTTTGGTAATTCAAAAGCCATAAGTATTTAAATTTTAAATGGTTAATTTTTTGTTTTTTCTAGGGTAAAGTTACTCTAAAAAAATAAGGCAAACAACCGTTTGCCTTAGGGAATATTTATTTCGCTATAAATAGATATTATCGCTTAGTATTTTGGTTTTTCTTCTGCTGAAAAGTCGGCCATAAATTGTTCCGCTTTTTCTACGAGCTGCTTGCTACCACAATAGAAAGGAACGCGTTGGTGTAGCTCAGTTGGTTTGATATCTAAAATACGAGTAAAACCATCCGAAGCTTTTCCGCCAGCTTGCTCGCAAATAAAGGCCATTGGGTTACATTCGTACAACAAACGCAATTTTCCGTTTGGCGCGATGGCAGTGGCAGGGTAAATATAAACTCCCCCTTTAATCATATTTCTGTGAAAGTCCGATACCAAAGATCCGATGTAGCGCGCTGTATAGGGTCTGTTGTCTTCTTTGTTCAATTCTTTACAGTGGATTAAGAAGCGTTTCATTCCTTCTTGAAAGTGGGTAAAATACCCTTCACTCACCGAATAGATTTTTCCAATTTCTGGAAACTGCATGTTCGGATGTGATAGGTAAAAGGTACCGATGGCAGGGTTTAAGGTAAATCCGTTAACTCCGTTTCCAGTGGTAAATACCAACATGGTTGAGGTACCATAAGCTACGTAACCCGCAGCAACTTGTTCACTCCCCTTTTGTAAAAAATCTTCTTGTGTAACAGGAGTTCCTACCGGAGAAACTCTGCGATAAATAGAAAAAATGGTTCCTACAGAGACGTTTACATCGATATTTGATGACCCGTCTAAAGGATCCATCAATAACACATATTTATTTTCGTTGGTTTTATTGCGACCTTCAACTACTACATAATCGTCCTCTTCTTCACTGGCAATCCCACATACAATTTCTCTGTTTATCAATGTTTGCTTAAACAAATCATTGGCCAAAACATCGAGTTTTTGTTGGGCTTCTCCCTGGACGTTGATGTCACCAGCGGCTCCAGTAATATCTACCAATCCAGCTTTTCTAATTTCGTGGTTTACTACTTTTGCTGCTAAGCGGATGGAATTTATTAATCGAGATAACTCACCAGAAGAATATTTAAAGGATTTTTGATTGCTGATGATGAATTCACCCAGCGTCATGTGCTTGTTATTCATGATAAATTTTTGTGTTGTACACAAAGATGCCCACTTTTTTCCATATCTACAACGATTTCGTTGTTTAAAATTTTCAACAAAATATCTCGATGTGTTTTAATTTTTAGGTTTATTTTTAGCGGTACGTTTTCAAAGTATCTTTACCAAAAATTACAGACATGAGTTTTCAGATTAGACCAGGAAAAGCAAGCGATGCTCGAGCAATACTCGACTTAATTATTGAGTTGGCAGTCTTTGAGAAGTTGCCGAATGAAGTAGAGCTAACAGAGGCCGATTTGCTTCGCGACGGATTTTCTGACCAGCCCAAGTTTAAGACCTTCGTAGCCGAGGAAGCCGACGGAACCATTATCGGAATGACCTTGTTTTACGAACGCTATTCTACTTGGAAAGGGAAAATTATTCACCTTGAAGATTTGATGGTGACCCAACAGAAAAGAGGGGTAGGAGCCGGAAAAGCGCTGTATACCGCTGTACTTAAGTACGCTTATGAACAGGGTTGTAAACGCGTTTCTTGGGAGGTGTTAGATTGGAATACGAGTGCTATTAATTTTTATAAAAGTACAGGTGCCAATGTCTTAGACGGCTGGCAAGTAGTACAAATGAATGAAAAGAATTTGGTAGAATTTGTAGGTACAGAGAACTAATGAGAGTTTTTAAATTTGGAGGAGCTTCTGTTAAAGATGCCGAAGCTGTAAGAAATGTTGCACGCGTATTGCAACACGAAGGAATCGATAATACATTGGTGGTGATTTCCGCAATGGGGAAAATGACCAACGCTTTTGAACGTTTGATCGCAGCGTATTTGGAAAAATCGGATGATTTTGATGCTGCCTATGGACATATAGAACAGTTTCACTTGCAGATGTTGGAGGAATTGTTTGCAACGGATACCCATGAAGTGTACGCTGCAGTAAATCAATTGTTAGGCAGATTGAACGGATTTATGTCGACCAATACGGAAAGTAATTACAATTATGTATACGATCAGATGGTGGGCTATGGTGAGTTGCTGTCAACAACTATCGTCAGCGCATACCTGGCAGATATAGGGATCCATAACCAGTGGTTGGATGTTCGTACGTGTATCCAAACCAATGCTAATTTTAGGGATGCTAAAGTGGATTGGAAGGCTACGGAAAGGGCTATTCAAGAAACTGTAAAATCCGATCAATTATATATCACTCAAGGTTTTATTGGTAGTTCAGATGTTGAAACGACCACCTCATTGGGTAGGGAAGGTTCTGATTATACTGCAGGAATTTTTGCCTATTGCCTAAACGCTAAAAGTGTAACCATCTGGAAGGATGTTGAAGGAGTGTTAAATGCGGATCCTCGCGTCTTTACAGAAACGCAGCTGTTGAAAAATATTTCCTATGCAGAAGCTGTTGAAATGGCTTTTTACGGAGCATCAGTAATACATCCAAAAACAATTCAACCCCTAGAAAAGAAAGATATTCCGCTCTATGTACGCTCATTTGACGATTTGACCAAAATGGGAACCAAAGTGAGTAAGGGAGTAGAACTAGATCCGTTGGTGGCTTGTTTTATCGTCAAGAAAAATCAAACGCTGATTTCCATTGCTGCGAAGGACTTTTCTTTTATGGTGGAAGACAATATTAGTCACGTGTTTAAAAAACTTCACGACTACAAATTAAAGGTCAACCTCATTCAGAATTCCGCACTGAGTTTTTCCGTTTGTGTAGAGGATAAATTTAATACTTTTGAGGACTTTTCAAAAGAATTGGAAGCCTCGTATGCTATAAAATCGTACAAGGAAGTAACCCTGTATACCATCCGACATTTTAATGATACCGCAATAAACGACATCAAAGCTAGGGGTAGAGCGATTATCAGGCAAATAAATACTGAAACTGCACAACTAGTCATCCAAGAAAAGGTGCAAAGCTCATAAATTTACGCTATATTTGCAGTTATGTCTAACTGCTATCTAATATGGGATTAGTAACACCTAAGGAAATTGCAAAAGCAATAGGCGCTGATAAATTCGGCGTTTTTGGAATGTTTTCGGGCTGGTTGTTGATGAAGATTTTGCGCATTTCTAAAGCAAATGAGGTTTATAACAAGCACAAGCACAAAAAAGATTTAGAGTTTTTAAACGGTTTATTAAACGAATTTCAAATTGAGTTTGAAATTCCGGAAGAAGATTTAAAACGGATTCCGAAAGACGGACCTTTTATCACAATATCAAACCACCCTTTGGGAGGAATTGACGGTATTTTGTTGTTAAAACTCCTAGTGGAGCACCGTGCGGATTATAAAATTATTGCTAATTTTTTATTGCATAGAATAGAACCGCTAAAGCCGTATGTAATGCCGGTAAATCCTTTTGAAAATCACAAGGATGCCAAATCGAGCGTTGCCGGTATTAAAAATGCCTTGTTGCATTTACGCGAAGGTAAACCTTTAGGGATTTTTCCCGCTGGAGAGGTTTCAACCTATCGCGATGGTAAATTAATGGTTGACAAAGAATGGGAAGAAGGAGCGGTACGTCTTATCAAAAAGGCAAAAGTACCCGTGATACCTATCTATTTCCACGCCAAAAACAGTAAACTATTTTATTGGTTGTCACGAATCAGTGATACCATGCGTACAGCAAAGCTACCATCGGAGCTCTTATCACAAAAGAACCGCGTGATTAAAGTACGTATCGGGAAACCGATTTCGGTAAAAGACCAAGACAGTTATAAGGAAATTCCTGATTTTTACCAGTTCTTGAGAACGAAAACCTATATGTTGGCAAATCCTTATGAGAAAACGCCACAGAAGATTCTTTCTTCTCAAAATTTGAAAATTCCTAAAAAAGCCAAGAAAATCAGTTCGCAAAAATCTCCCGATTTGTTTATCAAAGAAGTAGATAAATTGCGCAAGTCTGATGCTCGTTTATTACAGAGTAAAAATTACGAGGTGTTTTTTGCCAACGCAAAGCAGATACCTAACATCCTACACGAGATTGGACGCTTGCGAGAGATTACTTTCCGTGAGGTAGGCGAAGGTACCAACCAACCCTTGGATTTGGATAAATACGACAAGTATTATTACCACATGTTTTTGTGGGACAGTGATAAACAGTGTTTAGCTGGAGCTTATCGTATGGGACTGGGTAAAGAAATTTACAAGAAGTACGGGATCAACGGTTTCTACATCCAAACCTTGTTTAGAATTGAACCGGAACTTCATCCGATGATGGAAGCCTCTGTTGAAATGGGACGTGCTTTTATTATCAAAGAGTACCAACAAAAACCTATGCCTTTATTCCTGTTGTGGAAGGGAATCGTACACGTGACGTTGCGTTACCCTGAGCATAAGTATTTGATTGGTGGGGTGAGTATTAGTAATCAGTTCTCCGAGTTTTCAAAGTCGTTGATGATTGAATTTATGAAGTCGCACTACTACGATCCGTATTTGGCGCAGTACATTCATCCTAAAAAGGAGTTTAAGGTAAAACTCAAGGACAGTGATAAGGACTTCGTATTTGACGAAACTGCTGCCGATTTACAAAAATTTGACAAGATCATCGATGAAATTGAGCCAGGAGCGTTGCGTATTCCGGTATTGATTAAAAAATACGTAAAGCAAAATGCGCGATTGGTGGCATTCAATGTCGACCCGAAGTTTAACAATGCGGTAGATGGATTGATGTATATCAAAATTGTTGACCTTCCAGAAAGCACGGTAAAACCGGTAATGGAAGAGTTTCAAGCAGAGTTAGAACGCCGAGCTGCAGAAAATGCAAAGCAAGAAAATATAGAACAATAACAAACATTCGTTTGTATAAAAAAAGCTCCATGATTTTCATGGAGCTTTTTAAGTTTATAGGATGATGCTATTAGGCGTCTTTAGTACAGCATACTTCTTCACAACTGTCTACACAAGCAGTAGCTCTGTGTTCTTCAGTTTTGTCTTGACAATCTTTTTTACACGCTTCTTTACAAGCTTGCGCAGTTTTGTCACCGTCTTTGCAACACGCTTCTTTACAGCTGTCTACACAAGCAGTGGCTTTGTGCTCTTTAGATTTGTCTTGGCAGGCCTTTTTACAAGCTTCCTTGCACGCTTCTTTTGATGCTCCTTTTTCACAACAAGCCTTTTCACAGTCACTTTGGCAAGCTGATTTAGCTAAGGCTGATGATTTATATGTTTTTCCATCTGCAATCCCGTCGATAAACGCGATGATTTCTTTTTTATCCAATTTATTTGCATCGTATTTCACGATAGCTGTGCTGTCTTCAAAAACAACTTTTGCTTCGAGAACACCTTCTTTTTTAGAAAGTTTTGAAGCGATGGTTTTTGCACATCCGATTTCACAAGTCATACCAGAGATCGCAAAATTAGCCTCTTCAACTTTGGCAGCTACTTGTTCTTTTTGAGCAGGTGTTTTAGCCTCGCTCTTCGTTTCGTTTTTACAGCCTATGCTCATCATTCCGATGATACCAGCTACGAGAAGGAATTTTTTTAAATTCATCAAATAAGTTTTTTTGGGTTATTGCAAATTTAGTAATTCGCTTGTGTATTCTAGCAGAAATAACCGATTTTTGCGCTAATAAGATGTGATTATGAGGCAACAACAGCAAAAATGGGTGTTTTTATTAGTGTTATCGCTAATTTGGGGGAGCTCGTTTATTTTAATGAAAAAGGCATTATTGGGGGTGTCAGCCATTCAATTAGGAGCGTTACGCGTGCTTATCACGGGGATATGTCTGCTCGTAATAGGCTATGCGAAGATTCGGAAAATTAATCGAATACAGTGGAAATGGGTAGCTCTCAGTGCTTTTCTGGGGACTTTTTTCCCTGCATTTTTATACGCATTTGCCATACGGCATATCGATAGTTCCATAGCATCTATCCTAAATGCTATTACGCCTTTCAATGCGCTTTGGATAGGGGCAGTAGTTTTTGGCTTTCACTTTAAAAAAGCACAAGTGCTCGGTATTCTGATCGGTTTGTTCGGAACTGTCGTGCTCATCGTTGAGGGAGCTCAAATTCATCCGAGTCAAAATTATCTCTACGCCTTATTGCCGGTGTGTGCTTCCATAGGGTACGCCTTTAATGTGAATATTATTAAGAAGCATTTGCAAGAGTTAGATGCACTTTCTATTACGGCAGGGAACTTTGCCGTGATTATGGTACCTGCTGTTGTGGTATTGTGGCAATCGGGATTTGTTCAAGAGTTTCAATGGACTCCAGAGGGGCAGTCAGCCTTGCTCTACATTACCATTTTATCGGTGATAGGGACGGGAGTGGCGAAAATTCTTTTTAATAGGTTAATCCAAATTTCATCGCCTATATTTTCTTCTTCAGTAACCTATCTTATTCCTTTGGTTGCGGTAGGATGGGGCGTGTGGGACGGCGAGCACCTAAGTTGGCTACAAGCCCTCGCGGCCGTGGTCATTTTTATTGGAGTGTACCTAGTAAACAAGAAAAAGTAATACAAAAAAAAGAGCCTTAGTACTAAGGCTCTTTTTATACATGATGTTAATTAACTATTTAAAATCGGCGTCGGTAACACCTTCATTGATTTTAATTTCTTTTGTGATAAACTCCATCTTCATTGGTCCCATAGTTTGAACCATTTTATGTGGGAATTTAATTCCATTAACCTCTTTGTAATCTCCGTATATTACTGGTACTTTGATTTCTCCTTGTGGTCCTTTTGAAGTTTTTACTTCTTTCACCTTTAAACCAGTTTTTACGTCGTAAAAGATTTCTGATTTTCCAGCGGTAATTACGTAAGCATTGCTACCGTCAACTGGCTCAATACGCACGAGTTTTCCACTGCGGTATGCATTGTCAGCAAAAGGGGCGCTGGTAGTCTGAGCTTCTTTTAAATCGTCTCCTTCTAGTGCTTTGCGTTGCCCTCTTCCTTCTTGGTATCCGGTAGTACCGTTGAATACCATTTTTTGCATTACGTTCCCCATAACAGAAACGATAGTACTCTGCTTGTTTGGCGCAGCTGATTTGATCACTAAAACTACTGGAGTTCCTTGAATAGAAGCGTTTGAAGTAGTAAGTAAAGTTTTTACTCCTGCAACTTTAGCTTTTCCACCAATAGCTTTGATATAGTTGTCAATTACTGTACCTGCGTTCATTCCGGCAGGAATAGGTAAACTCATTTTAGGTTTCTTCGTCGCGTTCGCGAACTGATCGTAATAGTTGATCTTGTACTCAGACGTTTTTTCTAAGTTCTTTAAAACATCCATTCCTTTACCAGTTACTACAATACGAGCTTTGTCACCTAAGAAATACTTGATAGCTGCGTTTTGAACGTCTTCTAAAGTTACTGCATTGATGTTCTCTAAGTACTTTTCGTAGAAGTTAGCTGGTAAATCGTAACGTGCAATGTTCAATGCAAAACGAGCAGCTGTTGCTGGCTTTTGTACATTTCTTACAAAGCTTCCGATGTATTCAGCTTTTGAGTTTTTCAACTCTTCAGCACTTACTTTTTGGAATCTGATTTTGTTGATTTCTTTTTGGATTTCAACAACAGCACTGTCAGTTACCATGTTACGAACAGCGGCACCTGCTCTAAATTTTGCAGCACCGTTTAGTTTGTCTTGTGAAATGCTTGAATACGATCCATAGGTGTATCCTTTATCCTCACGTAAATTCATAAACAAACGAGCAGTACCACCACCTCCTAAGATGTTATTAGCAAGTAATGCTGCGTAGTAATCTTTGTCACCAAGTGTTAAGTCACTCGTGTTTACAACAGCGATTTCTGACTGTACTGCATTTGGCATGTTAATAAAGTCAATCTCTGTAGTTGCTACATTTTTAGGTGTAGGAATGTTTGAGGCAGGAATAGTTCCTTTCGCCCAATCTCCAAATAACTTTTTAATTAACTTTTTAGTCGCTTTAGGATTTACATCTCCTACTACTACTAAGTACGCGTTGTTCGGACGGTAAAATGTCGAATAGTTGTTTTTTACATCCTGTAAAGTGATGTTCTTAATTGTTTCTTTGGTAACAAATTCACCGTAAGGGTGATTTTTACCGTACAACAAAGCATTTTCTACACGACGCGCAATTGCCTTGACGTTTTTCTCTTCGTTTTTAAGTCCTTCTAAGGTACGCTCGATCGATTTGTCAAACTCAGTTTGAGTAAACACAGGATCTTTAACTCCCTTTGCCATCAACTCTAAAACTTCTGGGAAGTACTTCGTCAAAGAACGGGCATAGGCACCAGAACTTCTAAACGAAACGGAAGCTCCTAGGTAATCAACGCGCTCGTTAAAAGCATCTTTAGAAATGTCAGAAGTACCATTTCCTAACAAACCACCCATGATGTCAGAAACACCGGCTTTTGATCCTTCTAATGACGGATCGTTATCGATGGTTAAAGAGGCAGATACACGCGGTAACTTGTGGTTTTCAACCATGATTACCTTTAAACCGTTAGGAAGGCTGAATTTTTGAGCTTTTCCTAATTTTACTTTTGGAGCGGGACCTGGTTTAGGTTGAACGCTTCGATCTATTTGTTGTGCGTTAACAGTAAAAGACAAGGTTACTACTGCTAATGCTGATAATATTAATTTTTTCATACTAACGTCTTACTACTGAATTATTTCTTTGATTCTGGTAAATACTCCATCACCAAACGTTGGTTCTTGTTTAAATACTTTTGGGCTACTTTTCTAATTTCTTCACGAGTAATAGAACGATAGATGTCTATTTCCGTGTTGATCAAGTTAGTATCACCGTATAATACGTTAAAACGAGCAAGTGAATTTGCAATTCCTTCAACACTTGAGTTTGAATTTACAAAGTCGTTCTCAAAGTTGTTTTGAAGTTTTTGGAAATCTTTTTCTGAAATTAAGTCTTTCTGAAGTTTTGCGATTTCCTCGTCGATTTCTTTGGTCAAATCACTTAAGGCAGTTTTACCTAATGGCAAGGCATAAATGATATACGTACCGTAATCTTCTTGACTTAAGTTAAAGGCCCCTGCTTGTAAAGCCATCTTTTTAGTATCTACGAGTTTTTTGTAGAGTACTGAACTCTTACCACTGCTTAAATACGTAGAAATCATATCGAGAACACGCGCATCTCTCGTTTTCATAGAAGGCGTTCTGTACGCTTGTACGATGGCTGGGATTTGAATGTTTGGATCGTAGGCTTTAGCCGTGAATTCGGCCGTGATCGGAGCTTCTTTAGGGAAGTTACGAACGATGTTTTCTCCTTTTGGAATTGGTCCGAAATAGGCCTTGATTAATTTTTTAGTCTCTTTGATATTAATGTCTCCTGCAACGACTAAGGTAGCGTTGTTAGGAACGTAGAACTTTTTGTTAAACGCTAAAAACTCTTCTAAAGTAGCCGCGTCTAAGTGCTCCATTTTTCCGATGGTAGTTCCTTTGTACGGGTGCTTTTTAAACATGTGTTTTTTCACGTTCTCCAAAAAGCGAGAGTAGGGTTGGTTGTCAACACGTAAACGCTTTTCTTCTTTTACCACCTCGTTTTGCGTATCCACACCTTCTTGTTTGATAATAGGGTGTAACAAACGCTCAGATTCCATCCACAACCCTAATTCTAAGTTATTCGAAGGGAATACTTCGTAATAATAGGTACGGTCATCGGTAGTATTGGCATTGTTGGTTCCTCCGTTAGAAGAAACGATTTTAAACCATTCTCCTTTTTTGATATTTTTTGTTCCTTCAAAAAGCAAGTGTTCAAAAAAGTGAGCCATTCCGGTTCTGTTAGGTTGCTCATCTTTTGCTCCAACGTGATACATTACTGATGTAGTCACTACGGGTGCCGTATTATCTTGGTGTAAGATAACATGCATTCCGTTATCTAAATCGTACTCCTCAAACTCTACTTTTTGAGCATTTACTGAAAACGTAAGTGCTACCGCAGAGGCTAGAGTCAAAACTTGTTTTTTCATTGATTACTATTTAGTTTGAATTTTTAGTCCTAGAATAGGACGCACGAACACCGTGTCTGTTACAAAAAAAGAGAAATAAATTAGTGACTAGGAGAAATAAACGGATAAATGGTTAATTTTGTGATATCTAGCTTGTAAAATGACTTGAAATTTGTATATTTGCACCCGCAATTTCTCTAAGAAGTTGTAAATGAAAGTATAAACGCAAATTAAAAAGTATGTACGCAATCGTAGAGATAGCAGGGCAGCAATTTAAAGTAGCACAAGACCAAAAAGTTTACGTTCACCGTTTACCTGAAGCAGAAGGATCAAAAGTAACTTTTGATAAAGTAATGCTTATCGAGGACAATGGAAATGTAACTATTGGCGCCCCAGCTATAGAAGGTGCAGGAGTAACTGCAAAAGTTTTAGGTCACTTAAAAGGTGATAAAGTAATCGTTTTCAAGAAGAAAAGAAGAAAAGGTTACAAAAAGAAAAACGGACATAGACAATACTTAACTGAGATTCAAATCGAGGGTATTGCTGCATCTGGAGTAAAAAAAGCAGAAGCTAAAAAAGAAGCTCCTAAAACAGAAGTAAAGGCTGAGTCTAACGACTTGAGCGCTATGACTGTTGCTGAATTAAAGGCTTTAGCTAAAGAAAGAGGTATTACTGGATACACTTCTTTAAAGAAAGCTGAATTAATTGAAGCGTTAAGTAAATAATTAACTTAAAAAACTTACAAAGATGGCTCATAAGAAAGGTGTCGGTAGTTCGAAGAACGGTCGTGAATCGGAATCGAAACGATTAGGAGTAAAGATTTTTGGAGGACAAGCAGCTATTGCTGGTAACATCATCGTTCGCCAAAGAGGAACACAACACAACCCAGGTGAAAATGTATATATGGGGAAAGACCATACATTACACGCAAGAGTTGATGGAGTTGTTCAATTCCAAAAGAAAAGAGATAACAAATCATACGTTTCTATCATCCCATTTGAGGCTTAAGAAACTATTTGATGAAGAAATAAAGTCGTACGTTCTGCGTACGGCTTTTTTTTGTCCTCGATTTAAAGCGATGAAAATCGATACAAAAAGAAAAAGCACTGTAGAACAGTGCTTTTTCGTTTAATTATCATTATTGATTAATCCCCCAATTATCAAAATGATTCCCCTTGTATATTACACTGCAAATATGGGGCGAAAATATAATTTAATAAAACCTTAATGTATAATTTGCATATCTGTATGTATAATTGGTAACTATAGTGGTATAGTAGGTTTTAGTATGAGGGTATTTGTATGAATATTAGAACATTTGGATTTTTTTTTGCGCTTTTTATAAGTTACATTTGATACAAATACGTGATTTATGTTAAAAGCTGTAATTGTTGATGATGAGCCTAAGGCGATACAAGGCCTCACTTGGGAACTGTCTAATTTTAATCATGATTTAGAAGTCATTGAAACTTTTACAGAAGCGGAGAAGGCGATTGATTATATCAATACCAATGCTTTCGATTGTTTGTTTTTGGATATTGAAATGCCTACCATGGATGGTTTTCAGTTGTTGGAGCGGTTGGAAAAGAAAGACTTTGCTATTGTTATTACTACTGCCTATAACGAGTACGCAATTAAGGCGCTCAAAAATCAGGCTATTGACTATTTGTTGAAGCCCATCGATAGCGATGACCTTGAAGAAACCATTAGCCGCATCAAAAAACACGATCGCCAGCAGAACAATACGGATAAATTTGATCAAATTCTATCGAGTTTTAATCAAAAGTTTAACCGTCGAAAAATTACTATCAGCACCGATGGTAAGTTGGTGTTTTTGGAAGAGTCAGAAATATTATTTGTCGAGTCGGACGGAAATTACTGTACGATTCACACCACCAATACCAAAAAAATTGTCATTACTAAAAAGCTAAAAGAAGTGAATACCCTATTGCCCGATGATCACTTTTTTAGAATTCACAATTCCTATATCATAAACCTAAATAAAATCAAAGAGTTTTTGAAGTCGGAAGGTTATGTGGTTCTGGAAAACGGTCATAAAATTCCTGTTTCTAGA
This sequence comes from Tenacibaculum sp. AWR4_210, assembly GCF_056160945.1. Classification (NCBI taxonomy): domain Bacteria; kingdom Pseudomonadati; phylum Bacteroidota; class Flavobacteriia; order Flavobacteriales; family Flavobacteriaceae; genus Tenacibaculum; species Tenacibaculum sp. AWR4_210. Next base: position 395,381 of record NZ_JBSWYF010000002.1, read on the forward strand.
CAGAAAAAATCTGATTTTCTGGATAAATTTTAAAGTTAATGAAGCGTTTTTTTCTCTTTTTTTATGCTGTGTTTGCTGTTGTGATGACGGTACAAGCCCAGCGCTTGACTATTGACAATGCGAAAGTTTTTAACGATTTCTTTGAACGACGGGATTGGGATTATTTTGAGATACAGCGCTATTTTAGGAATTATCGATTTACCAACGAGCAAATTCAAGAATTGTACGAACGCAGCAAACGAGAGAATAATGTGCTCGGCGAAATTTATGCGCTAAACCTCTTCGGACGCGACTTCCGCAATAAAACACTGTACAAAGAATCACTGACCAATCACATCAAAGCCTTAGACCTGTGCCGTCAGTACAAGAGCTTGGAAGGGGAGGTCGTTACCTTGAATCAAATAGGAGTGGTGTATCGAAGACAGGACAAAATTCGCAGCGCCCTTAACTACCATCAGTACGCCTTGGAATTGACCAACCGTTTTGAAAAGCAAACCTTGGAAGTGAAAAAGTGCCGCAGTATTTCTGAAAATAGCATCGGGAATATTTATCTGGCGCTCAAGCAGTACAAATTAGCCTTGGACAAGTTTGAGAAAAACTTAAAAACCCAAGAAGAGCTAAAAGACAATCGCGGTATGGCCATCAACCATCAAAATATGGGATTCGCCTTTCAGCAATTGGGCGATTTGGACAATGCCCTTAAAAACTATTACGCATCACTGGCCTACAACAATCGCAATCGATCGAAAATTGGGAAGGTTATTTGTCACAACAGTATTTCTAATGTGCTTATTTCAAAAGGAGAATACGACAAAGCCTTGCAGTATATACGAGAAGTGGAAGACTTGGTCAAGCATATCGGAAATAATTATTACGTGTCAGAGGTATACAATACCTTGGGGTATTGCCAGGTAAAGAAAAATGACTTGGAAGCTGCGGAGAAAAATATCAAACGCGCCCTGGATACCGCCATCAAATACGGAGTACCTAACAATGTTAATAAGTCCTACGAATACTTGTCGGAGATGTACAAGATTAAAAACGACTATAAGCAGGCTTATGAATACTATCGCAAATCGATAGAGGGGAATAAGAAAATTTTTAACGACAGGAACATATTGTATGTGAATAACCTCATTAATAAGTACGACAATGAGGTAAAGAACAATAAGATTAAAAGTCTGGCTAAAGAGAACGAGATTACGAAGTTAAAATTGACCAGAAACAGAAATGTACTTATCATAGCCTTGGTGTCCATAGCGCTGTTTGGAGTACTGTTGTACGCGATTTACGGACAGCGTTTGTTGAGTAACGACAAAAAAATACTGATGTTGGAGCAAGAGGCGTTGCAAAGCCAAATGAATCCGCATTTCGTATTCAATGCGTTGAACTCTATTAAATTGTATATCATCAACAACGAGCAGAAGAATGCGGTGTATTACTTGAACAAGTTTTCTAAGTTAATACGGAGCATTTTAGAGTCATCGAAAACCAAGGAAGTTACTTTGGCAGATGAGTTGAAGACGATGAATTTGTATATGAGTATAGAGAATATTCGCTTTTCCAATGAAATTCATTATTTAGAAGAAGTAGATACCTCTCTAAACTTAGAGAAAGTTAAGGTACCACCACTGATTTTACAGCCCTTTTTGGAGAATGCTATCTGGCATGGGTTATCGTCTAAAAAAGGAGCGAAAAAAGTGAGTTTGTCCGTAACCAAACTCTCGGAACACTTTATTCAAATTGATATCGAAGACAACGGTATCGGTAGAGATGAGGCAATGCGTATTAAAAAAAGCAAATCGCTACAGCGAAAATCGATAGGGATTGAGCTAACGAAACAACGACTCCGTAATTTTACAGACGAATTTCAAAATAGTTTTTCGTTGGTGTATACAGATTTAATTAATCAAGAAGGTAGTCCTTGTGGTACGAGGGTGTCCTTGACAATTCCGTTGATTTAGAAGTCAAACCGAAGTTGCACCCATACCGGACTTCTCTTTTCGGTATCGAGGTTGCTAAAAGAAATTCCCAAGAGACGAACAGAGTCTTTTAAGGCGTCCTGGTAGAGTAATTCTTTGATAATTGGCATAAAGTCAGCCTTGGCATCTATAAATTGACTGAGGGTTTTGCTTCGCGTTTGCTGCGAGAAGTCACCGTACTTTATTTTCAAAGTGACGGTTTTTCCTTTGGTCTTTGATTTTTTCATGCGTTTCTCCAATTCCACGGCAATGATTTCGAGGCGTTCGAGCATGTATATTTCGGAAGAGATGTTTTCACTAAAGGTGCGCTCTGCAGCTATGGATTTTCGAATGCGATCAGGCTTTACTTCACTGTGTTGGATACCGCGAACAATGTGGTAATAGTGATTGCCCGATTTCCCGAACAGCCGAGTGAGCTCCGACAAGGTTTTTTTCTTTAAATCTAGCCCGGTAAAGATACCTAAGTTGTGCATTTTTGCGGCGGTGACTTTACCAATACCATAGAACTTGTTAACGGGAAGTGATTCTAAAAAAGGGAGTACTTCACTAGGATGAATGGTTTTTTGTCCGTTGGGCTTGTTGATGTCAGAAGCGACTTTAGCAAGAAATTTATTGATTGAAATTCCAGCAGAAGCACGAAGCTCAAGTTCCTCCCAAATACGATCTCGAATTTCCTGTGCTAGCAAACTGGCAGAAGGATTTCCTTTCTTGTTTTCTGTCACGTCTAAATACGCTTCATCAAGTGACAAGGGTTCAACGAGGTCGGTATAATCGTAAAAGATTTCTCGAATTTTGGTAGAGATTTCTTTATAGCGATCAAAGCGCGGTTTTACAAAGATAAGGGTGGGGCACTTTTGTTTGGCTAGCACTCCACTCATCGCCGACTTTACACCAAACTTTCGGGCTTCATAGCTCGCTGCGGAAACGACACCGCGTTTTTCACTGCCTCCAACAGCGAGTGGTTTGCCGCGTAGTTCAGGGAAGTCTAATTGCTCAACAGAAGCGTAAAACGCATCCATATCAACGTGAATAATTTTCTTAAACGGCCCTTGTAATTCCATAAGGTAAAAATAAAGAAATAGCCTTGGATTACGAGTAGAAGGCATAAAAAAACACCTGAGTGAAAACTCAGGTGTTTGTAAGTATTTCTATGTGTTATTTTATTTAAAGGCTCTAAAAATATCGTTACCATTGGCAAAAAGTAGGAGCGATAACAACAATACAAATCCTACGATTTGTGCGTATTCTAAGAATTTATCACTCGGTTTTTTACCGGTAATCATTTCCCAAAGCGTGAATACTACATGTCCTCCATCAAGAGCAGGAATAGGAAGTAAGTTCATAAACCCGAGCATGATTGAAAGGAAAGCCGTAATTCCCCAGAAACTCTGCCAGCTCCAACTCACAGGGAAGATGTCCATAATCGACTTGAATCCTCCGAGTCCTTTGTAGGCACCAGTACTAGGATTTACTATTTTTTTCATCTGCTTGATGTAGTTCGTCAAGGTTGTCCAAGCTTTGTTGGTACCTGCCGGAATTGCCTCAGCAAAGGTATAGGTCTTGCTCGCTAAGCTGTAGTATCCTAACTTTTCTAAGGTCTCCATGCTTACTGGAGTCCATACAACTCCGATATTTCCGCTGTTAGAAACTTTTGCAGGGATGCTTTTTGTCTCTTCACCGCGTTTGATAGTCAAGGTGATGTCTTGTCCCTTTAAGGTCTGCAATAATGGTTTTGCCTGGTCGTAATAGCGAATTGGCGTATTGTTGATTGCAGTAATTTGATCTTTTGGTTTAATATCTGCCGAACCATTGATAGAATCTTTTGCTAGGGCCTTAATCACAAACGGATAACGAGGAGTGATAAATGGACCTGCATTTTTTCCGCGGTCTACGAGTTTAGAAATGAAATCTGTAGGGATTTCACTCGTAACTACTTGTCCGTTGCGCTCAATACTGTATTGATTTCCGTTGATGAGTTCTAATGGGATTTGACCAAAGCGGTCGATCTTTTTTCCATCGATGGTTATAATTTTATCACCTGTTTTCAAGCCTAAGTCCATGGCAAGTGAATCTGTAACCCACACTCCGTCTTTGACGCTGTCATTAGGTAAAAACTTTTCACCGTACCCATACATCAAGAAAATATAGATGACGATACCTAAAATAAAGTTTACGGTAACACCTCCGAGCATGATAATCAAACGTTGCCAAGCAGGCTTTGAGCGGAATTCCCAAGGCTTTGGCTCTTCTTTCATTTGCTCTTTATCCATACTCTCGTCGATCATACCGGCAATTTTAACATAGCCTCCCAAAGGAATCCATCCGATACCATAAGTAGTTTCTCCTATTTTCTTTTTGAATAATGAGAATTTGTAATCAAAAAATAAATAGAATTTTTCAACTTTGGTTTTAAATAATTTCGCTGGGATAAAGTGTCCTAATTCATGCAATACGATAAGGAACGACAAGCTTAAAATAAATTGTGATGCTCTTATTAAAATTTCCATAAATGGTTTTTTCTTCTTTTAAATCTGACAAATGTACGTTTTTAAAAAGAGTTCTAAAAGTTTGAGAGAAACTCAGTTTTTTGATTTAACAAACTTTTTACGTCTCTGCGATTAGTACCGTGATTTTAGTCGTATTTTTGTATAAAAATAAAGATATGGATTTAAAGTTTTTTAAGAAGTCAAAGCGCACATTTATCTTCTTGATTCTTTTTTCAGTAATCGGATTGCCTGTATTCTATCATTTGGTAAAGGTAGATCCTAAGTTAAAAGTTTACAATCCAGCAGATATCAACCCTAAATTGGTAGATGAATCGGTTCGTTATAAAACCAAGAACCACCGCGTAGCGGATTTTGAATTGCGCAATCAAAACGGAGAGCGCATTACCCAAGAAGATTATAAGGATAAAATTTACGTGGCTGACTTTTTCTTTACGAGCTGTCAAACCATTTGTATCATTATGGCGTCGAACATGACGGTCTTACAAGACCATTACAAGGATGATGACGAAGTGATGTTTTTGTCGCATTCCGTAACTCCAACCATGGACAGTATTCCCGTTTTGAAGGCCTATGCGGCCAGAAAAGGAGTTATCGACGGTAAGTGGAATGTTACGACAGGTGATAAAAAGCACATTTACAACCTGGCGCGTAAAAGTTACTTTGCTGTTTTAGATGAAGGAACCGGAGATGAAAATGATTTTATCCACACAGAAAACTTTGTTTTGATCGATAAAGAACGTAGAATACGAGGTATTTACGATGGAACAAAGGTGGAGAATATGCAGAAAATTATTGACGATATCAGTTTGTTAAAAGAAGAGTATAAAAAGTAGTCGACTACTTTTTATTCCCCTCTTCATCAAAATTTTTACTGAGTTCTTGTTCTGTTTTTACAACAGAAGCGCCTAAGGTGAGTAGCATTAATCCCATAGGTTGCCATGAAATTTCAAATTGTAAGGCCGCCAAAATTAAGGCCGCAACAAGTGTGATACTCGCGTAGCGAACAAATTGTTGTCCGAAAACAGCATTGGCAAAATGCCAAATTTTTTCGTTTTTGGTAGTTTTTGGAGTTCGGTAACCGTAAAAGGTATTTACTTTCTTAGGTGGATAGTAGTAGAAAATAACACTTAAGATAAATAAAAGCCCGTTAATTGAGGCTACGTAGTAATACGAGTTCATATATTAGTTTTTTATTGATGCTATAACAGCGCTCAAAAATACATTAATATCCGCGTTTTTTGTCAATCCCATACGAACAATTACCAAATCTTGTTCTGGTAAAATAAATACGTTTTGTCCTTGGTACCCATTAAAAGAATACATGGATTTCGGAACGTCAGGATAGCGTTTTCCCGCGTTGAGCCATATTTGAGCTCCGTACCAACCATCAGAAGTAGGAGTGGGTGTAGTCGCGTACTTTACCCAGTCTTCGGTAAATAATTCTTCGTTATTCCAACAACCGTTGTGTAGGTATAGCAGTCCTAATTTCGCCCAATCTCTCGGCGTTGCCCAAGCATAAGACGACCCGACGTAGTTTCCGCTCATGTCCGTTTCAATGAGCATGGAGTTCATACCAATTTTATCGATGAGCTCACGATACCAAAAATCTAAGTATTCTTGGTGAGAGGCAAACTGTTGTCGTAGAATTCCAGAGAGTAGATTGGTTGTCCCCGATGAGTAATTCCAGGTGGCATTAGGAGTGCCTACTAAAGGTTTTGTAATTTGAGTCTGGGTCATGTCTTCTTCCAAAAAAAGCATTTTAGTAACGTCAGAAATCGTATTGTAGTCCTCTACCCATTCGAGTCCAGAGTTCATTTGGAGTAGGTTGTGAATGGTGATCTTTTTTCGTTCATCATTTTTCCAAGCTTCGATAGGAGCCGGTGCGTGTACATCTATACCTCCTTGTGTTTGAAGTATCCCAAACATGGTTGAGGTAATACTCTTGGTCATTGACCAACCTAGCAGTTTGGAATCTTTTGTAATTGGAGCGCTGTACTTTTCATAGAGCAATTGGTCTTTGTGAAGAATTACCAAAGCCCTGGTTTTATTTTTGGGGGCAAACAAACTGTCAACCGCAACCTGCAATTTTGCGTAGTCCACATGGCTAAAGGTAGTATCAACAGCGGCACCTTTACCAAAAGGATACGGAGCGAGGTTTGCGTTGGGGTATCTGTTCGGAACCGCATACGGAGTGGCTGGGTCAAAGTCGTCGTTTACCAATACAGCACCTAATCCGGGGCGGTATACTGCTTTTCTGGTGAGAAGCCCATATACAGAGCCTTTGGCCCATTGCTCATCGCGATTGATTTTATCGGTGGTTAAATTAATCGGTGAAAAATTATTGTCCGTACTATCGGTAAAAGCCAAGCTGCGTTCTCCTACAAAAACGGAAGATGCCGTATTCTTAGCAGAATAGCCTGCCAGAATGTTTAACTTGGGGTAGTTGAGGTATACAACGACGATGATGAGGGCTAGCACTACCCATAAAGCTCTTTTTAAAATTTTCATTATCAGTGTTTTTAACAAATGTAATAATTTAATCGATTGTTGGCTATTTAAAATTGCATGCCGTACCTTTGTATAAATTAGAGGATTTATGTTAGATATCACTAAAATTAGAGCTGATTTTCCAATACTTAACAGAGAAGTTCACGGAAAACCTTTAGTATATTTTGATAACGGAGCGACGTCACAAACACCACAGGTGGTTATCGATACCATTGTGGATTACTATACTACTTACAACGCCAATATTCACCGAGGGGTGCATACCTTGAGTCAAGAAGCAACGGACAAATACGAAGAAGCCAGACTCAAAGTACAAAAGCACTTTAATGCTAAAAAGGCCTACGAGATTATTTTAACGGCAGGAACAACCCACAGTATCAATATTGTGGCTTCAGGATTTGCAGCGCTTTTAAAAGAGGGCGATGAAGTGATCGTTTCGGCTTTGGAGCATCATTCGAATATTGTTCCTTGGCAAATGCTCTGTGAGAAAACAGGTGCTGTTTTAAAGGTCATTCCTATGGATGAGCAGGGAGCTTTGCGAATGGATGTATTCCACGAACTGTTGAACCCTAAAACAAAACTAGTTTTTTGTAATCACGTATCAAATGCTTTAGGAACTATCAATCCTATCGAAGAACTCATCCATGCGGCTCATAAATTTGGGGCTTATGTCCTCATTGACGGAGCACAGGCTTGTCCGCATATCAAGCCCGATGTACAGGCGTTGGATGTTGATTTTTACGTGGCTTCTGCCCATAAAATGTGTGGTCCTACGGGCGTGGGAATGTTGTATGGTAAAGAGGAGTTACTCAATATGCTACCTCCGTATCAAGGTGGAGGAGAGATGATTGAGACGGTTACTTTTGAAAAGACGACCTATGCTGGATTGCCTCATAAATTTGAAGCAGGAACTCCTAATATTTGTGGAGGAATCGCTTTTGGTGCTGCTATTGATTATATGAATGAGGTAGGTTTTGAGGGAATTGCAGCCCAAGAAACAGCACTGCTCGACTACGGAACCAAAGCATTGGAAGAGATCGATGGATTAACAATCTACGGAACTAGCCATAAAACTTCTGTGATTTCCTTTAATATTGAAGGGATACACCCCTATGATATTGGGGCGATCTTAGACAAGCTTGGAGTGGCTGTAAGAACAGGACATCACTGTGCTCAACCTATTATGGATTTCTTTGGCATTCCAGGAACGGTAAGGGCATCTTTTTCATTTTACAATACCACAGAAGAAATAGACGTGTTGGTAGCCGCGGTTAAAAAGGCAAAGATGATGTTGTCATAATTACCTCGTTTTTATGTACTTTTGAGGCATGAAAAAGAGTTTAGGCTATCAAACAACCATCGATTATTACGACTGTGATGCCGGAGTAATCAACTCGGTAGACACTGTCAGAGCAATATTAGTAAAGGCGGCAGAAATTATGAAATTATCTGTCGTCAATACTACCATCCACGAATTTTCCCCCATCGGTATTAGTGGGGTTTTGGTGATTGAGGAAAGTCATATTGCCATCCATACTTGGCCAGAACACAACTACGTGGCCTTGGATTTCTTTACCTGTAATGAGCGCTATGATTTGACAGAGGGCATCAAGTGGATCCAAGAAAAGTTTAAAGCAAAAAAATATAGAACACAATCCAGTCAACGCGGATTTTTAGACGAAATAAACGAGGATGAAAGTGCTTAAAAACAAATTAGCCTTGTTGGTTGATGACGAACAGGGAACCATGCGGGGAACTGCATTTTTCGAGTATTTTATTTCAGCACTGATCGTCGCCAATATGGTTGCCATCGTACTGGAGTCATACGAGGAAATTATGCCCGTTTACGGAGATTGGCTCATGAATTTTGAGCTTTTTTCGATAGGAGTATTTACAGTGGAATACCTCATTAGAATTTGGGTTTCCGACGAGCGACATCCAGAACTTCCCGCCTGGAAAGCGCGCTGGAAGTACATGACTTCCTTTTTAGGATTGGTCGACTTGTTGGCAATACTACCCTTCTATTTGCCTTATTTGCTGCTCATGGATTTGAGAATTTTAAGGAGTTTACGCCTGTTTAGGTTGATACGCTTATTAAAATTAAATCGTTATTTTACCTCTCTGAGGCTCATTAGAAACGTAATTTTAAAAACAAAAAATGAGATTGCCGTTACCGTATTTTTAGTCTTTATCTTATTGGTATTGGCTTCTACCTTGATGTATAACATCGAAAAACAAGCACAACCCGAGGCCTTTAAAAACATTGGTGAGTCGATGTGGTGGGCCGTGGCAACACTGACAACTGTAGGGTATGGTGACGTGTATCCCATAACGGGCTTAGGTAAATTACTGAGTGCCTTTATCGCGCTCTTAGGAATTGGTATAGTGGCCCTTCCGACAGGGATTATTAGCTCTGCTTATATGGAAGAATTTAGAGAATTGAAAGGGAAAACTACCAGCTGTAGTTGTCCTCATTGTGGAAAAGAATTATAAAAGTAAAAAATTATGTTTGGAAAATCGACAACAGAACCCTTAGAGCGCTTGCGTGTAGGGTGTAAATTTGAAGTTTATGGAACTGACTGGGAAATCGTAGCTATTGGAGAATACGATTGGAAAATGGACGGTTCGTCTGTAGAGTATACCTTGAGCTCAAAAGGTAAAGAGGCCTATTTAGAGGTAGAAATTTACAAAGGGGCGTACGAAGTGTATTTCAGTAAGGCAATTAGCATGGATCAGGGTGATATAGAAGAAGGTCTGGAACGAGAAGAACTGTACTTCAACGGTAAAACCTACGAATTGGACGAGGTATACGAAGGGGATTTTAGAAATTTAACAGCCCGCTCGGCTCGGGAAAATTTAAAGTGTTTTCAGTTTTATAAAGGCGATGAATTTGTGACGGTTGAATTGTGGAGTGATGGAAGTTTTGAAACGTTTTTAGGGGAGGAAATTAAAGCAAAAAAAATTAAAAATTTACGTTATGAATAAGTATCGTTTACTCCTGCTAGGAATAGCAGTGGCATTGGTGAGTTGTGGTGATAACTTAAAAACGGCTAAAAAGGTTTCTGAAGAGCCTATTGAACAGCTGATCCGAAAGTTTAAATGGAACGATTTTTCTGTCGTTTTAGACGATATGAAAATTGGAGAAAATCCGGAATACCTCTTGTATCAGCACAAGTATAAGGTGTTGAGTATGGAGAAAGATTCACTCCATGTATACAAGCAACCTTGGCGTGTGGTGAACAAAGAATTCTTTAAAAAACACGAGAATGACTTGGGAATGGAAATCTACTCGAAACACGACGGAAAGGTGTCGCGAATAGCGAAGCCTGTTGGGTTCGGATGGGCCATTGGAAACGAAAAACACGGAGAGTGGGTAACACAGAAAGATTCAACTAAGACCGCTGCTGGTTCTCATTCAAGTAACCGCGTATGGCGATCGCATTCGATGAGTCCGTTTTTTTGGTATTGGTTAGGTTCGCGTAACAGAGGTCCTGTATATAGTAATGGTTTCAACGCTTACCAAAGAAATGCAAGTGAAGGAAGAAGTTATTACGGACCAAATGCTTCGAGCGGTACCTATGCCTATGGTACGCGTAGTAGTTATGAACGAAAAAACCGTTCTAATTTCTTTACGAGAAAAATGCAGGATATGAATAGGTGGAATGGTTCTGTTAGAAGAAAAAGCAGAACGTCGAGTAGTTCATCGAGATTCTCAAACGGGTCTTCAACGCGTTCGCGATCAGGAGGATTTGGAAAATAAGCAAGGTGGGATACAGTAAAAAACAAAAATCACTCGCATTAAAAATAGCCTTGTTTGCAACGGGGGTGAGTGGCATCGTAGCAGAGTATATTTTATCGACTTTGGCGTCTTATTTTATCGGGAATGCCATCTTACAGTTTACCTTAATTGTTTCGATAATGCTGTTTGCAATGGGCTTGGGGAGTAGGTTTAGCAAGCGCTTTACCTCTCAAGTAATCGTCTGGTTTATACTCACCGAATTACTGCTGTCTATACTCGTATCGTTTTCAGCGTTGGTAGCCTACTGGGTGTACGGTGTTACGGACATTTCTTGGTTGGTAATTTACTGTCTTTCCATCGCTATCGGACTGCTGATTGGTTTGGAAATTCCCTTTGCCACCCGAATCAATGATGAGTTTGAAGAACTCCGATTAAACATTTCCAGTATCTTGGAGAAAGATTATTTTGGAAGTTTGTTGGGTGGGTTATTTTTTGCCTTTGTCGGCTTACCGTATTTAGGGTTGACCTATACGCCTTTTGTACTGGGGATATTGAATTTAACCGTTTCGTTTTTCCTGTTTAAGATATTGCAAGAATACATTGCGCCTGCTGCAAAACGAGGACTGAAAATAGCCTATGCCTTGGTAACGCTTGCTATTGTTGTTGGAGTCTATTTTGCAAAACCCATCGTGAAGTACGGAGAACAGGTAAAATACAAAGATAAAATTGTGTTTAGTGAGCAAACTCGGTATCAAAAGATCGTGATTACTCAGTGGAAAAATTGGCATTCTCTCTATATTAATGGCAATCAGCAATTGTCGTCATTCGACGAGTTTATGTATCACGAACCCATGGCTCATATCCCAATGAGTTTATTAAAACAACGAAGTAATATTTTAATTTTGGGTGGAGGTGATGGCTGTTTGGCTCGCGAATTACTGCGGTATCCAGAAGTCAAGTCAATGACCTTGGTTGACCTCGATCCGCGCATGATTGCATTGGGAAAATCCTACCCGGTGTTGAAAGAATTGAATGAGAATGCCATGAACAACCCCAAGGTAACTTGTGTTTCTGAAGATGCGTTTAACTTTTTAGAAAAGGCTCCTGCGCAATTTGATGCCATATTTGTGGATTTGCCCGATCCTAATTCAGTTGATTTGAACAAGTTGTATACGAAGCAGTTTTACCAATTGTGTTATCAAAAGCTACGTGAAGAAGGGGTGTTAATAACTCAGGCAGGAAGCCCATACTACGCTACCAAAGCTTTTTATTGTATCGATAAAACCTTTCGAGCTGCGGGCTTTAAAACCCTCCCAATGCACAATCAAGTGCTCACTTTAGGAGAGTGGGGCTGGGTGTTAGGAATGAAGCAACCAGTAAAAGGAAGAATCATGGATACCCGAGGTTTTGAGCGGATGAAACTAAAATGGTTAACAGCAGAGGCCATACCACAGTTAATCAGTTTTGGAAAACCTTTGGTAGATACAACTGGGGTGGAGGTGAATACCATTTTTGAACCTAAATTATACACCTATTACCGAGATGGTAATTGGGACTTATACTAAAAAAGCATCGCCGAAGTGGACGATGCTTTTTTTATACTGTTAAAAGTGGCTTCGTTATTAGTCGCGCGACATTAAAATTTGAAGCACGTACCAGAATAAAAGCATTAACGAGGCAAACAAGCCTAATGCTGCTGGAATATATTCTTCGTTGGTGTATTCATGTACCAAATTAGACGTTTGGTAAAGGATGCTTCCTGCCGCTAATACACACATACCAACAGAGAACCAAAGCCCCAAATTAAATCCGAAAAGGGTTCCTGCAATAATGAGGGCGATCACAATAAAAAAACCAATTGATAAGATAGACCTTAAAAAAGAAAAGTCTTTTTTGGTGATAAACACAATTGAAGAGATTCCTGCGAACAGTCCTAACGTTACGATCGCTGCTTGTTGAATTAATGCTGTGCTATTTGTAGTTTCAATAGCGATGTAAATCAACGGAATAAAAATAAAGGCTTCTGCGAAAATATAAGTGGCATAGGCCAGGTATTGCATGTTTTTGTCGGTGGTTTTCAGTGCGGTACTTTCTGCGTAATTCGTGATGAGCATAAATCCTCCTAGCAAGAGTAACCATTTATAGCCTTGCGTCATTGAAACCGCAAAGTTTACGATACTCGCGCTTTGCAAGAACATAAACTCAAATAAAAAGAATAGCAATACACCTCCAGCAACGTGTGCATAGGTCTTTTTGTAAAAGGCAACGCGTTCCGCAGCAGAAAGTTGGGCAACGGCAACCTTGTTGTTGTCAAATGAATTTTCCATGTGGTAGTTTTTTTGGAGTAAAGATAGGAATATTGATAGGATACTCTGATGTTTGAGAAAGGTGTTTTTATTATCGATTGAAAATTCTATGAATAACCATTTTGAACGGTTTATTGTTTAAAATTTGACGTTTTTTGGTTAATTGTTTAATTTTTAAATATTTAGAATCGTTATTAATAGTTGGCTCGCTAGTGATGACTGCTGGGCTTGTTACCTTTATTTTGTGTTAAAAAAAAACTAAATTATTGTTAAAATTATTGTATATATTGTGAATCGTTAAAAAAGCCCTTCTAAAATTATCGATAATCCAAAATATTGGTAATTTTTTTAAAGTTTGTTTATTGGGGAACTTAACAAACTAGATTAATTAATTTTTTAAATTTTAGACATGAAAAAAATGTTTTTAACTGTAGCAGTTGTGGCTGCTACCCTGGTAGGATGTCAAGACTCAGCAAAAAATGACGAAATCGTACCACAACAAAGTATCGACATGAGTGATTTCTATGTTGAAACGGAGGACAACCACGCAAGGGGAGGAAATGATCTTTGTCATTCGATGAAGGTATTAAACAGACAGGTTAAGGAGAATCCTGGTCTTTACAAGAAAATGTATGATATCGAGTACGCAACGCGTCAGTTTATTGCAGCTAAAAAGGGAGGAAATGGAAATGGTAACGGCAACGGCGGCGGTGGCACCGGTGGCGGTGGCGGAGGATCTACTCCAGATAATTTAGGAGTGATTACCATTCCGGTATACATTCACGTAGTATACAGCAATTCTAATGAGAATATTAGCGATGCACAGATCACTTCTCAAATGAGAGTACTCAATGACGATTTTAGAAAGGCGAACTCAGATGCTTCGAATACACCAAGTGAATTTGCTGGGGTTGCTGCAGATAGTGAAATAGAATTTACCTTGGCAGGAACGTATCGTTATGCGAATTCAAGAACTTCATGGGGAACTAATGATGCCGTTAAAGCTGAGTATCCGCCTATTACTCCAGCAACCCATTTAAATATTTGGGTGTGTAATATCGGTGGAGGAATTCTCGGATATGCACAATTCCCAGGAGGAAATTCAGCAACCGATGGCGTGGTATGTGCACCTCAGTACTTTGGTACTACAGGTTACGTATCTTCACCGTTTGATGGAGGTAGAACTATGACTCACGAGGTTGGTCATTATTTGAATTTACGTCATATTTGGGGTGATGGTAGATGTCGTCAGGACGATTTTGTAGCGGATACACCATCATCAGACGGTCCTAATTATGGATGCCCTTCGTATCCAACCGTTAACTGTCGTTCCAATGATATGACCATGAATTATATGGATTATACGAACGATGCTTGTATGAGCTTGTTTACCGAAGGTCAAAAATCGAGAATGAGAGCGATTTTCCAGTCTGGAGGAGCAAGGGCCTCAATGCTTAACTAATACAATTTTAAAAGGATACTTCGGTATCCTTTTTTTAGCGCTAATAATTGCTATGCAATTGTGTAGTTGATTGCGGAAATAGTGATCCCACTGTAGCACAACGTTTCTCATCCATGTCATAATGAGTTGTTGAATGGCTCTTTGTAATTTTTGATTCTAGTATAATGAATAGCCTATATGTGGAAAAGGGTTGAATTACTTTTGGTATCATTTATGCAGATGGAGTAGGAAAGGCTTTGTTCTTACACTGTCTAATAATTATGAATGATTGAAGTGGATTAGAGGAATGCTTTGTAAGATATACGTCTTTTTTCATATATTGAGCTCAAATTATTAGAAATGAAGAAAACAACTTATTTTTTGTTAGTCGTTTTAGCTATGTGTTTTACAGCTGTTAGCGCTCAAAAATCCAGTGGATTTGATAAAATTACATACAAAGCCGAAACCAGAGGGACACAGGTCCAAATTACCTTAGAGGGTGATGAAGTCGTTTTTAATCGCAACGGTCAGCAAAAGAAATATCAGGTTTCTTATGTGAGAAAAGCAAAAATTCAGAAGTTGTTATCAGAAGTATCTTTGAATGCGCTGAAGACTTTAGAAGTCCCGTCAAACAAGCGTTCATCAGATGCCGCCTTACAGGCACGCCTAGAGATAGAACAACGAGGAGTTCGGTATACATCTCCTACCTTTGACGAAGGGAATCCACCTACAAAGATTAAAGAATTGGTACATTTGCTCTTAGATTTGAGCAAACCAGAATAAAAAAAAATCCGAGAATATTCTCGGATTTTTTTATTGTTAGAACTTAAGTGTCAGTCCTAATAAAACGTTTCTAGTGGCTTGCGGATAGTATCCAGCTCCGTCTACTGTTTTGGTAGTACCTGGTTGCGACCAAGTATCGTCATAGGTATAGTAGTACCCTCTATCGACGTATTCTTTGTTAAAGATATTGTTGACCGTTCCGCTTAATACGATAGATTTGAAAACCTTTTGAGTTGGAATTTCAACAACTACATTTAAATCACTGGTAAAGAATCCTTTTAAGACATCTAAATCAGTTACTTTA
Source organism: Tenacibaculum sp. AWR4_210 (assembly GCF_056160945.1). Classification (NCBI taxonomy): domain Bacteria; kingdom Pseudomonadati; phylum Bacteroidota; class Flavobacteriia; order Flavobacteriales; family Flavobacteriaceae; genus Tenacibaculum; species Tenacibaculum sp. AWR4_210. The sequence goes on from NZ_JBSWYF010000002.1 coordinate 410,951, forward strand.
CTGTTGAAGTTACTCATGAACTGTTTTCCTACGTATTTTGATAAGAAGGCGATTTGTACCGATTGTACTGGTTGGTACACCAAGGCATTACCGAAAATGATGTCCGGTGAAAAGGTGATGGGAGTATCTCCTAAATTCTGTAATTGCCCGTCAATTTTTGCGTAGAAATCTTGGTTTACGTTTTTACTAAACGCAATGTTCGGACGCAGTGCCAGTGTTTTTGCTAGGGTGATGTCCGCGTCAATTTCGATTCCTAAACGATAACTCTTTCCGCTTGAAGCGCGTAAAGGCTCTCCTGAATTCGGGTCAATGGCACCAGTTAAGATGAGCTGATTTTGGTAATCCATAAAGTAAACATTGGTATTTAACTTTACGCGATCCGTAGCAAAACGCCATCCTAATTCGTAATCGTTTAGGCTTTCGTGTTGGCTGTTCCCTCCTTCAAAATCCGCTCTGTTAGGTTCTCTATTAGCACGAGCATAAGAAGCGTATAAGCTGTGTTCGTTGTTAAAGGTATAGGTGAATCCTAGTTTTGGATTGAAAAAACGATAGTTTTCATCAACAGCAATCGCTGCGCGTTTATCTGTAAGACCTGCGGTGCTATAATTGATAAAGCGTCCTTGAAGATCTACAAAAGCCTTTAATTCATCAGTAACATTGAAATTTACCTTTGAAAAAACACTCCAGTCCTGTTTCGTTGAGTTACTTTGGTAGTAACGATCTCCCCATTGCGTATTGGTAGCGAGTGCATTTCCCCAAATTAATTCTCCGTAATGTTCGTTTTTGTACTTACTGTACGACACTCCTGAGATCACTTCCAAGTTGTCGTTGGTATAGGTTAAGGTTCCGTTAGCCACATAAAAGTGGTTGTCTAACCAACGGCGAACGATGGCGTTACTTTTGTCTTGTACCAAATTGTTGTAAGCTGCGGCCGATACTCCTGATTTGAATTGTTCGAAATATCCTTTACCACGCGTATAATTTAAACCAACAGTGGTTGACCATTGTGCATTTAGTTTTTCATTCCAGTGCAATTGGTAGTGGTCTTGCCAGTAGTTGTCGGTTTCGTTTTCGTAGGTATACGGGTTTTGGCGTCTGTCTTGTGCCAATTGCTTTGGGGTTAATCCGGCCCAAGCTTGGTAGGTTTTCTCTTTTCCTCCAAAAACGAGTGCCTTGATAAAGGTGTTTCCGTTTTTATAACCTCCTTGTAAGAAGTACGATTTTAAATCCGTAAATGCACGATCTACATACCCATCAGAGTAGATGTTTGAAAGTCTACCGGCTAATTCAAAGTGCTCGTTGATACGTCCTGTAGTAAATTTAACCGTGTGTTTTCTAGTTCCGAAAGATCCAAATGAATTGGCAATTTCTCCACCAGCTTCTTCAGCCATGGCATCTGTTAAGATATTTAAACTCGCACCAAAAGCTCCAGCTCCATTGGTAGAGGTTCCTACACCACGTTGTAATTGTAAACTTTGAGTCGAAGAAGCAAAATCTCCCATATTTACCCAAAACGTCCCTTGGCTCTCCGCATCGTTGTAAGGAATTCCGTTGATCGTAACATTTACTCTACTCGCATCCGAACCACGAACGCGAATGTAGGTATATCCAACTCCTGCACCAGCATCAGATGATGAGGTTACCGAAGGTAAATAGTTTAATAAAACAGGAATGTCTTGACCTAGGTTGCGTTTGGCGATTTCCTTTTTGCTCAAGTTACTGTGTGTTACAGGAGCATCGGCTTTTACACGTACCGCTTGCACGAGTACTTCGTCTAAAACGTGATCACTGTTTAAAACAAAGGTGATCGACGTATTTTCTTTGAGGTCAATCTCTTGTTGTAAGCTAGTAAAACCGATATGGGCAATGCGAACTGTTTGTTTACCGGCCGGTACCTTGAGCATAAAGTTCCCCTCAACGTCAGTAATGGTTCCCTTTTGTAGTGAAGGAATACTAATGGTGGCTCCCTCTAAACCGTTTTGATTTTTGTCAGTTACCTTACCACTCAACACATAGCTTTGTGCATGAGCTGTAAGTCCGAGTAACATGACGAATAAAAAAGCTACTGTCTTCACTTTTTTACATACGAATGTCAACTTCATGATAGTCAATTCAGAATAAAAGGGGTAATTATTCTTCAGTTATGATTTGTAATTATTGGGGCTGATAATTTTATCAGCTTATTCCTAAACAGCATTACCTGTTCTAGGTTCTATGGGTATGATCTCAGCCTTTTTCAATTCGATAGCGTATCGAATATGGCACCCCTTTATGAGAACGGCGCAAAGGTAAGGGGTTTCCTTCATGTAGAAAAGAAACCCCTTGTTTTTATCTGTAGCGAACATTCTTATACTTCTTCGGTACTAGGCTCTGGTTGCAAGGCTAATAGCTGAGTCATGTCAATACCCGTCAAGGTACTTACCTGATCTTGAACACAGTCTTTTTGGGTACAATTGTCAGGAATAAGCGCTGTTCTCAATGCATCGTAACGATCCATAAATTGGGTAATTTGAAGCAAACTAGAATAGGCTGTTGTATGCTGATATCCCGCCTGCATTAAAAAACGAACCAGATTTTCCAGGGCTGGGGTAAATGCGTGTAACTGCTTGGGTGTAAAATAACGTACAAAGCTAAATTTCGTACGCAAAACCTGATCAGAGGCTTTGTCAAAGCTACCTTTGAGTGCAGTAAGTGGTTGTATTTGTCGGTAGTTTTTTACATGTGGTAAAGGACGCGTGCTGATTTTATTGATGGCGGCGATCTGAGTTATCGGACCAATCATGTCTGGTGTAATTCCGAAATCTTGATACAGCGTTGGAATGGCTGCAAGTGTACTGGCTTGCCATGCCATGGGTACGATGTCGAGGTCATTTTTAACGGCGTGGTAGGCAATTTTTCCGAAGGTAAGTGCACCGTCTTTGGCAAGCAAACTTTCGTAGTAACTGACAAAACTCTCTCCGAGTTTTGGATGAGTTCCTATGGTCGGACCTGCCGAAGGATAGGTGGCTATTTTCATGGAGTTGGTGGTGTCCCAGGTAGCTTGTGTGTGTAGTAAATACAGTGCCAAAGCAGGTGAAAGGGCTCCTCCTAGGCTATGTCCGGCAACGGCTACTTCGGCAGCTTTGATACCGTTTTCATAAATGAAGTGCTGTAGTCCTTCTAACAGACCTCTTCCTTGGAATTTCATTTTTTTAGTGAGTATCTCAAGGCCTCTGGCGGTACCTTGTGCAATAGCTCCTTTTCCCTTTCCTGTAATAGACTTCCAAGATACAGTTTTGTTGACATCAAAATCTTCGTGCATCCAACCGAAGTAGGAAATAGGATTGGTTCCGGCAATGGCAATCACAAAGAGGTTTAACTGCGGGCTGTAGTATACGCCCATCGTATTGTCGGCAATTGCGGCGGAAGAATTTTCGTCGGTAGCGTAGACGACAGGTCCCCACACTTCTTTCCAGTCGTCACCGATGAGTTTTTTAATTTCTTTTTGAGCGAGTAGTGCGGTTGCGAGACCACTTACAAAGCCCTGGAGTTGTTCAAATGATTTTCCGCAGTCTTGATTATTGGGAAAGCTCAAGCCATAAGCGCTGTTACTGGCGAGCGATAGGCTGTGGATAATTTGTTGTTTAGAATAGGTTGGTTGCATAACGAACAATTGTTTAGTTAGATTAATCAGCGGCTTTCGAGGGAAGCCTACAGGATTAAAATTACTGTCTTCTCGTTATGGTACTGACTGTGATGGTTGTAAGAGTTCGTATTTAGTGCTTAACTCAGCTAGTATTGGGTATGTGTGTGCTGTTGGGGGCTTATAAGTTTTGTGAAAAGGTGTATAAATTGCTTTTTTCTGTCAAAATTTTATCGATATGTGCCACTGCCTTTTGCAAGCGGGTCGTTTTGTCTCCTTTGAGTAAAACGTAGGGCTTTTCATATTTTTTAAGAGCATCTTCAAAAGCGTTGAACATTTCTTCACGTTGTTCAGGTCTGTCTCGCAAGTCGTCGGCTACCCATGGCGTATCAATATAGGTCAAGAAATACACATCGTAGGTGTTCTCTTGAGCGGCCGCATCGAGTTTTGGGTCAACAAAACCTCCGTAATATTGCTCAGAGTACACCTTAGTTTCTAGTAAATCGGTATCACAAATAAGTACTTTATCTGCTTTTAAAGCGAGGTCATTTTCCAATTTCATCTGCCCTTCAGCTATGGGAATTAAATCGCTTTCTTCACAGGTTTTTCGCTCGTTGTTCCATTTGTCTTGTAGGTATTCTCTGGCGTATTCCGGAGCCCAAACAGTATTGTAATGACGAGCAAGTTGCTCAGAGAGCGTCGTTTTTCCTGTACTTTCAGGACCGAATAAAACTACTTTGACTAGGTTAATGTCGCGTTGCTTAAGTGCTTTTTCCATGAAATATATCCGAATATAGCGATGAAGGTGAAAACTAAATATTGTATGCTGGTAAAGGTGAATCCTTTATAGAAATACAAAGGTATGGAAATTAAATCGCCTAAAATCCAATAGATCCAGTTTTCTATTTTTCTGCGGGCCATTAACCACATTCCTACAAAGAAAACAGCGGTCGTTACGGTGTCTACATAGGCGGTCCAAGAATTCCATTTGTCAAAGGTTTGGTATACGGCAAATACAAATAATAGAGTCGCTATAAAAATGAGTACACTAATGCGTTTTTCTTTGTTCGTAGTTCTAGAGATGGGAGTCACTTCGGCGCCGTTTACTTTTTGGGTCCAAACATACCACCCGTATACACTCATGATAAAATAGTAGGCATTGATCATCATGTCTCCAAGCAGTTCCCATTTCAACAGCAGGTACACGAAAATAGCGGTACTTAACATACCTGTAGGGAATACCCAAATATTATTTTTTTTCGAGAACCAAACGGAGAGTCCTCCAAAAATTACAGCGATAAATTCTAAGGCTACATCCAATGGGGCGTAGCTACTGTATTGCCCGAAGAGAAAATCAAAAATTTGGCTCATAATCGCTTCGGTTAGATTTTACAATTTTCAGGAAGATAAGTCCGTTTTCCATCAATTCAAAGGCATTTTTTATCTCGGAGTGTAGCAAAGGCATCACGACATCGTAGTCGCCGTACACTTGGGTACTCAGTGGATTTTCAATAACCGTTAAACCGGAAGCGCGTAATTTTTTAATAAACGCGATAATTGGTGCTTCGAATTCGTTTTGTAGCGGACTCAAGGTAAGCTCGACAGATATTTGCATAATTGATTCATTCAAGGGGGGCTAAGGTACGAAGTTCTCAGCACATAATCGCCCCTCTAAAAGGCGTATACGCAGGTAAAATCCTCAATTTCTTCAAAGTGCACATCGTAGTCGTCCGATTTACTTTCGTACAAGATTGTACCAGAAGTTTTTTGATCTTCAAAGGCAAAGTCTTCAATGTAGATATGGTCTAGAAACAACAGTTTTTTCTTTCCGTATATTTTGTATAAACTCTCTTTAGCTCCCCAAACTACCGTGAGTTTACTCACCAGGGCATCGTGGTTGGCGATGGACTTATAGGCGTCTATAGGGGTGAATTTATGGGCAATTTTCACAATTTTATCGCGGCGTTTTTCGATATCGATTCCTACCGGATGTTCAGGTGAAATAATAATGGCCGTAAAGGTAAATGAGTGCGTAATGGAAATGTGATGACCGTTGTTCAGGTGTGGTTTTCCGAATTCGTCATAGCGCAAATCGCTATCGGTATAGCCTTCTTCTTTGAGTAAATGCCGGATACTGAGAAAACCTTTTTGGTGGAGTTCTGACTTCATGGCATCCACGCGGTTTTGACTCGTTGTTGTCAACGTGATTCCAGTCGTTAATTCTTCGATAGACTCTTCTATCTTCCAAATCAATACTTTAATATTGTTAACAAGTGTTACAGTTTTGTAAATAGGCATAAATTAAAAAGTTATTCCGTAACTTTGCAGCTCGAAAGATTGATAATAAATATACAAAAAATATGAGCACAAATACAGCTACATACGTTCCTTACAAAGTTAAAGATATTTCTTTAGCTGATTGGGGAAGAAAAGAAATTGAGTTGGCAGAGGCAGAAATGCCTGGATTAATGAGCTTACGCGAAGAGTATAAAGAGGAGCAACCGTTAAAAGGAGCACGCATTGCAGGTTGTTTACACATGACGATTCAAACGGCTGTATTAATCGAGACTTTACAAGCATTAGGAGCTGAGGTTACTTGGAGTTCTTGTAATATTTTCTCTACTCAAGATCAAGCTGCTGCTGCGATTGCTGCTGCTGGAACTTCAGTATATGCATGGAAAGGAATGAACGAAGAGGAGTTTGACTGGTGTATCGAGCAAACGTTATTCTTCGGTGAGGATAAGCAACCTTTGAATATGATTTTAGATGACGGTGGAGATTTAACCAATATGGTATTGGATAAGTACCCACACTTAGTTGACGGAATCAAAGGATTGTCAGAAGAAACAACCACAGGAGTACACCGTTTATACGAGCGTATGAAAAACGGAACATTGCCAATGCCAGCAATTAACGTAAACGATTCTGTAACGAAGTCTAAATTCGATAACAAATACGGATGTAAAGAATCAGCAGTAGATGCTATTCGCCGAGCTACAGATGTAATGTTAGCTGGAAAACGCGTTGTAGTATGTGGATACGGAGATGTAGGTAAAGGAACTGCTGCTTCATTTAGAGGGGCAGGAAGTATTGTAACCGTGACTGAGATCGATCCAATTTGTGCCTTACAAGCGGCAATGGACGGATTTGAAGTAAAAAAGTTAGAAACCGTAGTTGGTAATGCTGATATCGTAATTACAACGACTGGAAACAAAGATATCGTTCGCGGAGAGCACTTCGAAGCAATGAAAGATAAAACCATCGTTTGTAACATCGGTCACTTCGATAACGAAATCGATATGGCTTGGTTAAACGGAGAGCACGGAGCGAGCAAGGTAGAAATCAAGCCTCAGGTTGACAAGTACAACGTACATGGTAATGATATCATTATTTTGGCAGAAGGACGTTTGGTAAACTTAGGTTGTGCTACAGGACACCCGAGTTTCGTAATGTCGAATTCGTTTACCAATCAAACATTGGCGCAAATCGAATTGTGGAACAATTCAGAAGCGTATAAGAACGAAGTTTACATGTTGCCAAAACACTTAGATGAGAAAGTAGCAAAATTACACTTAAAGAAAATCGGTGTTGAGTTGACAGAGTTACGTCAAGATCAGGCTGAGTACATCGGTGTAACCGTAGCAGGACCATTTAAGCCTGAGCACTACAGATACTAATAGCATAAAGACTACTTCGTAGTTGATATTCAAAACCTCCAAATACGTTATTTGGAGGTTTTTTTTTGTTAACATAGTTTGGGAGTTTTTTAAGAAAGGAAGCCCTTTTTTAAGAGCTGTTGTTAATCCGCTGTTAAACCTTTAAAATTCAGTTGGGGAAGTGGAGGTTGAGCTGTTTTACCTACAATAATTAAAACCCAAAACAAATGAAAACTATGATGCAAAAAACGCTGCTACTCGTTGTAGCAGTTTGCTGTTTGACAGCTTGTAATGAAAAAGACACATTAGACAACCCGACAACCGATGTTAAACAGATAGCAAAACTGGTGACCTTTCACGGCAATAGGAATTCCAATACAGTTATCATCAATACACAAGGAGGCCCGGAAACGGCTTTAGATGAACGAACCTTAGGAGATATACTAACAAAAGCAGGTATTAAAGATCAAGCCTTGGTGGTGAATGTTCATCAAGTGCAAACCGCAAAACCATCCTTGTTTACCAGCCGAGAAATTAGTTTTGATCAGGCAAAAAAATACGATCAGGAGAGTGTAGCTAACCTAAAGAAGGTGGTAGACTTTTACAAGGCGCAGCCGAAGAAAAAGGTGTATGTACTCGGGATTTCTTTCGGTGCTTTTATGACCCAAGAGCTAATAGCTAATTACGGAAAGGACGTGGCAGATGGTTATTTAATTTCCGTAGGACGCCTCGATATCGACAAGGAAACTTGGGAGCCATTTAGCAAAGGGATGGTAACGCGTTATGTATTTGACGCGTCGGGAAATTATACGATCGAAGCGCACAATATACCTGGTGTTAAGCAAAAAAATATGTCAAAATTAGCGGCTGGATTAGGGTATCACAGGTATACTAAAGAATGGGCCGCTCTTAAGGACCTCTCAAAAGTAACCTATGTATACGGAGATCGAGACGCACAAGTAGGACCGTTGTCTAGCGCTGAAATTGCCTTTTTAAAATCGAAAAAAGCAAAGGTGGTTCTCGTACCTAACGGCGGACATGGAACGGCCATTGAAAAAACAGCGACGATGATGAAAACTGTTTTTAATATCAAATAACAAATGCTGTAAAAACAAAAGCCTCAACGAGTGTTGAGGCTTTTTTAGTTTTTGTTACGAATAAATGATACAGCTTAGGCTGTAGGTATGCGTTCGTCGATCATTTTTAAAGGCATATCGCCCATTAAATCGATCATGTCTAAGATATCACGTACTTTTTCCTCCTCTTCTGCTTGTTCTGTAACGAACCATTGTAAGAAGATTTCAGAGGTGAAATCACCTAACTGTCTAGAGGTTTTAAAAACGTGGTGTATGGCTTTCGTTACTTCGATTTCAGCGTCTAAAGAAGCTTCGAAAACGGCGCGTAAACTTTCAAATTCGTGAGGGACATCGGCAACGGTAGGTGACAAAGCGCTTCCACCGTTATCGTTAACAAATTTGAAGATTTTCATCATATGAGCTCTTTCCTCTTCTGCCTGCGCGTAAAAATAGGTCGCGCTATTTCTCAACTCACGTTGATCACACCAAGAAGCCATCGCTAAGTATTTTGACGAAGCTTTTTGCTCCATCATAATTTGTTTATTTAATAAATCAACGACCTCAACATGTAAGATCATATCTCTTCTGATTGCTGTTTCCATGATACTATGTTTTAGATAGTATAAAGGTACAGATTATAAGCGCGTCAAAAACGCGAAATAGTAATTTATACAAAGTCTTAGTAAGTCTTAGTAGCTGTAGGTAGTATCCTGAAAAGTGTAGGCCAAAGCTTCTTTAACAGCTAATAATTGCGCTACGTCGAGGTAGAGTACGTGCTGTTTATCAGCGACAAATAGCAATACGAAGTTGTCTCCGTTGATGAGTTCTTCTAGGGCACCTATTTCTGTAAGTTCAAGTACTTTTGCTCTGAGTGCTAACAACTGGCAAAATCTAAGCGCGATGGTTTTGTGTTCTAAAACCAACTCATAAGAATTTCTTCGGCTATAGCGTACTTGTATCGATGTATTTGAAAGGCAGATGTCCATGCTGCAAAGATATTATTTTTAATTAATCTAAAGAAGTAAAATGTGTTAATATCCTGTGAACATCAAACGGTCCTAACAAAAAAAACTCACCAATCGGTGAGTTTTTTCTTAACTATTTATCTAGAATTAAATCTTTAAAGATTTGAATAACTCTACTAATTTAGGGTTAGAAGGTCTTGGTGCATTTGCATCAACGATATTTCCTTCTGGATCTAATAAGATAAATCTTGGAATTCCAGAAACGCGGTAAGCGTCTGCAAATGACTTATCTTGCTTAGCGTATAACTGTAAACCAGTCAATTCTTTTTCAGCAACCATTTTCTTCCAAACTTCGTAATCGTTGGCTCTGTCAACAGAGATACTTACGAATTCAATGTTTTTATCGTGGAATTCCTTTTCTACTTTCTTTAAGAAAGGAATTTCATTTTTACATGGTTGACACCAAGTAGCCCACATGTCGATATATACGTATTTACCTTTTAAATCGTCTAAAGAAACTTCTCCTCCTTTGTGGTTTTCGTAGGCAACGAATTTAGGAGAGGCCATTCCTTTTGCTAGGTTCTTTTTGATATATGCCTTTTCATCATAGGCTCTTTTTAAATACTGCTTAAGATACCCTAAGTTTTGTTTTTGGTTAGCAGTAAAAGTAGAATCAAAAGTTTTGCTATCAATAAGGTCGTTGAATTCTTTTTCATAAGCAGTTACCTTTGCGTCAAATGCGTCTTGCTCTAAATCCATTAAGGTTTCGTCTTGCATGAACTTGATTTCTTTTAACGCTGCTTTTGCCAAGTAGTTACTCTCCTCTGAACCTGCTCCAGTATAGTTTACTGTTTCGTCAAATTCTTTGGTATCTAAAGTCATGTTGATATCAGCCCCATTTTTTAAGTAGGCAGTAGTCACTTCACGACCGTCAAATAAACGATATACTCCCGTAGGAATCTTCATTGTATCTTTAAAAGTACCGTCTTCTTGTACTTTAATAACTCTTTTAAATCCTAATCTAGGGTTGGCAATTACCAAAGAGTCTGAGTTTTTATTGGTGATCTTACCGCTGAAGGTAAGGTAGTCTTTAGCCTCTTTTTTGCAGGAAACAATAGCCAGGGACGCTAATGCTAAATAGAAAAATTTTTTCATCTGAGATTTAATTATAGTGTTTAATGGGTGACTAAGTTAGTAATAATTAGATAAACTGGTCCTGTTAAAATTGTATTCACTGCTGGGGAGTGGTTAAAATTCGTGTTTTGGGTCGTTTTACAGGTTGAGAGTACCTCGTTTTGCATTGTTTGGAGGACGTTTTTTTATTTTTTGTTGTTCAAAACCAGTGGGTTCTGTCGAGACTTCGGTACAAAATAGCTTCGGAGAGGTGTTGTTCTCTGAGTGTGGGGGACTGATCCAGATCGGCAATGGTACGCGATACCTTTAGTATTTTATCATAGGCTCTAGCGGACAGAGCGAGTTGTTTCATGGCAGTTTTGATGAGTGCTAAGCAAGCTGGACTCAATGCGCAGTGGTGATGTAATTGAGCACTGCTCATTTGTGCGTTGTAGTGGATGTTGGGGGATGACTGAAAGCGGATTGTTTGCAATTCGCGAGCTTGACAAACGCGTTTTCTAATAGTCTCTGAGTTTTCTGAATGATTTTTGGTCGTTAGTTTGTCAAATGGCACCGGGAGAACTTCAACATGCATGTCAATGCGATCGAGTAAAGGTCCCGATAACTTTTGCAGGTAGCGCTGCATTTCGTACGAGGAAGGAGCTGGAAATTGGTTGGAGCCGGGGAAGTACCCACTAGGACTGGGATTCATGCTGGCGATCAGCATAAAGCTACTGGGGTAATTTACGGTAAATTTTGCTCTAGAAATGGTGACATTTCTATCTTCCAGAGGTTGTCGCATGACTTCGAGTACACTGCGTTTAAACTCGGGGAGTTCATCTAGGAAGAGCACGCCGTTGTGGGCCAGTGATATCTCGCCGGGCTGGGGATATTGACCACCACCGACGAGGGCGACGTCTGAGATGGTGTGGTGAGGAGCTCTAAACGGACGAACTTGTACCAGTCCGGCATGCGATCGTACGCCGGTAACGGAATGGATTTTCGTAGTTTCCAAAGCTTCTTCAAGTGTCATGGGAGGAAGTATGGTAGGTAGTCTTTTTGCCAACATAGTTTTTCCGGCTCCGGGCGGACCAATAAGCAATAGGTTATGCCCTCCTGCGGCGGCAATTTCCATACAGCGTTTGATGCCTTCTTGGCCTTTAACATCGGAGAAATCCATAGTGTAGGCGTTGGAATATTGACAAAAAATAGCGGGGTCTGTGACTACGGTGGTGAGCGGTGTAGCTCCAGTAAAATGTTCGATGACCTCGCTGAGGTGTTGTGCGGCGAGGACTTCTATACCACTGACTACGGAGGCTTCTAAGGCATTGGGTTGGGGGAGAATGAAGTGTTTAAAACCTTCTTTCTGCATTTGAATAGCAATGGGGAGGGCTCCTTTTATGGGGTGTAAACCTCCGTCTAAGGAGAGTTCGCCCATAATAATGTATTCGTGTAGGTTAGAACAGTGTATCTGGCCAGAAGCGGCTAGTATGCCGAGGGTAATAGGAAGGTCATAGGCAGTACCTTCTTTTCGGAGATCCGCGGGAGCCATGTTGATAATGATCTTTTTTCCTGGAAGTTTGTAACCGGTGTTTTTGAGAGCGGCCATAATGCGATAAGAACTCTCTTTGACGGCATTGTCGGGAAGTCCAACAAGGTGATAGCCTATGCCCATATCAATATTGACTTCGATGGTTACGGTAGTTGCATCAATGCCAAACAGAGCTGCACCGTAGGTTTTGATAAGCATTTTTGTTTAAAAGTACGAAACTCATCAAAACCTCTAGTTTTATATGTAATAAGTGCTTGGATTGAAGTGTTTTGTTTATTGTTTTGTTTGTGAGTTAGTTAAGCGATATTTGTTTCTTCGCAATTGAATCAGAAGACCTATTTATCAAATTCAATATTTTCTTGTTTCGATTTCGTATGAGGTCTTTAAAGCTTTCGTTGTCAAAATATATTTTATTAGCTTGCCTTGTACTGTTATCATCGTTTGTTAAATGTCTGGTAAATAAGGTTTCACTATTAGAAGCTAAAATTAAATCGCTTAGTACTAGTTTACTTTTCGTGCAATCAAACAAGCTTACTTTTGTTGCTAAATGACCAGATCTAAATTTGTCAAAAAGACGATTAGTTTTTTGGTATAACACATTATCAAGTACCAAAATATAGTTTACAGAATCTAGGTTTTTTATGGTTTGATTATAACTTTTTAGAAGTTCGTCATAAGCTACATCCGTATCGAAATTAAAATGTTTTTTAAGAGTTGTTTCCTTTTTGTAGAGTACAAAATCGGTTAAGTGTCTATCTTCTGGACTGTAAACTAGGTTAGATTTGTCATAATATTTAATTCCATATACGCCTTTTTTATCCTCGTAACGATCATAATACAAATCGCTAACTACCATGCAATTATTTCGTGTTAATATAATTGTAGTGTCGAGTTTAGTCTTTTTGATTTTTAGATTTTTAAATTCGTTTATAAATATTTTCCCTTTATCAGGCCACTTTTCTATTACCCTCTTCGGTATCGATTGTACCGTTTCTTTACTATAAGCCCAATTTTTATTCAATTTAAAATCACTAGCTTTTTGTGCTTTTGTTGTGTTGATAATAAATGCATCTAGAGAGTGCTGTTTTAACTTTGCTAGACTGTCTAGTAATGTTTTTTTGTTACGGAAGTTGGATGATGAATTTTTAGTAGTATTTCCAGAACAATTTATAAGTAAAATACTACCCATTACTAAAAGACAAATTAAATGTTTAGGCATAGGATTTCATTTTGGTACCGAAAGGTATGTGATGCAATTTTATGTGGGTTAATGTAAAAATATTTTTCCTCTTTGAAAAAGTAATTACGATTGTTTTCGTCCGTATTAATGGTAGGCTGTTTTCAATTTGAAATCCGCTTGCGTAAAATTCCTCGAAATAAAATTATAGCCTAAATCACGGGTAATCGATTTGTGATTTTTGAAAGAAAATTTAAACAATCTTCCGTCTGTTACAATTTTAACTAACTCGATTTTAGGTGTTTTCTTTTCGGTTGGGGCATTCATCCAACCGGGGGAGCTTACTGTAAATCTTATTTGATATTCAGGTTGAAAATTTGTTTGGACAATCTTAGATTTTTGAATTTCAGTCGATAAATAGAAACTTTCTGACTTCTCTAAGGTTACAATCTTGGAGTCTTTTTGAAAGTAGTGGTAGTGAAGCTTAGGATAAATGGCGTCATCGTTAGGTATACTATCAAACTTTAGTTGAGTGTAAAGATTCTCGATAGGAACGTAAGCCCATACCAATTCTTTGGGACCAGATTTTCCATAGTCGTAAATGGTTTTTATTATGCGCCCATTTTTTATAAAGGTAGTTGTTATGGTTTCATCATCTGTGTGGCTTGCTGAATACACATCTGATAGACTGTCAATGGCTATATTACGAAATTTTGAGAAAATCTGAGTTTTTTGAGCACTGTTGGTTTTTGATCTATAAAAACCTAAGGGATGTATATAACCTTCGCCTTGATAATATACTTCTCCATTTTTATGTAATGAAATATCGAGTACGGGGCAAGAGCCGTAACAACCAGAACGAGAAAAGACAATTTGGTCAAAATCGAAGCTCGGAATGGAGGTTATTCTCTTTAACTCGATAAAAGTAGAATTGTTTCGTTCTAGCACCAAAGTGTTTTTTAGTAGCTTTTTTATACGCCAACTAAATTTCCAATTTTGACTGAAAGGATCTTTTATAAAAATGCTGTCTTTTCTCACTTCATAGCGAGTAGAAAGGCCTTTGTAGTTTTTTCTATACACCCCAGATGTGGAGTCTCTTTCATACCGAATAAATCCATTAAATAATTCAATTTGTGTATCCGAAAAGCTAAGGCCAAAATGTTCATTATTGTCTTTTTGTACTTTACTCCAAGACCCAACCAATAGGACTGTTTTTTTCTTTTTTTCTTCACGGCATCCCAGGGTGAAAAAAGTCAATACTAGTAGGTTAAGGCTAATTTTTGTAATTCTTTTCATGGCTAGCAATTTTTTGAATAACGGCCAGTTATCGCGATGAAGATACGATTTTTTTAAATTACGATATATTTGTTGGTCCCCATGGTACCTACCCAAAATAAGACTTCTATGCAAAGCCAGAAAATAGTTTTTAAAGACAAAGAGTTTGTGTGTTCTTTAGCATTTGTATTGCATTTAATTGGTGACAAATACAAAACACTTATCCTGTATCACCTCAAAGACGGTCCTCAACGCTCTGGAGTTTTACAAAAATCCATTGCGGGGATATCGAACAGAATGTTTAGTTATGCCATTAGAGCCCTGGAAAAGGAAGTGCTATTGATACTGTATATGTTGAACAACTATGGAGAGCGGTAGAATATGAAAATACCTACCTGAATATAGATCTGTGCCAATAGCTCAAGGAAGGCGTGAGGAATCCAAAATCAAATATCATTAAAAGTGTCTAATTCCTAAAAAAAATAGGATAATAAATCAGTTGCTAAATAATTTATTTAACTGTTTTTCTGACCTAAACTTAGAGGATAATCATAATAATTTATGCTTTTTTGTTTTTATAAATTATGAATTATTTAACCTTAAACCCTCTTGTTCCTATATAAGTCCAATCAACATCATATTTCAAAAGCTTATCTTCATATTTTTCTATAATTATAACTTTAAAATAATTGTGGTTATTTGTTATCGGTATTAGATACTGATCTTTTTTATCTTTCCAATACTTATCTTCTTTCAATTTTTGTTTAATAAATTTAAATTCATTGCTAGATAATTGATTAGTTTTTGAAATTTTGATTTTTTTTAGATTCTTAATATTACAAGTATCTATTTTATTTTTTCTTTTAGAAAATTTAAATACTTCACCTTCTATGTAAAAATATACTTTTTCATTAGACTTATTTTTTTTATGAATTTTTGAATTGAAAAGTATATACTTAATTGGTTTTAAATGTTTTTCTCCTCCTTTATGAAATACAAAATAATCATCTTTCTTTTCTTGAGAATGTGACAGAATATTACCCCCTATTAGTAAAAATAAAAACAAAAATATTTTATCCATAATTAATTACAATTTGAAGTTCCATTAAAAAAATGTTTATTTAGTATATTAGTAATGGCTTGTTGTTCGCTAGAAATCAAATTTTGCCAAGCAATAGTACTTTGGTTATTTTCTATTTCACCCAAACTAGCCCATGCTATAGCTTCATATTTTGAACGGGAAAGTCTCTTATTATCAAAACTATCATCGTGTTCGAAAATGCAGGATGAAATGAATTGTCTCTTATGTTTTCTTATTGGATGTCCAACAAGTTCATTGCTAATTTTCCTATTAATATAATAGTTTGAGTCTCTCTTTAAGTCTCCTTTGTTTATTCCACATTTGAAGATTAGTAATAACTCCTCTATGAAATCTTGTTGAACGTATATACTTTGTAATAAGCTTATTTGATTCGAAAATTTATCAGTATGAGAGTTAGAATTTCTATTGCTGAAAATTAGTTTAAAAGTATCTTGAAAGTAATCGAACATATCTCCGGAATAATTGGTTTGCACTTCTAATGTGAATTGATTCTTTTTTGGCAAAACTCATATTTCCAAATAAATGAGTTCCAAATATCAGCAATTAGGTCAAGTTTGAATGATACTTCTTCTTTCATTTCTTGATATTCTTTTTAACTTTAAAATAACTAGTTCTATGTAGACAAATATATAGGTTTGTATTCAAGGATATAATAATATTCAAGTTTGGTTTAAGAGGATTGATGTTTCTTTAGTTTATTGTCACATATATCAAGATGGGGGACTCAAACGGTAGTATCGCTTTAGGCTATCTTGGTTATAGGAATTTGTATTATTCAAGGTTTGAATCCCTATGAAATTCGATTTATACGATTTTTTTTAAATTTCGGTATATTTGTTAGTCCCCATGGTACCTACCCAAAATAAGACTTCTATGCAAAGCCAGAAAATAGTTTATAAAGGCAAAGAGTTTGTGTGTTCTTTAGCATTTGTATTGCATTTAATTGGTGACAAATACAAAACACTTATCCTGTATCACCTCAAAGACGGTCCTCAACGCTCTGGAGTTTTACAAAAATCCATTGCGGGGATATCGAACAGAATGTTTAGTTATTCCATTAGAGCCCTGGAGAAGGACGGTTTAGTAACCCGAACGGTATATCCTGAAGTTCCTCCAAAAGTAGCTTATGCATTGACGGAAGAAGGTAGGTCCTTATTGCCCGTGATCATGGCGATGGATCAATGGGGAAAAGATTTTGCTGAGCAACAGCATTTATTAGTATCAGAACGGTAAGAGTGATTACTACCAGCTATAAAAAGCAATTACTTTTCCAAAGGGAAAAGCAATTACTTGGGGTAGTTAAATGCTACCGTGAAAAAGGGGAAACAAATTGATTTCTTTGCTGAGGGGGCTGTTTGTTACTTCTGAACCAAGTTAATTATAGGCGCCAGAAGCGTAATGCAATTCATAGGCATGCGAGTAAATTTCGAATACGGTTCCGAACGGATCCTCTACATAACACATGCGATAAGGTTTTTCACCGGGGTAATAGGCCCGTATAGGCATGCGTTGTTTTCCTCCTGCTGCAACGATTTTCGCAACGAGGCCTTCGATATCGGGATCTTGAACAGAAAAATGAAAGAGTCCTGAATGAAAAGGTTGAAATTGGGCTGTGGTTTTTCTACTGGAATTAAACTCAAATAATTCGATTCCGATGCCATCGCTTGTAGCTAAGTGTGCAATTTTAAATGATTTCCACCCAGTACCAAATACGTCGCTACACATAATACCGATAGGGGTTTCGTTTTCTTCATTGATCATTGTTGGAGGCATGATACAGTAAAAACCGAGTATTTCTGTATAAAAGCGTACCGCAGCTTCCAAATCGGGGACAGTGATACCGATATGGGAAAAGGCTCGCGGATAGCTCGTTGTTTTTTCGGGGGTAGTTTTCATGTTTTTGTGGTTGTAATACAGTTTATGTTCAGCCGTTGGTATTCCATTGCGCAAAGGAGGTAGTGCTGTTTTGAGGCAAAGTAAGTGTTAAAATGTCTGCTGGGCAAGAGGTTACATTTTTTGCACATGGTTACACAGATGTGAGTTTTGTTGATTTTTAGCACGTTATCGACGAAAAAAAAATGAAAAAAAAGAGAAGGTTAGTCTAGCGTAAAGGGGGAGTTATTGCTTAGCATTTAGCGGTAACGATAAAATAATTGCTTACTATAAAATACGCGAAAATTACTGAGTATCATACTATTTTTAGTAAAAAAACGTTAAAATAATTGTATTCTTAACATTAGTTTTTTGTTTTAATAACAATTATCTCTAAATTTACGGAGCTCCCATTGCGAATTTTTCAATTTAGAAAGGAGCAGGCTATATACTTTTTTTGATTGTTTTCCGCGAGTTTTCGTCGTCGAACATATACTGCGCAGTAAATTACTGAGTCTTCAGTGAATACTGCTGCACTGCTACACACTAAAAAATAACTTATGATGGAAAAAGAAAAATTCACAGTGCTCATTGTGAATGATTACCCCTTGGTATGTGAAGCTTATAAGAAAGCTTTTCTGCAAGTACAAGATTGCTGTAATTGTGGGATTTTCAATTTTGTGGAAGCGCATAGTTATGACCAAGGAGTACACATTGTTCAGCATTATGTACAAACCAATGCTAAAATTGATTTGGCCTTCTTGGATCTTAAATTGCCCTCTGCTGAAAATAGCAAAATGATTTCAGGAGAAGATTTAGGAATCTACATTCGAGATAAATTGCCAAACTGCCGCGTGGTCATTTCGACAACCAATGACAACAAATACATTATTCACAGCGTATTTAGATCAACGAACCCAGATGGACTTCTCATTAAAAGTGATATCTCTTTTAATGAATTGACCCAAGCCATTCAGGAAGTCATACACGACCCGCCTTACTACAGTAAAACCGTCTTAAAATTGTTGAGGAAAAAAGTCTCTGTGGAGTTCTTTTTGGACGATGTAGACCGCAAAATTTTGTACGAATTGTCTAACGGAGCAAAAGTAAAAGACATGTTGGGATATATTCCCCTTTCCGTTGCCGCTATTGAAAAAAGAAAACGACACTTAAAAAAAATGTTCAACGTTAAAGAACGTGGACATAGAGAATTGATAATGAAGGCCAAAGAAAGTGGCTTCATTTAAGACGGTAAAAGTAAGTGGTGTATATCCTTACTTTTTTTATTGAAAAAATATAAAATTTATATTTTTTTAAGTATAAATTTGGAAATACTGTAATAAATAGCTAAAACTAAAACAACATTGAAAAATTCTATCAGCAGCTTAGTTGCTCAATTACTACGTAAAAATAAAATCCCATTTGATAAAGAAGAGTTGGATTTTCAAATCCAAAGTCACCCTTCTTATCCCAGTTTACATGCAATTACAGGAGTATTGGACCATTTTTCTATCGAGAATATCGCAGCGGATATTCCTGTAAATAAAGAAACATTGGTACAATTACCACCGTCCTACATGGCTCAAGTGAAATCTGAGCGCGAAGGGTCGGAGTTAGTAATCGTAGAACGAAAAGGCACCAATTATACCTTGTATCCTGCAGAGGGTAAAAAGGAGAGCATGCATGACGAGATGTTTTTACAGCGATTTACAGGAATTATTGTAGCCGTTGAAAAAACGGATACCGTTGAAAAACCCAAAACAAAAAACACGCTGAGTTACCTTTTGTTGGCTGGTTTTATGACCTTAGTAGCTGCAGTGTTGTTTGTAAATTCAGCCGAATTATTGGAAACAGCTCACTGGGGACTTTCAGTTGTGGGCTTGGTGGTGAGCTTGGCAATTTTTAAACAGGAATTAGGACTGCAATCTACTATTGGAAATGCCTTCTGTTCAGGAGTGGACGATAAAAAGGATTGTGATGCCGTATTGACGTCTAAAGGAGCTGAGATTTTTAAAGGAGTTAAGTTAAGTGATTTAAGTATGTTGTACTTCGGTGTATTGAGTATCGCTGGAGTGGTGTTGATGCATAATTTATCACTGGTTTATGCAGTGAGTCTACTCGCAATTCCGATGACAGTCTATTCTATATATTACCAGTATGCCGTTGTAAAAAAGTGGTGTATGCTTTGTTTGAGTTTAGTAGCAGTGCTCTGGGTTCAGGCAGCATTGTCTTGGCAACCCTTTATTAATGAGTTCTCGTGGAATTTAATTGACGGACTTGTTTTTGCTTTGATAGGTGTAGGAAGTATTGGGGTATGGAAGTCGGTAAAACCATTGTTGGTTGAGGTAACTTCATTGCGTAAAAGTAAAATTGAGAATGTTAAGTTTAAACGTAACTACGGAATATTTGAGACACTGTTGAGAAAGTCACCTGTATTGCAGACGGAAATCCCAGGGAGTGAAGAAATTGTTTTTGGTAATCCGATGTCTAGCTTAGAATTAGTGATCGTAACGAACCCGTTTTGTGGTCATTGTAAGCCGGTACACAAGCAAGTAGATGCTCTGCTAGCGAGGTTTAAGAATTTTGTAAAAATCAAAATTCGCTTCAACGTTCCTACAGGGACTCCTGATGCGGATGTGGTGAAAATTACATCGAGACTTTTGGAAATCTACAAGGATAAAGGGCAACACGAATGTTTAAAAGCCATGAATGAGATTTATGAAAAGGGGAATGCTGAACGCTGGTTGCAGAAATGGGGAAGTTGCGCATTTCCTGAACATCAGTTAAGTGAATTGGAACGTCAAAACAACTGGTGTGCTGATAACGCCATTAATTTTACTCCAGAAATATTAATTAACGGAATGTCGTATCCTAAAGAGTACGATAGGTCTGACCTTATTTTCTTTATAGAAGAACTGGAAGAAAGCAGCGCTCAAGCTGCCAAAACATTATAAAAAAAACCAAAGCACAAAAGCTTTGGTTTCGAACAATATTCTCTCGCGAAGAATAGACACACTCGGTGAGTGTCTTTAAATGTTCACCGCAAATGTAATCTTAATATTTCAATAATGAAAAACATCATTAAAACTTTAGGAAAAGAATTAGAAACAGGGCAGTTGCGGGAAATTCAAGGTGGAAATTTTTTACAGTGTATTGCCTGTATGGACAACTGTAGAATGACGAGCAGAGATCGTATAGAATTAGGAAATTGTATGGACAATTGCAGAGCAATGTCGTATTGTCAAATATAAATTTTTCTAAAAAAAAGAGAAGTTAATGAAAACTAGTATCAAAAATCTCGGTGTAGCCTTGGCTAAAGAGCAGCAACAACAAATACTCGGAGGAAATCCGGTATTGTGTTTTGAATGTATCAATCAGTGTCGTTTCAATAATTCGACCAAAGAGGATTTTGCGAACTGTATGGAAGCATGCAGGTTGAGTCCGGTGTGTCAATAAGTAACACGCCCTAAAATAACCCTGCGCGAAGCGCTAAACTAAAAACTAAAACTAATTATGAAAACGAATTTAAAAAATTTAGGGACTGAATTGTCTAAGCAAGCACAACGTGCTGTAATGGCCGGATTTGGTCCTTGGCCAACAAATGAGCAAGATTGTTTGGCCTGTGGAGGTGAATGGGGAGGTTTATGTGCCTTACCAATAGATTCTCCGTGTTTATAAGCTAACTGTTAACCAAAAAAACTTTTAAAAATGAAAAAACATCTTATATCTTTAGGAACTGAACTAAGTAAAGACACCTGTAAAGCTATTAATGGTGGTAACAACCGCTTTGTTTGTAGAGCTGGGTACATCAATGATACGGATACCTGCCGTAGAGGGTACTACCCACATCCAGTTTACGGAGCAGTAGTGTGTTGTAGAAGTTAAAAAAAATAAAAAAAGATCAAATTTCTTTGAAAAAGTTTCCGAATTACCAACAAACTGAGGCTAAAGATTGTGGCCCTACTTGTATTAAGATTATTGCCAAACACTATGGAAAAACCATTAACACACAGCAACTTCGACAACTGAGTGAAACGACTCGTGAAGGGAGTAGCTTGTTAGGTTTGAGTGAGGCAGTAGAGTCGATAGGTTTTAAATCTTTGGGTTTAAAATTGGCCTATGATAAATTAAAAGAGGCACCCTTACCTTGTATTTTACATTGGAATAAAAACCACTATGTAGTACTGTACAAAATTAAACGTGATAAGGTGTATATTTCTGATCCAGCTCATGGTCTACTGGTGTATACCAAAGAAGAGTTCATAGAAAATTGGATAGGAAATAACGCCGATGAATTCACGGAAGAAGGAATTGCCTTGATCGTAGAGCCCACTCCTAATTTTTACCAAGAAGAGTTTGAGGAAGACGAAGAATTTGGTTTTTCATTTATTTTTAAATACCTCATTAAGTACAAACGCTTTATTATTCAGTTAATTATAGGGTTGTTAGCTGGGAGTTTATTACAGCTAATATTGCCTTTTTTAACGCAAAGTGTGGTCGATGTAGGTATAGAAAATCAGGATATCAACTTTGTGTACTTGATATTAGTAGCACAATTGTTTTTATTTTTAGGAAAGGCATCGTTAGAGATTATTCGCAGTTGGATTTTGCTGCACCTGAGTACCAGGATTAACATTTCGCTAATTTCGGATTTCTTTATTAAGTTAATGAAATTACCGATTTCGTATTTCGACGTGCGGATGACCGGTGATTTGTTGCAGCGAATTAATGACCATCAGCGTATTGAACGCATACTGACGACCTCGTCTTTAACGGTGCTCTTTTCCTTTTTCAATTTGATCGTATTCAGTTTAGTACTGGGCTATTACAGTATGCAAATTTTTGGCGTTTTTGTGTTGGGAAGCATCTTGTATTTTACCTGGGTTTTGTTCTTTTTTAAAAAACGTAGAGAGTTAGATTACAAAAAGTTTAGTCAGGTCAGTCAAGAACAGAGTAAGGTGATTGAATTGATTAACGGAATGCAAGAAATTAAGTTGCACAACGCTGAAAGGAGAATGCGTTGGAACTGGGAGTACGTGCAAGCACGACTTTTTAAAGTAGCAACCAAGAGTTTAGCACTAGAACAAACTCAGAGTGTAGGGTCAAACCTGATCAATGAGCTAAAGAATATGTTAGTGACTATCTTATCTGCGAAGTTAGTTATTGACGGTAATATTACACTCGGTATGATGATGGCGATCAGTTATATCGTAGGTCAGTTAAACGGTCCCATCGTTCAACTCATAAACTTTATGAGAGACCTACAGGACGCACAGATTTCCTTAGATCGTTTGGGAGAAATTCATCACATGGAGGAGGAAGAAAAACCGGGAGATGAAAAGGTAATGCAGATCCCCGACAGTGCTATACGTTTGTCAAAGGTGACCTTTAGATATACAGGAGGGTTAGAGCCTGTATTAAAAGATCTCAGTTTAGAGATTCCTGCCAACAAAACTACGGCTATTGTAGGAGTGAGCGGAAGTGGGAAGTCGACCTTGATGAAGCTATTGCTAGGTTTTTATCAAATTGATGCCGGTGAAATTTCAGTGGGCCAATTTAATTTGAGAAATATTTCGCAGAAGGAATGGAGGAGAAATTGTGGAGTGGTGATGCAAGAAGGGTATATATTTAATGATACTATTGCTAAAAATATTGCCGTTGGGGAAGATTTTGTAGATAAAGAAAAATTGTTACACGCCATTGATGTGGCGAATATCGGAGATTATATAGAAGGATTACCCCTGGGCTTAAACACCAAAATAGGGAGTGAAGGAAACGGTTTGAGTACCGGTCAAAAACAGCGATTACTCATTGCAAGATCGGTGTATAAGAACCCAAAATACCTGTTTTTTGATGAAGCAACTAGTGCCTTAGATGCTAATAATGAAAAGGTGATTATGGAGAATCTCAATACCTTTTTTAAGGATAAAACGGCTGTTGTCATTGCCCACCGTTTGAGTACGGTTAAAAATGCTCATCAGATTGTGGTGTTGGATAAGGGAAAGATTATAGAGCAAGGAAACCACAGTGAATTGATTGCCTTACAAGGTGCGTATTACCACCTGGTAAAGAATCAATTGAATTTAGGAAAGTAAGTACCATACTAAACATATTTTTTTCGCGAGGAATAGACACAGTCCCTGAGTGTCTTTAAGTGTTCAGGGGAATTTCAAATCTTATTTTAATAGTGATGACTAAAACTATAGAAACGTTGGGAACCTCTCTGAGTAGAGCGGAACAACAAAAGATTAATGGAGGACTCCGTTATTGTGAACAACACACGGATTGCCCACCCTCAACAGGTTGCTGTGCTACCCACAATTTATGTATGGCTCCTTGGATGTATAATAAATTTTGTTAAGAATTATGAAAAAGTCTGTATTACAAAACTTAGGAAAGGTTCTTAACAAGCAAGAACAAAAAGAGGTTAACGGAGGTAGAAGAGGATTCTGCTTCGGTTTGTTTTTCTGTGCATTTGATTGTGCAGATGGTGATCGTTGTGCTGTGCCAAATGGTTCAGGAGGAGCGAATATGGGTACCATAGTTAATGGTCAGTGTTGTTTATAAAATAAAAAAGAGTATGAAAAAAATTGAAAATCTAGGGAGTGCCCTAACAACTAGTCAGCAACGAAATATTAATGGAGGTAACGGCGGATTTAAGCCGGGATGTTATGAATATCCTGATGCATCTGTTGATTGTATTAGCCCTTGGGTATATATAGAAGGTTGTGGAATGACCTGTAAGGTACGTTACGACGAAGGTGGCGGACGTTCTTAGTCTTTGCTACTTGAAAATTCCTAGTATGAATCAAAATAGTAGTCATTTTTAGCACTACTAGATCAAAAAATAAGAATATGAAAAATATAAAATCATTAGGAAAAAAGCTCTCTGTAAATGAGCAACAAGGAATTAACGGAGGTTCAGGATATCCTGGTCCTGGTTGTTATGAATACCCAACCGCCGAAGTGAATTGTGCGAGCCCTTGGGTATATATTTCAGGCTGTGGATTTATTTGTAAAATCGCAGCTGGTGGTGATTTAGATCCAAGGTAAACCCAGTACGACCTAGCGTCGATAATTATTATTAACAAGCCAAGGAGGTGCTTGCTTCCTTGGTTATTAAAAATTTAGTTAACGAGTACCGAGCCTTCGGTACTGTAATATAAAAGCTTATGAATACCTTAAAAAAATTGGGTTTACCCCTGAGTAAATCTGTACAAAAAACGATCCACGGAGGGGGAGGAGTACCTCCGAGAGGATGTTACCCAGAACCCGTAGCTGACGTAGATTGTGTATTGCCTTGGCAGTACGTTCCTGGCTGTGGTTATGTGTGTTTGTCACGCCCAGGTGATGGACCTAATGGAGATTATTAGAATCAATTAATACTAACTGAGTTAGCGGTATCCTTAATACCGCTGACTATTTTTAAATAAAAGCAGATGCCGATATCTACAGACGATATTGAATTAAGAAGTGAAGAAGTTCAAGAAATATTGACCAAAGTCCCCAATTGGATGATTCGTTGGGGAAACACCCTGGTACTTATTTTGGTACTGGTGTTGTTGTTTATTTCTTGGTTTGTAAAGTACCCGGATGTGATCACTACACAAGTAATGGTGACTACCTCTTTTCCTCCAGAGAAAATCTATGCAAAGTCCGGTGGGCAGTTTGATGTGTTTTTGACTAAAGAAGGTGATAAAGTAGTCAAAAATCAGGTACTGGCCGTCATTGAGAACAGCGCAGCTTATAAAGATGTACTCTTATTGAAAAGCATCGTGGATACTGTACAAACACAAACAGATGACTTTTCTTTTCCCTTTGATGAATTGCCTCCGCTGATGCTGGGTGATATTACCAGTAGTTATGCGCAGTTTGAGAACGATTATTCGGAATACGATTTAAATAATCAATTGACGCCGTTTAATTCAGAATCATTGGCCAATCAAATGTCCGTATTACAAGCGCAAGAACGATTGAGGATATTGATTACACAAAAGGAGATTAATCAAAAAGAGTTGGTTTATAAAAAGGCAGCTGTGGATAGGAGTAGGAAAATGTACGGTCAAGGTGTTATTTCTAAACGAGAAATGGATCAAGGAGAGATCGATTACCTACAGGCAAAGCGAACGTCAAAATCATTAGAGAGTTCGATCGCGCAAATGAGAGAAGTAATCAGCAATTCTGCTAAAAACCTACAAGGTACTACCATTAAGAAAACGCAGAATGATACGAGATTGAAAAAAAAGGCCATACAATCATTTTTGTACCTCAAAAAGGCCATTATGGATTGGGAAAAGCAGTACGCCTTAAAAGCTAGTATTAGTGGAGAAGTATCGTTTTTATCATTTTGGAGTGAAAATCAAACGGTGAAAGCTGGAGAATTGATTTTTACCATTATTCCCGATCGTTACGAGATGTTTATAGGAAAGATTAAAGCTCCTGTAACCAATTCTGGAAAAATTAAAACGGGGCAATCGGTCCAGATAAAACTCTTGAATTACCCCGCCGATGAGTTTGGAAAACTCAACGGTAAAGTTCAGGCAATTTCTATGATACCCGATAACGAAGGTAATTATAGGGTCGATGTATCTCTGGCGCAAGACTTAGTAACTACCTATGGTAAGCACATTGAGTTTCGCCAAGAAATGCAAGGAACTGCCGATATCATTACGGAAGATTTACGACTGATTGAGCGATTTTTTTATCAGCTTAAAAAGGTCATTAAATAATATAACTCGCGAAGAATAGACATAAACCCTTGAGTGTCTTAAAATAGGTCAAGGATTATTAAAAGTAAATTTTTTATAATCATGAAATCAAACATTTCAAAATTAGGAACAGTGCTCTCTCTTAAAGAGCAAAAGAACATTACAGGAGCTTATGACGATAATTACGGCGTTTGCTTAGATCCTTTTTCATTAACCTGTGGTGTACCCAATCATGTGTGCTGTAAGGGCATGTGTGTACTTCCAACTCATCCGGTTTGTGGACTTTAACTAAGAGTACCGTTTAATTAATTTTTTTTTAGTGGTGGTTTTTACTGCTACTATCACTGTATCCGTACATCGCATTTTGATGTTCGGAAAAATCTTTAATACCATGAAAAATAACATCAAAAACTTAGGAAAATTACTCGATAAAAAGAGTCAACAGTCAATTAACGGAGGAGCGAGCTGCCCTACCTACCCAGCAAGTAGGTGTAGAATGTGTGGTGGAGCACCTTTGAGCAACGGCTGCTGTTTAGGAACCTATGAAACGCATGTTTGTTTAGGAGGAATTATCAACCCATGGTAAACAACTCGGTCTATACACGTACGTGTGGGTAGGCTACTCTACAAAATGCTAACCATTAATTTATATAAAAATGAAAAAACAAGTTTTAAATCTAGGGAAAGCGCTCCAAAAAAAGGAGCAATTGCAAATCAATGGAGGAAGAAAACAATGCAAACCTCGCTGGAGTGAAGTATGTATTGATTTTGGACGTCATTGTTCTGAGTGGGAGTGTGCTTTTGTATTGGGTATAGAAGACTAATACTGATACTGGGCAAGGACTCCGATTTTACAATAATAACGTTAAACTACAATAACATGAAACATCAAATTTTAAATTTAGGAAAACAACTAAAGAGAGAAGAACAACGCACGATCAATGGTGGAAGAAAGCAATGTAAGCCACCAGGGAGTCCTGTGTGTGTAGAGTTTGGACGCCAGTGTGCCGAAAGAGAGTGCGCATTGCGTTTACAATAGTGACTGCAAACATATCCATACAAAAAAGCCTCTCCATTGGAGAGGCTTTCTATATTATTTACGGTTAGTGCGGTTTATTTACTACTGGCTTTATACCTGTCTAATCCGTCTTTTAACCACTTGTAATAGCTGTCTTTATCTGTGTACTGCTCTGGTCTATTTAATACCTCTAAATCAGGGCTAAGAGACACGTAAAATGGCTGAGAAGCAGTTTTAAAGTTCGCAATCTGTAAGGTTGCCCACTTATCACCATAAGTTCTAATTCTCTTGATCTTACCATTTGGTTTGATATAATCGAATTGCTCGTCCTCAGGTAACATTCTCTGGTGATCGTCAACGTAAAGTGAAATCAATACGTAGTCGTTATTTAATACCTCGTATACTTCTGGTTGACTCCAGATGTTTTCTTCCATCTTTCTACAGTTTACACATGCCCATCCAGTAAAGTCTAATAAAATTGGCTTGTTTACTGATTTTGCATAGGCAACTCCTTCATCCCAATCTTTAAAACAGTTCAGGTTGAGTGGACACTGGCTATCTCCTTTTTTATAGATACTGTGGAACTGTGGTGGAGCAAATCCACTTAACAATTTACTTTGATTCCACGATGGTTTTTCTAAAACTCCAGGAGCTAAGTACACAGCAACACCTAAGGCTAGTACTCCTAAAAGGATTCTAAACATCGAGATTTTACCGTATTTCTTACCGATGAACCCGAATAAGTACAAGGCCATTAAGAAGGCTAACAAGGCCCAGATACCGATAAATACTTCTCTCTTTAATAAGTTCCAGTGACCTACTAAATCAGCATTTGATAAGAATTTGAAAGCGAAAGCTAATTCTAAGAATCCTAAAACTACTTTTACTGTATTCAACCAGCTTCCTGATTTTGGTAAAGTTTTTAACCATTTTGGGAATAATGCAAACAATGCAAAAGGTAAGGCTAATGCCGCTCCAAATCCTGTCATCCCAGCAGTTAACTGCATAGCACCTCCATTAGATGATAACGAACCTGCTAATAACGAACCTAAAATAGGTCCTGTACATGAGAATGAAACAATGGCTAAAGTCAATGCCATAAAGAAAATTCCTAAAACCCCTCCAATACCTGAAGCGCTATCTGCTTTGCTACTCCAAGAGCTCGGTAAGGCAATCTCGTACAATCCAAAGAACGATCCTGCAAAGAAAATCAAGACTACGAAGAAGAATAAATTCAACCAGATGTTCGTAGAGATATTATTTAAAATTTCAGGATCTAAAGTATCTAAATAATGGAAAGGTACACTTAATAAACCGTAGATTAATACGATAAAAAATCCGTACAATACAGCACTACCAATTCCTTTTCCTTTCTGCTCAGTTCTCTTCGTAAAGAACGATACAGTTAATGGTACCATTGGAAATACACAAGGTGTTAAAAAGGCTAACAATCCTCCTACAAATCCTAATAAGAATATATTGAGTAAGCTACTGTCTTCTTTGTCAGTTTCTTTGTTGGTTGTAGATTGTAACATGATCGTGTTCTTCAAATCTAATTTGAGATCTTCCGATAATTTTTCACTGTGTTCATCTACTTGAGCAACTGTTTGTGCTACTTCTTCTCCAGTTAAAGAGAAGGTAAAGTCTTCGTCAAAAGGCAAACAGTATTCTTTACAAACCTGTGCATCTAAGTTAAGGGTAATTTGAGTAAGTGAAGGATCACTCACGGTAATACGCTGTACTAAACGCGCTTCTTCGACGAAGAAAATTTCATCTTTTCCCCAAATTTCACTGAATTCCGTTTCAGTTTCGCTTTCTTTTGCTTTACCACTTAAAGTATAACCAGCTTGTCCTTCTGCAGGAGTGATGGTCATCGGTAATGAAGCGTCTTCTGGGTTGTACTGAGAATACAAATGCCAATCTTCAGCAATTACGATCTCAAATATTAAATCATATTCAGTATCAGATACTTTTTCAACTATAGGAGTCACCAAGAGCGGATTGTCATCCGTCTGGGAGAAAGTAACGAAACCTATAAAAAATAAAATTAGAGTAAAGAGTTTTTTCATTCTATAATAGTTTACAGGGGTTGATATATACTTATTTGCATTATGTCGGTTGTTTCATTTGAGGCTTTAAAACGCCTGTCTTGTCGTTTTCCAAGTACCCAAATTATTTCGTTATTGCCTGAACAAAGCAACCAAACTTGTTGTTTTTCAATTATTGATAATTTCTCGTCTTTAAAATATTTACTGAGCTTCTTTTTACCCTTAATCCCAACAGGATAAAAAAGATCGCCTTGCCTCCACTTACGCAAAGTTAGGGGGTAATTTAGTAAATTTTTGTCAACATAAATAGAATTTTTGTCTAAAGATGTTGTTTTTTGAACGTTTTTAAATAATAAATTCACAGGTGCCTTAATCTCTGATAGTGAACTGTCTATCTTAATTTCTTGGTTTTCAGTTGCTGCGAATTTATCAGACGGTAAAAGTAATAAAAAATCTCTGTCTTTTAGCAATGTGTGTGATTTTGTTGTAATTAGCTTACCACTTTGTGCGTTTAATAATTGAATTACATCGTTCCATTCCGTAAATCCATAGTCCTTTAGTAAGGGGTAGAGGTAGGCTTTTGGATGCTGTAGTTTTTTGATTTCTAGTATGTTTATCTTGATGAGGTCCCCCTCAGTAATCAGGGCTTTTTCAGCGACAGTAGCCATGCGATCACGGATGATTTGACGCGCTTCTTTTAGGTGATTTTGGGTATTGATAACGTTGTTTAAGACCTTTGGGTTTAATTCTTTTAAAATGGGAATTACACGATGGCGGATTTTATTTCTCTGGTATTTGATTTCCGCATTGCTTTTGTCTTCTCGCCATACAATTTGAGCTGTGCTGGCATAGTCAAAAATAGTTTCTCTCGAGAAATCGAGCATCGGTCTGACGATGTTGTCATTAACGGCTGGAATGCCGAGTAAACCGTCCAAACCCGTGCCCCTTGTCAGGTTAATAAGTACGGTTTCGAGGTTGTCATCTGCGTGATGAGCCGTAATAATATAGTCTAAGTTGTGCAGCGTTAAAACTTTTTGAAACCACCGATAGCGCTGTTCTCTTGCCGCCAACTGTATGGAAGTCTTGTGTTCACTTGCATATTTTTCGGTATCAAAACGTTTGGTGTATACTGGTATTTCTAAGGAAATGCCGAGCTGGTTGACAAAGTGATCGTCTAAATCACTTTCAATACCGCGTAATTGAAAGTTACAGTGTGCAATGCTGATGTCGTATTCCAGTTTTTTGAATAGCTGCGTAAGTACGACACTGTCTAAGCCACCAGAAACAGCGAGTAGCAGTTTGCTTCCTTTGAGAAAAGGAAATTTGTCGTTTAAAATTTTTGAAAATTCTAAAAGCATCAACCTAAACCTGTTTGTCTAACCATGTAATAATGTCCTGAATCAGTTCGTCCTGACACAAATCATTGTGGAGTTCGTGATATCCACCTGGGTACGATTTAAAACTGGCTAAGGCTGTTTTACTAGCAAAGGCCTCACTTCCCTTACAGTCAATAATTTTGTCATCTGTTCCGTGCAAAACTAACATAGGGAGTTGAAGTTGTTGCCCATTTTCAATAGCCCAGGCACCACTGTCGATAAATGATAGGGAGAAGTTTGGACTAATTTTGTCGTGTACTAAAGGATCGTTTTGATAGTTAGCCACTTCCTCTGGGATACGAGAAATGTCATTGGCATCCAATTCATTACCAAGGGTAATCGATGGAGCGATTTTTTGCATGACTTTTCCGAGGGTTAATTTCCATGCTGGTGGTTGAAAAGCGAGTTTTAAAAATGGACTGGTTGCAATAGCTCCCTGCAAGTCAGGCTGATTTCTGAGCACAAAGTTAATTACTGCATTTCCTCCCATAGAATGTCCGTACAGAAACATAGGAAGAGCCCCAAAGGTCTCCTTGGCCTGTTCGATGAGCATGGCAATACTTCCTAAAACATAGGTATACCCTGGATTATGTCCTCTTTTTCCTTTGGTTTTTCCATGACCAAAGTGGTCAAAGGCCATCACGGCATATCCGCTGTCGACCAACTTATGAGCTACGTGTGCGTAGCGACCAGAATGTTCACCCATTCCGTGAATGAGGAGTACAACTGCTCGGGCCGTAGTAGGAGTCCAATATTGTGTGTAAAATTCAGTCTGCTGATAAGTGAAGCTTCCTTCTTGATGTGTCATCGCGTTTTTCGTTCTTTGAGTGTCTTTGGGTGCTTTTGGGGCAAACCAAAAGACAGTGTTGGATTTTAGTTGAAGTAAATATACTTAAAAACTAAGAGTTTTGTAAAACGTATTTCATAGCCTTAGCTTTTAAAAGGCATTCTTCGTATTCGCGTTCTGGAGTAGACTTTGCCGTGATAGCACTCCCTACAGAATACGAAATATAGCGCAGTGTTTCATTGTATAGGATACTTCTGATCACTACGTTAAAGTCAAAATCGCCCTCAGGAGTAAAATAGCCAACGGTACCAGAATAGAGTCCTCGTTTGGTTTCTTCGAGGTTTTCTATAATTTCCATAGCAGAAATTTTAGGGGCTCCAGTCATGCTTCCCATTGGAAAGGTATCTTTAATAATATCAACGGGGTGTGTTGTTAATGGGTTGATTTCAGAACAGATAGTCGAAATCATTTGATGTACTTGTTTAAAGGTATATACCTTACAGAGTTCCTCGACATGGACACTACCTTTGATAGCCGTTCGCGATAAATCATTGCGAACAAGGTCGACAATCATGATGTTCTCTGCTCGTTCTTTTGTATCCCTTGCTAAGTCAAAAGCTAATTTTTCGTCTTCAACAGGGTTAATTAGGCGTTTTGCAGTCCCTTTAATCGGTTGCGAAATAACTTTAATACCTTCTTTTCTCAAATAGCGTTCTGGTGTTGCCGAGAGCAAAAAGAGATCATCTCGCTTAAAAAATGTAGCAAAGGGAGCTTCCGATATTTTATTGAGCTCATGATACAACCTGTAAGGATTTATCGTTTGATTTTCTGCGTAAAATTCCTGGCAAAAATTGGCTTCGTAAATATCTCCTCTATGGATGTGGTCTAATACCGTGCGAACCTTTTGATGGTATTCATCTTTGTGCATCCTGAGTTTAATTTTTACAGGATCGCTAGTTGCTGGTTCAGGAGTAACCACAGGATGATATTCGATAATCTCTTCAAAGTCCTCTTCCAACTCGTCGTCAACGTGCTGTAAGTAGTGAAAGGTCACTTGGTCACCTTTGATGAAAATGAGTTTTTGCGGTTGGAAAAAAAATAAATCGGGAAATTGCAGCCCATCGAAGTTTTTGGAATGCAATTTTTCAATATCGTTTTTAACATCGTAGGAGATATAGCCAAAGAGGTAATCTTTTGTATGCGATTGGTACTCTTTGAGTTTCTCAAAGCCGTTAAAATAATCTGTTTTAATTGAGGTAAATTCTTCTATAGCCAACGCACAGTCAAACGATCCGTACTGTTGCTGATGTTGATTAGAATCCAACCACACTACCGTTTCAAATTGCTGTGACCACTGGAAAAGTTTGTGTTTAAAAACTTCTATTTGATCAATTGAAAAATTCCGAACTACCCTCATTACTGGGCAAAAATAAGAAACGAGATTTAAATGGAAGCGCTTTCCTTTTATTTCGATTTGAACTCAGGTAAAGTAGCCCGTTCTTTTTTGCTATTTTTAATGCAAATACGATCACTATGATGCAATGGATAAAAAAAACAGGACCTGCCACGTTG
The DNA here is from genome assembly GCF_056160945.1 of Tenacibaculum sp. AWR4_210. Lineage (NCBI taxonomy): Bacteria > Pseudomonadati > Bacteroidota > Flavobacteriia > Flavobacteriales > Flavobacteriaceae > Tenacibaculum > Tenacibaculum sp. AWR4_210. The sequence continues at coordinate 443,870 of NZ_JBSWYF010000002.1, forward strand.
ATTGCGGCAGCTTTTATAGGGCCTGGAACCGTAACGCTTTGTTCTACGGCCGGAGTTGAGTTCGGATTAGAACTGCTTTGGGTATTGGTACTCGCCATGCTCGCGACTATAGTTTTACAGGAAATGGCCGCTAGATTGGGTATAATCACCGGAAAAGGTATTGCGAGCTTGGTAACCACTGAGTTGCAATCTAAAGGATTACAACGGTTTTTGGTCGTCTTGATTTTGGTGGCCATTGTAATAGGAAACGCAGCGTATGAGGCTGGTAATATCAGTGGAGCAATCGTTGGTTTGGAAGTGCTTTTTGGTGTGCAAAAGTTGCAGCTAGGAACTAGCTTGTTGAATGTTTGGAGTGTGGTTGTAGGAGGTTTGGTGGTCCTTGTTTTATGGGTAGGGAACTATAAAATATTAGAGCGAATTCTCATGGTTGCCGTAGGAATTATGAGCGTAGCTTTTATCTTGACAGCGATAGTTATCCGTCCTTCGATTACCGCTTTGTTGTCTGGAATAGCCCTCCCTTCATTGCCCGATGGAGCACTGTGGACCCTCGTCGGATTGATCGGAACTACCATTGTGCCGTATAATTTGTTTTTACACGCCTCCTTGGTTAGCGAGAAGTGGAAAGGTGCTTCCTTTTTGAAAGCAGCTCGTTGGGATACGGTTATTGCCATTTCATTGGGAGGAATTGTTTCCATGGCGATCGTAATAGCGGCCTCAGCTGTAGAAAGTTCAGGTGTTGAAACGGTTATGGATTTGGCAGAGAGCCTTCGTCCGGTCTTTGGCGATTTTGCCACCTATTTGTTGGCAATAGGTTTGGTAGCGGCTGGAGTGACTTCGGCAATTACAGCCCCCTTGGCCGCTGCGTACGTAGTCAACGGTTGCTTAGGATGGAATGCTGGTTTGCAGTCTCGGAAATTTCGATGGGTATGGCTGGTTATTGTCCTGCTAGGAGTCGTGTTTTCTACGATTGGATTTGAACCCATTTTGATTATTCGGTTTGCACAAATTGCCAATGGAATACTCCTACCAGTAATTGTGGCCGTGTTGTTGTGGATGGTGAATCAACGACAACTATTAGGAGAACATCGAAATTCTAGATGGCAGAATTTTATGGGAGGACTGATTTTACTAACATCGGTATTTTTGGGAGTTAAGAGTATTGTAAGCGTGCTAGGACTATGGTAAGAAAACAAATTGATATCAATTGTGATGTGGGAGAAGGTGTTGGTAATGAGCCCTCGTTGTTTCCGTTACTTTCTTCTTGTAATATTGCTTGTGGTGGCCATGCAGGAAATCAGGAAAGTATGGATGCCGTACTTCAATTAGCAAAAGAACATCGGGTGAAGGTAGGAGGGCACCCCTCTTTTCCAGATGTGGAAAACTTTGGTCGAAAAGTACTTCCGATGAAGCCAGAGGCCCTGTTGTCCAGTTTACAAAGACAACTGGAAGCCTTGTGCAATCGTTGTGCAGTTGCCGGAGTTCCTTTATACCACGTAAAACCTCATGGTGCCTTGTACAACTTGGCAGCAGTGGATAAGAAAACTGCTGTGGTAGTAGTTGATGCGGTTTTGGAGTTAGGCAACGATGTGAAATTGTACGCGCCTATGCAGTCGGAACTCGCTAAAAGTGCTGAAGAGGCGGGAGTGGCAGTCGTGAAAGAGGCATTTGCAGATAGGAGGTATGATGCCGACGTTCAATTGGTGTCAAGAAGTCAGCATCAAGCGCTTTTGACAAGTCCAGAAGCAGTATTTGCTCAGGTTTTGAGTATTTATGAGCGGCAATTGGTGCAAGTCATCTCTGGAGAATTTAAAAGCTTACACGCAGATACGTACTGTTTCCACAGTGATACAAAAGAAGTAGTAGAGGTATTGCATTATACGGTTGCTGCTTTAGCGAATCGCAATGTATATTTAGCGAAGAATGATGAGGTATAAATTATTTGGTGATCGGGCAGTTTTGATCGAATGGCCTACAGCGCAAGACGATCTGTTGGCGACTATGGTTGCGATAAAGCAACAACTCGAAACCGTATTTCTGTGGAAGATCGATGAAGTAGTATTGTCTTACCAGAGTTTGCTAGTAGTGTTCGAAAAGTCAATAGTGGTCGAACGTGAATTGATGGATAGTGTAAAGAAATGCTGTGAGGCCTGTGAAACTTCTGTGGTACTCAGCAAAAGACATTGGGATATTCCCGTCTGCTACGATCCTATTTTTGGTGTTGATTTACGAGAAGCAAGTAATTTGCTCGGTCTCAGTATCGATACCATTGTTCAGCTGCACAGTGAGGTGACGTATCAGGTGCGTTTTATCGGTTTTTTACCGGGTTTTCTCTATTTGGAAGGATTGGATGAGCAGCTAGCCATGCCGCGAAGAGCCACTCCGAGAACAAAGGTACCAAAAGGAGCTGTAGGAATTGGAGGGAACCAAACGGGGATGTATCCTTCTGAGAGCCCTGGAGGCTGGCAATTGATAGGTAGAACGCCTGTAAGCCTGTTTAATCCAAAAGTAGATCCTCCATGTTTTTGCAGTCCTGGTGATACGATTCGTATGAAACCAGTGACCTTAGCGGAGTATGGTCAACTCGAGAAACGGTGGCTGGAGACTCCTTTAGACTGTTTAAATTCGATGCGTTATGATTGAAGTATTAGCGGGAGGAATTGCTAGTTCGGTACAAGACCAAGGAAGGTCAGGCTATCGTAATTTTGGAGTTCCCGTATCCGGAGCCATGGATTTGGAAGCCATGCAATGGGCAAATTTATTGGTGGGGAATCATCCCAATGAACCAGTTTTTGAAATCTGTATGGGGGGCTTTGCGATGCAATTTAACAGCGATATTGGTTTTTGTATTACGGGAGCTGATTACACGGCGAAGCTGGATACAGAAGCAGTACGAATGCATAGCTATACGATGGCCACAGCCGGACAACAGTTGCGACTGGGGAAGCTCAAAAGTGGTTTTCGGGCCTATATCGCTTTTGAAGGAGGCTTAAAACTACCAAAAATTATGGGAAGTGCCAGCTGGTATCGAGGGATTACTGCACATGATAGGCTTAGTAAGGGAATGCGATTTGATTTGAAGTGCAAGCGGACAAAGGAGGAAGTTTTTGTACCTCTAAGGTCAAGAATAAAGTACGGTGAAGCAGATGATAGCCACTTTATAAGGGCTTTTAAAGGGGTTGAATACGATCTGTTGAGTAGGTCACAGCAAGAGCAGTTACAGAGCACCTGGTTTACCATTACCTCAGAAAGTAACCGGATGGGGTATCGTTTACGCGAGCTGATAGTGAACAATTTACCGGCTATTCAAACCTCGGGAGTACTTCCAGGAACGGTACAATTGACACCTGGAGGAGGCTTGATAGTTTTAATGCGTGATGCCCAGGTGACCGGAGGTTATCCACGCGTTTTACAGTTGTCGGATTCGGCAATTAATCGATTAGCACAACGGCCTATCGGAACAGCGATTCGCTTTGTAATTCAAAAATAAAACCCCGACTTAGGTCGAGGTTTTAGGTTTTTATTGTTGCGCTATTTTCTTTGTTGATCGATGTTTTACTGCGTGATGGTGCTTACATTTAGCGTGCTTTTTAGGCTTGCAGTGGATGGTATTGGCTTTCTGAGCGTGTTGTGTGTGTTCACCGTGATTTCCAAGGATTGGAGCAATCACCAATCCGACCAAACAGGTGAGTTTTATTAAAATGTTCATAGAGGGACCAGAGGTGTCTTTAAAAGGGTCTCCAACGGTATCTCCAGTAACTGCCGCTTTGTGTGCGTCAGAACCTTTATAAGTCATTTCTCCGTTGATTTCTACTCCAGCTTCAAATGATTTTTTGGCATTATCCCAGGCTCCTCCGGCATTGTTTTGGAAAATAGCCCACATCACTCCAGAAACACAAACTCCTGCCATATATCCTCCTAGTGGCTCCGCACCAAATAAGAGGCCGATCACAATAGGAGTAATGATGGTAATAAGTCCGGGTAACAGCATTTCTTTGAGGGCAGCCTTGGTTGAAATATCAACACATTTCGCGTATTCAGGTTCACCGGTTCCTTCCATAATTCCTGGAATTTCACGGAATTGTCTTCGTACTTCGTGGACCATTTCCATGGCGGCTTTACCTACTGATTGCATCGCGAGTGCTGAGAAAATGACCGGAATCATACCTCCTACAAACAATGCGGCGAGTACATCGGCTTTAAATATGTTGATACCGTCAATTCCAGTAAAAGTAACATAGGCTGCGAATAGTGCCAAGGCAGTTAGTGCGGCAGAAGCGATGGCAAAACCTTTCCCTACAGCTGCGGTGGTGTTTCCAACAGAGTCAAGGATATCCGTTCGTTCTCGAACGTGGTCTTCGAGCTCACTCATTTCGGCAACTCCTCCTGCGTTATCGGCAATAGGTCCGAAGGCGTCAATAGCCAATTGCATTGCGGTGGTGGCCATCATGGCCGAAGCAGCGAGTGCTACACCGTAAAAACCGGCAAAGTAGTACGAGCCATAAATGGCTGCTGCGAACAATAGCACAGAGAGGAACGTAGATTTCATCCCGACTGCTAATCCGGCGATGATATTGGTTCCGGCTCCAGTAGCACTGTTTTGTACTATCTGTAGCACGGGTTTTTTTCCGAGACTAGTATAGTAAGCGGTAACCATTGAAATAAGTGCTCCGACGGCCAATCCGATACAGGCAGCCCAAAACACATTGATAGCGGCTACTTCTTGGATTCCAACTCCAAAAAAGTTCATATAGAGTGTTTCGGGGAGCATCCAATCGATTAAAAAGAAGCTGGCAATTAAGGTAATAATAATAGCTACCCAGTTACCGGTGTCCAGTGCTTTCTGAACCTGTGCCTCTTTGGCGTCGTTATTTTTAATTTTTACGAGGAAAGTACCGATTATTGAAGCGACAATTCCTACTCCTGCAATAACCAAGGGCAGTAAAATAGGTCCCATTCCATTAAAATCGTCCGTAAAAGGTGTCGTAGCAGACATGTCTCTGATGAGGTAGTTTCCTAAAACCATGGCCGCGAGTACTGTAGCTACGTATGAGCCAAATAAATCGGCTCCCATTCCTGCAACATCACCTACATTATCACCTACATTATCGGCAATAGTCGCGGGATTTCGAGGGTCGTCCTCTGGAATTCCGGCTTCTACTTTACCCACTAAATCGGCTCCTACATCAGCTGCTTTGGTATAGATACCTCCACCAACTCTGGCGAAGAGCGCAATGGATTCAGCACCTAGTGAGAAACCGGCAAGAGCTTCTAGCACAACGGTCATTTCTTGGTAGAAATTACCTCCCTCGGTGATAAACTGTTGGACAAAAACTAAGAAGAACAAGCTCAATCCGAGTACGGCCAAACCGGCAACACCGAGCCCCATAACGGTTCCACCGCCAAAAGATACTTGCAGTGCTTGGGGTAGGCTGGTTTTTGCAGCTTCAGCGGTGCGGGCGTTAGCATCGGTGGCGATGCGCATACCGATGTTTCCTGCAAGGGCCGAAAAAATCGCTCCAATCACAAAAGCCGGTACAATCATTACGCTGGTAGTACTTACAATTTGAGAAATTCCGAATAAAGCAACTGAGGCAATGGCGACAAAGATGAGTAGTAAGCGGTATTCTGCTGCCAAAAATGCGAGAGCTCCTTCCTTGATGCTTTTGGATATGGATTGCATTTTGTCACTTCCTGCGTTTTGCTTTTTTACCCATATCATTTTTACATACATAAAAACGAGTCCTAGTAATGCCAAAATGATTGGCACGAACATCATGTTTTGTTTCATGTTTAAATTTTTTGATTAGTTATAGTTAGGTAAATATAACTAAATCAGTGGGTAATAAAAAAACTCTTAGGGAGCCCTAAGAGTTTTTTTGTATTGTGAACGCTAAAAATTAAATAGTAAAGTCAGCGTTTGCTTTGTGTTCACTCGCTTCGTAACGATCTAAACATTTTTGTAAAATGTCGTAAGCTTCATTAGCATCACCCCAATCTCCTACATCAACTTTCTTCTTTTCAAGGTCTTTGTACACTTGGAAGAAGTGTGTGATTTCGTCTTTACGGTGTGGGTTTAAATCGCTTAAATCGTTGTATTTATTCCAGATAGGATCTGATACAGGTACACAAACGATCTTTTCGTCTGGTCCTTTTTCGTCAGCCATGTGGAATACTCCAATCGGCTTCACTTCCATTACACACATTGGGAATGTAGGCTCAGCTCCTAATACCAATACGTCTAATGGATCACCATCTAACGCTAAAGTTTGAGGAATAAAACCGTAATCACCAGGATACATCATTGAAGAGAAAAGCATTCTGTCAAAACGAATCTTTCCTAAATCAAAATCGTATTCATATTTATTTCTACTACCTTTTGGTATTTCTATTAAAACGTCTACTGTTTTTCTTTCTTTTGCAGTCATATTATTAACGTACTATATCTATTCTAAAATCGGAAGGCAAAAGTAGGCATTTTTTCATAGTTATGTCCTATTATTGCTCGTTATTTTAGGGTTAAATGTATGGTTACAAGCCCGGTCTGATTCCGATGCGGATGGCAAACTTCGGTGTAGGGTTGATAAACGATCCGTTTGGAGGGGTGTAATTACTTCTCCAGATGGCGTCAATTCGTAAAAAACGCAAGTTTCCGTAACCGATATTCTCGATACCCACTCCGTATTCGTAGTACATTTTACTCGGGGTATTGTACAAAATATTGGCAGTTCCTGCGCGGTTTACGACCCCGTCGTTGATGGCTCTGTTCGCATCAGAGATACTTCCGTAAGCAGCTCTAAAGGTTAGCAAGCTTCGTAACTTTAGCTTTTTTAACAACGGAATTCTGTTAAAAATAAATCCATTAAAATGATGCTCTAAATGCGTAGCGGCATAGGTGTCTGTTACAAAATCATAGTAGTTGAGTAAGGCAAACGTGTTTTTTACTAACGAAAACGATTGGTTGGCTGGCACCGGATTTAACAGGGCTACGGGTACTTCTCCAAAGGTTTTTCCTCCTTCAATGGTAGCGTCTAATAGTCCTAATTCTCCTAATAAAATAGGCTGGGCGTATTTGAATTGAATTTTGTGATAGCTGTGGGTTCCGTTGAACGGTCCTTTGTATCCTCTTCGATAATTCAATACAAAAGTAGGGAAGATGTTTCGTCCAAATCTTCGTTCAACACCCAATCCGTATACAAATCGTCCCGGTGTATACGATAGGTACACATCAGAGCTTACATCGACGATGTTCGACTGTAGCTTTCCTTGGTTATCCAAGTAACTCGTCGAGAAATGCGCCGGAGATGCCGATCGTATTCTCGAATGCGTCAAATTAAATCCAACGTGTAAATTTAACTTTATCTGGTAATCAAAATTAGCTGCTATCTTGTGAACTTTTGAAAGGAAAAAGTTGTCACCACGATTGAAAAGTGCAGTGGTACCAAAGCTGTTTCCAAGAAGTTGTGTAGTGTTTAGCAGGGTACTTCCGAGTTGCTCTATATCGTTCTGATATCCTAAACCAACGGCAATTCTCGGCTGATACGAAAGTAAATAACGTCCTTCCAAGCCGTATTTGAACTTTTTGTCCTTAAAACCGTAGGCTACGTGTCCGTTCATACGGAAGCGATCGTCTTTGGTCTTAAAAGTTCTAAAGCCTAATTTAGTTCGGAATCCTTCTACTTGGTTATTTGCAAAAACAGTCCAGAATGGTCCAAACTGAATGCCGAGTCCGGTATTGAAATACCCATTGGCAATGGTATTGATAAACCCGGTAATATTCTTGATTTTTTTCTTCTTCTTTACCGTTTGAATCAAGTTGTAGGTTTCTTTAGGAGCAATGGTTCCTTTTTCGGTCCAATAGGTACTGTCGCGTTGAAATTGATCAGGACGTATTTTCTCTATTTTCTGACTGTAAAAGGCAGCGGGTTTAGGATGATCTAACAGGTAATTTTCAAAAGTTACCGTTTTTTTGATGGTCAACCCTTTGTTGCTCTCATTTTTGTCTACTAAGGTAAAATCACCATCGTAGGCATTGCGCGTTGGCAAGTAAATACTGTCGTTTTTTACCTCAAATTCTTTTTCAAAACTCAAGGCACGTACGAAGTTTAAGTTGATACTTGGATGCACGCGCATTTTTATTTTCTTTATGGAGTAGTTCCCATCGGCAATCCACATGTTCCCTTGGAAAGCCAAATCACCGTCACGTCTCGGGAAAAAGTAGATATTGTAGAGCTTCTTTTTGTTTTCTACGATACTGTCGTAAAGTACGTAATCATACGTAGCAAATCCATTTGATGAAATCGGACTTACAAACGACTTTTGCAGTAGGGTGATGTTGTTTCTAAAGATATCAACATTTTGGAAGGTATTTGACATACGGTCAAAAACGAAACCTTGGGCTCCGAGTCCTTCTTCTTTTTCAGCCTCAATGTCTTCACGGACGATAGCTCTCGTATTGTCTCCGTAGACTTTAGTAACGTTTTCATTGAGGTAAACGGGGATGTAGTAATTTATCCCGTCATTGTCATAACGAACCTGTTTAATTTCTCGGTCGTAATTCTTTTTAAAGATACTTTTTAAAAACAAGGTATCTAAGTTGTTTAAACCAATTTCAATAGCAGTGTGTTTTTTGTACTGGTAGTGAGAAACTTTGTTTAAACCTAATTTTCGCTTGCGCTTCCAAACTTCCTTTAAAATCTTATACGCTGGGTTTTCCTTTTTCTTTAAGCGTTTTTTGGGTTTGGATATTACCACTACTTCATCTAACTGATCAGACTCTTCCTTTAAAACAATATTGAGGTATTTTGTTTTTTGATTGACGCGGATGGTTTGAGTCTCAAATCCAACAAAAGATACCTCTAGAGTTCCTCTGTATTTTTTTGTTTTGAGAAAAAAACGACCATCGTCATCTGTGGTTGTCCCGAAGTTAGTGTTTTGCAATGATACATTAACATAAGGTAAAGGATTGTCAAATTCATCGACCACTTTCCCTTTGAGTGTTAACTGGGCGTGTACTGAGCTAGCAATCAGTAATAACAAGTATAATATCCGGTGCATCATTAATTCCTTATCACTTGAAAATCCTTTTAACCAATTCAGGTTAAAAGGATTTCGTAGTTATCTTTTCAATTTCAAATTTCTTATTTTAGGTACATTACCTCTTTTACAGCTGTAATAACATCGTTGTAATTAGGTAACCATTTCTCTAGAAGTACTGGAGAATACGGTGCTGGTGTATCAGCAGTAGTAATTCTTTTAATCGGAGCATCTAAGTAATCAAATGCTTCGTCTTGTACTCTAAAAGTAATCTCAGAAGCAACACTACCAAAAGGCCATGCTTCTTCTAAAACAACTAATCTGTTGGTTTTCTTAACAGATTCTAAAATTGTTTTGTGATCCATAGGACGTACTGTACGCAAATCGATAATTTCAATTGAAATACCTTCTTTAGCAAGTTCGTCAGCAGCTTTATAAGCTTCTTTTATGATTTTTCCGAAAGATACTACAGTCACATCACTTCCTTCTCTTTTGATGTCAGCAACACCGATTGGGATGATGTATTCTCCTTCTGGAATTTCCATTTTATCTCCGTACATCTGCTCTGACTCCATAAAGATTACTGGATCGTCATCACGGATAGCAGCCTTTAATAATCCTTTCGCATCGTAAGGATTTGAAGGTACAATTACTTTTAATCCTGGACAGTTTGCATACCAGCTTTCAAAAGCTTGAGAGTGGGTTGCTGCTAATTGCCCTGCTGATGCAGTAGGACCTCTGAATACGATTGGACAGTTAAATTGACCGCCACTCATTTGTCTTATTTTTGCCGCATTGTTGATGATTTGATCAATCCCTACAAGAGAGAAGTTGAAGGTCATATATTCAACAATAGGACGGTTTCCGTTCATTGCCGAACCAACAGCAATTCCTCCAAAACCTAATTCAGCAATAGGAGCATCAATTACACGCTTTGGTCCAAACTCGTCTAGCATACCTTTACTAGCTTTGTAAGCACCATTGTACTCAGCAACCTCTTCACCGATCAAGTAAATGCTTTCATCTTTGCGCATTTCTTCACTCATTGCTTCGCAAACGGCCTCTCTAAATTGTACTGTTTTCATACGTTTTATAAGTAGTTGTTTATCAAGATTGCAAAAGTAATAAAAATACCTGTAAAGTAAAGGTTAGATTTTTCTTAAAATCCATATATCTTGCTGTGGTCTTCCCTTAATACTTGGATTTTCAAGGTGTTCTAGTACTTGGAAGTGGTGTTTTACAGCGAGTTTTTGAAAGTATTTTGGAGGCTGATAGGCGGCGTATAAACGATTCCCTTCTACTTTATAAGAGTGAACAACGAGCTGTCCATTGAGGTAGCGTTGCTGTTCTTCGGTGGAAAGTTTGGATAAGAATGACTTGCCGTGCGTACTGATAATGACGACTCCTGATGACTTGGTGAGTCTGCTCAGTTCTCCCATCCAACGTTCGTGATTGGTTTCAGAGAGGTGGGTGAAAATAGAAATGCTATAAACAGCATCAAAAAAGGAATCTTCGAAGCGGATTGGCGGTACTAGGTCATTTTTGACGACCTCGCAATTCGTTAAGTGTTGTTGACACCATGCTACGTAGTTCGCATTGTAATCAGCACCAAACACATTGCCCGAAGGATACGCCGTAGGTAGGTGACGAAGGACTCTTCCTGAACCACAGCCCCAATCTAAAATCTTTGGCGTGGTGGTCGTACTGAATTCGCGTATCTTAGCCGCTATCCATTCTGCAGTTTTTTGTCCTCCATAATAGTAATTGTGATAGTCCAAACCATAAGTTTCATAAATATAAAATGGGGGCGGTAAACTCACTGTGGGGTGTGCCGTGGTAAAAGCGCGATTCTTTTTCCTCATTTTAAGGAGCAGATATCTAAAATGTACGACTTCCATCAGTGGAAGTAGGTGTAGATATTTTATAAGTTTTTTGAGGCTTTTTTTCAATTTAATGTAATCGTAAAGGGGTTTTATTGCGTAAATGTATGGATATCGGGAAAAAAGAGAAAATAATTTATTATGCACGCATAGTAAATTTAAAAAAAATCCGTAACTTCGTCGGACAAAAATAAGATTTCTTAAAAATAACAATATATGAAAATATTAGTATGTATCAGTCATGTACCTGATACCACTTCGAAAATTAACTTCACGGAGAACGATACTAAGTTTGATACAAATGGGGTACAATTTGTAATCAACCCATATGACGAGTTTAGTTTAACACGTGCTATGTGGTTCAAGGAAAAGCAAGGAGCTAAGGTAACTGTTGTAAACGTAGGAGATGCTTCTACAGAGCCAACGTTGCGTAAAGCTTTGGCAATTGGAGCGGATGATGCTATTCGCGTAAACGCTGTACCTACTGATGGAATGATGGTAGCTAAGGAATTGGCAGCTGTTGTAAAAGAAGGAGGGTATGATTTAGTATTGGCAGGAAAGGAATCAGCAGACTACAATGGTCAAATGGTACCTGGAATGTTGGCGTCAATGGTCGATTTTAACTTTGTGAATGGATGTGTTGGTGTTGAAGTAGAAGGATCTAATGTAACTTTAGAGCGCGAGATTGACGGAGGTGAAGAAAAAGTATCTTCTTCATTGCCGATGGTAGTAGCAGGTCAGAAAGGGATCGTTGAAGAGAAAGATTTACGTATTCCTAACATGAGAGGGATTATGATGGCGCGTAAAAAGCCATTAGCAGTTGTGGAGCCTACTGGAGCTGCAGCAGCTTCTTTGACGAAAACTTTTGAGAAGCCAGCAGAGAAAGGAGCGGTTAAGTTAGTAGACTCAGTAGACGAGTTAATCGATTTATTACACAACGAGGCCAAAGCCATTTAATTAATTTAATAACATTACTGATTGGCTATTGGTCGATTAGCAAAAAAATATAAAATATGTCTGTATTAGTTTTTGCCGATTCATCGGAAGGAAAATTTAAAAAAACAGCTTTTGAAGTTGTTTCATACGGAAAAAAGGTTGCAGAGCAACTAGGTACTTCATCAGTAGTTTTAACTATTAATGGAGGAGATGCTTCAGAGTTATACGCATACGGAGCAGAAACAGTAGTAGAGGTTAAAAATGATTTAGCATCTTTCAATGCAAAAGGATATGCAGCGATCATCAAGCAAGTAGCGGAAGCTAAAGGAGCAAAAGTAGTCGTGATCGATTCTAGTGTTGACGGGTTAACTGTGGCACCACTCGTAGCGGTAGGTTTAGAGGCAGGATACGCATCAAATGTAGTGGCATTGCCTTCGTCAACGGCACCGTTTGTGGTGAAGCGTAAAGCATTTTCTAACAAAGGATTTAACAATACTGAGATCTCTACAGAGGTAAAGGTAGTAGGTGTTGCTAAAAACTCGTACGGAGCACACGAAGCAGCAGTTTCAGGTGCAGTGGAGTCTTTTGATGCAAGCTTACCTGAATTAGGAGTGAGTTCACAAGAAATCAGTAAAGCGACTGGAACAGTAACTATTGCAGATGCAGATGTAGTGGTTTCAGGAGGACGTGGATTGAAAGGACCAGAAAACTGGGGCATGCTCGAGGAGTTAGCTGATGTTTTAGGTGCAGCGACTGCTTGTTCAAAGCCAGTATCGGATTTAGGATGGAGACCTCACAGTGAACACGTAGGACAAACGGGTAAACCAGTAGCGTCTAACTTGTATATTGCTGTTGGTATTTCAGGAGCGATTCAGCACTTAGCAGGAGTCAATGCTTCAAAAGTAAAAGTAGTAATCAACAACGATCCGGAAGCGCCTTTCTTTAAAGCTGCTGACTACGGAATCGTAGGAGATGCTTTTGAGGTTGTTCCGCAATTAGTAGAGAAATTGAAAGCCTTCAAACAAGGGTAATTTCACTGTAAATAACAACTTACATTTTCTTTTTTTAAGAAAATGAAAAACAAGCCATAATTTTTTAGTAAATTGTGCCCACTTAAAAAAGGCTGTCTAAAACTTATCAAAAAGCCTAAGTTAGACAGCCTTTTTGTTATTTTTATGAAGATACATGAGTCTAATTAAACTAACCATTAAAGGGATATCTTATAGTCAAACTCAGAGTGGAGCCTATGCGCTCGTTTTGAGTGAACTTGAAGGTACCAGAACTTTACCTATTATCATCGGAGCTTTTGAGGCTCAGTCAATTGCTATAGCCCTAGAGAAGGAAATCAGACCCCCGAGACCTTTGACCCATGACCTTTTCAAAACTTTTGCAGACCGCTTTTTTATTCAAGTAAAACAAGTCATCATTCACAAGTTAGTGGATGGAGTGTTTTTCTCGAGTTTAATTTGTGAACGCGATGGAGAAGAGGAGGTAATTGATACACGTACTTCTGATGCTATTGCGTTGGCCGTGCGTTTTCAGGCACCTATATTCACGTATGAGAATATTTTGGACAAGGCAGGAATCTATTTAAAGATTGAAGATGACCTAGATGAGGCTAGTGATGATGAAGATGAATTCGAATTGACGTTCGAAGACGAAGCAGAAGAAAGTTCTTTTGCGAAATTGTCGCTATCAGAACTTCAAAACCAATTAAATGAGGCTGTTGTGAATGAGGATTACGAGCTAGCAGCCAAAATTAGAGACGAAATTAGTAAACGATCGTAACCTTAATTTTAACCTAGAATAATGAAGAAGGTATTAGTGTTTTTAATGCTTTGTATGAGTGTGCTCACTTTTGGGCAAAGTATTGAGAAGAAGTGGGATTTTTTATCAATTACCAACCTAGAAGGTAATCAATTAGTTGATGTCAACGAAAACGATTTCTTTGAGTTGTCAAACGGAGTTTTTAACTATGAGTTAAAGGCAAAAGACAATTTAAAGGCTACCGGAACTTATATCCGCCAAAACAATTTATTAATATTTAACTACTCGCAGCCAAAAGATACAGTGAGGTATTACAATATTACCAAATGTACCCAAGATAGCTTGGTGTTGTCTGAGAGAAATGTATTGTATGCATTCGCTGTTAAAGATAGTACAAAAACAGTGACAACTCCTGTGGTGACCAAAGATAAAGATACTACCCAGGAAGCTACTCCAAAAACAACGCCTACAAAGGCTGAAATTATAGCGAGTCAAGGGTTTACCATGACGGGCTTTTTACGAGGAGTACTAGGAATGGCTTCACTGTTGTTGTTCGCTTTTTTGTTTAGTTCAAATCGCAAAGGAATTGACTGGAAAACTGTAGGACTCGGATTGGGAATCCAACTCGTTATCGCAGTGACGATTTTAAAGGGTAAAGACATCGGTTTTAATATCGGTGATTACCGATTGGACCTAGGGTTTGTTTCCGACATCTTTGATTTCGTTGGAAAAGGATTTGTTCAGATCTTAGAGTTTACCCAAGCAGGTAGTGAGTTCTTGTTTAAAGGCTTGATTTCTGATATGAATACTTTTGGGTTTATTTTCGCTTTTCAAGTACTGCCTACCATTATTTTCTTTTCTGCCTTAACGTCCCTGTTATTCTACTTAGGGATTATTCAAAAAGTGGTAAAAGTAATGGCTTGGTTGCTCAGTAAAACCTTAAAGATTTCAGGAGCAGAGAGCTTGTCGGTAGCAGGAAATATTTTCTTGGGTCAAACCGAAGCCCCTTTATTGATTAAGGCGTATTTAGAAAAGATGAATCGCTCTGAGATGCTGTTGGTAATGATCGGTGGTATGGCAACAGTTGCAGGAGCTGTATTGGCAGCGTATATCGGATTTTTAGGAGGTGATGATGAAGCGTTGCGCTTGTTTTATGCAAAGCATTTATTAGCCGCTTCAGTAATGGCTGCACCAGGAGCCATTGTGATTTCTAAAATACTCCACCCTCAAACGGAAGAAGTAAATACCGATGTTCAGGTATCGCAAGATAAAATTGGATCAAATGTATTAGACGCAATTGCAAACGGAACGACTGAAGGATTGCAGTTAGCGATGAATGTTGGAGCCATGTTATTGGTGTTTATTGCCTTTATTGCCATGATCAATGGTATTTTAGGAGGAATTGGTGGTTTTGATGGAATTGAGCGATTCAATTGGCACTTTACCTCGTTAAATGAATTGATTGCAGCAAATACGGTGTACAAAGAGCTGTCATTGCAGTTTATACTTGGGTATTTGTTTGCACCATTGATGTGGTTAATCGGTGTGGCTAGTGAAGACATGGCCTTGATGGGTCAGTTGTTAGGAATTAAGTTAGCAGCAAGTGAATTTGTTGGATATACGCAGTTGGCAGAGTTGAAGAATGCCGCAAGTGCTACGCATTTGACTTATAATAAGTCAGTGATTATGGCGACGTATATGCTGTGTGGATTTGCCAATTTTGCTTCCATTGGAATACAAATTGGAGGAATTGGATCACTGGCACCAGGACAGCGAAAAGTCCTGTCTGAATTTGGAATGAAAGCGTTAATTGGTGGTACCTTGGCATCGTTGATGTCTGCTGCAATTGCAGGGATGATCATTGGTTAATAACTTTTGAATATATTTTTAAAAGCTTCAATAGGTTCTATTGAAGCTTTTTTATTTTTACACGGTAAATAGTCAACGCGAAGCAGTAGTAGTATGAAACAATATTTAGATTTAGTACAACACGTTCTCGATCACGGGAATGAGAAGGGAGATAGAACAGGAACCGGAACGCTCAGTGTTTTCGGATATCAGATGCGATTTGATTTGAGTAAAGGGTTTCCAATGGTGACGACGAAGAAGTTGCATTTAAAGTCGATTATTTACGAGCTATTGTGGTTTATTAAAGGAGATACCAATATCAAGTACCTACAAGAAAACGGGGTGAGAATCTGGAATGAATGGGCTGATGATAACGGAGATTTAGGACCGGTGTACGGAAAGCAATGGCGCGATTGGAACGGCGATGAAATTGACCAGTTAAAAGAGGTAATTGAGACCCTAAAAACAAATCCTAACAGCAGGAGAATGTTGGTGTCTGCATGGAATCCTTCTGTCCTGCCAGATACTTCGCAATCTTTTGCAGACAACGTAGCAAACGGCAAAGCAGCCTTGCCTCCCTGCCATGCTTTTTTTCAGTTTTATGTGGCTGATGGTAAGCTCTCTTGCCAATTGTACCAGCGCAGTGCGGATATCTTTTTAGGAGTGCCGTTTAATATTGCGTCTTATGCGTTACTGACCATGATGATGGCACAAGTTTGTGGCTATGAACCTGGAGAGTTTATTCACACTTTTGGAGATGCCCATATCTACAATAACCACAAAGAACAATTGGCGTTGCAATTGTCGAGAACACCGAAGTCTTTACCGTCTATCAAGATCAACCCAGCTGTGAAGGATATCGAAGCTTTTACCTTTGAAGATTTTGAATTGGTGAATTACGATCCGCACCCTCATATCAAAGGGAAGGTGGCCGTGTAATTTTAACGAACTTTTATTGTCTTTCTCATAGAAACTACGATCTAAGTTAGTATTTTAGTACGTGCTACTAAATGAGTTATCATGACTACAGAAATAGATCTAATAAAAGAAGGAATTTACGAACGTATTGCGGATATTAACGATGAAAATGTGTTAATAGCCATCAAAACACTTATTGATAATATCGAAGAAAATCGAGATGACAAGAGTACTTCAAAAGAAGATTTTACAAGTTATATTAAAGAATGGGTGAAGAATATGTAGTAACACCAGCCATTGAAAAATTAAAACAACTCTTGGTCGAATTCCCTGAGAAGGCGGCCCGAGTAAGTGCGTATTCATGGCAGTACAAACGCGATGCATATTCGTGGAGTGCCAAGGAAATTTTAGGGCATCTCGTAGATTCGGCCTTGGCCAATTTGCAGCGATTTGTACGTGCGCAGTTTCAATCCGCACCACAAATACGTTACGATCAAAACAATTGGGTGCAGAGCCAGTATTGGCAAGACCGCCCCGTAGAAGATATTTTGGAGCTTTGGATAGTGGTTAACAAACAACTCGCCCACGTTTGGGGGCAATTGCCAAGAGCCAGCTATACAAAAGAAGTGAATGTAGGGAGTACGGAGGTTGTTTTAATGCAACTTTCAGAATTGATAGAAGATTATATACAGCATATGGAATCGCATTTAGAGCAAATAAACATGCCGAAAGTTACTGTAATTGCAGCGAAAGGAAAGGCGAATGAGTTAGGGAAAGGAAACGATTTGATTTGGCACCTTCCAGAAGATTTGAAGAGATTTAAAAGAGTTACTTCAGGGCACAGTATTATCATGGGGCGGAAAACCTTTGAAAGTATCGGGAAACCACTTCCGAATAGAACTAGTGTGATCATCACCACTGACAACTCTTATAAAAAAGAAGGTTGTATTGTGGTTCACAGTATGGAAGAGGCCTTGGCAGCAGTTCATAAAGAGTCCGAAGTTTTTATCATTGGCGGTGCACAAGTGTACCGACAAGCACTGACAATGGAGGCGGTAACACAACTCGATATTACCGAGGTACACGAAGAATTTGAAGCCGATGTATTTTTTCCGGAAATCGATGCTGAAGTTTGGGAAGAGGTGAGTAGAGAAGATTACAGTGCCGATGAAAAAAATAAATACAACTATAGCTTCGTTTCCTATTTAAGAAAAAAGTAATATGTCGATAAAGTTAGAATCAGTCTCGAAAACCTATGGAGAGCAGGTGGCAGTTCAAGCCATATCATTTGAGGCGAAAGCGGGAGAAATTGTCGGGTTTTTAGGTCCGAATGGAGCGGGGAAATCAACGACGATGAAGATGTTAACGGGCTATGTAGAGCCCAGTGCAGGGGTTTTGTATGTCAGCGGAATAAACGTTGCAGAAAATCCAATTGCCGTGCAACAAGAAATAGGGTATTTACCTGAACACAATCCGCTGTATGTAGATATGTACGTAAAAGAGTACTTAGCGTTTAGAGCTGGAATCCACAAGGTAAACAAGGAGAGGATAACAGAGGTGATTGCCCAGGTTGGGCTTCAAGAGGCGGCTCACAAACGCATTAAAGAACTGTCAAAAGGATATCGTCAGCGCGTAGGCTTGGCCGCGGCCATACTGCACAATCCAACAGTGCTGATCTTGGATGAACCCACCACAGGCTTAGATCCCAATCAGTTGGTAGAGGTCCGTGAGTTGATCCGTAACTTAGGGAAAGATAAAACAGTATTATTATCAACACATATCATGCAAGAAGTAGAGGCTGTGTGTGATCGAGTGGTCATTTTGAACCGCGGTGAAATTGTAGTTGATAAAGACTTAAAAGCATTAAAAACAGATACTGAACAGGTAATAAGAGTCACCTTTGATTATAAATTAGAAGAGCAGTTTGTAAAGCGTTTACCGAATTTGGTATCGTTTAAAAATACACTTGAAAACAATTGGATTTTGGTGTTCGATAGTGAAGAGGATATGCGACCTGCAATATTTGATTTCGCTCAAGAGAATGGGCTAAAAATTCTCGGATTAAATGCTGAAAATAAAAATCTAGAAACTATTTTTAAAGAAGTCACTAAGCAGTAAAATGCGATAGTACAGTTCGTTTATTAAAAATGATTGGCTTTGGTTGTCGTTCGGAAAGAAATCCGTGAAACCAAAGCCAATTTTTTATTAGTTGAGTTTGTATTTTATAAACTGTTCTTCGAGTGTTTTGAGTAGCTCGTTAGATATCTTTACTTTGGTGGTTCTACTCGGCATGGTCAGCTCAATTTTCTCTTCTGCGTCCCACACGGTAAAATGTAAACTCTGAGATCCTTTATTCATGACAAACAGGTGTTGTAGGTCTTTGATAAGTGACTCTTTCAGTTCGTTTAAAGGAAGAGAAATGGTGATTTTTTTACACATTTTGTCCATGATATCATGGAGTAGGCTGAATTCGGTAAACGATACTCTCGGATCTCCCTTAATTCCCTCTTTGTTAATCCAACCTGGCTTTACCATAGTTTTGACAAAAATAAACGAGTTGGGAACCAAAAAGTGTTTGAATTTGAGGTATTCTTCACCAAAAATTCGGAATTCAAAACTGTCGTTGTAGTCTTCTACAATAAAAGAAGCCCAGCCTTTCCCCGCTTTGGATACGCGGTGTTGTACATCGGTTACAATACCTGCAAACGTCATGGCCATCCCTTCGTATTTGGCTAAGTTTTTATAGTGGCTAAGGGTGGCATTACAAAATTTTAATTCGTTTTTAAAGTCGTCGAGTGGGTGAGCGGAAATGTACATTCCAACAACCTCTTTTTCTTTGGCGAGCAGTTCCATAGTTCCCCAGGTTTCACATTCTGGAATGATGGGTTCTGGTAATTCTACCGCCGAGGCTTCTCCAAAGAGCGAGACCTGTGAAGAGTTTTTATTTTCCTGAAACTTGTTTCCAAAACGAAGCGCTTTTTCTAAGAAACTCTGTCCTTTTTCGTCCAATTCAAAGTATTGAGCGCGATGAGCTTTGTTAAAAGAGTCGAATCCACCTGCTAATATAAGTCCTTCAAAGGCTTTCTTGTTGGCAACTCGAAGATCTACTCTTTTCGACATGTCAAAAATCGAAGTAAAGTTTCCGTTTTCTTTGCGTTCTCTGATAATTGCGTTTACGGCGCTACTTCCTACTCCTTTGATGGCAGCCATTCCAAAACGCACAGCTCCTTCTTTGTTTACGGAGAATTTAGAAAACGATTCGTTGACGTCAGGTCCGAGTACTTCCAAGCCCATGCGTTTACATTCTTCCATAAAGAAGGAAACCGTTTTAATATCGTTCATGTTGTTTGAGAGTACAGCAGCCATGTATTCGGCAGGGTAATGTGCCTTCAAGTAAGCGGTTTGATAGGCAACCCATGCATAACAGGTAGAGTGCGATTTGTTAAAGGCATACGAAGCAAAGGCTTCCCAGTCTTTCCATATCTTCTCAAGTTTTTCTGGGTCGTGACCATTCGCCGCTGCTTGGTCTACGAATTTAGGCTTCATTTTTTCGAGTACGGCAATCTGTTTTTTACCCATAGCCTTACGAAGGACATCGGCTTCACCTTTGGTAAAGTCGGCCAATTTTTGCGAAAGTAACATTACTTGCTCCTGGTATACGGTAATTCCGTAGGTTTCGGCAAGGTATTCTTCCATGGCGGGTAAATCGTACTCGATGGGCTCATCTCCGTGTTTTCTTCTAATAAAAGAAGGAATGTATTCAAGAGGTCCAGGTCTGTACAAGGCATTCATGGCGATAAGATCGGCAAATACTGTAGGCTTTAGCTCTCGCATGTACTTTTGCATCCCCGGAGATTCGTATTGGAATATCCCTACTGTTTCTCCACGCTGGAAAAGCTCGTAGGTTTTTACGTCGTCAATAGGGAAGTTTTCTGGATCGAGGTCTACATCGTGACGCGCTTTGACAATTTTAACGGTGTCTTTGATAAGGGTAAGTGTTTTTAACCCTAAGAAATCCATTTTTAACAATCCGGCACTTTCTACGACGGAGTTGTCAAACTGAGTGACGTACATGTCAGAATCTTTCGCAACGGATACTGGTACGAAATTGGTAATGTCGTCTGGGGTAATAATAACCCCACAGGCGTGAATTCCCGTATTTCGAACGGAGCCTTCTAAAATGCGTGCTTGACTAATCGTTTCCCCTTCTAAACCACCACTGTCGGCTATGCGCTGGAGTTCTTGGACCATTTCCTTTTCTTCCGATCGAAGTCCAGCTACCTTTCCTTTGCTCTTTTCGTCATCTCCAAAGATGTTTTGTAGCTTGATTCCAGGAATTAGCTTGGCAATCCTATCGGCCTCGAATAAAGGCAAATCCAAAACTCTTGCGGTGTCTCGAATGGACGATTTTGCCGCCATGGTTCCGTAGGTGATGATCTGAGCTACCTGATTGGCACCGTATTTGTCGATCACGTAGTCCATTACGCGCCCACGTCCTTCGTCATCAAAATCGATATCGATATCGGGCATGGATACACGCTCAGGGTTCAAGAAACGCTCAAAAAGTAAATCGTACTTAATGGGATCTATATTGGTAATCGTTAAACAGTAGGCAACGGCCGATCCTGCGGCCGATCCACGTCCGGGCCCTACAGAAACGCCCATTTCTCGGGCGGCTTTGATAAAGTCTTGTACAATCAAGAAATACCCAGGGTATCCGGTATTGGCAATTACTTCGAGTTCGAAATCAAGTCGTTCTCGAATATCTTCGGTAATTTCTTCGTAGCGTTCGGCAGCACCTTCATAGGTGAGTGCTTTTAGGTAGTTGTTTTCACCGCGTTTACCTCCGTCTTCCTGATCTTTTGCGTCTTGGTACTCTTCAGGGATGTCAAAGGCTGGAAGTAGTACGTCACGAGCGAGCGTAAATACTTCTATCTTATCGACAATTTCCTGAATGTTACTAATGGTGTCCGGAATATCGGCGAAGAGTTTTTTCATCTCTTCGGTACTCTTGAAATAGTATTCTTCATTAGGAAGACCGTAGCGGTAACCGCGACCTCTTCCTTTCGGAGTAGCTTGTTTTTCTCCGTCTTTAACACAGAGGAGAATATCGTGTGCATTGGCACTTTCCTTCTCTAAATAAAAGGTATTATTGGTGGCAATGGCTTTGATGTCGTGTTTTCGGGAGAATTCTAGGAGTGTTTTATTAACGACATTTTCATCTTCTTGCCCGTGGCGCATAACTTCGATGTAGAGGTCTTCTCCAAATTCTTCTTTCCACCACAGCAGGGCTTCTTCAGCCTGTTTTTCTCCGACATTAAGGATTTTACTCGGTACTTCTCCATAGAGGTTACCCGTTAAAACAATAATGTCTTCTTTGTATTGTTTTACCAGCTCTTTGTCGATTCGAGGAACGTAGTAGAACCCGTCAACAAAGGCTTTTGATGAAAGTTTGGCGAGGTTGTGATAACCTCGTTTATTTTTAGCCAAGAAAACAACTTGATATCCGTTGTCTTTTTTAGATTTATCGAGATGGTTTTCGCAAATAAAGAATTCACAGCCGACAATTGGTTTGATAGGAGTCTCTGCAGATTTGTTATAGCCGAGTACTTCTTTTACAAAATGGAAGGCTGCCATCATATTTCCGGTGTCCGTTAGGGCTACTGCGGGCATACCATCTTTAGCCGCGGCTTTGACGAGATTTCCAATTTGTATGGTCGACTGGAGCACTGAAAATTGCGTGTGGTTGTGCAAATGAGCGAAAGTCACATCTTCAAGCGCTGCGAGTCCCTCACTTGAGGTATGTGTCGATTCGCTATCGGCGGCACTCGTTTGCTGTTTGCGTATTTTTTCGCTTTCCTTTTTGAGGTTGAGATGCTTGAGACCAATGACTTTAATAGGCATTGGATTGGCCTCTGAAAATCGACTAAAATAGTCTTCCGGAACATCCAATTGCTCTTCAGTGTACTGACGTAAACGGATGAGCTCGAGGAAACAACGAGTGGTTGCTTCTACATCGGCTGTAGCGTTGTGTGCCTCTCCAAATCCAACACCGAAGAGGTGATTGTGCAGTTCCGTTAAGGTAGGGAGTTTAAATTTACCTCCACGACCTCCAGGAATTTGACACAGCTGAGCGGTGTGTTCGGTACAGGTATCTAACACAGGCAATGTGGTGAGGTTGGTTTCCATCCCTAATCGGTGAAATTCACAGCCCATAATATTCACGTCGAATCCGACGTTTTGCCCAACGATAAATTTTGTTTTCAGCAGCGCTTCTTTAAAAAGTTCGGCACCTTCTTGCAGGCTGATTCCTTGTTGTAAGGCCAGGTCTGTAGAGATTCCGTGAATTCGTTCGGCATCGTACGGAATGTTAAAACCTTCGGGTTGGATTAGAAAATCATTGTGCTCCACAAGCACTCCCATTTCGTCGTGTAACTGCCAAGCGATTTGAATGGCTCTTGGCCAGTTGTCTGTATCGGTAATGGGCGCGTTCCAACTTTTGGGAAGACCGGTTGTTTCCGTATCAAAAACTAAATACATGGATGTGTTTTTTTATTGAAGCCTACTAAATTATGAGGAGGTAAAAATACGAAGATTTTCTAGGATATCGCTAATAAGTTATCAACGTTTCCGGAGGTGGTAAGAACACTTGAATCAGGTTAAAAGTTGGTGAATAGCGGGGAGGTACTTAAATGCGGATTTGCTGTGTGTATCTGGATAGAATGTAGTAACTTAGGAGCGCAACATTAACACATTTACAATGAAACAAGGAAGGGTAAAATTCTTCAATGAATCTAAAGGATTTGGATTTATTATCGAATCAGAGTCGAACACAGAGTACTTTGTACACGTTACGGGCTTACTCGACGATATTAAGGAAGGCGACACGGTCGCATTTGATTTAAAAGAAGGAAAGAAGGGCCTAAACGCAGTGAGTGTTCGGATAATTTAATAAAATGCGATCTTTGATTTGGTAATCACCTCATTTTGAGGTGATTTTTATTTTTAAATAATTGCTAAATAGGTGGTGCTTTCATAAAAAAGCACTAAATTTGCAAACTCAAAATTAATAATCAAGGTACGCGTACCTTAAAAATTAAAATTATGCCTGTAAAAATTAGATTACAAAGACACGGTAAAAAAGGAAAACCTTTTTATTGGGTAGTAGCTGCTGACTCAAGAGCTAAAAGAGATGGACGTTTCTTAGAGAAAATCGGAACGTACAATCCAAACACGAACCCTGCAACGATCGACTTAAACATTGATAGCGCTGTACAGTGGTTACAAAATGGAGCTCAGCCAACAGACACTGCTAGAGCAATCTTATCTTACAAAGGAGCTTTGTTGAAGAATCACTTAGCTGGAGGAGTAAGAAAAGGAGCTTTAACTGAAGAGCAAGCAGAAGCTAAATTCAACGCTTGGTTAGAAGAAAAAGCTGGAAAGGTTACTGGTAAAGCTGAAGGTTTAGCAAAAGCTAAAGAAGAAGCTAAAGCGAAAGCTTTAGAAGCTGAAAAAGCTGTAAACGAAGCTCGTATTGCTGCAAAGGCTCCTGTTGTTGAAGACAGCGAGGAAGTTGCAACTGAAAACGGTGCGGATAGCGAAGAATAAAAACTAGTGTACGATGATGCAGAAAGAAGATTGCTTTTATCTTGGCAAAATCGTGAAAAAACATAGTTTTAAGGGGGAAGTCATTATCAAATTAGATACTGATGAACCCCATCTTTACGGAAAAATGGAATCAGTTTTTGTCGATTTAGGCAATAATTTGGTTCCGTTTTTTATTGAAAAATCTTCACTGAGTAAAGGAACTATGTTACGCGTGAAATTCGAGGATGTAGATACCGAAGCTGATGCAGAGGCCATTTTACGTGCTGGAATTTATTTGCCAATTGATTTGTTACCCAAACTAACTGGGAAACAGTTTTATTATCACGAGGTTATTGGTTTTACAGTTATTGACAGTGCTTACGGTGCGGTTGGTACTATTGTAAACATCAATGATACTTCGGCTCAACCTCTTTTCGAAATTGATCGAGATGGTAAAGAAATTTTTATTCCAATGATTGACGATTTTATTGAGTCAGTGAATAGAGAGGATAAAACCATTGAAGTAACCACTCCTGAAGGATTGATTTCTTTGTATTTGGAAGAATAAAATAAGGGGAAAAGGGAGACTTTATGTAGATAAAAGTGAAGTGACTTCTCTTGGACTACGTAACGAAAGGGGAAAAATTTTGGAATCGGTTACTACAATCGAATTACATCAGTTATCTGGTAATTGATTCCATTAAAGTTCTTTTTGATTAGCACGTTTTCTAGCCAATAAATCGATCCTTTGTGTACTAAAGGAAGGATCAAGAACTTCTCACGCTTTTTTTTACTATAGCGAGTAGTTCTCTGCTTACTTAAATTAATTTTCATTTGGTCGGACTTAATTTTTTTGTTAAAGTATAATCTTTCTACGACAAATTTAACAAAAAAGCACGAACTCTAAAAATCGGATTTTACAAAAAAACAAGTATTCAGCTCATTTAACGGGCTAAATAGGGCGAAAATTATTAAAATTCGTACTCAAACAAACAATCTTCGGTATTTTCATACACGCGTTTTACACCGACATAGGTAAAGCCCAGATTTCGTAAAACTTTTTTCGAAGCTTCATTTTTAGGCATGGTAAAAGCGATGATTTTGGATTGTTGCAAGCTTGTATGCGCGTAATCCATCACTGCTCTGGTGGCTTCTGTGGCATAGCCTTTACCTCTTCCCTTTGGTAAAAAAGCATAGCCTACATCCAGTGCATCTAACTGATCGCGTTTTAGTAAACTGGCGACACCAATAGGGGTATGGGTCGATTTTTCGAATACGGTGAAAAATCCCAAACCGTTTTTACAGAGGTTGGGAATCATGGTGTTCTCTAAAAACACTTCGGTTTCCTCGACGGATTTTAAGTTTTTATCGTTGATGTTTTTGATAAAATCGGGGTCTGAAAAAAGCTCAAAATAAAAAGGGGCGTGATTTAGAGAAACTTCTTTAATAAGGAGTCTTTCTGTTTGTAATATCATACAATAAAGATAGGGAAAATCAATTAATAATGTACTTTTGTCTCTTAAAATAATCATAAATGAGCTTAGTAGAAGAATTACGAGAACGCAGTGGAAATCAGTGCGAATTATGCAGTGCAATAGAGGACTTAACAACCTATGAAGTGCCTCCTGTTTCCACAGGTGGGGTTGACGGAACCGTATTGATATGTGCAAATTGTAAATCGCAAATCACTGAGGAAGCTCTTTTGGATGCAAATCACTGGCGTTGTTTAAACGATAGTATGTGGAGTGAATTCCGAGCTGTAAAAGTGTTGGTGTGGAGAATGTTACAACGTCTCAGAGATCAAGGTTGGCCGCAAGATTTGCTAGCTATGATGTATTTGGATGATGAAGAGTTACAGTTTGCCAAGGCATCGGGTGATCATTTGGACGAAAGCGAGAAGGTAATCCATAGAGATGTTAACGGAGTTGTGTTGTCAGCGGGTGATAACGTTGTGCTGATTAAAGACTTGAAGGTAAAAGGTTCTAGTATGGTAGCCAAGCAAGGGACAGCCGTGCGACGCATTAGCCTGGATCCTGAGAATCCCCGTTATATTGAAGGTAAAGTAGGAGGAACCCAAATTGTAATCGTTACGGAATACGTCAAGAAAATGTCTGACAAAGAATAAACGACAATAAAAAAAGCGCTGAAGGTAACTTCAGCGCTTTTTTTATTATTTTTCTGTATTGTAAAATACTTTGTAGTATTTCATCTTCTTTTCTTCGTCATACCCTTGTTCTAGGTATTCCGATGGAGCATCTGGAGCATCGACATCAATTTTTATTTGGATATTGGTATCGAGCTTGATCTCTGTTTTTAGTTTACTTTTCTCTTTTTTTAATACAGCGTCCGATACGTCGAAGTTATTACGGATCAAGACGTCGTTGAGTTTTTCAAAGTGTTTTTTGTAGTCTTCAAAAAGGTCTTTGTGTTTGTCTTCTTCAAAAACATCGTCTTTAAAATCGTGGTAATCCACACTTTCATGTTCTTTAAAGTAATCGACAGTATTGGCTAAAAAAGTACTTTGTTCTTGCTTTCCAAATTCAGGTTTGATAACCTCTTCGGAAAATTCTTTACAAAGTTCTAGGTAATTTTGAGTGTGTAAGTTTCTGTCGTCAGCGTATTTAACACTTAAAAAGTTCTTAATCCAATACTGGGCATCGTAGTTGTTGTTATCAACAGATAGTACTACCGTTCCTTCCGTATCTGACGAGTTTAAAATCAAACAGCCCTTGTCGAGCTTCTTTGTGGAGATTCCCTTCTGAACTACCACGTCAAAGCTATCTTCATCCAAATAGGTTTGGAAAAAGTCCACTTTACTTTCAATTTTGAAAACACCAACGGCTTCGGTTAGTACATCTTTGTATTCAATTCCTTCAAAATAGGCTACAATGACATCCCCCGTTTTGATATTGGCCGAATTAGACTGTTCGTAGAGGTGGTTTACGATATTTTTTGAATGCTCAATAAATGTTTCTTCGTCTTCAAATATATCTGAGCTGTATTTGTTGAGCTCATTTAAACGCACATCTGCGTGGTGACTAAAGCGGTAACTTTGAGTAACAGAGCCAAAAGGCTTTAATAAAAATGGTACTAGTAATTCGTAACTCTCCTCATCAAAGCGCACCAAGCTTTCCGATAAGGCATTTTGTCCGCTATTGTATTTATTTGCGACCTTATGGATGATACACTTACTTATTTCAACTCGTGTTCTTTTAATCATTTTGTAAAAAATTGGAAGACAAAAATAAGTATTTTAGTATCGTTAAAAATAATGAATTATGAAATTATTAGGAATAGGATCGAGAATTAATCACCCTGAAATGGGCTTTGGAGTAGTGACCAATGTGGATAGTAAGCACTATTGGGTAACTTTTCAAAAAAAAGGAATTGAAACCATTGCTTTAAATGAAGACTTTGAAGTTATCGAAGCAGTGAATCAAGAAGTAGATACCGTGAGTTTTTACGAAGTAGAAACGACCTTGAAATCCCTTTTAAAACAGTGGAGTGATATTAGTGAGATTGTTCCGATAGCAGATAAATACAAAGGCGGGAAGTTAATTTTAGAACCTGCCGACCCCGGATTGGCAGCGAAGGAATTACCCATTGATACTTTCTTTCACAAAATAGTGATGGTTCGCGATAGAATTCGTGTCATGGAACAAAAAATCAATGCAAGCAAAACTCTTGCCGATCAGGACAAAATAGATCTACAGCAATACATCACCCGTATTTACGGTAGTTTAACCACCTTTAATGTGTTGTTTAAGCGTAAGTCCGATCATTTTGTGGGTGCTGGGACCAAGACAAAATAAATGCCTACAAGGATAATTTTAACTGGTCAGGGAGTAATTTAAAAGATTTTCTATGATAAGGGGTCGGACCAAATTCCCGTATAGCATTGCGGTGTTCTTTGGTTGGATACCCTTTGTTTTTTTGCCAATTGTACGCCGGAAATTCTTCGTGAATTTTTTCCATAAATTCATCCCTATACGTTTTTGCGAGTATAGAGGCGGCTGCGATGTTTAAAAAACGACCGTCCCCTTTGATTAAGGTTTCATAAGGAACATCGTGATAGGGCTTGAATTTGTTTCCGTCGACGGCAATAAATTCAGGTGGGGTTTGAAGTTTAGCAAGTGCCCTGTGCATACCCGTTATTGACGCCTGAAGTACATTCAGCTCATCAACTTCTTTCTCGTGGATAAAGGCCACTCCATAGGCTACGGCCTGCTCTTCGATATACGGACGTAGTGCGGCCCTTTTCTTTTCTGATAATTGCTTGGAGTCTGTGAGGAATTCATGCTTGAAATCAGGAGGTAAAATAACTGCGGCAGCTACCACGGGGCCTGCCAAGCATCCTCTGCCGGCTTCATCGGTTCCTGCCTCGTGAATATAATCTGTATAACGAAGTTTCAACATGCTACAAATTAACAGTTTTCAAAGATAATATTACCATTTTTTTTCGTTTTATTATTTTACTTTTGCTTCTATGAAGAATTACCTATTGTTACTTGCGTGCTGTTTGTTTGGATGGCAGTCCTTTGCGCAGTTGAGAACCATTGATGGAGGAGGAGGTTCCCCTAGAACAGATAGAACACTTGGAACAGATCAGCGTATCGATTCATTGAATAATGGAGAAATTAAGGTGAAACTTACCGGGAAAACGAAGTACACCGATTATAAAATAATTTCGCACCGCAACGATACCACGATCGTCGATACCACTTTGACCATTCAAAAGTATTATAAGTTCAATTTTTTACGCAAAGACAATTTTGAATTGTTGGCCTTTCATAACCAAGGGCAGACATTTAATAATTTAGGATACGATTTTTCTCGTCAAAGCTTGTTTCCAGATATCGGATTTCGAGCCAAACAGTTCAATTACTTTGAGGTAGAAGATGTAAAGTACTACCAGGTACCCACCCCGACCACAGAAATTATGTATCGAACGGGATTGGAACAGGGGCAGGTGTTGGACGCCTTGTTTACGACCAATTTTTCAAAGCGATTTAATATCGGAATAGCTTATAGAGGATTGCGTTCCTTGGGAGCATACAGGCGTTCCTTGGCGAGCACCGGTAATTTTAGATTGACCTTTCATTACGAAAGCCCGAAAGGGCAATACGCTGTACGTGGGCATGCGGTGAATCAGGATTTTACAAATCAAGAAAACGGTGGGTTAACCGCTGAATCGCTTACTAATTTCCTTACAGACAATCCAAATTTTAGTGGGAATCGAGGGCGATTGGACGTTAATTTTAACGACGCAGAAAGTATATTGGAAGGAAAACGCTTGTATTTTGAACAAAGCTATCGACTTTTACAAACCAAGGATACGACCAATACTAGTAATTTTTCAAATTTGAAAGTAGGACACGAGTTTACGCGTGATTCTAAGTATTTTGAATTTAAACAAACCACAGCATCTGATATTTTTGATACCAATAGAATGCTGGGAACCATCGCCAATAAAACGACGTTTTTGATGTATAACAATGCATTGTTTGTCGATTTTAATTCGAGGTATGTACTCGGTAGGTTCCGTGTCAAGACCATGTATACTACCTATGATTACGGGTATGAGAATTTACAGAATAATACGGTGCCTATGCAGAACAATAGAATCAAAGGAAAGGCACTGTCTTTTGGGGCCGACTGGAGAGGTAAAGTAGGTAATTTTTACGTCAATGCGAGTGGTTTATTAAGTCCGGGAAGTGGTCGCTTGGCAGGGAATTCTCTAGAGGCAGAGGCCTACTATAAAAAAGATAGCGTTTTTACCGTTAAAGCCCGATTAAAAATTAGTGACCGTCAGCCAAACTTCAACTTTTTGTTTCATCAAAGTAGTTATCAAAAATACAACTGGGAGAAAAACTTTACCTCGGTGGGTACCCGCGTACTCGGAGGAGATTTTACTAGTAAATGGGGAAATGTCTCATTGGATTTGACCAATATTGATAAGTATACTTATTTTGATGAGAACGGACTACCACAACAATTTTCAGGGAATGTCAATTACTTGAAATTAAAAGCTTCCAAAGAATTTAAATGGTGGAAGCTCGGACTCGATAATACCGTAATGTATCAAAAGGTGGCAAGTGGAGCTAGTGTTTTGAGAGTTCCTGAGTTTGTCACTAGAAATACTCTCTATTACAGCGACCATTGGTTTAAAGGAAAGCCTTTATATGTACAAATAGGTGCCACACTGAAATATTTTTCAGCCTATAAAGCCAATGCCTACAATCCTTTATTAGGTGAATTTACACTGCAAAATACTACGGATATAGGGTATCCGACCGTAGATTTATTCTTTAATGGTAGGGTTAGGAGAACGCGTATTTATTTTAAGGCGGATAATATCAGCTCTTTCTTTTTGAAGAAAAATTATTTGTCGGCTCCAAATCATCCTTATCGCGATTTTGTCATTCGTTTTGGAGTAGTGTGGAATTGGTTTATTTAGTTTTATGAAAAAGCTCAGTAACTACTGGTTGTATATTTTAGGGGCTTGTTTGACCCTAGGACTAGCACCGTTTCAATCACCGCATATAGTTGGTAAAATACGTTGGTTGTTAGGAGGCAATGCCTTTTCCTCGGAATCGGGGATGAAGCTCATGGATTGGTTCGATTTAGTATTGCACGGAACTCCTTGGTTTTTACTACTACTGGCTGGCTGTGGCAAGTTGTTAATAGCGCTGGGTAAAGATTAACGAACCTGATTTTCAAAACTATGCGAAAAAGTGTACTTTTGTCCCTACTATATTGCTAATAAATTGATAATGAATTATAGAAAATTGCTGTGCTTTCTGCCATTGATCGCACTCATAACTTCTTGTAGTGTATTGCCTAAAAAAGATGCCTTTGAAGCGACGAGTACAAAGGTTTCACTGGCTGTGTTGGGTACAAAAGAAAGATCGTTTCGAAAGACGGATTTTGAGACTGTAGGCATACCGGTATTAAAAAAGCCCGTAGCCTTAAACTATAGCGTACACAACTTTACTGAGGAGTTATTTAAGGAATATACTAACATGAGTTCAGGGCAGCCAGCCCCTGTAGTAAAGTACGTCGATAGCTTGGAAAGTAAACCGAAGTTTGTCGTCTTGGAGATTATGGATAAGGTACTATTGCTTTCGCAACTCAATAAAGATGTTAATAGGACGTCGAGAACTTATATAAAAAACCGTCCTAATACTAAGATTATTACAGGAGTTCGCATGGTGTTAACTGCTGAAATGAAAACGCAGTTAAAAGCTGCCGATGCCTTGTATTTGACTTCTAATAAGCGAAATAAGAACGTAGTTTTGTTGTATAAGAAGGAGCGACAAATAGGAACGCTCTCTTTGGACAATAGTTTCGCTTTTGGGTACAAAATGGCTTCCTTTTGCTGGGATATTTCTGAAGAAAAACAAGTGCGATTAGGTGCTTTGGTAGGTGATGGGGAGCGTTGCTCTCAGAAAATGTTGAGAGATCCTAAAAAACTGGAAGAGCGAAGAATTCAAGAGTACTTGAGTTTTTAAGAATACTACGAATTAACGAACACGATTTTTTTACGATATGAAACGATTAATAATACTGTTATTGGTAGGATTGTTAATGGGCTGCGAAGCCATTTTTGTCGATGATATTTCGACCAAAGTTATCAATTTGACAGCACCAGCAAACAATGCCGCGGTGCAAGAAACTACTGTAAATTTTTTATGGGAATCGGTAGAAGGAGCTGAACGATACCAACTGCAAGTGGCACGCCCTGGATTTGCAAACGCACAACAGGTGGTGCTAGATACCACTATTACTAAAAGTACGTTTAGTACAAAATTGGCAACAGGAGCTTATGAATGGCGAGTACGAGGACTAAATAGTGAGTATGCTACTAATTACGCCACCCGAAAATTTACCTTGACGAGTACAGATCTTTCTAATGCTGAAACTACGTTGATTTCGCCGCTAGAGAATGCAGTTGTAAACACGGCAGCGCAGAAAATGCAATGGACTGCAGTTAGCGGTGCTTCAGAATACCGCTTACAAATTGGCCAACCGGATATGAACGGGACTATCGTTTTTGATAAAGTGTTGAAAGTGTTAAACTACACGCATAGTTTTAACGAAGGTAAATTCTCTTGGCAGGTGCGTCCGCAAAGCGCTAGTCAAAATGGAAAATACGCTCAGAGAAAGCTTGAGGTGGATACGAAAAAGCCATCAAATCCTCAAAATACCTTACCAGCAAACAATGCGGTGCAAACGCAAACGACGATTGATTTTACTTGGACGAGAACCGACGTGCCCGGGACTCAAGAACTCGACAGTGTCTTTGTATACGGAGATGTCAATTTAACACAACTCAAATTCAAAGATATTGGGATAAACAAAAGCTATAAAAAAGAAAACCTAACCAAAGGAACTTATTACTGGTACGTTCAAGCCTACGATAAGGCGGGTAACAAAAGTGATAAGAGTTCCACCTTTTTGGTGACTTTGAATTAAACTATATATGAAAACTGAGAACAAAAAAATGATGAAAAGAAAATTAGGGACAACTGCGTTGGCTGTCTTGGGCCTTGGAATGGCAGTTCATGCGCAATCAGCAGATAAGTTGAATGCCCAACAAAATGCGAGAGAAACGAATTCATTACCTTCTTTTTATAAAGGAGAGATGCGTTTTGAATTTAAAAGAAGAATTTCTATTGAATCCCCAGGGAATGGATACTATAGTAGTTTGTTAACTTTTGCGCCTTGGGGAGATACTACGGGTGGGCG
Source organism: Tenacibaculum sp. AWR4_210 (assembly GCF_056160945.1). Lineage (NCBI taxonomy): Bacteria > Pseudomonadati > Bacteroidota > Flavobacteriia > Flavobacteriales > Flavobacteriaceae > Tenacibaculum > Tenacibaculum sp. AWR4_210. The sequence continues at coordinate 476,587 of NZ_JBSWYF010000002.1, forward strand.
CGTTTTTCAAATGAACTTCAATGGAGGTGGGTATTATATTCGCCGATCTGCTGAGAATCATGCCAGTTGGGAAACCTGGAGAGAATTCTTTATCAACGGAAATAGTTTGCTCGAAGTTGGAGCGAATAACGGAACGGATTTTATGGCCTCAAAAATCTACTTGAATTCGCATAATAATTATCGTGGGACAGGTATTTTTAGCATTGGTCAAACCAATAAATGGTTTATGGGAAATGCTTATACTGATCACGCGAATGCTTTTATGATTGGAGTAGCACCGGCATCGGAACAAACAGATGCAGTTGGTCAAAAGAAGTACGCGAAATTTTTTATGGATGCTACGGGTAATGTAGGTATAGGAAGTACTACACCAGGTGCAAAATTACACGTGGTTAATGGGAATAATAGTTACGGTGCTATTTTAGCTACAGCCAATGAGTTTAAGTTTAATTTGTATGCTAAAACTTTAGGAACTACAAACACTAATGATGAAGCTTTTAGATTTGGAATGAAGTACGATGCGGATGAACGCAATGGATTTATTTCCTTTTATAGAGGAGGGAGTTCAAATGGTGGGTTTTTGGGACTTTCAACGAACGGAGCAGAACGTATGCTAATTGATGCTAACGGAAACGTAGGAATTGGAACGAAAGATACTCATGGATATAAATTAGGAGTTAAGGGTAAAATAGCTGCAGAGGAAGTAAAGGTAGCATTGTATGGTAAATGGCCCGATTTTGTTTTTGAGGAAAATTACGACTTACCTACACTTGCGGAAGTTGAAGCACATATCCGTGAAAAAGGCCACTTAATCAATATACCAAGCGCAAAAGAAGTTGAGATAGCTCAAGGGATTGAATTGGGAGAAATGAATAAGAAACTCCTCCAGAAAATAGAAGAATTAACCTTGTATACCTTGCAACAGGAGCGACAATTAAAAGAACAACAGACTACGTTAAAGGTTGCTGAAGAAACTAACAAAAAGTTACTACTCTTGCTAAGTAAATTAGAGCAACGTGTAAAGAAATTAGAAAAAGAATAACGTTTTGAGTTTAAATTAAAACAGAATTATATACAGCCTCGGTTTTTTAATCGAGGTTTTTTTGTGTTCTTTTTTAAATAAAGGCTTTGGAAGTGGATTGTGAAATTGTCAGTTTGGGGTAAAATAAATGAAGATTTGGAAAAAAAACTTCTTTTTTTAAGGATAAATCATTGGGGGGTTAAGTGGTTGTTTTTCAGTTGTTTGTTTGGTTTGGTTAAGTTTTAGTAACTGTAAATTAACAACTTAGTGATTGGAGATTTACAGTTTTTTAATCTTAAAGTAGGTTTATAAGCTAAAAAATTACTATACTTGTACCTGTGAATAAATGATAGTTATTTTACCCTTACCACCTACTACAAAAAATAACTATTCTTATAAGGGATATTGCATTCCATCAAATTAAGATAAGAAATTCAGCCCATGTAATTGGGAGAGGCGAAGCCGTATCCATTCTTAATCAAACCTTAAAACTTACTAGACTATGAATTACGCTAGCGGATGGCATGTTATGTATGTCAAGTCCCGTTGGGAGAAACGAGTCGATGAATCTCTTAAAGAGAGTAGTCTTGAATCGTTTGTTCCATTGACTAGAACTCTTCGACAATGGAGTGATAGGAAAAAAATGATTATGAAGCCTTTATTGCCTTCATATGTGTTTGTAAATTTAAACTCGCCTACCGAGTTTCACAAAGCCTTAGCGGTTGATGGAGCTTGCTCTTTTATACGTTTTGGAAGGCAGTATGCAAGAGTCACTGATAGGGAGATTAACAATATCAAGTTTTTGGTGGAAGATCAGAATATTATGGACATTGAAACCGATACCGGTTTGCCATGTGTGGGGGATTTTAAACGATTGACTTACGGACCACTGCAAGGGTTGGAATGTGAAGTTATCAAGGTGAATAACGTGAGTAAAGTTGTTGTTCGCATCGATTCTCTTCAGCAAAATATTATCGCCACTGTACCTGCAGCTTATATTGCAGATTTAGCCAATATGGCCTAGCGCTCTCAGCGTATTTTTCCTCTTTTTTTTCTTTTAATTTTTTAACAATTGAACAGTTATGAATACACTTTATAACTACCGAAGTTTAAACGAACTAATGGGCGCGCGCGCCTCGGATTCAACCAATGGAATTCGATTTATAAAAGGAAGTACCGAAGAGATGTTTGTCTCATACGCTGATTTCTTTGATCAGTGTAAAAAGTTTTTATACGTCTTACAGTCTAAATACGAACTAAAAAAAGGAAGTGAAGTAATCATTTACGAAGATGATAATTTTAAATTCCTCCGTTGTTTTTGGGCCTGTTTGCTCGGTGGGTTTGTGCCTGTTCCTCTGGCTATTGGAGGTAAAAATGAGCACAAACACAAATTTTTTAAGGTGGTAGATACCTTGGTAAAACCTTTTGTGTTTTGCGATACTACGAATTTAGATCGCCTTATCGAATTTGGAGAACAGACAGAACTTACTTCGGTAGCCACCATGCAGGATATGTGGATCGATTCAGGCGCTTTATTTGAGAGCGAATTCGATGGAGACATTGTAGAAGCCGCACCTCAAGACCTCGCATTTATCCAGTTTTCTTCAGGGTCAACCGGCGACCCTAAAGGCGTGATGCTCACCCATGAAAATTTAATTTACAACGGATACGATTTGACAGTAAGTATGGACATCGACCGCGATGATGTTTATTTCTGTTGGATTCCCTTGACTCACGATATGGGAATGATCGCCTTTCATTTAACCAGTGTCGTGGCAGGCTGCACGCATGTGATGATGCCTACGTACCTATTTATCCGCCGTCCTTTGTTGTGGATGGAAAAAACCCATGAACATCGCGCCAGCAAATTGTGCGCTCCCAATTTTGGATACCAGTATTTTTTACAGGCATATTATCGTGCTAACAAAGAGATCGACTGGGACCTCTCCAGTGTCAAGTCTATTTTTAATGGAGCAGAGCCCATATCCGCAAGTCTCTGTGACGAGTTTACAACAACCTTGGGGAAACATCAATTGCTAAAGACCTGTATCGTTCCGTCTTACGGACTTGCAGAAGCTTCAGTAGGAGTAAGTATGGGAGACAATCGTACTTCAGTACGCGAATATATCATAGACAGAGCCAGTACAGATGTTGGTGACCAGGTGGTATTTAAAGAAGAAAGTGAAGAAGGAAAAACACTGAGTTTTGTGGGGATTGGACCTTCTTTGTTAAGTTGCGAAGTAGCGATTCACGATGAGGCTGGGAATGAGCTTCCGCGCGAAACCCTGGGGTATATTGATATCAAAGGAATGAACGTGACTCAAGGATATTATCAAAATCCAACCGCTACAGCCAATGCTTTTGTAAAAGACGGTTGGTTGAGGACAGGAGATCTCGGTTTTTTACTGAAAAACAATACGGTGGTCATTACAGGTCGTGTAAAGAACATGATGATCTTACAAGGACAAAACTACTACGCGCACGATATAGAATCGTATTTATTGGGAACTGCAGATATAAGCTTAGGAAAAGTTGCGGTTTGTGGGATACCAGGAAATGCTGAAGAACGCGAAAAGCTATTGGTCTTTGTTTTGTTTAAAAAGAAGCCAGAGCACTTTATACCACTCCTAGTAGCTGTGCAAAACAGACTCTCAGAAGCCATTGGAATGATTCCGGATGAAGTAATTCCAGTAAGGGAAATTCCCAAAACGACCAGCGGAAAAGTGCAGCACAGTTTTTTGTTGAAAAAATATGTGAATCGCGAATTTGATACTGTGCTAAGCGACGTGCAACAAGCATTGATCACAAGCACTACTGAAGCGTGGAAATCCATAGCAAACTCCAGAGAACGCTGGGCGAAAATTATGAACTGGTTGCAAGAGAAATGCGCGAGTTTATTGCAGTTGGCACCAGACGATTTGGCTTTGGAAACTCCGTTGAGCGATCAGGGCTTTAAATCTATGCACGCCATTCAATTAAATCAATTACTAACGAAAAGATTAGGGGTGCCTTCAGTACCGACAGTAGTATACAAACACCCGACAATTACACAATTGGCATCTTATGTAGAGGAGCAATTGTACCCTTCCATTACGGTAACTCAAACGGTTGAATCTAAACCGATGACCGATGCCGATTTACTGGCCAGTGTAGAGGCCATGACCGATGAAGAAGTTTTAAAATTACTAAACGATTAAGGATACGTTACGAAAATTTCTTAGGTCGGTTTTTCCATAACTAACCATTTAAAATACCTATTGACATGATGAATTCACCCGAAGAACGGTTTAATAATTTAAGCCCGTTGAAGAAAGCCTTGTTCAAAATTGAAAAATATAAGTCGGAGTTAAATGCTTTAAAGTCAGTTAAAAATACTGGTGACATTGCCGTTGTTGGAATGGCGGTAGACCTTCCTAAAACCGATACGTTGGAAGGCTATTGGGAACTGTTAAAAAACGGAGAAGATTTGATAGCAGCGTTTCCCGAAAGTCGTAAGGAACAACTGGCGCCATTTTATAAGAATGCCGGTGTTCGTCCTTCTGATAAAGATTTTGGTGAAGGCGCTTTTTTAGAGCGTATTGACCATTTTGACCATGAGTTTTTCAAGTTTTCAAAGTCGATAGCAACGACTATGAACCCGTTGCAACGTTTGTATTTACAAACTTCGTGGAGGGCTCTTGAAGACGCTGGATGTCTGCATCCGGATAACGACAAGGTAGGGGTGTTTTTTGGAGCTTCAGGTGATTTGGCCTATTCACAATATTTAAACATAGTTGAAAAATCGGACAGTTCAATTAACCCAGCGTCATTAATGGGAAATACCAGTTCGATAGCTTCGAGTAGAGTGTCTTATTTTATGGATTTAAAAGGACCTGCCATTACTTTAGATACCGCTTGTTCTTCGTCATTAGTAGCCATACATCAGGCGGCAAATGCCCTGTTTAACGGTGATTGTGAAGTAGCTATAGCAGGGGGAGCTAAAGTGTATATTTCACCAGAATTAGAGAAATACAAAGTAGGATTTGAGTCGCCAACTGGAAAAACCAAGCCCTTTGCAAAAGATTCTGATGGGGCAGGAATTGGAGAAGGTGTAGCGGCCGTTGTATTGAAGAAATTGGACCGAGCCATTGCCGATAACGATCGAATTTATGCGGTTGTAAAGGGCTCGGCAGTAAACCAAGACGGGACCTCTTCTGGAGTGGTAGCACCCAACCCGAAAGCGCAGACAGCCGTAATTAAAGAGGCAGCACAAAGAGCGGGGGTAGCCTTGAATAGTTTAGGGTTTGTTGAAACCCATGGAACCGGAACCGCCCTAGGTGATCCTATCGAATTTCAAGCGCTTTGTGAAGCAATAGGTGAAACGTATACGCAAAAGTCAATTGCCCTCGGTGCAGTGAAAAGTAATATAGGTCATCTGTTTGAAGCAGCAGGAGTGGCAGGATTTATCAAATGTGTATTGGCCCTACAATACAAAGAAATACCTGGGAGTTTGCACCATGAGGAGGCTAATGAAAGCATCGACTTTGAAAAGTCGCCATTTTTTGTGAATACAGAAAAACTAGCATGGAATAAAACGACCCACCCTAGACGATGTGGAGTGAGTTCGTTTGGTATAAGCGGAACCAATGCACATGTTATTTTAGAAGAATATTCAAGTCCCGAAGTGACCGAAAAACAAGGTACAACGGAGGCTGTTTTTACTTTGAGTGCCCACAGTGAAGAGGCTTTACGCGCGTTAATAGCTGCAAGTATAGAGCAGTTAACCACTGATGATAGTTTGAATTTGTCTGCGTATTGTTATGCATCGAATACGAAGCGAGGAATGTATGCTTGGCGCTTTGCAGCAGTTGTAGCAACTACGGAGGAGCTGGTAGCTGCCTTAAAAGCTTCGGAAGGAATTCAAAAAGCGAGTTATAGTTATAAACTTAAAGGAGAAGCAACAACGTGCTCTTTGGGTGAATTGGCCGAAGAGTTTAGAAAAGGAGCGGTAATTTCTTGGAATGACCATTACAAGGATCAGGTATTTGAAGCGGTGGATTTACCGAAATATCCCCTTAAAAAAACTACCTGTTGGCCGGTGTTTAGCACGGTGACTACTGATGTAATCGCAAATGAGCCAAAGGAAGAAATTGAGGAAGTAGCAAAGGAATTGACTTATGACCAGGTGTTTGCCCAATTGGGGAAAATGATAGAGGTGGATACTGGGATTGTATTTGATGCTGCAATGGCGGAAGAAGATTTCTTCGATTTAGGAATTGACTCGATCGTCATTTTACAATTCATTCAAACCATACAAAAGCAATACGGTGTAAAATTGGAAATGGGAATGTTTTACGAGGTAGTAAACAACCTAGATAAATTAACCAAATTTACTGTAGAACACGGACGAGCAAAAGTATCCGTAACCAAAACAACAATTGCTGATAAGCAGGTAAACAAACAACTGAAGGAAATAGATTACTTCGTTCCTTTCAAAGAAATACAAAAGGAGTCTTCTAAAAGTATGACTCCTGAACAAGAGGCGCATTTAAACAGTTTGGTAACTGCGATTGCTACCCAAACAAAAACGTCTAAAGCTAGCACACAGGCTTATAGAAAAGAACTTGCAAATAATAGAAATGTTGCTGGTTTTAAGCCTGAGACAAAAGAAATTACCTATCAAATTATTGCCAAGAGTGCACAAGGAGCAAAAATTGTAGACTTGGACGACAACGAATATGTCGATTTAACAATGGGATTTGGAGTAAACCTACTAGGGTACAATCCGAGTTTTATTCAAGAGGCTTTGACAGAAGAATTGCGTTTTGGATACCCCGTTGGACCGATGAACGAAACCGCAGGAAAAGTAGCTGCCTTGATTTGTGAACTGACTGCGAATGAACGCGCAGCATTTTACAACTCAGGAACTGAAGCCGTCATGGTAGCACTTCGATTGGCGAGAGCGAAAACTGGACGTGCAAAATACGTATTGTTCAAAGAGTCGTATCACGGAACTTTTGACGGTATTTTAGCATTGCACAATCCGCTAGATACCGAAAATCCGATTCCTTTAGCTCCTGGAATTACGGATAATTTTATTAGCAATGCCATCGTACTCGAATACGGAAGTAAAGAGGCGTTGCAGTTTATTGAAAAACACGGAACGGAATTGGCCGCTGTGCTCATAGAGCCAGTTCAGAGCCGACGACCAGACATACAGCCAAGCGAGTTCTTACACGAAGTAAGACGTTTGACTAAAAACTCAGGAACAGCAATGATCCTAGATGAGGTTATTACAGGGTTCAGAATACACCCTGGTGGGGCACAAGCTTGGTTCGATGTAAAAGCAGATTTGTGTACCTACGGAAAAGTTGTAGGTGGAGGAATGCCTATCGGTGTGGTAGCAGGAACTAGTGAGTTTATGGATACTGTTGACGGAGGCCATTGGGAATTCGGCGATCAATCGTATCCGCAAAAAACAACCACTTTCGTTGCCGGAACGTTTAATCAGCATCCTTTAACGATGTGCGCATCACTGGCTATATTGACGCATTTAAAGAACGAAGGCCCTCAGTTACAAGAACAACTGAATGCGAAAACTCAAGAATTTGTAGATCGCTTGAATCGCTTTTTTGAAACGAAAAATGCGGCGATTAAAGTCGTGCGTTTTGGATCGTTGTTCCGCTTTGTACTGAAAAGTGGATGGGAGCTGTTTTACCAACATTTATTAGCGAATAAAATTTATGTTTGGGAAGGACGAAACTGTTTCTTATCAACCGCACATACCGAGGCTGACCTAATGTGGTTATACAACGGAATTGTCAAAGCTACTGACGATTTGTTAGCCGCAGGTTGGGGAAGTTTAACGAACAAAAAACTCACAGCAAAAACTACGGTACTCCCATTTACGGAAGAGCAACAGCAACTCTACGCGCTTTCTGCTAGTAGTGATGCAGCTTCGAGCTCATTTAACGAAAATCAGATAGTACATCTCCAAGGAACGCTAGTTTTAGAAACCTTGGAAAGTGCTTTTCAATGGGTAGTAAACAGACACGAAGCACTGCGCACCGTAAAAATTGATGAAGCAGGCTACCATATTGCAGGAGAGGTACATGCTGAGTTTACAGTAGAAGATACCCATAAAACAACAGAACAAACTTCAGATGAAGCAGTGTTTACCCATTTAGGAAAGAAAGGGAGCGCGGTCTTTAATTTGGAAAAAGGACCCTTTATAAGACTCCGCGTTTGGCGAGAAAATGAAGGGAGCAATTACCTCCTGTTAACCACGCATCACCTAGTTGGAGACGGATTCTCAATTGAGGTTATCTGGAACGAGTTGGCAGCTGCCTATTCCGCTCTGCTTGACGGAAAGATTCCAGGTTGGCTTCCAGCGGCAAAAATAAGATCGTTTAACAGTTGGTTACAACGAGAAAGTACAACGAATAATGCTGCATTAGAGTTCTGGAAAACAGAGCTGAAAAAAGGCTATTCAGCACTGCAGTTACCAGTGAAGACAGGAGCTTCCATCTCCAAATCCTTAAAAGGAGGGAAGTATAGTTTACCGATAGAAAAAGAGCTGCTTGAGCAGTTGCAAGCATTGGCAAAGGCAGAACGTACTACATTGTTTAACGTAGTCTTTTCACTATATGCCGTACTGTTACACAAACTGTCGGGGCAAGCAACTTTTGTCCTCGGAATTCCTGCCTCTGGACAACTGGCAAAAGGAGAGAAAAAGCTGGTGGGACAGTGTGTGAAAATGCTACCTATCGGGATACAAATTACAACTGAGGCTTCGTTGAGAACTGTGATGGCCGAGTTAAAAGACTTGATAACCAAAGCCGTCAACTTCCAGAATTGCTCATTTGAAACTCTTGTTTCTGAGTTTTCGGAGGTAAAACTTCCAAAAATTACTACCGAAGTAGACATGAATAGTGTTAAGAGTAGTATGGACTTTACAGGAACAACCTCAGCGTTTTACTTTCCACCAATAGCGTTTGCGAAGTATGAACTGAGTATAAGTATCATAGAAATAAAAGACACCTTATCAATTGATTTCTATTATCAATCGGATTTGTTTGATGTAGAAACTATTGAAGAATGGGCAGCCTACTTTAAAAATCTCATGGAAGAGGCTGCAACCAATAGCACTCAAATTGTTAAAGAGATAAGCTTACAAAATCCACAAAAATCGGCTGTTTTATCAGCTTGGAACAACTTTTAATTAAAAATTTAGCCGCATCAAATTTAACGCAATGGACCAAAAATTAACCAACTACAACTTTCCATTTCTTAAAAATCTCGAAACGGAAACCATCGGTATTTACTATAAAAGCACATTTACAAGTTACGCAGCACTGTTGCAATCTATCGAAGAGAGAAGCCGAGAATTGGGGGATCTAAATGGAGTGCAAGTGGTGGTTGCCTACGAGAGTTTTCTCACGCAATTAACCAATGTTTTAGCCGTAATTGCTGCGAATGGCTCTGTACTTTCTCGTAGAGAGTTTATCGAGCAGGGAGAAGGAGCAAAATTAACGGAATACTGTGAATCGTATTTGTTGTTATCAGACAAAACCGAGGATACGCTTGAAAATGACTTGCTAGCAGTAAAACGAAACGCGAATGTTCGAGGGGGAGTATTGTTGTCTTTACAAGAAGGAGATACTTTTTATTCAGTCAATATCGCAACTGCTGAAGAGCACATCGCTCATGTTGTGCAGGCATATGATTGGAAGCAAGGAGATACCATTGCAATTTTTGAACAAGAGGCTTTTGATGATATTTTAGAGTTTGTGTTGCCTGCCATGGCAACGAATGCAAATATAAGCATTGGGAATACAGCGGAAGTAACGACTGCGGCATGGACTACCTTAAAGATGCATACCGCAATGTTGGGAAGTACTGAAATCGCAGAATTTGCAAAAGCTACGGCATTGCAAGTAGATTCATTGGTAGTTTCATCAACAACTCCTTTACACAAGGCACATATTACTTGGTTGTTTGACCAATTCTCAACTGTTAGCCGTATTAAGTGTACGTTCCAATTGGAAACGACAGGGTTGTCAGTAATGGAAGCAGATTGGTTGAGAAGAGAGGAGGTATTTGGCGATGTTGTATTTAATAAACCTTTTGGAAAATCAGGATTAAAAATAGTAGACGCGCAGGGAAGTCCAAGTCCAATTGGAGTACCTGGTGAATTATGGATAGGAGCAAGTTGCTTGAGTTTACCGTTGCACGAGGCCAACTCCGCAGCGTACCGAGCTATTGGATATAAGGCGAGGTTTTTGGCTTCTGGAGGTGTGGAAATATTGCATCGTTCAACCCGTGAAATTATAACGGAAACAGCGGTTATTACACCAGATATTACAGAATCGTACTTGACCTTACATCCCTTTATCGAGTCTGCAGCGGTTCTTTTCCATCACAATTCACAGCAATTGACTGCTTTCGTAGTCGTAAAACCCGAAAAGCGTGTCTCTAAAGCAGGCTTAAAGGCGTGGTTGAAAAAAAGTATCGCTAAAAATTTGGTGCCTACTCAGTTTGAGTGGATGGCAGCGTTGCCCTTGACGACTTCAAAGGCAATAGCGTATCAAACGTTACAAGAGTATGCCGTGTCTGTAACTGAGCAGTTGGCAGCTTCTCCTGTGGAGCAAGCCTTGATTGGTATTTGGGAAGAGGTATTGGGTGTCGAAGGAATTACACAGAACGATAACTTCTTTGAACTCGGAGGACATTCTTTGGCAGCTACCAAATTGGTCGGAGTTTTGAGGAAGCAATTCAATACGGAATTATCTATTAGAACGGTGTTTACCAATCCAACAATTCAGCTGTTAGCTGGTGTACTCGCCATGAGTGCAAATGAAGGATCGGGACAAGCGATTGTAGCTCACGGAAAAACATCGGAAGTACCCTTGTCATTCGGTCAGCAAAGAGTATGGTTCATCGATCAATTACAAGGAACAAGAGCGTTTCACATTTCAGGAGGATTGCTGTTAAAAGGAGCAGTACAAACTGAATTGCTTGCAAAAGCTCTCAAGAACATCGTAGAAAAGCATCAAGTTTTGCGCACTGTTATGCAAGACAAGGACGGTGTAGGTTACCAATCTGTGATTGCAGCAGATGCTTGGGAATTAACTACGCTTTCATCCGAGGGAGATGTTGATACGGTCATAGCAAGCTTAGCTGATAGACCATTTGACCTGACTAAAGATTATATGTTTAGAGCAGGAATACAGCAACTAGAGGAAAACGAATACATCTTGGCTTTGGTTTTTCATCATATTGCCTGCGATGGTTGGTCAATTCCGGTATTTGTAGAGGAATTGACAAAAGAGTATGAGGCATTGAGCAAAGGAGAGACCGCAGCAACGTCCCTTCCTATACAGTACACGGATTATGCACTTTGGCAAAAGGCTCATTTAAATGGAGCGTATTTAGCAAATCAGTTAAACTATTGGGAAGAGCAATTGCAGGGAGTAACTCCCTTGTTGCTGCCAACAGATAAAAAAAGACCTAAAGAGTACAGTTCGGAAGGAGCGGTATTGAGAATGCCTCTTTCCAGTGATTTGACAACCAGCATAGCACTGTTATCAACAGAATTTGGTTGTACTCCTTTTATGAGTTACTTAGCGGTATTTAAAGTATTGTTATATCGCTATACTTCACAAAAAGATATTTGTGTGGGGATTCCAATGTCAGGAAGAACACATCAAGAATTTGAAAACCTTATTGGTTTCTTTGTCAATACTATTGCTATTAGAAACCAACTAACAGGAAACCTCTCTTTTGAGACCTTTTTAGAAGAAGTCAAAGAAACAGCACTGGCGGCCTACAAAAATCAGGAGGCGCCCTTTGAACAGGTGATTGAACGCTTGGGAGATGTCGCTGACTCGGATCGAAATCCGTTTTTGAAAGTCTTGTTTTCAGTAGAAAATATGCCTGTTTTGGCCAACAGCACTAACGAGCATTTTACCATGTCAGTACTGCGTCCGAAACAACCTCATGTACAGTCAGATGTACATGTAATTATAGAAGAAGATGCTGAGGAAGGATGGGTACTGGAAATTCAGTACCGCAAAAACTTGTTCCATGCAACGACCATTGAGCAGTTCGCGGAGCACTACAGAAGACTATTAGCATCCGTAATTGAAAATCCTGCGGAATCTATCGGACATTTAGCCATGCTTTCGAAGGATGAAAAGCGAGAATTGGTCCTCGATTTTAATACGGATAGAATTACGGTTCCGGGTTCTCAAACCGTATTCGACCTGCTCAGTAAAAGAGCTCAACAAACACCTGAGGCTATCGCACTGGTGTTTGGTACGAGTAAAATGTCTTATGCTAGCTTAGAACAAAAGTCAAATCAAGTAGCGAGATATTTAAAAGCAAACGGCGTACAAAAAGGCGATTTAGTGCCTATTTGTATGGAGAGATCCCTAATGACCATGGTCGCAATTTTTGGGATCATGAAAAGCGGTGCAGCCTATGTGCCAATAGACCCGACAAATCCAGTTGATAGAATTTCGTTTATCATCAGCGATGTTGCGGCAAAGTTGGTGGTTACGCATTCGGAAGTACATTCGAAACTGCAAGCGTGTTCAACGGTTCCTTGTATGGTCATCAACGAGCTTGATGAGGAAATACAAGAACAGTCTTCGGCAAAGGTTGAAATGGAGGTACACAGTGATGATATTGCTTATGTAATATACACTTCAGGGACAACAGGAAAGCCTAAAGGAGCAATGATGCGCTACGGATCACTCTGGAGTTTCTTAGAGTCGATGGACCTATCTCATCCGTTATCTGAGGGAGATGCCATGGCCTTTAAAACCAATTATGGTTTTGACATGACAATTCCTGAAATATTTGGTTGGATTAAACGCGGAGCTACTTGTGTGCTTATTGCTGATGAGCAGGTAAAAGAAGTTGGGCAATTTGTTTCAGCCTTGCAAAAACACCGCGTAACACAACTTTTAATGGTGCCATCTCACTTTTCAGTATTTATTGAATACGTGGTGGCCAATGATATTCAATTACCAGATCTTCGATACTTATTAGTCGGAGGAGAAACGTTCCCTGAAAAGGCATTGGCCTTGTTTAAAGCGTCGAAACTCCAAGCAAAACTCGATAATATATACGGTCCTACTGAAACCACTGTTTTTGTGTTGTTCGAGAGGTTGAATGCACTGTCTGAAGAAGCACCTGAAATCCCAATTGGGAAACCGATGCCAAATACGGAAGTATACATAGTATCAGAAGAAATGGAATTGGTGCCCAAGGGAGTCGTTGGAGAATTGTGTGTGGGGGGACTCGTATTGTCAAAAGGTTACCTAAACAGAACCGATTTAACTGAGGAGAAGTTTGTGACCAATCCATTTAGAAAAGGAGAGCGCTTATACAAGTCAGGTGATTTGGCCAGGTGGTTACCCGATGGTTCTGTAGGTTATGTAGGTCGTAAGGACTCACAGGTTAAAATTCGTGGATACCGCGTTGAATTGGGAGAAATAGAAAATGTACTAGGCAAACACCCAGCGGTACAACAAGGAGCTGTTACCACAGCTAAAGATCAACACGGATCACATTATTTAATAGGATATACAACGTTAGCGGAAGCAGTATCAAAAGAAGAGTTACAAGAGTTTTTAGCTGCAAAACTACCAGAATATATGGTTCCGAAGATATGGGTGACCTTGGAGTCAATGCCTTTGTCTGTCAACGGAAAAATAGATAAAAAGAAATTACCAGCTCCGGTAACGGAAGCACTTTCTCAAAGTGAATTCGTAGCACCAGTAACGGAGTTAGAAAAACAATTAGCCAGTATTTGGTCAGAATTATTGGAAGTGGAAAGCATCGGGGTCCACGACAATTTCTTTGAATTGGGAGGTCATTCTTTATTGGCAACGAGAGTCGTTTCACGTATTAGAAAAGAATTGGAGAAAGAACTTGCTATCAAAGAGTTGTTTGTAAACCCAACCATTGCTTCACTGGCTCAGGCACTGGATGAGGATAAGGCATTTTCAGGAGTCGCAGCTATAGTAAAAAGAGATCCTCAGCGTCATATTCCACTGTCGTTTAGTCAACAACGAATGTGGTTTTTAGACCAAATGCAGGGAACTAGAGAGTATCATATTTCTGGGGGGTTACGTATCACGGGAATACTCGATCTAAGTATCGCTGAGCAGGCTTTTAAACAGATAGTAGCCCGCCATGAGGTGTTGCGAACGGTAATTTACGAGGAAGCAGGAACGGGGTACCAAAAATGTATTAGTCCCGAAAATTGGAAATTAGAATTCTCTGAGCAATTCGCTGAGTCGAAACGAAAGGAAGCGATAGACGCATTTTTGGACCGACCTTTTGATCTGGCAAAAGATTATATGTTTAGAGCCTGTGCTTTCCCTGTCAGTGAGGGTGAAACGATTATCGCCTTAGTATTTCATCACATAGCTAGTGACGGGTGGTCAATTCCTGTGTTTATTGATGAATTCCAAGAAATTTACGCAACGTTGATTCGTGGTGAGCAGCTGAATTTACCAGCATTACCCATTCAATATGCCGATTATGCCGTTTGGCAACACCAAGAGTTAGCAGGTTCGTTATTAGCGGAGCAATTGAACTATTGGGAAAATAAGCTGCAAGGAGTAACACCGTTGAATTTACCGACAGATTTTGTACGTCCAACGGTGAGAAGTAGACGTGGAGCTAATTGTCATTATCAATTAGATCAACAATTGTCGGCAAAGCTCACAGAGTTTAGCCAAGCCGAAGGCACTACCTTGTTTATGACACTGCTCGCAGCATTCAAAGTATTGTTGCACAAGTACAGTGGTCAAGGAGATATTTGTGTAGGAACGCCGATTGCCAATCGTTTACAGGCAGAAATGGAACACCTGATAGGCTTTTTCGTAAATACGTTGGCCTTGCGCAGTGAGGTTGCTACGGAACAGACCTTTAAAGAATTCTTACAAACAGTTAAGGAAACTACCTTGGATAGTTATGAGAATCAGCTAGCTCCTTTTGATAAGGTGGTAGAAAAAGTAGGAGATGCTCGTGATTTGAGTATTACTCAGGTATTCCAAGTAATGTTTGACCTACATAATATCCCAGAAAACAAAAAACTAGCACTGGAAAACACGACGCTGACACCCTTCGAATTTGAAGAAGATACAGCGCAGTTTGATCTGATTTTGGTCGCCAAGGAAACGGTGAACGGGATCTTTTTAGATATGGAGTACAGTACAGATTTGTTTACCGAAGCTACGGTAAATAAGATGTTACGTCATTTTGAAGTTCTTCTGCACACCTTGCTCGAGAATCAGCAACAGAAAATTGCAGGGGTCTCGGTATTGACTCCAGAAGAACGCATCGAATTAATATACGATTTTAATGCTACCGAGGTTGACTATCCGCTCGATAAGACGTTTGTCGATTTATTTGCGGAACAAGCTGCAAAAAGCCCGTATAGCATTGCAGCACTTTGCCAAGGAGCGAGTTTGACTTATAAAGATTTGGATGAGCGCTCAAATCAAGTAGCTCATTTTCTGAAGCAAAAAGGTGTGGGGAAAGATGAAATTGTGGCCGTATGTTCTGAACGTACGTTTGACCTGCTTATCGCCGTTGTGGGGATTATGAAAGCAGGCGCGGCCTACGTTCCTATGAAGCCTGACTTTCCCGAAAGTAGAATGCAGCATATATTGACAGATACCGAAGCGAAATGGGTACTTTCCGATACTGCAACTACAGCACTTTTGGCTACCAAAAACACGTTGCAGGCTACAGTGATTGACGTAGCAAAGCACGAAGCTATTGAGACGGCGAGTAAACTGCCTGTGTTTACCGATAGCAATCCTGACAGTTTGGGCTATGTTATTTTTACCTCAGGGAGTACGGGAACTCCGAAAGGAGCTTTGATAGAACAAAAGGGATTGGTGAATCACCTATTAGTGATGATCGATACCTTGGAATTAGACGAGCACAGCGTTATAGCCTTTACAGCACCGTTTACTTTTGATATTTCTGTATGGCAATTGCTATGTGCATTGCTTACTGGAGGTAGAACGGCGATCTACGATGAAAAAGAGCTGTTGGATGTGAATGCTTTTGGAGCCTCGTTGCACCATGACGGCGTTTCTGTTCTGCAATTAGTGCCTTCTTATACCGCTAGCTTGTTAGCCGCAGCGGCCGAACACCGCTTAGATCAACTAGAGTACTTTTTGGTCACTGGAGAAGCAGTGACAAAAGATATATTAGATACCTGGTTTTCTGTATATCCAGACATACCAGTAGTGAATGCTTACGGTCCGGCAGAAGCAGCCGATGACGTGACTTTACATATCATGAGGACAGCACCAGCTGATGGTTTAGTCCCTATTGGGAAACCTGTGGCAAACATGCAAATCTACGTGGTGGATGCACAAGAAAACTTGTGCCCAGTAGGAGTGATTGGAGAAATTTGTGTGGGAGGTGTCGGTGTAGGCCGAGGATATTTAAATTTAGATGCCTTAACACGTGAAAAATTTGGACCCAATCCCTTTTCAGGAAGAGGAAGGATGTACAAGACAGGAGACCTCGGGCGTTGGTTGTCAGATGGAACTTTGGAGTTTGTAGGAAGAGCTGATGACCAAGTGAAAATTCGCGGATATCGCATCGAACTCGGAGAAATAGAGAATACCCTAACACAGGCTTCTTTAGTAAAAAGTGCCTGTGTACTGGCAAAAGATGACGGGGCTGGCGTAAAGAATTTAGTTGGCTATGTAGTCCTGAATGCACAGGGAACTAAGGAAGATTTAGAAAACTTCCTAGCTGCGAGAATCCCGGAGTATATGATACCTAAAATCTGGGTATTTTTAAACGAAATGCCTCTTACTCCTAATGGTAAAATAGCAAAAAGAGACTTGCCAGACCCTGCAGATGTTCAAGAGAAAAAGAGTGATATTACTGAAAAGCTCACACCTGTTCAACAAAAAATAAAGGAAATATGGATACAGTTGTTGGGGCTTGATGAGCTGAGTATACACGATAATTTTTTCGAGCTCGGTGGACACTCGCTGAAAGTGGTGAGTATGGTTTCACAAATACAAAAAGAGCTGGAGGCCGACATTGCCATTAGTGATATTTTCTCGAACCCGACAATTGCCGGTTTATCCGCATTAATCGATACTGCCGAAGAAATTATTTTTGAAGCTATCCCAAAAGTGGCAGAAGCCCCTTATTACCCTGTTTCTAATGCCCAAAAGCGACTGTGGATTTTAGACAGGTTTGTAGAAGAGGTGTCTGGTTACAATTCGTACAATACTTATAAAATTGAGGGAGCACTCAATGTTGAAGCTTTTAGTGAGGCAGTAACGCATATCGTAAATCGACACGAAGTACTGCGTACGACTTTTACAGAACGTCAAGGAGAACCTGTTCAAGTGATTCACAAAGAGGTAAGAGTAGATCAGGTAGTCGATTTAATCGATTGTAAGGAAAAGGGAATTACAGAAGCAGAAATTCTACAAGAACTCGAGGTGGTTGCAAATACGCCATTTGATTTGTCAGCACCGTATTTATTTAAGTCGAGAATTTATCAGTTGAGTGAAACCGAGTTTATTTTCTTCTGCGCCATGCATCATATCATTTGCGATGGCTGGTCGAATACGATTCTCGTAAAAGAAATATTAAAAACCTACCAAGCGAGGTCAAAACAACAGGAACTGAATTTACCGAGTTTGGCAATTCAGTACAAGGATTACGCTGCTTGGCAAGTACAGCAGTTAGCCTCAGGTGGGTACGATAAGCACAAGGAGTATTGGCATCAGAAATTACAAAGCCCGCTACCAGTATTGGATTTTCCGACCTATAAATTGCGTCCGGCCGTACAGGATTTTAGTGGGAAAGCGATGGTCAAATATTTCGACACGAGCTTATTGCGCCAAATCAAGGCTTTAGCCGCTCAGGAAGAGACGAGTTTGTTCATGGTGTTGACGAGTTTTCTGAATGTATTATTGTTCAAATATACAGGACAAACAGATATCATTATCGGAACCGGAACGGCGGGTAGGACACATCCTGATTTAGAAAATCAGCTCGGTTATTATATCAGTACGGTAGCCTTGAGAAATCAATTGGATCCAACAAAGAGTTTTAAGGCATTTTTAAAAGAAGTAAGTGCTAATACTATTGAAGCTTTTGAACATCAGGATTATCCGTTTGACATGCTCGTGAACGAGCTTGATATCGAACGTGACATTAGTAGGAATCCAATATTCGATATCATGTTGCAATTGCAGAGTTATGACGAGGATGAGGATGAATTGCTTATCAATGGATTCGATAATGTGCGCATTGCGCAATTAGAAGTAGAAAATCAAGGAAGCCCTTTTGATATGGACTTTGATTTCGCTGAGGAAAAAGACACTTTAAAACTGTTGTTGACTTATAATGATTCGGTGTACGAAGGGGCACAAATGCAGCAATTACTCGAACACCTCGAGTTGCTGATGCATACTATCGTGGCGAATCCAGATGAAAAAACTGCTGCAATCGGCATCACAACTGCAGCTGAACAAGCAATGATAGCTGACTTTAATGCTACCGAAAAAACACTTCCTCTAGAGCGTACGTATCATCATTACTTAGAAGAGTTTGCAGAAAAAACTCCTGAGAAGACAGCAGTGATTTTTGAAGATAAAGAAACGAGTTACGCGGCATTAAATGCCCAAGCGAATCAATTGGCACGCGCCTTAGCAATGGTAGAACCCCTAGTTGAGGATGATCAAGTCGGAATTTTGTTAGAGCGTTCAGATACGCTTATGGCTATGGTGTTAGGTGTTTGGAAATTGGGAGGAGCTTATATTCCTATCGACAAAAAAGTACCTGCCAACCGCGTATTGTCAATGATAGAAATTGCCGAACTCAAGGCTGTAATTGTCGATCGTGATTTGGTAAGTGTAGAATTACAACAACGCATAGCTTCGCGATGTACACTCTTGTTTATACAAGATTTGATTACTGAGGCAACCCAGCAGCAGGCAGGGAATTTGAATAGAGAAATTAATCCGAATAGTTTATCGGTAACCATGTTTACTTCCGGATCTACCGGATTGCCAAAAGGAGCCATGAATGAGCACATCGGAATGATGAATCACGCGCTGGCAACCGTTGATTACTTGAATATGGATGCAGATTCAGTTTTAGTTCAAAATGCATCCTTGAGTTTTGATATTGCTGTTTGGCAATTTTTTACGGCCTTGATAACCGGAGGAACTACGGCAATTTACGGAGATGCTTTGGTAAACTCACCTACAGAATTGTTGCAAAAATTCGTAGCCGATAAGGTGAGCGTTTTTCAGGTTGTTCCGTCGTATTTAGGCATGTTACTTGAGTTAATTGAAGAGGAAGCAAGCCCAATTCCTTTAACCATATCGCACCTGATTTGTTGTGGAGAGGCGGTCAATCCAAAAGCAGTTCAGCGTTGGTTGAATTTATATCCGAACACCATCATGATAAACGATTATGGACCTGCAGAAGCCTCTGATGGGACCACTTGGAACGTGTTTAATGCTGTCGATGACAATGCATTGAGTATTCCGGTTGGTAAGCCTATTTATAACATGGCGAACTACATTGTTGACGATTATATGAACTTGTGTCCAGTAGGCGTTGTAGGAGAAATTTGTGTAGCTGGAGTTGGGGTTGGACGCGGATATATTAATGAGCCCGAAAAAACGGCCCAAGCCTTTGTTGACAACCCGTTTAAAACGGATCGAACAGAACGCTTGTACAAAACTGGGGACTTAGGACGTGTACTTCCGAACGGAATGATAGAGTTCAGAGGAAGAAAAGACTACCAAGTTAAAGTAAATGGACAGCGCATAGAACTCGGTGAAATTGAATCGAAATTAGAGCAAGTTGAAGGCGTCAAAGCAATTACCGTTATTCACAGATCGCACGAGCATAACGATCGTAAATACTTACATGCTTTTGTCGTTTTCGAAGAAGAAAATGATCTATCTATAGAAAAGCTTAAGAATATCTTGACGGAAGAATTACCACCCTATATGATTCCTTCAGATTTTCAAGAATTGGCGCAACTGCCATTGACAATGAGTGGGAAGGTAGACAGAAAATACCTGGATTCCATTGCGGAGTCTAGAGAGGTGTCGACCCCAGACATCGCCGTTGCTGAAGGAGCAGTAGAAACTATTTTGGTCACTGCGTGGAAAAAAGTACTGAATCTGACTGAGGTGAGTACTACTGATAATTTTTATCATATCGGAGGTGATTCTATCAGTGCCATTCAAGTCGCGTCGTTCCTGTATAAAAATGCATTAAAAGTAGATGTAAAGGATATTATGAGGTATCCAACCATCAAGGAAGTAGCCACAAAAGTGGTGCCTTTAGAAATGATGGCCGATCAAGGAGTGATTACGGGATCCTGTTCATTGACACCGATTCAAAAACAGTTCTTTACTTATGAAAAAACGCATCCAAATCACTACAATCAGTCTATGGTACTGCGATCAAAGCAGCGTTTAGATCTCAATTTGGTAAAGGAAGCACTGTATCAAGTTCAATGTTGGCACGACGCTTTGCGTTCGGTGTTTACAGCGGACAACGGTGTGGTAAAACAGCAGATATTAGATGTAGCTATGCCGGTTTCAGTAACGGTACACGAAGTACTTGGAGAGCAGTTTGAGACTGCCTTGAATACTATTGGGACTACCTTACAGGCGAGCATACAATTAGAAGAAGGCCCATTGACAAAGGCCGCTCTAGTAAGGACTGATACAGCTGATTACTTGATGATTGCAATTCATCACTTGGTGATAGACGGTGTATCATGGCGCATTGTATTGGAAGATTTTGCTGCGGTGTACGAGCAATTGAATCAAGGAAATCCTATTGAATTACCCGCAAAAACACATTCATTCCTCGAATGGTCGGATGAGTTAAGAGCGTATATGGTATCGGAAAAATTTGAAACCGAACGTGCTTTTTGGATGCAGAGAGTTGAAAATAAGGTATCGAGAATTGCTTATACAGCTACGGAAAATCAACTGTATAAAGCACGTGTTAAGGAGCGTGAAGAACTCGGTATGAGCATTGGAATCGACCAGGTAAAAGTATTAGAAACTGAGGTTCATCAGGCTTTTAACACAGGGATTAATGATATTTTATTGGCAGCATTGAGCTGGGCTACATCCCAATCGTTTGGCTTGCAAAACACACCAGTAATGCTGGAAAGCCACGGTCGTGCAGATATCAATCCTGGCTTGTCAACAAATAGAACTGTAGGATGGTTTACCAGTGAATATCCGGTATACTTACCAACAGCTTCTGCAGATTTGGCAGTGCTCATCAAAGAAGTCAAGGAACACTTGCACCAAGTGCCTAACAACGGTATTGGGTTTGGTATTATGAAGTACCTCGACGATGCAGCTCCAGAAGAAATTAAAGAGGCCGTTTTACCTCAAATAGCGTTTAACTATTTAGGGAAAATTGAAGACGATGGAAGCGAAGAAGAGTTTGTAGTGTTAGATACGACCTACGGCCATGAAGAAGCCCTTGAAAATAAAAGCGATTTTGATATCGAATTACTAGGAACTATGCGAAATGGACAATTGCAATTTACCTTGCAATATCACAGTAGTCAATTTAAACGAGAAACGATGGAATCTTGGCTCGAAACCTATAAAAATTGCTTGGAAAAACTGATAGCATTTTGTGCGAGTCGTAGCCATAGTGAAGCGACTCCAAGTGATTATGATTACAAAGACTTATCACTCGATGATCTGGTAGAATTAAACGATTTATTTTAATAGAAATTAACTAACAAACAGTGGTTTCTATACTGTGTGAGCCTCGTGAAAACACGCTGGCTAGGGGGCATAGTGTTTAAACCGAACAAAAAAACTTATAAAAAGATGGAAAATACAACACATAAATTTTCACAGTTTCATTTGACAGAAACACCTAAAGTAGTGACACAAATTCCAGGGAAAAAATCACAGGAGCTTTTAAACTTACAAAAGGAAATCGAAGGAGCGGTAGTTTCGTATCCTAAGAGTATGCCTTTTGCTATTGATAGAGCCAAGGGAGCTGTAGTAGAAGATGTTGACGGAAACCAGTTTATCGATTTTTTTGCAGGTTGTGGGGTCGTAAACGTAGGGCATTGTAACGATGAGGTGTTGGCCTATGTAAAGGAACAGCAAGAAAAGTTAATTCACGCTTTGGATTTTCCAACAGAAAATAAATTAAGAGCCATTCAGCATATTTTAGGCAATTTGCCAGAAGCAGAACGCACGAATTACAAAGTGAGTTTTGGAGGGCCTACGGGATCTGACGCCGTTGAGGCAGCGATCAAGTTAGCCAAAATTAAAACGGGTAGAGAGGGTATTATCGCCTTTTCGGGAAGTTATCACGGGATGACTTCAGGGGCTTTGGCAGTTACTGCGGATACGGCTTTTAAATCAAAGTTGTGTGCCTTGGTACCGAATGTGCATTTTACACCATTTACCTATGAGTATCGCTGTCCGTCAAATAGCACAGGTCAGGCGAGTAAGAACTTCTGTATTGATCAATTGACATTCTTACTAGAAAATAAACACTCGGGGATCACAAAGCCTGCTGCCATCATTGTCGAATCTATTCAAGGAGAAGGTGGAAACATCCCTCCAGCAGCAGGCTTTTTAAAGGAAGTCATCGAAGTTGCACATCGCAATGATGTTTTGGTGATTTTTGATGAAATCCAAAGCGGATTTTTCCGCACAGGGGAATTTTTGGCCTGTATGAAT
This sequence comes from Tenacibaculum sp. AWR4_210, assembly GCF_056160945.1. Classification (NCBI taxonomy): domain Bacteria; kingdom Pseudomonadati; phylum Bacteroidota; class Flavobacteriia; order Flavobacteriales; family Flavobacteriaceae; genus Tenacibaculum; species Tenacibaculum sp. AWR4_210. Next base: position 499,357 of record NZ_JBSWYF010000002.1, read on the forward strand.
TACGATGCCATGCCCGATATTATTACCATGTCTAAAGGTTTAGGAGGAGTAGGATTCCCTGTAGCGGCCTTGGTGTACAGAAAAGAAGTAGAGGCTTGGGGACCTGGAGACCACATCGGTACATTTAGAGGAAACCAGGTGAGTTTGGCAGCTGCCAACGGAGCGTTCGATTTTATCGAAAAATACCAAGTAGGAGCTCATACCAAAGAAATGGGTGCTTATCTAAAAGCAGGATTGCAAGAATTAGCAAATCAGTTTGATTGCATTGGGGATATCCGTGGAAAGGGATTGATGATCGGAGTAGAATTCGTACTCGATACCCATACAAAAACTCCAGCGAGTCAGCTCGTAAAAGAGTTTCGACAAGCCTGTTTACAAAGAGGGCTGCTGTTTGAAGTTGGAGGACATTACAACAACGTATTGCGTATTGTTCCACCATTGACTATTACGCCAAAACTCATCGATCGCGCTTTGGAAATAATGAAAGACGCCTTGATGAGTGTGATGCCCGGAAATGAAGTAACCGCTGAAGCGCTACTTTCTGAGGCGACACTCTAGTAAAACGATCAAACTAATTACCTACTAACTCACTAACCAACCATGAAGCAAGAAGCCAACAATATAGAAAAGATTTATCCTTTGACTCCCATGCAAGAAGGAATGCTTTTTCATGAGATCAAGGACGATTCAGAAGCGTATTTTAACCAGTTGTATTACACGGTTAACGGATCTTTTGATAGCGATATTTTTGCGGAAAGCATCCGAATTTTAGGAGAACGACACGATATTTTGAGGTCTGCCTTTGTGTATGATAAAACCGAACGCCCAATCCAAGTAGTACTGAGAAACAGAAGTATTCCCTGTACAATTTTGGACAAAAGAAACGAGTCGGAAGAGACGTATGAACGTTTTTTAACGGCCTACAAGGAGGCAGATTTAGACAAAGGATTCGATTTGATTAAAGAACCCTTGTTGCGAATTACAGTTATTCAAAAGGAAACAGCTGCCTTTGATTTCTTATGGAGTTACCACCATATTCTACTGGATGGTTGGTGCCATGCTATTTTGGTTGAGGAGTTAAATGAAATTTACAATAGTCTTAAAGAAAACAGACCGCTCCAACTTGCTCCTGCCGTCTCATTCGGGACCTATGTGAAGTGGTTAGAAAAACAAGACCAACAGGCGTCGAAAGCCTATTGGAAAAATTATTTGGATGGTTACCAGCATTTGGCCGAAATTCCTTCAGTACCGAGTACAGAGGAGTTAAATGATAGAAACCCCTTGAAGAAATTGGTGTTTGATACAGAAAAAACAGCAATATTGAACGAGGTAGTTAAGGAAATGGGGGTGACGTTGAACGATCTTTTTCAGGCCGCTTGGGGTTTGCTGTTAGCTAAGTATTCCGGGAGCAATGATGTCGTATATGGAAATGTAGTATCGGGGCGTCCTGCCACTTTAGAAGGGATGGATCGCTGTTTAGGATTATTTATCAATACCATTCCAGTACGCGTACAATTTTCTGACGGAGATAGTTTGAGGACCATCGTACAAAAGACCCATACCGATTTTATTGACGGGCTACCACACCATTACAGCTCTTTGGCAGATATCCAAAGTGAAACAGCTTTAAAGGCAGATCTTGTGAATCACGTTATTGCCTTTGAAAACTATCCGCTATCAGAGATGAATGAAGAGGAGGCAGGAGACGATTTGTTCAAAATCTCAAACGTCGCTGTTTTTGATCGTACCAACTATGATTTTGATATTGACGTGGAGCTGGCTAAAGAAATTACGGTTACTTTTTATTACCATCCGGAAAAATACCACCCGGCATTTATGGATAGTTTACTGGCGAGTTTTGAAGAACTCGTACATCAGTTTGCTCACTGTCCTGATCGCCGTGTTAACGAAATACAATGGCTAGCTGCCAAAGAAGAAAAGCAGTTGTTGTTCGATTTCAATGCAACAGCAGTAGATTTTACGAATACACAACCCATACACGAAGTTTTTGAAGCTGTTGTGAAGACTGCTCCTGAGGTGGTGGCTATCAAACACGGATCGCGAGAGTGGACCTACAAATCGTTAAATGAATACGCTAATCAGTTGGCGAATAGTTTGCGCTTAAACGGATTGTCAAAAGGGAGTTTTGTGGGAGTTCACCTCGAAAGAACCCCTGAGTTAATCGCCGCGTTGTTAGCAGTGTTCAAAGCAGGGGGAGTATACGTACCATTAGATATCCAAAATCCGGTATCTAGAACTTTGGAGTTACTGACAGATGGTGATATCTCAGCAGTAATTACGGACAATACCTTGGCAGGAGCGCTGTGCTCAGAGGCACTTCCAAAAACCTTAGGTCAATGTATAGTCATTGATAAAGCGGATACCGAGCTCGGCGTATCTCTGGGCAAACAAGGTGTTTTGTTGAGCGATGGTGTAGCAATCAAAGAAGCAGCGTTAGTTGATGTCAAAGGAAATACTGAGGTGTCAGATTGGGCTTATATGCTCTATACTTCCGGATCGACAGGAAAGCCAAAAGGAGCTATTACCCGCCATGATGGAGCTTTAAACCATATTTATGCAGAATACGCTGCACTCGATTTAAAAGACGGATTTAGTTTTTTGCAAAGTGCGAGTATTGCTTCCGATATCTCTGTCTGGCAAATGCTTGCGCCCCTATTAAAAAAGGGGACGGTGGTGATTGCCGATAAAGCCTGGGTGTTGGATTACGAAAAAACATTTCAGATTTTACGAGATGAAGCGGTGGGTATCGCTGAGTTTGTACCCTCTTACCTCATTGGTTTTGTCGAGTTTTTAAAAGAAAAAGCAACGACAAACTCGCTATTGCCAGCCTTGGAATGGATGATGATGGTTGGTGAAGAAATTCCAGCTCATTTGGTGAACGATTGGAGACGATTGGTACCAAATTGTAGAGTGCTTAACGGCTATGGACCTTGTGAAGCTTCGGATGATATTACGCAATACGAAATTACGGAAGCAATTCCGAGTAACGAGTTCAAAGTTCCTATCGGAAAGCCGATAGCGAATATGAATATTTTTATCCTCGATAACAATGAAAAGCTAGTTCCTATAGGAGTGAGCGGAGAAATATGTGTTTCAGGAATTGGTGTCGGAGCAGGGTACTATAAAGAACCTGAAAAAACGGCTGAGAGTTTTAAAGAGAATCCATTTCTAGGTACTCTCGGAAACAGTATGTACAAAACAGGCGATTTAGGACGCTGGTTACCTGATGGAAATATTGAATTTCTCGGAAGAAAAGACAGACAGGTCAAAATTAGAGGAAATAGAGTAGAGTTAGGAGAAATAGAAGCCTTGTTACGCAGCCATAAGCACATTGCCAATGCAGCGGTCATAGCCCATAAAAAATCGCCCAATGATATCGATTTAATCGCATTTATAGTGCTAGAGAATGCTGTGACTACAAAATTCTCGGATATAGAGTTGCAGTTGTCGGCGTTGTGTAAGGAGGCATTACCGAGTTATATGCGACCTAACCACTACTGTCAAGTAGTGAAATTGCCACAGAATCTCAGTGATAAAGTAGATGAAAAGAAACTTTTAGCTCACTATTTGGAAGTTCACAAAGGGCAAAAGGAAGGAGCGGAAGCAGGGGTTCCTTGTAGTACGCCAACAGAATTGGTCGTAAAAGCGATATGGGAACACGTTTTGCAAAAGTCAGGTATTGGAGCAGCAGATGACTTTTTTGAAAAAGGAGGACATTCATTGCTAGCCATGCGTGTAAAAGCTGCAGTATTAAAGCAGTTGAAAGTAAACTTGGATGTTAGAGACCTCTTTGTTTATACCCAATTACAAGCCTTGGCAGCGCATATTGATGCTACCTTCCAAGGAGCAAAAATTACCGAACAGCTTAAGCAGGTGCGCCCGACAAAAATTCCATTATCCTATGCTCAAGAGAGCGTTTGGTTTCTCGATCAACTTCACGGAGGGAGTGCAGAATATCACATTCCTGCTGCGGTTAGGTTGACCGGAAAATTGGATGTGACTGTCTTGGAAGCTGCGTTAAAAGAAGTAGTAGACCGTCATGAAATTTTACGTTCGGTAATCGATACCTCAGAAGAAGAACCTCATTTACAGTTTTTAGATGCACAAAATTGGGAATTAGTGTTAACAGATAAAACCCAAGCAACGACGACTGTTGAAGAAGATATTTATGCGGCGAGTAAGCGCCCTATAGTACTTACAAAAGATTTTAAACTCAGAGCAGAGTTGTTCCGCTACAGTTCGGAAGAACACGTACTGGTGTTAGTGATGCATCACATAGCAGCCGACGGGTGGTCTGAGAGTATACTCGTAGAGGAATTCTTGAGTGCATACCAAGCAAAACAGCAAGGAAAAGAGGCTGTTTTACCCGAACTACCAGTTCAGTACGTAGACTATATTTTGTGGCAACGTAAAAAGAACAATTCTCTCGAAGAGCAGTTGTCGTATTGGGAAAAGAAACTTGCGGGAGTTGAAATTTTAGAGTTTCCAACCGACTTTAAACGACCTGAAACCCTAAGTACTCGAGGAGCTACCGTCTCTTTTACGATTGCAGAGGAGGAAACCAATGCAATGAGAGCCTTGGCTCAGGCGCAGAAAGGAACCCTTTTTATGAGTTTACTAAGTGCGTTTAACCTGCTGTTGTACAGGTATGCAGGACAGGGAGATATTTGTGTAGGAACACCGATTGCTGGTAGAACCCATCAAGAATTTGAGGGATTAATTGGGTTTTTTGTTAATACCTTGGCTATTAGGACGGAATTGCGTGCTGATATGAGCTTTCAAGAGCTGTTAGCACAAGTGAGAGCAACTGCCTTAGAAGCCTTTAAATATCAAGATACTCCCTTTGAAAAAGTAGTAGAACGCACCACAGGTAAACGTGATATCAATAGAAATCCCTTATACCAAGTGATGTTTACCTACCAAAATACGCCGGAAGTTGCTGATTTACAGTTAGACGGGTTAACCTCTGAGTTACTAGAGCCATCTGAGTTGCAGGTACACAGTGATTTGCACATGATAGTAGAAGAGTCAGGATCGGAACTACAGGTAGAAATTGAATATAGAAAAGACCTGTTTGAAACGGCGACAATAGAACGTTTGGCAACCCATTTTAGCAATTTAGTAAAGGCTGTAGTAACGTATCCAGAAAAAAAATTGGCGAGCTTAGCAATGCTGAGTCCTGCCGAAGAAGCGCAGTTGTTATCGTTTAATGCTGCGAATTTGGAACTCGATTCTGAGGAAACCATTCTCGATCTTTTTAATCAACAAGTGCAACGAAAACCAGAAGCTCTCGCTTTGATTGCTCCAAACAACACCATGAGCTATGGAGAGCTCAATAGTAAGGCGGAATCTCTTGCTGCTGATTTACAGGTGTTAGGAGTGCGTCGAGGTGATTTTGTTCCAATTTGTATGGAACGCGGAATACCTACTGTGGTAGGAATTTTTGCCATTTTAAAATTGGGAGCTGCGTATGTGCCCATAGATCCTTCCAATCCTAAAGATAGAATTCTGTTTATCGTGGATGATTGTAATGCAAAAACAGTTCTGACGCAACCTGATGTTCTGGCAACTGTTCAAGGTACCTCGGAGGTAAGGTGGGTCGACACATTGGCTCTATTGAACAATTCAAAGGAAGCCTCCGTATTTCAAGCTCCGGAAATCATTTCTCAGTCTGATACGGCTTATAGTATTTATACGTCTGGAACCACAGGAAGACCAAAAGGCGCTGTGATTTCTCACCGAGCACTCTATAGTTTTGTCTGTTTTTCTGATCAAACACATCCGTTAAAAGAAGGGGATCGTATGACATTTAAAACCAATTTCGGATTTGATATGGCAATTCCTGAACTTTTCGGTTGGATCAAAGGAGGCGCAAGCATGGTAATTGTTCCAGATGCTACAGTAAGAGATTTAGGGCAGTTTATTAACGAACTCAATCGCCAGCAAGTAACCCAGTTAAATTTAGTGCCCTCGCATTTAACGGCATTTATGGAATACGTATTAGCCAACGATATCGAGATGCCTAGTATTGAGTATTTTTTAATTGGAGGAGAAGTTCTTCCGGTGAGAACGGTCAGAAATTATCAAAAATCGAAGTTGACGGCCAGTTTAGATAATATTTATGGTCCTACCGAAACAACCGTATTCTGTAACTATTACCGAGCGAGTGAGTTGCCTGCAAATGCTGTAACGGTACCTATCGGGAAACCGACTCCAAATGCAGCCATTTACATTTTAGACGACCATTTGAATTTGCTACCGGTTGGAGTAGTAGGTGAGTTGTGCATAGGTGGTACAGGTTTGGGTAAGGGCTATTTAAACCGCCCCGATTTAACAGCAGCAAAGTTTGTAGCAAATCCTTTTGTTACAGGTCAGCGTTTGTACAAAACTGGTGACCTAGCAAAATGGCTCCCGGACGGAAATGTGAGCTATATAGGCCGAAAAGACTCACAGGTAAAAGTCAACGGATACCGTATTGAATTAGGAGAAATTGAAACGGTGTTAAATCAGTGTCAACAAGTAAAATTAGGAGTCGTAATTGCAAAAGAATTACCCGGTGGCGGTAAGCAATTACAGGCTTTTGTACAAGGAGAAACTAGGGAGGTACAGTTAGGCCAAATTAGTGCCGAACTCGGTGAGAAATTGCCAGAATATATGGTGCCTAAGCAGTTGGTCGTTCTCGAGGAGTTCCCTTTGAATAGAAATGGGAAAATAGATAGAAATGAGTTAGCAAAGTGGAAGGCAGTTGAAGAAGATACAACAACGCAAACGGCAAGTACCGTTCTAGAGAAAAAATTACTAACTATTTGGAGTGAGTTATTGAACCGACCTGTGATAGGAATACACGAAAACTTTTTTGAGATCGGAGGACATTCCATTTTAGCCATGCGAATGATAGCTAAAATTCAAAAGCAGTTAGGAAGCATTGTCGACTTAGCCACGGTGTTTAAAAATGCAACTATTCAAGGGCTTGCAGAGGCTATTGAAAAAGGACAGGCAATGGATGGTAGTACCAAAGTAGCCATTTCAAAGGTCGAAGAAGCTGAATTATACCCGTGTTCTCAAGCGCAAAAACGCCTTTGGTTAGCACAACAAATAGCAGAAAATAAGGCAGTGTACAATATCGTCGTTGGTTTTGAAATCCAGGGAGATTTTGACTTGGCGAAGTTTGAGAAAACCCTCAGCTATGTGCTGAACAAACACGAGATTTTGCGCACAAATTTTATTGACAAAGAAGGAATTCCCTATCAAAAAATCAAAAATCAAATAAATAGTACGGACTTTTTTGAGGTGTTGCATACAGAAAAAGAGGTATTGGAGATGGCGCAACAAAAATTAGTGTCAGAACGTGCCTATGAATTTGATGTGAGCTCCGATGCGCTCTTGCGGGTAACGGTGATAACTTCGGGATCTCAACAGGCTTTGATTGTGAATATGCACCACATCATAGGGGACGGATGGTCATTGCAGGTATTGCAAAAAGAAATCGAAACAGCTTATGAGAGCCTGCTTATTCAAGGGAGTATTCCCGCACGCCAACTCACCATTCAATACAAAGACTTCGCGAGCTGGCATAACAAACGATTAGCGGATGCCTCTAATGAAGAGGCCCAGTATTGGGGACGAGTACTCACTGGGGTTGTCAATAGAAAAGAGTTACCACTCGATAAGCCTAGAGGAGCCTATCGCGATACTCATTCCGTGGTAAAAACAGTAGCATTCGGAACGGAATTGAGTAGGGCTATTACTGCGTATAGTACATCTACCGGACACCGTCCTTACCTCGTTCTTCAAACATTACTCAAAGCGTATTTAGGAACCTTTTTAAATACGACTGATGTTCCTCTTGGAACCTTAGTAGCGGGGAGAAATCATCCGCAGTTAGAGGATCAAATAGGATTCTATGTAAATATCATTGTCTTGCGTTCTGTGTGGGAAGTAGCACAGAGTTTCTCGAGTCTATTAACGCAAGTAGCCGAAGAGACAAAAGCGGCATTTATAAGACAGTCACATCCCTACGATTTGTTAGTGCAACAACTTGGATTGGCCGGACAAACGCAGAAAAATGCCCTGTTCGATATCATGTTTGCCTACAATGATGGATTGGAAGAAGAAGCTTTGACGCACCGATTGAGCTTTCAGGAAATCGCGACAGACTTGACTGACGAAGAACATAATAAATACGATTTAATGTTTGAATTTCAATCTGATGCACAAGGTGAATTTACCTTGCAGATTAAGTATTTGAGTAGCTTGTTTTACAAGAGTAGTATAGCTGAAATCGCAACGGGAATACAGCAGTTTTTCGGGGCATTGTTAGCACAACCAGATGCGAGTATGGCAAGCCTAGTGACAAAACCTGTAGCGGAAGTTGATCTAGTAGATGACTTTTCATAATCCCTATTCCCAGTAGTTAATTGAAATAGAAAACAGATGGAACAAAATGTAATACATACACTTTCCAAAACGGCATATTGGAATACGAAGTTAAAAGAGGCGAACAAAACAACGCCTTTTGAGAAAAACCTCAAGGAGGTGGCTCTTCAGGAAAGAATGACTGCAGCTCGTTTGGTACCGCAAGAACTCATGAATGAGCTCTTGAACATGACTAAGGGAAAAGAGATCAACTTATTTAAGCTATTGATCGCTACCATGAGTATCGTGTTATCAAAGTATACAGTATACCGAGAATTATTAATAACAACTAGTACGTTTGCAAGTACTACTAATGACGGAATATCGCGCTTGTTGGCATTGGCAATTTCGTTGGATACCGAAGGGACGGTTCGTCAGTTGTTGGGAGGAATTCACAAGGAACTGCTCACAACTATGGAACAGCAAAATTACGATATAGCTGAGGTAACCGAAGAAGTGTTCGCAGTGGAAGAGCAGGCTAAAAAGTTAAAAAGCATTGCTTGCTACGTCCCTGGAGCCAATATATGGACAAGTGAATTAGAGACTGTTGATTGCTTGGTGAAATTTTCAAGAGCGGCAGAAGATTGTTTTCTCGAGTTGAATTATCAACCAGCAGTTTTTTCGGCTAGCGAAATGGATGTGTTCGCAAAGCATTTAATAGCAGCGCTCGAGCTAGTCGTGAAGGACTTGGACGTCGCCATTGATGAACTGAATTTTACGACTGCGACAGATACGCAGATTATAAATGACGCGATTACGCGCGCAAAAGTCAGTTTTGAGGAAATTCCGGTTATCACACAGTTCGAGAATCAAGTACTACAAACCCCAGAGGCGATTGCAGTAAAAAGTGGCACTACCTCCTTGACTTATGAGGAGTTGAATTACAAAGCCAATCAATTGGCCATGCAGCTTATGAAGTGTAATGATTTTGCGATAGGAGCACATGTTGCGCTTATGGTAGATCGCTCAGAACATATAATGATTGGGGCCTTGGCAGTGTTAAAAGCTGGAGGTGTTTTTGTACCTATTGATATAGCAGCTCCCAAAGAACGCGTGCAGTATTGCTTAGCCGATAGTGATTGTAGTATTGTGCTTACAGAAGCCTGGTACCTTAAATCAGAAGGGTCAGTGAACGGGAAAACGTATTTGTCAATGGACGATATTTCGGGCGATGGAAGTCAAAATCCTGCTCGTCAACGCGCTATTGATGAGGTGATTTACATGATTTATACTTCGGGAACTACAGGGAAACCCAAAGGAACCCTTATTTACAACCGATCGTTAACCAATAATGTAAATTGGTTTAAACGCCAATATGAGTTGACACCGGCCGATAGTACTATGCTGATCAACTCGTACAATTTTGATGGTTGTTATGGATATGTTTGGGCAACGCTCGTGACAGGAGGTGTTTTACACATTCCTAAAGAAACCATCTTTGATCCTGAACAAACCTTGCGTTATATAGAACAAGAAGGGATTACACATATAAAAATAGTACCCTCTACTTTTGGGGTATTGGTGAATTCACCTGCCTTTACGGCAAATCCGACGGCCTGCAAGTCATTGCGTTTGTTAAAACAAGGAGGAGAGGCCATTAATGTAAAGAATTTAGAAAAGTATTTTGAATACTATCCAACAGTGACCTTAGGAAATCACTACGGACCTACTGAATGTACTATTGGTTCCGTAGCGTATTGGATGACCAAAGCAACCTTTCCTGAATTTAAAAAGCAACCCGTTTTAGGAAGGTTGTATGACAATCAGGAAATCTACATTCTGAATGAGAAAAGAGAAATTCAACCTGTAGGAGTTTTGGGAGAAATTTGCATCGGAGGAGCTGGAGTGAGCAAGGGATACTATAAACAGCCTGATCTAACAGCTGAAAAGTTTATTGAACACCCTGTTAAAAATCAGGAACGCATCTATTGTACCGGTGATCAGGGAAGATGGTTGCCAAACGGGACGCTCGAGTTCGTGGGTCGCTTGGACAATCAGGTAAAAATAAGAGGGTACCGCGTTGAGCTCGATGAGATTGCAGCGGTAGCGAAAGAACACCCTCAAATAAGCGATGCTATTTGCTTGTTGTACAACAAAGGAGAGGAGCGTTACCTGAGCTTATGGTTTGTGAGTGAGGTGGCCTTGACGAAGACCGATATGCAGGCTTATTTTACAGAACGCCTTCCCGAATATATGAGACCGCATTTTTATGTCAAAGAAAAGACGATGCCTCTAACACCTAATGGTAAGGTTGATAAGCGAGGATTGTCAGATCCTGCAGAGGCACAGTTAGTCACTGAGAACGCGGTTGTATTACCTACTTCGGACGAAGAAAAGCGATTGGTTGCTTTATGGGAAGCATTGCTAAAGGTGAAGCGCGTGAGTACGACTGATAATTTCTTTGAAATTGGAGGCCATTCTTTAAAAGCGACGCAACTCATGGCCAGTATCCGCAGAGAACTGCAAGTAATCATATCGCTAAAAGACATATTTCAACACCCAGTATTGGCAGACTTAGCGCTGCTAGTTGCAAGCAAAAAAGCTACGGGGTTTGATGAGATTCCGACCGTGAGCCCCAGACCTTATTACGAGCTGTCTCACGCTCAAAAACGCATGTGGATTTTAAATAAGGTAACGGAAGCTGCCGCGGATTATAACATACCACATGTGCTTCAACTACGAGGAACTGTAGATAGAAAATTAATCGAGCAATCAATACAGACCTTGGTAGACAGACATGAAATATTGAGAACGGTTTTTGTAACTCAAAATAACGAGCCAGTACAGCAGGTATTAGATACTTATCGTTTTGAATTACAGTACGAATCTTTAGAGGAACTTTCTGATAATCAAGAGGCTGTTGACGCTGTAGTGCAGCGCCAGGCAAACCTTGTTTTTGACCTTTCAGAGCGCCCACCTTTTGAGGTATTATTACTAAAGATTAATGAGGGAACGTATTTGTTTTTATTGACGCTACATCACATTATTTCCGATGGATGGTCAACAGAGGTGTTTGGTAATGAGTTGTTCCGCTGTTATGCGGCACTCAACAATAACCAAGTACCAAACTTACCGCCGTTGGCTATTCAGTACAAAGATTTTGCGCACTGGCAAAATGCAGAATTGGCGGAAAGTAAATCGACAAAATTAAAAGCCTATTGGCAACAAAAATTTGCAGGGGAGCTAACTCGTTTGGAATTGCCTTACGACGTTTCTGCGAGTGAGTGCAGCGGAAATAAAACGGAAAAATACGAAGTTTCGCCTGCCTTATACCAACAGTTAAAGGAATATGCAAAGGAGAAAGAAACCTCCGTTTTTGTCATCTTGTTAACTGGTTTGAAAGTACTATTGTCGAGGTATACCGGTCAGGAAGATGTGGTGATCGGAACTCCTACAGCTGGTAGAGAACACAGTGACCTAACACAGCAGATAGGTTTTTATGTCAATACTTTAGCACTGCGATCACGAATAGCTCATACGAGCTCATTTGCGGCAATTGTTGAGGAGGTGAAGCAAACCGTATGGGAAGCTCACGAGCATCAAGCTTATCCTTTTGATCTGTTAGTTCAGGATTTGCAGTTAGTCACGGAGCCAGGTAAAACACCGTTGTTCAATGTGTTTGCTTCAGTACAGAATACCACAGCACAAGATTCAGAAACTCCAGAAGCTTTAGGGTTTACTTATGCAAATTACGAGCGTGATTTTGAACATAGCAAGTTTGAGCTACTGATTAACTTTAATGAAAGCGAAGATGCACTGACGGTGGAATTGGATTACCAAGCACAGTTGTTTGAAGCTGGGAAAATGCAAAATTTGGTAAGGCATCTTGTAGAGTTGTTGCGAAATGGAATTGAAAAGGAGGCACTTACCGTTGGGAAGATGAGTTATATGAACGCTGATGAGACCGCATTATTGCAGCGTTTTTCAGGAAGTGTAACGACCCATTTCCCATGGAAGTCACTAGTTGTCGAGTTTGAGAAGCAGGTTCAACAACAGCCCAATGCCTTGGCTTTGAGAGATGATAGTACTTCTTATACGTATAAAGAACTCGCCGCTAGTTCGAATAGGATAGCAAATTACCTGAGAGATGCTCAAGGAGTGACTCCAGGAGAAATCGTGGGAATTTTATGTGATCGAAATGCCGATTATATCATTGCGATGTTGGCAATTGTTAAAGCTGGTGCGGCCTATTTACCGATGGAGCGAAAGTTTACGGCAGCACATATTTCAAACGTTTTAAACATTTCATCCGCTAGAGTGGTCTTGACCGATGTGGATGCAGAGCCTTTATTGGCGAAAGAAGCGCTAGTGCAAGTGAATATTAGTACGCCTCAACTTTTTCAAAAGACGAGTAGCTTACCGCCGAGCTTGCCAGCAGATCAATTGGAAGATTTGGCCTATGTCATGTTTACCTCTGGAACTACAGGTAAGCCTAAAGGGGTGATGGTAAACCATCAAAATATACTGCGACTCGTAAAGGGAATCAACTATTCGTCCTTAACAGCAGAAGATCGTTTTTTACAAACAGGATCGCTGTCTTTTGATGCAGCTACCTTTGAAATCTGGGGAGCTTTTTTAAACGGAGGTCAGTTGCATATCATTGCACAACAAGATTTACTAGATGTAAAAAATTTACACCGAGAAAAAGAGAGTCGTGGGATTACAAAAATGTGGATCACGACGGCCTGGTTTCATCAGTTAGCAGATATTGATGTCTCTATTTTTAAAGGTTTGAATGAAATTTGGGTAGGAGGAGAACGCTTGTCACCAGAGCATTTTGAACGCGTGAAAACAGCACATCCAACGGTGCCGATTATCAATTTTTACGGACCTACAGAAAATACGACATTTTCTACCTGTGGAGAAATCTTCCTTACCGATATGAAGAACATACCTATCGGTATTCCAATCGATAATTCGACGGTACATATTTTAGATGCCAATCAACAACCTGTTCCAGTAGGAGTAACCGGTGAAATTTATTTGGGAGGTTTAGGAGTGAGCCAGGGGTATTTAAACAACCCGGAAGAAACAGAGAAACGCTTTGTGCAACTACCAAAAGTAGCGGAAGGATCTCTATATCGTTCAGGTGACTTAGGGCGCTGGCGAGCGGATGGAAATATCAGTTTTTTCGGACGAAAAGACCATCAAGTGAAAATTCGAGGACATCGTATTGAACTCGACGGAATTGTAGCGGTATTACAGAAACATCCAGCCACCAAAGAAGTGGAAGTTGTTGCCTTGGATTTGCAAGGGGCAGATAAAGTGTTAGTTGCGTATTACACAGCGGATAGTAGCATTAGTGAGGAGGCACTCAAATCGTTTTTAGCGAACGAGTTGGCAGCGTATATGGTACCTAGTTACTATGTGCAGTTGGAGCATATGCCCTTAAATAAAAATGGAAAGATAAATCATCGAGAACTTCCAAAACCAAACGTTACACTTATATCGGAAAACTATACAAGCCCCAATACAGCTACGGAAATAGCCCTAGTACAAATTGTAGCCGAAGTGCTGCAACTCAATTCTGAAAACATTTCAGTACTGGCAAACTTTTTCGATTTAGGAGGACATAGTTTAAAGGCCATAGCCTTGGCCAATCGCGTGGAGGAACGCTGTGGTGTGACATTGCGTTATGCCGAGGTGTTTACTTCAGAACATTTAAGAAGTTTAGCAAGCCGTATAGACTCGGCAGAAAAAGGAACGGGAATTACCATTCCAATTGCTCCTGAACAGGGGCCCTATACAGCGAGTGCATTGCAAAAACAACTCTTTGCATTGTATGAGTTAATGCCGGAAAGTACCGTGTATAACATGCCGGGAGCAGTGCAGTTGCCTAATTCTGTTACGTATGAACAAGTAAAGGCAGCCGTGGGTGCTTTAATAGCGCGTCACGAAAGTTTACGCACTACTTTTTATAGTGAAAATGAAGAGGTATATCAACGTATTAATGAAGAACAACAGGTAGAAGTAGCCGTGATTGCTAATCCGTCAGAAGAGGACTGGAAGGGCTTTGTTACACCGTTTGATTTGGTTCATGGACCACTGTGGAGAATGAGTTTTGTACATCGCGATGAACGAGCTGCGGAATTGTGGGTAGATTTCCATCACAGTATTATTGATGGAGTATCGCAAAGAATTATACAAGAAGAATTACAAGAACTTTTAGCAGGAGCTAGTTTGGCACCTGTAGCATTACAATACAAAGATTACAGTAGCTGGTTTGCTCTACAATTGGCAGGCGACTACGGTAAAAAACTGAAAAACTACTGGACTGAGCGGTTTGCTCAAGAGGTACCAGAATTGCAATTACCTTATAAAGGACGTAAGCAGACAGGCCAAACTTTTGAAGGAAAATCTATAGCCTTTAAAATTGGAGCCGAACAAACACAGTTTTTAAAAGATCTGAGTGCAGCGCACCATGGTAGTTTGTTTACGAGTGTATTGGCTTGTTGGTCATTGCTATTGACAAAATTAGGAGCCACCAACGACCTCGTGATCGGAGTTCCGATGGCGGGAAGGAAACACGCCCAGATAAAGAAGACGGTGGGAATGTTTGTGAATACCTTGCCCATTCGATTGCAATGGGAGGTTGAGGAAGATTTTGGAACTTTTTTGACGAGAACTCAAAAACAGGTAGTGGCCGATATCGAGCAGCAGGAGTATCCGGTACAGCAATTGCTCGACAGTCTTCACGAGCAGCAAATTTTAAGCGAAAATACCCTGTATAAAACCCTTTTTAGTTGGATTACTGCAGAAGATTTTTCAACGGAAATAGAGGAGCTGTCTCCATCAGCAGCAGTAGAAACCTTAGTGGTGACTCCTAAAGATACAGGAGTGAAATTTGATTTGAATGTCAAGTTTTTGCTCCTAGAGGATGAAATTGTCGCTGACCTTGAGTTTAAATCAGCATTGTTTACGGAACGAACAGCAAAAAATATAGTACAGCGCTTTTACCAATTACTAACGGTATTGCAATCGACACCGAATACTTTGATAAGTGACATAGATGTCTTGCTTCCTCATGAAAGAAAGGAATTGCTTACAGAAGTTAATCAAACGTCGGTCTTGCACAGAGATAAAGGAGCTACCTTAGATCAATTATTTTCTAAAAGCGCAGCCCGCTATCCTAGTAATATCGGTTTGGTAGATCCGAAGCGCAGTTGGACTTTGGCAGAGATAGAAACAAAAGCCAATGCCTTGGCGGGTCATTTGTTGGCCTGCGGTGCAGGAGGGAGTCTTATAGGAATTTATTTGGAGCCATGTGCTGAAGTATTTATCGCGGTATTAGCGGCGTTTAAAGTTCGTGGAGCTTATTTACCCTTGGATGTTGATACCCCCAAAGCTCGTATTGAATACACTCTAGAAAATAGTGGTGCAGAGGTGGTACTCACCCAAAGTGATAGACGAGGAGAACTTTCATTTTCCGGTACTGTCGTGTGCTTAGATGACACTTCATGGCAAACAGAGAATCCTGTTTCAGTATCATTGAATACACCAGATTCACTGGCCTATATGATATATACTTCGGGATCAACAGGTACCCCTAAAGGAGTTCGAATTCAACAAAAACAACTGTTGAATTACGTGAATTGGTTTAGTCATAACTATGAGTACGGATCTGACGATAAGGCGGTATTGTTATCGTCCTTTGCTTTTGATTTGGGGCACAGCGCTGTGTTTCCAACCTTGGCAAATGGAGGAACCTTACACGTACTACCGAGAGAGCAGTATTTGAACACATCGTATTTGTCAAGGTATTTAGCTGCGAATGCAATCACCTTTATAAAAACTACTCCGTCGTTTTATGCATTGTGTATAAATGATGCGGAATTTGAATTGGAAAGCTTGGCTACGCTCAGGTACTTAATGTTAGGAGGCGAAGCGATTGTAGCGCGTGATTTGACCTCGTTTTTTGAGAAGTTTCCGACAAAGAAATTGATCAATCACTACGGGCCTACGGAGACTACTATTGGTTGTATAGTCAAGGAATTTACAGCGGCTACGTACCGAGAATTGGAAGAACAGGTAATCATAGGAACTCCAATAGATAATATGAAGGCCTATGTATTAGATACAAACTTACAGCCAGTGGCCCCTGGAGTGAAAGGGCAATTGTATTTAGCAGGAGCAGGGCTTTCACAAGGATATCACGGATTGCCAGATAGTACGGATGAAAAGTTTATTGACAATCCTTGGCAGCCAGGTACAAAAATGTATGCTACTGGTGATGTTGTTTGCTGGTCGGAAAAGTCTGAGTTATTGTTTAAAGGAAGAATTGATGATCAGGTAAAATTAAATGGATACCGCATAGAGTTGGATGAGGTGAAAAGAGCGCTGATAGCCTTAGATGGTGTGCATCAATGCGCTGTTTTGAT
Source organism: Tenacibaculum sp. AWR4_210 (assembly GCF_056160945.1). Lineage (NCBI taxonomy): Bacteria > Pseudomonadati > Bacteroidota > Flavobacteriia > Flavobacteriales > Flavobacteriaceae > Tenacibaculum > Tenacibaculum sp. AWR4_210. Next base: position 516,171 of record NZ_JBSWYF010000002.1, read on the forward strand.
GACAGACACAAACGGAACTCCAGAGTTAGTGGCGTTTTTAGAGCTTACAAATGCTAAGAGTATCCCGGAGGTAGCACGAGAATTAAGTGAACAAGTACCGCATTATATGATTCCAAAACGACTTGTTGAGGTAAAGGAGATTCCAGTTACCGCCAATGGCAAGTTGAATAAGAAGAAATTACTAGCAAGTTTGAGTCAGGCCGATGCATCAGAGGATGTGTTCGCTAAAAATGAAACAGAACGACGCTTATTGGCCTTGTGGAATCAGGCGTTAAACACAGAAGAAATCGCTGTAAATACCAACTTTTTCCACTTAGGCGGTCATTCGATAAAGGCCCTAAAGCTAATTAACCTGATCGAAAGTACTTTCGGGAAAAAACTCGCATTGAAAACGGTATTTATAAAACCTACGGTGCAATTGTTGGCTAGAGAATTGGAAGCGTGTACTACTGAATTAAAAACGGTGATTGCGCCAGCACCTCAGCAGGAAAGCTACCCGTTATCACATGCACAGAAGAGATTGTGGATGCTTCACGAATTGAGCAATTCAAAGTCAGCCTATAATGTGCCAAAGGTATTTTGGCTTCAAGGAAAGGTAGATGTACTCGCTTTAAGACAAGCATTTGAAGGGATTATTGAGAAGTACGAAATATTGAGAACTGTTTTTAGAGTGGCACAAGGAAGTCCGCGACAAGTAATTTTAGAAGCAGAACGTTTTAAGCAGTTTATTGAAGTAGCACCGTTACCTGTAAAACTAGATCAGGTAGCTAGCTTTGTTAGTGAGAAAGTAAATCGCGTTTTTGATTTAGCGAAGGGACCATTGTTTGATTTTGGGCTGTATACAACTCCTGAAAAAACCTTACTCGTGATGAATTTACACCACAGTATTTCAGACGGATGGTCGGCAACCATACTGTTAAATGAATTATGCGAACGCTACAATGCCCTAACTACGGGAATAAAATATACAGAAACCCCTTTGCAATTGCAGTTTAAAGATATTGCAAGCTGGGAGCTGAATCAGTTTCATGAGGGGAATTTTCAGGCACATCAGGCCTTTTGGAATTCTTATCTATCAGGAGAACGCTCGCGATTTAGTTTGCCGAGGAGTACATCCAAAACGAAGACGTCGAAGTCAGAAGGAGCGACTTTTAGTTATGTACTGGAAGCCTCATTGACCTCAGAACTCAATGAGTTAGCAAAAACGACAGCGAGCAGTGTATTTATGGTTTTATTGGCAGCCTTTAAAGCTACAGCGTACCGCTATACAGAACAGCGTGATTTAATAGTAGGGTCCGTGGTGGCGGGTAGGAACAGGCAGGAATACGAAGACCAATTAGGATTTTTTGTAAATACGGTGGTGCATAGAACTCAAGTAGCACCGCAGCAAAGTTTTGAAGCCCTGCTGCGAAGTGTGAGAGAAAATGTATTGCAAATTGCCGAGTATCAAGACTATCCATTTGATTTGTTAGCTCGTGATTTTGAAGAAGGAATACAAGGAACAACACCATTTTTTGATGTGATGTTTATACATCAAAACGAACGTGAAATTCAAGACGATGATTTGCAGTTAACAGATATCGTAGTTGAAGGAGTTACGGAAGAGTTGCAAGAGAGTAAGTTTGATGCTTCGTTTGTAACGAGAGAAACTCCAGAGGGACTGCGCGTATTTGTAGAATATGACAAACAGTGTTACGATGCTGGCTTTATAGAGCAATTTGTAAAGCACTACGAAAAGGTGCTGCAACAGGTGGTCTCGAATATGAGTATTGCGGTTCAAGACTTACAGTTGTTAACCCCTGATGAAAAAGCGTTACTGAATAGTTTTAATGAAACAACGCAGGAAAAAATATATACATCAATTCATCAGAGAATTGAAGAGAAGGTTACTGAAACACCAGATGCAACAGGGCTGATTTTTGAAAATAGAAGCTATAGCTATTACGAGCTTAATTTAAAAGCCAATGCCTTGGCGTGCTGGATTGAAGACAATTTTGAGCACCGACGTGATCGCATTATCGGGATTTCTATGAGGCGTTCGGAATGGCAAGTGGTGTGCATGTTGGCGATTTTAAAATCAGGAGCGGCCTTCTTACCGGTCGATGCCAAGCAGCCGTTACAGCGTAAAGAGTTGATTTTTAAAGATGCCAACCCCTTGTTTGTCATTGCAGATGACAGCTTGGATTTGACCTTGGAAAACAGCGAGATTGTTGGAGTCGAGCGTTTGGCGAACTATTGTGAAGAATACAAAGGTTGCGTGCCGACGACCCAAGTACAACCAGATGATTTGGCCTATGTTATTTATACTTCTGGCTCAACAGGTGTACCGAAGGGGGTAATGATTGAGCATCGTGGAAATATCAATATGGTTACCGATCAGATTGAGCAACTAGGAATAGAGGCAACAGATACTTGTTTACAATTTGCGAGCTGTTCTTTTGATGCCTCAGTATACGAAATATGCATCGCACTCTACGCAGGGAGTACATTGGTACTTGTAAGTGATGAAACGATTGCAAACCCAGTGAAATTTTCATCGTTTTTACGAGAGGCAAATATCAGTTTTGCGACATTGCCTCCAGCGTATTTGTCAAACCTCGACAGAGGAACCGTGGCAGGAATTCGCGTGTTAGTAACTGCGGGGGAGGCTCCCAACAAGAGCGATGCCGCATTTTATGCAAAAAAACTCAATTATTTTAATGCATACGGACCTACCGAATACAGTGTTTGTGCGACGCTTTATAAAATTGACGGGTCGGAAACAGAAATTCCGATTGGAAAACCCCTCGAGAATACTCAGATCCAAATTTTAGATGCGCAACAACGTCAAGTGCCAATCGGTGTTTGGGGAGAATTGTATCTGTCCGGAGCTGGGATGGCTAGAGGCTATATAAATCGACCGCAAAAAAATGCAGAGAGTTTTGTGCAATTACCAGAAATCAATCAAGAACGCTGGTATAAAACTGGAGATATTGGGAGGTGGAATGCCGACGGGAACATCGAGTTTAAAGCACGTGTCGGTACGACGATAAAAATCCGTGGATATCGCGTTGATAAAGGAGAAGTGAGTGCCGCTTGCTTACAGCAACCCGGAGTTGTAGAGGTAGCGCTTGATTTTAATCCGGAATTACAGTTGTTAACGGCCTTTATGGTCACAGAAACTCCGTTGGATCAAAGTGATTTGAAGCGAGACTTAAGAAAGCAATTACCAGAGTACATGATTCCAGGAGTAATTGTATTTATGGAGCAAATTCCACTCACTACAAATGGAAAAGTGGCCTATGCTGAATTGAGAAAAGAACTGGCTACACAAGACCTCAGTGGACTTAGCAGTCGCGTGGCACCGAGTTCGGAGACTGAAGAAAAATTACTGAGTATTTGGAGTAAGCTTCTCAAGAGAAACAGTATTTCTGTAAGTACAGATGTGAGCTTTTTTGAGTTAGGAGGGCATTCAATAGCCTTGATGGCGATGATTAGTCAAGTATGGGAAGAATTTCATAAAGAACTGCGTGTGCGAGACTTTTTTATGAATCCAACCATTCAAGGTATAGCGGATATCCTAGATAAGCAATCCACTGCTGAAACCCTGTTGGTTCCGTTGAACCAAACAGACTCAGCAAGTCAGATGTTTATGATTCCTCCGGTACTAGGGTCTTCTGTAATGTATAAAGAACTCGCCGAAGCACTGGGGAATGCAGGGGTAGCTTGCTATGGACTGCAATATCCAGGGATTGATTTTGACACTCCATTGCCTGTGAGTATGTCGGACATGGTAGAGCGCATGTGGTGCGAAATTGCTCCGCTAATGCGCAGCGCCAAAAGAAAGTACCTGTTAGGTTATTCTATGGGAGCTTTGCTAGCCGCAGAACTGACAAAATGCGCAAAGCAAGAAGGGATTGATGTCGCATTGATACTCATCGATAAAGATCCGCAAATAGCGTTTTCAGAACTAGCGCACGATGGAGAACATCAGATTGATGATGCCTTAATCGAAGAACTGATTACCGAGCAATTACAAGGAAATGCACTTCCAGAACATTCGAAAGCTCGCGTAGAGCGTGTGGTAGCAAACAACGTAAAAATATTACAATCGTATTGCTTGACAATGGAGGCGGTAGTGACCAATGTTTTGGCTATCGGAGCTGAAGACAGCAGTCAACCAAATAAGATGAATGCTTGGAAAGCATTTAGTTCGGATAAATTTTCAACACAAATAATACCAGGAAATCACTTTAGTATTTGGCAGGAAGCGAATAAGAGAACGCTGTACAATGCCGTCATAAATTTTACAAACCATAACTCTAATCAAAAACTATAACAATGGGACTATTTAAATTATTACAGAAAAAATCCAAGTTTTTTTATGTGAATTTGGGACTATTAGGACTTATCAATGCAGTCTGGGCTTCGGCATTACTGCTGTTTATCAATAATAAAATTACTGGGAAGCAACTTCCTTTCGTAGAAGAAAAATACGATTGGATGATTTTCGGAGGCCTTATCGTGGTTTCGTTTATCGTTGCTCGTTTTTTCCAGGCTTATATGATAAAACTGACTTATGAGTTAGGAAATGAACTCAATCTTTCCATATTTAACAAGCTCAGGTTTACCGACTATAAAGAGTTTCAGGAGTTAGGAGAAGAAAAGGTTAGAACAGCGATGACCGATGTTACTACGCTACAAAAGTTCCCTCAGAGTTTTATTGAAGCCTTTAATGCAGGAATTATGGTGGCTATTGGAGTTGTGTACTTATTTGTAACCCATCCGGTAGGAGCACTCATCGTAACCTTGACGCTGGTAGCTTTGGCTGTGGTGTATTCGGTGAGGAATATCAGTATCGAAAAAGACATCAATAAGGCTCGTGATTTGGCCAATGTGTATCAAGATAATGTCAACGATTTTCTAAGAGGATTTCGAGAAATAAAGATGAACTCACACCGTAGCGATGTGGTGTACAACGATTATTTGAAAAAGAATAGAAATCGTGTGAAAGATTTGACCATTCGTACCGTGACCAAGTATTTGGTAAACGACCTAATGGGAAATTACGCAGGGTACTTTTTGGTGGGAGTGATTCTTTTTGGACTGCCTGCGACCATCGTTATTTCACCTGATGTTCGTACAAATTTTGTCGTGACTATCTTGTTTTTACTGGGTCCGGTAACGGCCGTCGTTGGAGCAATTCAGGAATTTACAAAAATGAAAGTAGCAGTGCAGCGTTTAAACCATTTCAACAAAGTGTTGGGAGTGGTAGAAGGAGAAGAACTATCACATGGAGATTTGACCGACTTCAACACGGAGTTTAAATCAATTCGCTTTGAAAATGTAACCTTTGAGTACTTTAACGAGCAAAAGGAAAAAGTATTTACCCTTCAGCCATTAAACATTACTATTAATAAGGGCGACAGTATTTTCATCACCGGAGGTAACGGAAGTGGAAAAAGTACCTTTATCATGTTGTTGGCAGGTTTGTATAAACCGGCATCTGGAAAAATTTATCTGAACGAAAAAGAGATAGACCTTCACAACTACGCGTATTACAGAAATCAAATCTCGTGTATCTTTACTGATAACTACTTGTTTGCCGAAAATTACAACGCTTTTGACTATGTTCAACGAACCAGTGAACTTAAAGAACTGGTAAAAACCATGCAATTAGAAAAGGTTTTTGAATTGAATGAAGAGACAGGAAAAATGAAAACGACCTTGTCAAAAGGGCAGCAGAAGAGGGTGGCTTTTATCAACAGTTTGTTTGAAAATAAAGACCTCATCATTTTGGATGAATGGGCAGCAGAACAAGATCCAGAATTTAGGGCCTTTTTCTATCAAAATATCATCCCGAATTTAAAGGAACGCGGAAAAACCGTAATTGCGGTAACCCATGACGACGCTTATTTCGATCAAGCACAGCGCTTGGTGAAATTTAACTACGGAAAAATTGTTCAAGACCAGGTGTTGCTAGCTCAGGAACAACCTGTAGAACTACTAACCAACTAAAAAAAACGAAAACGATATGCAAACGACTTTAAATACCTTAATACTATTTGTAATGATGAATACAACAGCAATGCTCGCGCAAGAAATTAGAACACCGCTTCAATATGCTTTAGATCTCAAAGAAATGAAAGAGCTCTTAAAAACGGAAGCCGAAGGCAAGGAATACCTACCTGTTGTATTGGTTACTGGAAACAGAATTCCCGAGGTGTCCGTAAACATGTTCGGCGAAAAAGTAATCATCGTGGATAATAAGGAAATGTCAAGGCTCATCAAAAAAGGTCACCCGTTTATTGAAATGGGGAAGGCCTCTTTTAGAGAACGTGCTGGTAAAGCGGAGTTTATATTTTTCTGTGGAGAAATGAAGGTCAAATTAAAGCTGCGAAGAGAACGTGGACAGTGGACCTTAAAGTCGATCAGTCAAAAAAATAGAAAAAATTACTTCTGGAACTTTTAATATGAACACCATGCGATTAATCTGTTTAACTTATGCAGGAGGTAATAAATATTCCTACCGAAATTTTATGCCCTACCTTTCTGAGCATATTGAAATGATAACCTTAGAGTTACCCGGAAGAGGCACGAGAATGCTAGAAGATCTGATAGCTGATTTGGATGTGTTAACAGACGATTTGTTCCGTCAAATGCAAGCGTATCTCGATAAAGACTACGTCTTATTCGGTCATTCTATGGGAGCCATGCTCGGAAATTTATTGCTACACAAACTTCGTGATGAACAACAGAGGTTGCCTCAGTTGTTTATAGCTACGGGGTGCCCATCACCTGAAAAAAGAGGATTGAAAACAAAAATAGCGCAATTGAGCAATGCCGCTTTCCAACAGGAAATTATCAAATTAGGAGGCATGCCTGATGAGGTGATTCAAAATCAGGAACTACTCGATTTTGTGTTGCCAGTGCTGCGCTCAGATATCAAAGCCATCGAAACAAAAATATACGAGCAAAATACGCCTTATCCCGTTCCGATAAAAGCTTTTTGTGGTACAGAAGAAACTACAAAAGAAGCGGATTTAACAGGATGGCAGTTAGAAACCTCTAAGGAATTTAGTTTTGAGTTTTTGGAAGGAGATCATTTTTTTATCCTCAATCATCTCGAAAAAATTACTGAAATTATTAACAACTACTCGGTAGAAAAACCAGTAGTTCTATAAAGTAAAACGAACCAAATTATTATTAATATTCTGTGATACTCGCAGATAAAATATCTAAGAAAATGAAATTTACTACTGTGAAAGAGTTGCATTCTATGGCTTATTTCCGATTACAGCAGCAACGTATTGTAAGTAATATTCAACAAACAACAAGACAATTTTCAATGGCAAAGGCCTTGGTATTTACCCTGGCTTTGCTATTGGGAGCAATCAGCGAAGGGCAAGCGCAGCAGAGAAAAATTGCGACCATTAATTCGAAACTAGTCGATGAAACAGGCAGTCCAATTGGGTTTGCAACCAATGTGTTGTACAGAGCTAAAGATTCTAGCATAGCCAAAATTGCCTTGTCCGAAGAGAATGGAACCTTTGTATTTGAAGGAATCCGATTTGGAAACTATATCATGCACACGAGTTATGTAGGTTATAAAGAGGTACGTACGCCTATATTGGTCGATAAGGTGGCCATTACTTTACCCACTGTAAAATTACAACCCGACCTCGTGTTGGATGAGGTGGTTGTAAACAGCCGACGCAAGTTAGTACAGAAAAAAATTGACCGCGTTGTATTGGATGTAGGAGCTACCATGGCTGCTGATGGTGGGAATTTGTCAGATGTATTGAAAATTTCACCAGGAGTAAATGTAGGTAATGGAGGTAAAGTAACCTTGAGAGGTAAGTCGGGAGTTATTGTCTTGATCGATGGAAGACGCTCCTATTTACAGGGGGCTGATTTGGACAATTATATCAATAGCATGCCTGCAGGTCAATTTTCAAAAATAGAAGTCATGACCAATCCACCGGCAAAGTACGATGCCGACGGTAATGCAGGGGTAATCAACATTATTACCAAGAGAAATTACCAAAAAGGTTGGGAAATGGATGTTGCCAGCTCGTATCGTCAAGGACGCTATGCGGAAATTGCGAACAGCCTTACCTGGAATGCGAATACCCGACATGTGAATATTTTTGGAAATGTAAGCTATACGGATAAAAATAACTTTGACGATTACAAAATTGATAGGAACTTTAGAGATGCATCGAATAACTTAACGGCAATTTTTAAACAAAATACCTTTATTAAAAGAGAAAACAACTTCCTGACTAGCAGGTTGGGATTGGATTATTTTGTGACGCCTAAAACGACGATCGGATTTCTTGTAGGAACTCAGTTTACCAAAGGAACCACAAATACGGCAAACGACACCTATTTGCGTAACAGTGCCAATGTATTGACCCAGCGTTTAGAAGGACCGGCCTTGTCAAATGTCGAATTTACCAACTTACAGGCAAACATTCATTTGACGCATAAGTTCGATACAGATGGTCAGGAACTGTCTATTGACGGAGATTATTTACGATACAAATCGGAAGTAGATCAGACGTTTAACAATAGTTTCTTTAACAATGCGGGCAACCTAACGTCGCGAGAAGTACTTTTTAACGACTTGCCGCAAACCATCGATATCTATACAGCCAAGGCAGATTATGCACTTCCTTTATCAGAATTAAGCAAGGTTGAAATGGGAGTAAAAACGAGTTTTGTTGCTACGGACAACAATGCTAAATTCTACGACAAAACAAGCGGGCAACTCGTTGAAAATACCGCATTGTCAAATCACTTTCAATACGATGAAAACGTGAATGCGGCCTATGTCAATTACACGCAAAATTTCGGGCAATTGACCATGCAGGCAGGAGTGCGAATGGAACAGACGAGGATTACGGGGAAACAGTTAACACAAAAAACGGAATTTACAAATTCCTATACCCGATGGCTACCTTCGGTATTCTTTACCTATGATTTGGATGAAGAGTCACAGCTGGGACTGTCGTACGGAAGGAGAATTCAACGTCCGGATTACAGAGATTTAAATCCGTTTAGATATTTTTACGATAAATACACTTTTGAAGAGGGAAATCCTGCGTTGAATCCGCAGTTTAGCAACAACTTTGAGCTGAGCTATGCGATGATGGGCGGCGCTATTACTACGACGGCTTTTTACAACAAAACCGAAGATATCATTACCGATGTTATTTTCCAAAATGCAGCCCAGAATGAAACCTTTATTCGCAAGGATAACTTGAACGATTTAACCTCTTATGGAATTGGGCTAAATGCTGGCTTACCTTTGATGGACAACTGGGTAACTTCAATCGATTTGAACTACAGTCGCAATCAATTGGACGGTATGGTTCAAGGGACTAATTTTTCGATTTCAACAGGAACCTTTACTGGATTTATGTTGCATCAGTACCGATTTGCTCCGACCTGGAAATTTGAATTGGGAGCTTGGTATACTTCACGCAGTCTTACTGACACATTTATTCAGGAACCCTATGGAAAACTAGCCTTGGCTATTGGTAAGAGTTTATGGGGAGGTAAAGGAAAATTACGCTTGAGTGGAAACGATGTTTTTGCATGGACCAACTTCGTCGGGAAAAGTGCATTTCCTAATACCGATGTTCGCATAGACAACACTTGGCAAACGCAAAGTATCAAATTGGCCTTTACCTACAAGTTTGGCGGAGGCTTTAAAAAGGATCGCAAAGAACGTAAATCGGCAATTGAAAAAGAGTCAGATCGTTTAGAACCGTATAAGCAATAAATTAAGAACTAATATAGGGTTAACATTTTGTAAACGAAATAGTTATAAGTGTTTGGTTTTTTTAGGTAACTGATTGTGAATCAATAATTACTACCGTTTGTAACCCGAGTTAGCACCGTATCATCTGATATTCTGTGAAGCCTACAGTGTTTTGTAGGCCTGGGAACATCATGTCTAAAATATAGGAGGAAGCCGAAAATCCTAGCTAGAGTAGGCACCATTATTTAAACAATTTAATTATGAAAAATGCAAATCAAACTTCAAACGAATTTCAAGTGGAGCAATTAGAGCAACGTTTAGAAATGCAAGCGTGGGAATGTCAGTACATGCCTAACAATGTAAACTGTAACTTCTAATTACAACACCATCACAGGAGGAAGCCGAAAATCCTATTCAGAGTAGGCGAAATTTTATTAAAATCAATTTATTATGAAAAATGTAAACCAAACTTCAAACGAATTTCAAGTGGAGCAATTAGAGCAACGTTTAGAAATGCAAGCATGGGAATGCCAATACATGCCTAACAACGTAAACTGTAACTTTTAATTAATAACCAACTATAAAAAGAGGTTCCATGAGGAATTTCCCTCTTTTTTTAAAATCAATCTAGTATGAAAAAATACGAACAAACTTCAAACGAATTTCAAGTAGAACAATTAGAGCAACGTTTAGAAATGCAAGCATGGGAATGCCAGTACATGCCTAACAACGTAAACTGTAACTTTTAATTAGTACCCCGGTTTAACGGCAATACTCCGCCAAAAATTTACATCGCCACAGAGCTTCGTAATGCACTAGGTAGGCTTACATAATTGTGTAGGCTAGGGAGTTTCATGCCAAAAATGAATAGGAGCACGCTGAAAATCCTTAAAAGAGTAAGCACAATTTTTAAATAATTTAATCATGAAAAATTTCAATCAAACTTCAAATGAATTTCAAGTAGAACAATTAGAGCAACGTTTAGAAATGCAAGCGTGGGAATGTCAATACATGCCTAACAACGTAAACTGTAACTTCTAAGCAGCTTTTGAGTATAAGAATTATTGCCCTGGGGAACCAGGGTGATAATTCTCCTCTTCTATTGTTTATCCCCCAACGACACCTTTTTATACCATTAAAGTCTAGTATTATGATCTATACCGATGCCCAACCGTTATACGCCCCTGAATTACAGAAAAAATTTTTAGGGCAATTAGAGGCCTATTTTGCCTCTAAGAATTTGCCTGAATCTATCGCTGCCATCATTTTGGATGAAAAATTTATCAGTGATAACCCCTCGTATTATACCTACTATCCTTATTTGTTTAGCGAGGCTTTTAACGGTCCTAGTACTTCGGATTTAGAGACGTTGAATTTGGCTGGTTTTTTATATTATAAAGCGGTGATGTTGATCGATGAAATGGTCGATAAAAAAGATACTGGAGCCAATTTTATGGGCTTCCTAGTCTCAGATATTTGTAAGGAAGAAGCGATAAAGTTACTCGCGAGCCTGTTTCCTAACAATCACAACTTTTGGACCCTCTGGAATGGGCGCAAGTTTCAATATGCTAAAGCCTATGAAATGGATAAAAATGCCGCACTTATTCAGAGTTATGAAGATTTTGAAAAATTAGCAGATTACAAATGCGCTTTTGGGAAAGTAGCTATCGATGCACTTTTTTCCTTAGCCCAGGATGCTGATCAGAGAACCTTTGGCAGTCTGTTAGAGGCCCATAAGTTTTATTATGCTGCCTTCCAGATTACGGATGATATTACCGATTTTCAAGAAGATTTGGAAAACGGACAGTTTAATATAGCGTTTTTCGAACTCGAAAAGAGGCTTGGAACTGAGGCTTTGCAAAACCAAGCTCCCGGAACGCTAAAGAAGAGCCTCTATTTAGAAGGAATTATTGAAGATTTATACGATAAGGCGTTGGAGTATCTCCAAAAAGCCAAGCAATGCAGTGAAGGATTTGGATTAAAAGATTGGGAGTTTGAAATTCAAAAACTCCACAATGCCATCGTGCGCAATCAGTTGAATGTAGCTGGGTTTATCACGGTGTTTGAAGTCAAAAATTCCTTGGCTATGAGTCCTGTTTCGGAGCATATGTCGCTGGAAGAACAAAGGGGAAAAGGCCTTGAGTTTATTAGTGAGGCCCGCAAAGAACAGTCGGGATTGTGGTTAGATTATTTTAACGATGCCGGAAATAGCGACCTTTGGACAACCGGGTTTGTGATGTCGCAATCCTTTTGGACTTCGGAAGCTCGATTGCGATTTGAAGAGCTAAACCTACCCCAAAAATTGAAAGCGGCAAGGAATGCGGATGGTTTATGGGGCTATAATACCCGTTGGATTTCAGATGCAGACTCGTCTACCTTTGTTTTGAAAGCTCTATACAACCAAGGTATAGATATTAGCCCTTATTTGACAGCCTGGTTGGACTACCAAAAGTCTGACGGAGGGTTTAGCACCTACCTAAATGACGATATGGTCAGGATTTCGTTGAATTCAGATCGTATTCAAGAAGTCCAAGGATGGACTCAATCGCATTTTTGTGTCAGTGCGGCAGCATATGATTTACTGTCCTTAGTGGATTATCAAGGAACTGCACTAGTTCAGTTGAGAACCTATTTAATAGCGGCACTTCAAGAGCCTGAGACACTGCATTCTTATTGGTGGACCTCTACTATTTACGCATTCAATCAGCTACTAAAGGCTGCAGTGCGACGAGACGACTACGAAATGATTTCTTGGTTATTACCGCAGGTTTGGCAGTTGATGGATGGAGGTATCGTAGAGAAGTTAATCGAAAAACAAAATTATTGGTATCAAGGACAATTGCTTGAATTACTCTGTTTACACGAGGATTTTGCAAAGTATCAGGCAGCGAAAAAGGCCTTGGTAACTGCTCTTACATCCGGACAATTTATCGACGGATCTTGGCCAGCCAGTGCAGCCATGCGCATACCGCATCCTGCAGTGTTGCGAGCTGATCACCCTGAAATTAAATGGATACTCGCTGATCGTGGAACCAATTGTGTACTTCAAGATTTTCACAGAGTATTTACGACAGTGAGCTGTGTGGCTGGACTTACAGCCTATGGAAAAATGAAAAATTAGGAGTTAATAGCGTATAATACTATGAATATTTTAACGAGAATACCCGTTGTTTCTGAGCATATAGAAATCCTTCCGTACGATGGTCCTGGGCACTTAATAGTGCAAAAGGAATTAAACCATCACATCAAGGTAAATGATTCGGTAGTGAATTTGTTAAAGCTCATTGATGGAGAACAAACCATTGATGAGTTGACCAGAGTTTTTAATGCAAAACACGGGAAGCAAATGAGCCCGGAGCAAATTCATGATATTCTGTATCATACCTTGGGGAAATATCACATTGTTAAGAATGATGAACACGAATACCGAGTTGCGGAGAAACCCGATTATTTAAAATTGAGTTTTACCCTCATTCCCAAGCGTATCGTGGGGCCGATAGCTTCGTTTTTTGCACCGTTGTTTTCACCGAGCGTGTTTTATAGCTTGCTCATTATAGGGCTGTTGGTCGTAGGTGGATTTGCCATTTACTATTTGCCTTATTTCTTGAGTAATGTTTATGCGTATTGGCGTGCCATATCACCAGTTTTTGTGGGGGCAGTGCTATCAGGAGCTATATTTTTTCACGAGTTTGGTCATGCCGCGGCATGTAAAAAGTTGGGAGGAAAACACGGGGACATCGGTGTGGGCTTTTACCTGCTAACACCAGTGATGTTTGCCGATGTTTCAGATATATGGCGGTTGAAAAGATCGGACAGAATCATCGTAAATTTAGGTGGCTTGTTTATGCAAATTTTGTTGGCAGCTATTTTTGCCCTGCTTTTCCAATGGACAGGTCAACTTGAATTTCTCGTATTGATGTACGCCTTAGGAGTACTCAGTGTAGCATTTAATCTCAATCCGTTTTTTAGAACCGATGGCTATTGGGTATTGACAGATATCTCGGGGGTGAGCAACCTAAGGGCTACGTCGAATCAAGTATTGCGTCAGTTTGCACAGAGTGTACAAGGAGTAGCGACCTTTTCCTATACCAGACAAAACGTTTTGTTGGTACTCTACGCGGTGGTGAGCATGAGCTTGATTGTACTCTTTTTGAGCTTACTATTAATAAATGATCCTAGTGGAATCTTACAATTTCCACAAAATGTACGCCTTGCTATTACAGAGAGCTGGACCTCAGGCATGCGTTGGGAGCTATGGAAACCATTGATTTTTCCAACAATCTTTTACGTGCTTTTTATACGTTTTGTGCGAGGTTTATGGCAGCGAAATGCCCAACGTTTGTCTGATGTAAAGGGGCAAGGCTACCTAAAATTTGGGATGAGCTTGGTTCTAGGAGTCGTATTTGGATTGTCGGCCATTGGGAAGTTGATCGATTTTCCGAGTTTTAATGAAAAGCTTGCGGCATACCCTCTTTATTTTTCAGGCGTATCTCAGCTTATTCTGGGGGTTGAGTTGGCATTGTCAGCCGCTTTTACCCTGTTTGTATTCAAGAAATTCACCGCTAAATTTTCGATGGTGTTTTTGATTCTGTTGAGCCTAGTATACAGCTATGGATATTGGGTGTTGGGAATTACAGAGTGCGATTGTTTCGGATCGTTTAGTTTTTTGAATTCCGAAAATATTGCTGTGGTCCTCGGAAAAAATGCAGTACTAGTATTCATGGCATGGATACTACTACAAGGATCGTGGAAAAACAAAGGCACTATAGGAGTGCTACAGTTGATATCGCTGTGTACCGTGGCCTTGATAAGTTATCAAGTAATGCAATTTGGCAGTGTTGATAACGCCGATTTTGTAAAGCAGGCTATCGGAAAAACAGTAAGCAGTTACCAATTACCTATCAGTAAAATACAAAAAGAGAACAGTTATGTATTGTTGTTCTCTCCTACCTGTAAACATTGTGAGGAAGCGATTCCTATGATGCATGCACTACAGCAAAGAGGCAAGGTCGTAGCCGGAATCACGTATAGTGAGGCCGCTGAAGCGTACGAAGTATTTGCCCGTGAACTAGCCATAGCTTTTGAAGTCAATAAAGTGCCGAGAACGCTATTGAAATCGATTACCAAAACGGTACCGGTAGTCCTTGAAATCCGAAACGATACTATTGTTGGCGTGATGGATAAGACTGCTTTACAAGCGAAAATTACTAACCTCATAAACTAAAAAGAAATGTGGTCAAATGTCATCACAGTTCTCAGTATAGAGAATAGAGAAGAGTTTCCTAAAGAGCTTTGGGAAACCCTGTTGGAGTTTGTTCCAGAGCCTTTGCAAAAGAAAGCAAATACATTTCGTTTCTGGAAAGATCGTCAGGCCTTTTTATTAGGACGCTGTTTGTTGTTGTTGGTGCTGAGACGCCATACAGACAAAAGTTTAAAGGACGTGTATTACGACGAATTTGGGAAGCCGACGATAGGAACTCAAATGGCGTTTAATATCAGTCATGCAGGGAGCTTTGTACTTTGTGCTTTCAGTACTAACGAAGAGGCTATAGGCATCGATATCGAACAGATTTCAGAAGGAATAGACTTGGAATTGTTTACCAATATCTTAAGTGACCAAGAATGGGAAGATGTCATGGAGGCTCCGTGTAAATACACCCGGTTTTTTGATTACTGGACCATCAAGGAAGCCGTGAGCAAAGCCGATGGGAGAGGTCTGAACATTCCTCTCGATAAAATTCGACTCAATGCCGCTGGAGTTACAGTGGAAAACAAGCAGTGGTTTATTAATAAACTAGAAATCGATAAATCTCATCCCTGTCATTTGGTGGCGAGTAAACCCATTTATGAGGTAGAGATTCATACACTAGATAGCGCTGAGTTGGTATATCACCTGCTGCTGGTACAAAATTTATACAAACAGACTTCCTAAGAAGTCATTTACATGCACATGGTGCATTCACGAATACTTATAGACTAACCTTACAAAATAACTATTATGAACGTATTGAAATTTGGAGGCACTTCGGTCAGTTCAAAAATTTCTCTTCAGAATATGCGACATATCTTGAGGAGTTACGATTTGGAGCAAGAGCCGGTACTCGTTGTAGTTTCGGCCTTAAAAGGAATCACTAACGAACTCTTGAGTTTATTAGATGCCCTTGAAACAGGAGGTCCAACCTATAAAGAGGTCTTGGAACGAATAGTGAATAGGCATGACGACTTTGTAAACTTCCTTTTTGAAACCGAATTGGAAAATAGTAAAGCGATTGTCAAAGAAATTGAAAAGGCTTTTAGAGTAAAGGTAGCTGCACTCGCTGAAAAAGGAAAGGTAACGGATGCGGACTACGATGAGATTTTAAGTTTTGGCGAATTGTTTTCGGCCAATATTATTACCTGCTACTTACAGAGCTACGGACTAGATTTCCGATTTAAAGATGCCCGTGGGTTGATCATCACAGATGATAATCACAAGAATGCCCGTGTAAATTGGGAGCAAACAGCGAAGGCAATTCGTACTTTTTTTGTTGCCAATCCAGGGAATTTTGTCATCACCGGATTTATAGGAGCTACTGAAACGGGGAGTACGACAACGTTGGGTAGAGGCGGCTCTGACTATACCGCAACCATACTCGGTACTGTATTAGGGGCAAATAGTGTGACAAAATGGACCGATGTCAATGGTATTATGACAGCCGATCCCAACAAGGTTCCGAAAGCGCATTCACTGACGAACATCTCTTTCGACGAATTGAAAAACTTGTCTAAATTCGGGTCTAATGTATTGGTTCATCCCGAATCTATTGGGCAGCTGTCCAAAAACAACATCCCTTTTGTCATTAGAAATACCTTTAATAGAAATTTTAGAGGGACACAGGTAATTAATGGAGATCGTTCGGCTCAAAAAGCACTCTCTTTACATCAAGCATGTAGTATTATAAGTTTTGAGAAAGAATGGAATTTGCCTAAAAATTTTACCAAGGAGATCATCGATAAGGATTACTTGTTTTTCAGAATTAAAACTTCGTCAAATGATGGCCGATCGTATTACGTGGTGGCCGATGAGTGCATACATTTTTTTACACCTGGTACAGGAACTGGTGTTAGTGGAGCCCAGTTTTCTGAAATGATTCGAAAAGTGGTCATCGAAAAGAGAAACATAGCCTTGATAACGATTACGAGCCAGAGTATGGATAAGAAACAAGAGCTCATTCGTATCAATGAAGTCTTGTCGCAAGAAGGAATTCCTGTAGTAGGTTTCCGAATGTTTTTCAATTCTATCTCCTTAATCTTTGACAAAGGGAACTTTAAAGAGGTACTTGAACTACTGCACAATTGCCTGTTAACTACTGACCTTACTACTGATGTGGTGGTCTAATATAAACTTCAAAATTTAAGAACTTAAATAAAACTACGATTATGAATGTGTTAGATAGAGATGTGTTAAAAACCTTCGAACATATTCCTGTGGAACAGACCATAGACAAAAAGACGTTCTACGAGAAATACGTTTCTCAAAATAAACCTGTTCTCATCAAAGGAATGACAGCGGAATGGAAAGCGCTCCATTGGGATACGGCTTATTTTAAAAGTAGAGAAACAGGGAAAAAAGTAGCGATCAAAGTCGGGAATGTCAGTGAAGGAAAACGAGAACAAATGCTGCTCAGTGATTACGTAGCCCGTTTGGAGGACTACGAACAACAGCTGCGTTTAGGGTTGCCGGCAGAAAAGCCAGGATACCTACACGACATCCCATTTTTTTACTTGTTCCCAGAATACCTTCAAGACATTAATCCGTTTCCTAAGGATTTATTGCCGGACTGGTATGCGAATACCTGGCAAAATTATATTCAGTTCTTTATGGGGTCGACCGGAAGTCTTACGCCCTTGCACTTCGACACCCTACTTACGAATAACTTGTTTTTTCAGGTAGTAGGAGAAAAGAAATTTATACTCATCGATGCTGAAGATCGCAACAAGTGTTACATCGAGGGGTGGCGTTGGGCTCAGTTTGATCCTCAAAATCCCGACTATTCAAAGTTTCCTAAGTCGGGCTCTCTAAAAATTCGCGAAGCGTTGTTGGGGCCAGGAGATATTTTATTCATGCCGGGAGGGATGTTGCATCAAGTGCATGGACTCAGTCAATCTATTTCTTTCAACATAGACTGGCATACGGCTAAAGGAGCCTGGAAAGGAGTGAACACGCTTTGGCAAGGAGCACCGTTAAAAAATGTGTATTACAACGCTTTATTGTACAGCGGTCTGCGATTGCGCATGCCTGAAAAATTGATTTTTTCACTGTACAAATCGTATTTGAACTACGTGAGTTAAAGAGCTACACAACTAATTAATTATTTAAAACCAAACATTATGGAAGTAACGAGAGTTAAAAATATTACCCCAGAATTATTTATAGAAAAGTGCATCAAGGCTAATCAACCCATCATTGTCACGGATGGTATGGAGCATTGGGATAGGGAGAAGTTTACCCCCCAATACCTAAAAGCTACTTTTGGTGATCAAATAGTACAGGTGTACAACGACTTATTCGACTTGCAAACCATCCAAACACTGTCAGAATACATCGATACAAACTTTGATAGAGCTCCTGAAGACGGACCCGCTAAAAATTATATGCGTTGGTATACCAAACTAAAGGAAGTGGAATTTTATTGGTCTGACAAGGTTTTTGAGGCTCTGAAGCCCGCGTGGTCACAACCGTATTTTATTCCGGATACCAATTTAGTGATTCCAAGTAATCACAAAGCAGCAAAGCGCCCAATTAACGAATACAGTTACCCCTATAAAGGTCTGTTTATATCGGGAAGAGGGTCGAGAACTCGTTTGCACAAAGATCCTTTTATGAGCAATGCAGTACTGTGTCAGTTTTATGGACAAAAAGAAATATACTTGTACAGTCCTCAAAAGGAGGCCTCAGTAATGAATGGTACCGACTTCGTAGACGTAAAAAATCCGGATCATGCCAAATTCCCAAATTTTAAAAATACAACACCTGATTATAAAGATGTACTGGCACCAGGAGAGATTATCTTTTTCCCTTCAGGTTGGTTTCACGATGTGACCTGTTTGTCGGATAGTGTTTCAATTACTTGGAATTTTGTTCATGAGACGCAATTAGAGCGCATGACCAAACACATAGCAGCGCACCCAGAGGATGATCAACTTGAGATTATGCAGTTCTTTATGGATGGAGAAGTATCTGAATCGACCGATTTGGTTCAGTATTTTCAACAAAAGTACAGCGTAGGGGTATAATACAAAACGGAACTGTACCAACTTAAAACAAAAAAGACTAACGTAAATGTTAGTCTTTTTTTGCTCCTCTTCTTGGGCTCGAACCAAGGACCCTCTGATTAACAGTCAGATGCTCTAACCAACTGAGCTAAAGAGGAATTTCTCGATTTCTCAAGAATATATATGTAAGTATGGAAATTATCGGCTTCCATGTTGCCTTTGCTCCTCCTCTTGGGCTCGAACCAAGGACCCTCTGATTAACAGTCAGATGCTCTAACCAACTGAGCTAAGGAGGAATTTAAAACGGTGTTCGTTTCAAATGCGAGTGCAAATTTAGGCGTTTTTTTGATATCACCAAACAAAAATACGAAAAAAAACAAAGATATTTTGGCGTTTATTGTAAATCAAATGGTTAGAGGTGAAGATTTTTTTGCTAAATTTAAAATCCCAATACAAAGCGGGTAAAAAGTTAGGACAAAATAAAATCAAAATAAAAGTGGGATACAGTTAAAAGTTGTACTTTTGTATCCATTATTCTTATTATAAAGAAAAGTATAACAAAAATATGGACAAGTTTTCGTTCTTAAACGCAGTACACGCAGGGTTTGTAGGTGATTTGTATGAACAATATCAAAAAAATCCTGATGCGATAGAACCAAGTTGGAGGAGCTTTTTTCAAGGTTATGATTTAGCAAATGAAAACTACTCGCTAACCGATGAAGAAGTTTCGGTACAAATCCCCGAAGAAGTACGTAAAGAATTTTTAGTGATCGATTTGATTAATGGGTACCGTACCCGAGGTCACTTATTTACTAAAACCAATCCCGTAAGAGATAGAAGAAAGTATTCACCAACACTGGATATTGAAAACTTCGGTCTTAACTCTGATGATTTAGCAACAGTATTTAACGCTGGTGAAATTTTAGGTATTGGTCCTAAAACGCTAGCGGATATCATAAACCACTTAAAGGCTATCTATTGTGATAGTATTGGAGTGGAATACATGTACTTGCGAAATCCTGAAGAATTAAAGTGGTGGCAAAATCGTTTGAATAAGAACGATAATCACCCTGACTATTCTGCGGATACTAAAAAGTATATCTATTCGAAATTGAACCAGGCGGTTGGTTTTGAGAGCTTTTTACAAACGAAATACGTTGGGCAAAAACGTTTTTCTGTAGAAGGTGGTGAAACCTTAATCCCAGGGTTGAGTATGGCATTGCGCGACGCTGCTGAAAAATACGGTGTCAAAGAATGCGTGCTCGGAATGGCGCACAGAGGGCGTTTAAATACCTTGGTGAATATCTTTAAAAAGCCTGTTCGCGACTTATTTAGCGAGTTCGAAGGGAAGGATTTTGAAGACAAAGATATCGATGGAGATGTAAAGTATCACCTCGGTCTTACCTTGAGTAAAACCTACAAGGAAGGACAAGAAATAAAAATGAACTTAGTACCGAACCCTTCTCACTTAGAAACAGTAGATGCTGTTGTGGAAGGAATTGTTCGCGCTAAGGTAGATCAAGATTATCAAGGAGACGATGGTAAAATTTTACCGGTATTAGTACATGGTGACGCTGCAATTGCAGGACAGGGTATCGTGTATGAGGTAGTGCAAATGGCTCAGTTAAACGGGTACAAAACCGGAGGTACTATTCACGTGGTCGTGAATAACCAAATCGGATTTACCACCAATTACTTAGACGCGCGTTCTAGTACCTATTGTACGGACGTTGCCAAAGTAACCTTATCACCGGTATTGCACGTAAATGCTGACGATGCAGAAGCTGTTTGTCACGCAATGCAATTGGCGGTAGAGTTTAGAATGAAGTTCAAGCGCGATGTGTTTATCGACTTGTTAGGATACAGAAAGTACGGTCATAATGAAGGTGATGAGCCTCGTTTTACACAACCTACCTTATACAAAGCAATTTCTAAGCACAAGAACCCGAAGTTGATTTACGGTGAAAAACTAATTGCTGAAGGAATTGTTGACGATGAATACATCAAAGCAGAAACGGCTGAATTCAAAAACATGCTTGAAGTAGAGTTTGAAGAGTCGAAAAAGCAAGAGGTGTCTCGTGTAAGCGAATTTATGCCAGAAGTATGGAATGGATTTATCCGTAAGCAGTTGGAGCACATGCTGCAACCTGTTGATACTACTTTTGACCTCGAGCGTTTGCGCGGTATTGCCAAAGTGATTTCATCGGTTCCTGAAGGTGTAAAGTTTGTAAGAAAAGCTGAACGTATTTTAAAGGACAGAGAAAAGAGAGCTTTCGAAACCAACGAATTGGATTGGGGAACGGCAGAAACGTTGGCCTATGGTACCTTGTTAGAAGAGGGCTACGATGTTCGTATTTCGGGAGAAGATGTTGAACGTGGAACTTTTTCACACCGTCATGCTATTTTGAGAGATGAGGTGTCTGAAGAACGTATTAACTTGTTAAACACGAATCCTAATAACAAAGGAAATATGACCATTTACAACTCGCACTTATCAGAGTACGGGGTGTTAGGTTTTGACTACGGATACGCGATGGCGGCTCCGAACACTTTGACAATCTGGGAAGCTCAGTTTGGTGATTTTGCCAATGGTGCACAAATTATGTTTGACCAGTACATCACTTCTGCAGAAGATAAATGGAAGCTGCAAAACGGATTGGTAGTATTATTACCACACGGTTATGAAGGACAAGGTCCAGAGCACTCTTCAGCGAGAATTGAGCGCTTTTTACAATCGTGTGCAGTTGATAACATGACCATTGCTAACTGTTCAACTCCGGCGAATATGTACCACATTTTACGCCGTCAGATGAAACGTGAGTTCAGAAAGCCATTGATTGTGTTTACTCCGAAGAGTTTGTTGCGTTTACCTAAGGCGGTAAGTACTATGGAGGAATTGGCAACGGGAGGTTTCCAAGAAGTAATTGACGATACTATTGAGCCTACAAAGGTGAAGAAATTAGTATTCTGTACAGGTAAATTCTACTACGATTTATTGACGAGACGCGAAGAACTCGGTAGAGAAGATGTAGCCTTAGTACGATTGGAGCAATTGTTCCCATTACACAACGATAAAATACAAGAAGTAATCAATAAATATCCAAATGTTGAGCGCTATGTATGGGCACAAGAAGAGCCTAAGAACATGGGATCATGGGGGTATATGCTAGAGCGTTTTGACTTAGTGAAGTTAGAATGTGCTTCTAGAGGATATCACTCGGCTCCAGCAGCAGGATCAAGTGCGAGATACAAGCGTCGTCACGAAGCAGTATTAGCACAGGTTTTTGATTAATCAAAAAGGTGCCTTAAGGCAACAATTAAAAGAAATAAAATAATTCAGATATAAAAATTTAGAACTGATGGTTTTAGAAATGAAAGTTCCTTCTCCGGGGGAATCAATTACCGAAGTAGAAATCGCAACGTGGTTGGTTGAAGATGGTGATTATGTTGAAAAAGATCAACCGATTGCCGAAGTAGATTCTGATAAAGCAACGTTAGAGTTACCTGCGGAAGAAAGTGGAATAATCACCTTAAAAGCTGAAGAAGGAGATGCAGTAGCGGTAGGAGCTGTTGTGTGTTTAATTGATATGGATGCTGCAAAGCCAGAAGGTGGAGCTGCTCCAAAAGCAGAACCAGCTAAGGAAGAAAAGAAAGAAGCACCTCAAGCAGCTCCTGTAAAGGATACTTATGCAACAGGTACGGCTTCACCAGCAGCTAAAAAAGTATTAGCTGAAAAAGGAATCGCCGCTTCAGAGGTGAAAGGAACTGGAAAAGACGGTCGTGTAACCAAAGAAGACGCAATAAAAGCAGTGCCTTCTATGGGAACTCCAGGAACTGGAGCACGTACTACAGAACGTAAAAAATTATCAATGTTGCGTAGAAAAGTTGCGCAGCGTTTGGTGTCTGTTAAAAATGAAACTGCCATGTTGACCACGTTCAATGAGGTGAATATGCAGCCAATTTTTGACTTGAGAAAACAATATAAAGAAGCGTTTAAAGAAAAGCACGGTGTGGGCTTAGGGTTCATGTCTTTCTTTACGTTAGCAGTGGTTCGCGCATTAAAAATGTACCCAGATGTAAACTCTATGATCGATGGAGATTACAAAGTAATGCACGATTTCCAAGATATCTCTATAGCAGTGTCAGGTCCTAAAGGATTGATGGTTCCTGTTATTAGAAATGCTGAAAACTTAACTTTTAGAGGAGTGGAAAGCGAAGTAAAGCGTTTGGCGTTGCGCGCACGCGATGGGCAAATTACTGTTGATGAAATGACTGGAGGTACCTTTACCATTACCAATGGAGGTGTATTCGGGTCTATGTTGTCAACGCCTATCATCAACCCTCCACAGAGTGGTATTTTAGGAATGCACAATATCGTAAACCGTCCGATGGCCGTAAACGGAGAGGTGGTAATTCAGCCTATCATGTACGTAGCCTTGTCATACGATCACCGTATTATTGACGGTCGTGAGTCTGTTGGATTCTTAGTAGCTGTAAAAGAAGCGCTAGAAAATCCAGTAGAATTATTAATGGATAACAATCCGTTGAAAGCTTTAGAAATGTAAACCTAGCCTCATAGCTAGTTATATAGAATCCCGTTCTTCAAAAAGAACGGGATTTTTTTTATTTTTATAGGAAAAACTTTATGAAAAAATTCAGTGAATTCGAAACGGAACGATTGTATTTGAAGTTAGCAACGACTGCAGATGCTGCTTTTTTTTTAGCCTTGATGAATACCCCGAAATGGTTGGCACATATTGGAGATAGAAAGGTGTACGATTTAGCTCAGGCTACCCAATACATTATTGATAGAATGCTCCCTCAGCACGAGCGTTTAGGCTTTGGTAATTACGTGGTCGTGCGCAAAGACGACGGAGTAGCCATCGGAAGTTGTGGAGTATATGACAGAGAGGGCTTGAAGGGCCTGGACATCGGTTTTGCTTTTTTACCTGAGTACGAGGGGAAAGGCTATGCCTTTGAAGCCTCAAAAGAATTATTGAAACAATCGTTTACTGCGTTTAAGGTAAGTGAATTGCAAGCGATTACCACCGCTGAAAATACCGGATCACAACGCTTGCTTGAAAAACTGGGCTTGAAATTTGTAGGATGGACGCGTATACCCGGAGACGATGAGGAGTTAATGCAATACCGTATTCAAAAGGAGTAACCAAAAACCGTTAGATATGAAATTAGGAGCTTTTTCTGTGAGCTTGGCTGTAAAAGATTTAAGAGTCTCTCAGGAGTTTTATGAAAAATTGGGATTTACTGTTTTTGCAGGATCCTCGGAAATGAAGTATTTGATTATGAAGAATGAGCAAACTTTAATTGGTTTGTTTGAAGGAATGTTTGAAAAAAACATCCTGACCTTTAACCCTGGTTGGGATCAGGAAGCCGCGGAGTTAGCAACTTTTGACGACATCCGTGAAATTCAAGAGCAGCTAGGCGCTTCCGGACTGCAGTTTCACAAGCCTATAGCTAGCTCTACGACCGGGCCTGCTAGTGGTACCTTAGAAGATCCGGATGGCAATAGAATTCTCATCGATCAACACAGATAAAAAAAACAAAGTACTAGGTACTTTGTTTTCTATATTGAATTAATTAATAAGTCGCAATTTATTTTAATTTTTCGTTCAAATTCCAATCATAGTCTAAATATACAACTTCTGCGTTGTCATTTGCCTTTACTTTGGAATATTTGTTAATATAATCAATTAAAGTGGATTTTATAGTAAAATCTTCTTGATACCACTCAAATATTTTTGAAACGGCTACCTTATCCAGTTCAATAACATTTTTAGTAGGGTCATTGATAAAGCGCTTCATCAATTCTTCGAGTTTGCTATTGATATTTTTCTCAGTGAACGCGAAGTTTACAAACTGTGGCCCTGATATTGATGCGGCATTGATTCCTACGTGAATTCTTGGATCGTCATGCCATCTTCTTAAAATTTTGTGTTCGATATAGTCAAGTGAATACGCTTTTTTACCAATGACAGCCATTTCAATCTTCCAGGCATTACGTCCTTTGCGTTTGATATCTGTAATTTTTTTCAATGGATAGCTATCTAAAATTAACTTGATAGTATAGGCGTTGTATGCGTTTATCCAAAAGGCTTTTGCCTTGTTAGATGACCATCGTTTACCCGGTATAGTTTTTTCTAAGTGTTTGAGGTAGATGTCTAATAGAGCTCTGTTTTTTCTCAATCCTCTGTAATCGACATTCCCTTTTTTGTCGACATAGGTTTTTAGCAAAGCATCAAAAACGTCCGTTTGAGCTTGCGCTTGTACACTTATAAAAAGTAGACAGGTGATAATAATAATTTTTCGCATAATTTTTCAGTTTAGTAATAAATACATTCTATAGTGCTTTGGACGAAGAAAAGTTTTACACATTACAATTAAGTTGAAAAACTGTCGTAAAATTTTGTCATTTTTGGTTAAAACACTCCGCTTTAGTGGCTAAACACGTAGAATTTCTTCATTTTTTAAAGTTTTGTTAAATTGATCAGAACAAGGTCTTTCATTGTATAGCCTACTTAAAGTTAAGAACTTATTTTCAAAAATGAAAGTGCCTACTAAAAGTCTTTTGTCAAATAGGTGGTATCCCAGCTTTTTAATGAAAATTTATCTTTGATAAATCCTGCGGGATCGGTTCCGATACTTCCCCAGCCCCAAGGAGCGTGGGCAGCGTTATCGCGATAGGTATCTCCGTTAAAACTGTTTCCGGTAAAGAGCAGCGGTTGGTCGCGTCGTGCCCATAAGGTAGTTTTGGTGGGGACTAAATGGTAATACACGGTTTGTGGAAGCTGATTTTTACCTGCAAGTGGCTGATGTACTTTTTGTTCATCTTCCGTAATTTGGTAAACGATATGAGTGCCGTCTTCATCAGCTAAACCTTCGTACTTTCGAATACCGTGACCTTTTGCTTGAATAAAGAATTTAGGGTGAGAAGCTCGGTAATGGAGGTCTTGAGCACGGTATAATTTGCGCTCAGAATGATAAATAGTAGCGGCGTAGCGGAGTATCCCCATAGGATGGGAGTCTTGTTTCTCAATACACAATAGCACGCCTTCCAAATCGTTTTCATGAGAGTCTAAGCTGCACCACAGGCTGTCAGCCCAATCTCTTGGGTGATATACGGCGTACAAGAAGTAATAATGACTGGCTGTACTGGCATAATTGATATATGCAGTTCCTTTGAGGCTGCCGAGGTCTCGACCTTTGTTAATGAGGTGTTCCCAATTGTTAGTGGCATCCCAATCTCCATCGTAATTGACAGGCGCTATCCAATCGGCCGTTCCCGTTTTCGACGAATTTGGACAAACAAAGAGGTCGGTTACATCTACATCCTGAAAAAATAGTGGCGCGTGATGCTGGGCGATGTCTTGTTGGGTAGGAGGTTTGTGGCTGAATGCGAGCTGTGATACTGACGGTTGTACATTTGAAGGTTGGCAACTCACAAGTAAAAGAATTGCGGTGAAGCACGGAATTAGAAAGGTTAGTTTCATAAAGGTAATGGGTTGATTTATCGGATTTTGAAGTTAGGCCACTGAGCAACATAGAGGTTTAGGCTTATGTAAAGAATGAAGTGGCTACTTTTACCCTAGTGTTAAAAATAGACGAGACCAGAGCCAACGTGACTTTGTCAATTTTATTGTGATAAAATTGATTTTTTTTTGTGTTTTTGTTCTGGTAATTAGTAACTTAGTTGCAATAATTAACCAAAATACCCTTCTAATAATGAAAAATTACTTTTTCAATGTGGTACTTCTTACCACACTGTTTCTCTGTGCGGGAAACTTAAATGCTCAAGAAGTTTTTAAAATTGGAGATGAACTCGAGGCTGATATCAAAGTCACGAAAACCTATCAACGATTTTCAAAAAAATCGAGTAAAACCGATAAAGAACTCGTGTATCGCAAGGAGTTCTTTTCAAGAAATTCATCGTATATCAAATTGTACTTTCAGAATTTTGATTTGGCACCAGGTGATTATCTAGAAGTTCAAGGAGCGAACTCTAAAGAAACGTTAATCTACGGTGGTCAAGGTAAAATTATCGATAACAATATGACGATGATTCCTGACTTTTGGTCGAGAGTACTTTTCGACGATAAGGTAGTAGTTAGCTTGTATTCTTCTGGAAAAGCGGGGAAGCACCGTGGATTTGAAATCACCAAAGTGGCCTATGGTTACAGTGAAGACAAAATCATGAAGAAATTGATGGCTGCAAAGATACGTTCTATCTGTTCTAGCGATAACAAAGAGAGAATCGCTTGTTACCAAGGTACTACCATGTACGAAAAGGCCAAGTCTGTATGTCGCTTATTAATTGGTGGTAGCTCGTTGTGTACGGGGTGGCTATTGGGAAGCGAAGGTCACTTAATGACCAACAATCACTGTATTGGTTCGGCTTCAAATGCGCAAAACACTGATTATATTTTTAACTATCAATATTCAGGATGTACAGGTTCAGGTGAGGCAACACGTGATGTCGTAGCTTCTTCAGCGACGTTTATCAAAACGAATTCGTCATTAGATTATACCTTAGTGAAATTACCGACCAATCCGACAGCTACTTACGGGTACTTGAGTTTGAGTACGGCAGTACCAGCGAAAGGTGATCGTATTTACATTCCTCAACATCCAGGAGGGAGAAGAAAAGAAATATCTGTAAAAACGGATACCGACGCAAATGCAGGTGGATTTTCACAGGTTTTTGAAAGTAAAACAGGTTCAGGACAACAAGTGCGTTATTACGCCGATACCGAAGGAGGAAGTTCAGGATCGCCAGTACTTGATTACAATTCTAACTTGGTAATAGCAATTCACAATACAGGAGGTTGTCCAAACGGATCGTATGGTCGTTGTGATAACTTAATTTCTTCCATTGGTAGTGATATGCCAACCAACGGTACCGGTAGCGGTGGCGGTGGTGGTAACCCACCAGGAGGAACTTGTGCTAATACTGTGAGTTCATTCCCGTATAGCCAAGGGTTTGAAAATACCATTGGTAATTGGCAACAAAGTACGAGTGATGACTTTAACTGGACGGTGCGTTCAGGAGGTACTCCTTCTAATAACACTGGACCTTCAGGAGCCAATGCAGGAACCTATTACGTATATATGGAGTCGTCATCACCAAACTATTCAAATAAGTCAGCGGTATTAACTTCTCCGTGTTTTAATTTAAAAAATGCGAGCAATGCCACAGTAACTTTTGCATACCACATGTACGGTAGTGCAAGTATGGGGAACTTAAAGTTAGAAGCGAGCACCGACAAAGGAAGTACTTGGACGAGCGTGTGGAGTAAGTCAGGAAATCAAGGAAACTCTTGGCAAAATGCGAGCGTAAACCTTACGAGTTATGTAGGGAAGGACGTAAAACTTCGTTTTAACGGAACTACGGGAACTACTTGGCAAGGAGATATGGCAATCGATAAGTTTGCACTTTCTACCTCTGGTTCTGGTGGTGGTGGCGGAAACGACACCGTATCATTAGAAATTACTTTTGACAATTACGCATCGGAAACGAGCTGGGAAATTAAAAACAGTGCGGGTTCTGTAGTTGCATCAGGAGGTAATTACAGTGGTCAGGCAAGCGGTTCAAAGGTAACTGTAAACAAAACTTTAGCAACTGGGTGTTATAGCTTGGTATTTAAAGATTCGTACGGTGATGGTATTTGCTGTAGTTACGGAAATGGTTCGTACAAGTTAACCAATAGTTCAGGTACTGTATTAGCATCTGGAGGACAGTTTACAAGTACAGATACTAAGAATTTCTGTGTAGGGAACGAATTGGTACAGGAAGTTGCAGAATTTAAGCCTACTACCGAAGTGATTACTGATTTAATGGTATATCCTAGTCCTGCTACTTCATTGATTAAGATCAGAATACCAGAACGTGAGTTAACAGGTACCTATCGTATTGTGAATGTTACGGGTGCTGTAGTTCAGCAAGGTGCATTGACAAAATCAATTTCTATAACAGATATGGAAAGTGGTGTGTATTTAATGGAGGTGAAAACTGATAAGGCTGTATACTCACAAAGTTTTGTGAAATTGGCTGGAAAATAGTCGTAAACCTAAATAATATAGAACTGCCCGTGTTTACGGGCAGTTTTTTTATGTATTTTAATGGGTATTAGGTGAAAATAAAACATGGAAGAACGAAAAAATTTAGGATGTCAAATCCATCCAACAGCAGAAGTTATGACGCGGACTATAGGAAAAGGCACGCGCATATGGCAGTTTAGTGTGATTATGGAGGCAGTGCACATTGGGCGTAATTGTAATATAGGTGCGCATACTTTTATAGAAGCTAATGTGGTTGTTGGCGATGATGTAACGATAAAGAATGGCGTGTTTTTATGGGAGGGTTGTCGCTTGGAAGATCGCGTTTTTATCGGTCCTAATGTAACGTTTACCAACGATAAGTACCCGAGGTCTAAACACTATTTAGAGGAGTATCAAAAAGTAGTGGTAGCGGCAGGAGCTTCTATTGGTGCAAATGCGACCATACTCGGAGGTGTGGTTATAGGCGCTGGGGCAATGATAGGTGCTGGGAGTGTGGTTACCAAAAGCGTTCCGGCAGGGGAGTTGTGGGTTGGGAATCCAGCCAGATTTGTACGTAAAATAGCGTACTAAAAAAAGCCTTGAGAATACTCTCAAGGCCTTGTATATTTTGTAAGTGAATGCTTATAAATCAAATCCGATATTTACACCGAGTTTTTGAGCAATCAACTTATTGATACGTTTTTTAACTTCTGGAATTTTTACACTTTCCAATACGGTATTGGCAAAAGCGTACATTAATAGCGCTTGTGCTTCTTTTTTAGGAATTCCGCGTTGTTGCATGTAAAATAACGCCTGATCGTCTAATTGACCAATAGTACAACCGTGAGAACACTTTACGTCATCAGCAAAAATTTCCAACTGAGGTTTTGCATTGATCGTTGCTTTGTCACTGATTAAAACATTGTTGTTTTGTTGGTAAGCGTTGGTTTTTTGAGCTTCCTTTTCAACAACAACCTTTCCGTTAAATACTCCTGTTGAGCGCTCGTTGTAAATACCTTTATAATCTTGGTGGCTTTCACAATTTGGCTCAATATGGTGTACTAAGGTATGGTGATCTACGTGCTGCTTTCCTTCAATGATCGTAATTCCCTTTAGGATAGAATCGATACGTTCTCCTTTTTGGTAGAAATTGAGGTTGTTACGGGTAATATTACCTCCAAAAGAGAAGGTATGTACCGAGCAAACGCTTTCTCGTTGTTGTTCTATATACGTATTGTCAACCAAAGAAGCATTGCTATGGTCGTTTTGAATTTTGTAATAGTCAACTGTTGCGTGTACGTCTGTATAGATTTCCGTAACGGAATTGGTCAATACTGGATTTTCAGTTAAACTTTGGTGACGCTCAATAATTTGTACGTGCGCATTGTTCTCAACGACGATTAAATTACGTGGTTGTAATAGGGTAGCGTTCTCGTTTCCAGTAGTAAAACTGATAATTTGTATCGGTTTTTCCACCTCTACACCTCTAGGAATGTGAATAAAGGCTCCTTCGCTGGCGAAGGCGGTGTTCAACGAAGTCATATTGTCTTGTTTCGCCGCTTTGTTGAAGTAGTTTTCAATAATTGGCTTGTACTTCGCTTTGGTCAAAGCCGCAGACATCAAACATACGTCCATACCGTCATGCGTAGTTTCCGATAAGAAAGAACTGTATTTTCCGTCGATAAAAACGATTTTATAACTGTCGATATCGTGGATAAAGTACTTCTTAACATCGTTTAATTCAATAGCGATATCGTGCTCTGGAAACAAGCTGTAATCTTCTTTTAATACTGAATTTAACGAAGTGTATTTCCAAGCTTCCATTTTTTTCGTTGGAAAGCCTAGGTTTTCAAAGTTTTGTAATGCGTTGCTGCGAATAGCGTGCACATCCGAATTGATGTTTACTCGATTTTCGAAGGCAACATATGATGATAATAATTTTTCTTTTAACTCCATGGTAGTCTTGTAATTGTAAAAGGTGATGTCAATAAATACGAATCGGGCTTAGGCCTTTACTTCATCTTTAATCCAATCATATCCTTTTTCTTCGAGCTCTAAGGCTAAAGAAGCGTCTCCTGTTTTTACAATCTTACCATCGTGTAAAACGTGTACATAATCAGGTACGATATAGTCTAACAAACGTTGGTAGTGCGTAATAACCACAACAGCGTTGTCTTCTGATTTTAATTTGTTTACTCCGTTAGCTACAATGCGCAAGGCATCGATGTCTAATCCAGAGTCTGTTTCATCTAAAATAGCCAATTTTGGCTCTAACATTGCCATTTGGAAAATCTCATTACGCTTCTTTTCACCTCCTGAAAATCCTTCGTTCAAAGAGCGCGATAAGAACTTGCGATCGATTTCTAACAATTCTGATTTTTCACGAATCATCTTAAGCATGTCTTTGGCTGGCATTTCGTCCATTCCTTTAGCTTTGCGTGATTCGTTAATGGCAGTTTTTATAAAGTTGGTAACCGTTACACCTGGAATTTCAACAGGGTATTGGAATGATAAAAATACTCCAGCGTGTGCGCGCTCCTCAGGAGCTAATTCACTGATGTCTTCTCCGCTTAATTCGATATTTCCAGCAGTTACCTCGTACTCTTCTTTACCTGCAATTACTGATGATAACGTACTTTTTCCTGCTCCATTTGGTCCCATTATAGCGTGAACCTCTCCGGCTTTTACTTCAAGGTTAATTCCTTTTAAAATGGCCTTGTCTTCTACTTGTGCGTGTAAGTTTTCAATTTTTAACATCTTATCTCTATGCTATGTGCTTCCGGTATGTTCCTTCAGCATTGATTTTGTTATACTTTGTTTATCTATAAGCGAAGTTTATCCAACGCTACCTTCTAATGAGATTTCTAATAATTTCTGAGCTTCTACTGCGAATTCCATTGGGAGTTTGTTGAGTACCTCTTTACTAAATCCATTCACGATAAGTGCAATGGCTTTTTCGGTATCAATTCCACGTTGGTTACAGTAAAATAACTGATCTTCCCCAATTTTACTCGTCGTCGCTTCGTGCTCAATTTGAGCCGATTTGTTTTTCGATTCAATGTACGGGAAGGTATGAGCACCACACTCATTCCCCATCAACAAACTATCACATTGCGAAAAGTTACGCGCATTTTCTGCACGTGGTCCAATTTGTACCAATCCGCGATAGCTGTTTTGTGATTTACCAGCAGAGATTCCTTTTGAAATGATTGTTGACTTCGTGTTTTTACCTAAGTGAATCATTTTAGTACCTGTATCTGCTTGTTGGTAGTTGTTGGTAACGGCGATAGAATAGAACTCTCCTACAGAGTTGTTTCCTTTTAGCACACAACTCGGGTATTTCCAAGTAACGGCTGATCCCGTTTCTACCTGTGTCCAAGAAATCTTGGCATTGTTTTCACACAGTCCTCTTTTGGTTACGAAGTTGAAAACTCCTCCTTTTCCTGAAGCATCTCCAGGGAACCAGTTTTGTACTGTTGAGTATTTAATTTCCGCATTGTCCAAGGCGATCAATTCAACCACTGCGGCGTGCAATTGGTTTTCGTCACGCTGTGGAGCCGTACATCCTTCAAGGTACGATACATAACTGCTCTCATCGGCGATAACCAATGTACGCTCGAATTGTCCTGTTCCTCCTTCATTGATACGGAAGTACGTAGACAATTCCATAGGACAACGAACTCCTTTCGGGATATAACAGAAAGAACCGTCAGAGAATACCGCAGAATTTAAGGCTGCGTAAAAGTTATCAGTAGTAGGAACTACAGAACCGATGTATTTCTTAACCAATTCAGGGTGTTCTTGTATAGCCTCTGAAATCGGCATAAAAATAATACCTTTTTCAGCTAGGGTCTCTTTAAAAGTCGTTGCAACAGAAACAGAATCCATTACAACATCAACAGCTACATTGGCCAAGCGTTTTTGCTCGTCTAATGAAATTCCGAGTTTTTCAAATGTCGCTAATAACTCCGGATCTACCTCGTCTAAACTGTTGAGTTTTGGTTTTTTCTTAGGAGCTGAATAATAAGAAATGTTTTGGAAATCTGGTTTTTCGTACTGTACATTGGCCCATTCTGGCTCCTCCATTTGTTCCCAGATTCTAAATGCTTCCAAACGCCATTCAGTCATCCACTCTGGTTCGTTCTTCTTTTTAGAAATGGCACGAACGATGTCTTCGTTGAGCCCATTAGGAAACTTTTCACTCTCAATGTCCGTGTAAAAACCGTATTCGTATTCTTTGGTTTTCAGTTCCTCGCGTAAATCGTCTTCAGTGTATTTACTCATCCGTTCTAAGTCTTCTGTTTGCTGTGTTTAATTATAAAGAAAAGCTTTCTCCGCATCCACAAGTTCTGTTGGCGTTCGGGTTGTTGAATACAAACCCTTTTCCGTTCAACCCACCTGAATACTCTAAAGTAGTACCTACAAGGTATAAGAAGCTCTTTTTGTCAACGACGATTTTGATTCCATTGTCCTCAAAAATCTTGTCGTTTTCTTGCTGATTCTTGTCAAAGTTTAAGTCGTATGATAAACCTGAACAACCGCCGCTTTTAACACCTACTCGAACGTAATCGTTGGTAGCGTCAAAACCGTCATCGGTCATTAATTCAACAACTTTCTTTTTTGCTGTGTCTGAAACTTTTATCATATCTATAGATTATTTCTCAATCAACTGCAAAGATAGTGACAAAATATGATTTTTATCATTTTTTGGAATGAATATCATTTATAGCCTTATAAGTTTAATCAATTCTATAGATAAATATTTTCAATACATGTGGTATTTAGGGTTGGAAATCAGGGTTGTTTACGAAGTCATTATCGGTCAAGCTCAATAAGAATGCTTTGAGGTCGGCCTTGTCTTGGGCGTTGAGTTGTACCCCTCCTTTGGCCACCTGTTTCATGAGTGGATCGATAGTAGCAGAGTGTTGTAGTCCTTCTGAGTAGTGATTAATAACGGCCTCAAGAGTGGCAAAGCGTCCGTCGTGCATATAAGGTGCTGTAAAGGCAAGGTTTCGCAATGAAGGAGTTCTGAATTTACCGTTGTCGTTGGGGTCACCCGTCACTGCGCCCAAACCGAGGTCGGTAAAGTTGGCGTCGAGCCCGTTGTTATGAAACTCGTTATCGGTCCAAAGAGGATTGTTATTACTGCCGTGACAGTGAAAGCAATCACCTCGGTTTTCGTCCATAAATACGTTAAACCCGTGGCGCTCCTGTGGTGTTAGTTGCGCTTTTCCAAGGAGGTACTTGTCAAATTTTGAGTTGGCAGAAATAAGCGTGCGCTCAAACTGCGCTAAAGCTTTGGTAACTTGTTCTCTGGTAATATTGTCGGTGCCGAAAGCCCGTTTAAATAAGTTGGGATACTGTCCGTGATTTTGTAACTTTTTAAGTACCTCGTCCCAATTACTGTGCATTTCTTTGGGGTTTTGTACCGGTTCAAGTGCCTGGCGCTCGAGACTTAACTCTTTACCGTCCCAAGCAAAACGTTCGTTGTAATTCCAAGCGAGGTTAAATAAAGGCATGCCATTTCTAGTTCCTGACAAACCGTCTACTCCAAGACTAAATTGTTTTCCGTCGGTAAAACTTTGTTTAGGCGCATGACAGCTGGCACAAGACTGCTGTTCATTTTTGGATAGTATAGGATCAAAAAACAATTTTTTTCCCAAGGCGATGCCTTCTTCTGTCAACGGGTTTGAGCTGGGAATTACAGGAGCTACGAGCTTCTGCTTAAAAAGTGTAGGAATGGCTAAGTTTACGGGTACTGGAGTGTACGGCTGTTCTTCATTTTTTGAGGAACAGCCAATAAAAAGTAGTATAAAAAGTACACTCAGTTTTCGTATCATAAATTTTTATTGTTGTACACCTCCAAGGCTAAAAACTCCGGCTTTTCCGTTGTCTGACATTTGGATTTGTGCGTCGTAGTTCATCATTAAACCACTGTTTTTCGTTTCTAAATCCCATTCGTTCGGGTTTTTAAACCACTCAGCAATGTTCATGTTGATCGTTGCTGTGGCATCTCCCTTTAGCGTAATGGTTCCTAAATCAATTTCAAAAGAGGTATCCTTTGATACTTTGGTAGTAGGATTATAGGCTTTGATAGCGTGGTACGAATAACCTTGCTCTACTAAACTGGCATTTTTGAATTTTCCTTCTAATTGCATATAGTGATATCCACCGGTGAGCTGTGATGGAACATTCCAGTTTGCTGAATTCAAATCTTGATATACCCCGTCTTTGTTGTCGGCATTGCTAAAACCAAACGTACAGCTAAGCTTGTAGGCGCCTTCCTTTACCAATTTGGTGAGTCGGTGACTTAGGGTTACATTATCGCTTAGATCCACCAGTTTATAGCCGTCAAATTCGATAACATTGTTGGCGCTGTCGGTCAATTTTATTCTGGAAATAAGATACCTGAGTTTCGTAATACTCATTTTGGTTCCTTTTTTATTGGTATAGTCCAGTTTGTTAAATTCATCTTTTGTAACGCTGGTTCCATCCCAGTTATGAGCAAAAGCCAAACTTAAACTGACTTCTTTCACAGGTTCATCACTGTCAGAAGTACACGAAAATAAGATGAGTCCAAGTAGTAAAAGCGTTAATTGTTTCATTGATATTATTGTAATTTAATTATAAGTACGTCAGAGAATCCTTTGTTGCCAGGGATGTCTCCATTTTTGCTGGTGCTTTCACCGACGGCAATGACACGCCCGTTGTTTAGGACTGTGGCGTCGTAGCAAAAGTCGATATCACTGCCGCCAATTGTTTTTTGCCATTGGATTTTTCCGGTAGCATCGATTTGAACGATCCAAGCGTCGTTTTGTCCTCGGTTGGTGAGTCCGTTGTCAGCGCTACGGGAGCTTCCGGCTAGTAAAAAATTAGCTGTGTCGAATGTACGAATTGCATTGCCAACATCAAAACTACTGCCGCCAAGTGTTTGTTCCCAAGCCTTAGTTCCTTGGGAGTCTATTTTTAGCAACCACAAATCGGCACCTCCTTTGTTGGCTTGTATGTCTTTGTCACTACTTCGAGTGTTTCCGATGAGCATGTAGTGTTGATCGGGAGTGGCGATAATTCCTTTGGCTTCGTCAATTTCACTTCCACCGAAGTTTTTTCGCCATACGAGTGCTCCTTTGCTGGTAATTTGCACGGCCCATACATCATAGGTTCCTTTGTTATCCGTAATGTCGACATCACTGCTGTCAGAAGTTCCGGTAATAATAAAGTTCCCATTGGGCATTTCTACCACGCCGTAGGGGGTATCGCTAAAACTCCCACCGTAGTATTTACTCCATTCCTTGGTGCCCGATTTATTGAGTTTTATGGCCCAAAAATCACCGCCAGCATGAAGTGTTCTGCTCGATTTAGAATTTCCTTGCCCTCCTGAGGAGGTGACGTCCAACTCTCCGGCAATCAAAAAACCACCGTCTTTGGTCTCGGTCACACAGGTACCAAAGTCTCGGCCTAAATAGCCAAAAGATTGTTGCCAACTCAGATTGCCGTTGCTGTCCAGTTTGACGATCCAATAATCGCGATCTCCTGCATTTCGGGTTACATCTCCGTCATTGCTTTTCGTATAACCAATAACGGCGAGGCCGCCATCACTGGTATTGATGAGTTGTTGTGCTCGGTCGTCATTAGAGCCACCATAGGTTTTTTTCCAAACGAGTGCATCGTTAGCATCGTATTTTAAAACTAGGAAATCAAAACTCGTGTTGCTTTTTCCTTGTAAATCAAAATCGTTACTTTGGGTGTAGCCGGCAATGGCATAGCCTCCGTCAGCGGTGGCGACTACTGAATGCGCTACGTCGTTAAGGCTTCCGCCAAAAGTTTTGACAAAGGCTGTTTCACCTTTGAAACTAGGTGGTAACGTAATGCCTTCTTTACCGCAGGCAAACAGGCAAATCAGACTCGTATAAAGAAGTATTTTTTTTATCAAAAGTGTAATTATTGTACGATTAACTTTTTCGAGATACTCCCGTTGATACGCACGAGGTAAATTCCCTTAGCATAAGCTGCCATTGGAATTTCAAAGCGGGTAGTAGACAGGCCGTTACTTGAAAACACTTTTTTTCCTAAAATAGTATAAACGACTACCGATTTAATAGTGCCGTTAACCGTGGTGATGGTTGGATTGCTTTGAGTTGGGTTAGGACTTAACTGGTAACTTACTGTATTTTTAGTTACGCTGTCCGTCGAAAGTGTACCACTTTTTCTCACCACAAACAATCCGCGTTGGATATCGTTGATAATAATATTTCCGCTAGGAAAATATGGATAAACACTCCAAGCTCCCGCAAAACCGGCGTTGTCATCGGCAGGGAAGGTGTCAAAATAAGCTTTCTCCGTCATGGCATTGGTGCTCGCACTGATGTTTGTTAAATCCAAAACGCGCATTCCTGCACGGTAACTTGCCATAAAAAAATCCTTGCCTTTAACATACCCATTGTGATCAATGGCTTTGGTAGGCCCAAAGTAAGTTGAAGAAAGTTTAGGATTGTCAAGGTCGGCTAAGTCAAATACCAAGGTTCTTGTGTTCATACCAAAATTTCGTTCATCGGTTTCATCACCCAAAATAAAATAGCGGTGGTCATCAGTAAACCACCCTTGGTGGGTATAGCCAATTTGCGAGTAGTTAATGGCCGATATTTTTTTGACGTTTGTTTTGTCTGTAACATCGAGAACTACAATTTCATTTTCGTTACTTCCGATGTAAATTTCTTTGTTGGTATACGCAGCATCAGGTCCTTTGTAGGTCACCACTTGGGCATCGTGTGAGTACCCTGCTCCTTTGTAATCACCCAAATTCTTAGGATTTTTTGGGTCAGAGATGTCTACAAAAATAGGTCCACCTCCATTGGTAGCCCTACAACCTACTAAATAGGCAATTCCTTTCGCCTCATTGATAACGATGTTATGGCAGCTGCTTACATCGGTAAATACCTGGTCGGCGGTAAATGTTTGCGGGGTGCTCACACCGCGAAGGCGCGTTAAATCGAAAACTTGCATTCCGTGATTTCCGGTATTGTCGGCAACGATAAAGGCGTGGTTATTATAAACTTTGACATCTCGCCAAAAATTATTTCCCGCATTGGAATCCAATCGACCTAGAAACACGGGTTTGACAGGGTCAGAAATATCTACAAATGCCGTACTGTTAGTCATTGCAGCAATGGCGTATTCTTTATTGGTGGTTGGGTCTGTCCAACCCCAAACATCACTTCCTTCTGGGGCACTACCGTTGGCACTCAAATTACTATTGGCTAAGGTAGCAACGGGAAGGTTCGACATTAAATCGTAATCTTTACAAGGGTAAGCCCCTGCTTTTCCTCCAGAACATGCCGTTTGAGCCCAGCCCAAACTGACGGTGAAAAATGTGATGGCGAGAGAATAGTGTAATTTTTTAATCATATACTATAAATTAGGGAATCGTGCTAATTTATAAAAATTAGCGGTTAGTCTTTGATAATTTAACAGTTATAAGAGTAAAAACCCTAAAATATGATAAAATTGGTATCTAAAAACTTCGTAAGGATAGTTTGTGCTATGTCAATCAGTCACAGTATCTTTGCAACATGTTAGAAGATAAAAATCAAGAAAAGACATCGTTGTCACAGTTGGGAGAGTTTGGATTAATTGAACATTTAACCAAGCATTTTGAGGTAACACACAGCACAACCGTAAAGGCTGTTGGTGATGATGCTGCGGTGATTGATGCCAGTGAAAAACAAACGGTTATCACTACAGATTTGTTAGTAGAAGGAGTGCATTTCGATTTGAGTTATATGCCGTTAAAGCACTTGGGGTACAAGGCTGTCATGGTGAACCTATCGGATGTGTATGCGATGAATGCGGAGGCGGAACAAATTACGGTATCTTTAGCTGTGTCTAACAGATTTCCATTGGAAGCATTGGAAGAGTTGTACGCTGGAATTCAGTTGGCTTGTGCTACTTATAAAGTTGATTTGATTGGTGGAGATACAACTTCATCGACTAAAGGGATGCTCTTGTCAATAACGGCGATAGGAAAGGCTAAGAAGGAGGAGCTCGTATACAGAGATGGAGCCAAAGCAACAGACTTAATCGTGGTTTCTGGTGATTTAGGAGGAGCTTATTTAGGATTGCAAGTACTAGAAAGAGAAAAGCAAGTATTCCAGGTAAATCCGACCAACCAACCAGACTTGGATCAATATTCATATTTGATAGAGCGTCAATTAAAACCGGAAGCCAGAAAAGATATTCCGAAATTATTACGCGATTTGGAAGTGCAACCGACCGCAATGATTGATATTTCAGACGGATTGTCGTCAGAAATCATGCATATTTGTAAGCAGAGCAATACTGGATGTAAAATTTACGAAGAAAAATTACCCTTAGACCCTCAGGTGATTGGAACTTGTGAAGAGTTCAATATCGATTCTACTATGGTCGCTTTGAGTGGAGGTGAAGACTACGAATTGTTGTTTACGGTAAGTATTAATGACTTTGATAAGATTAAAGGGAATCCGAATTTAAGTGTGATAGGGCACATTACGGAAGCGGCAGCTGGAATGAATTTAGTGACCAGAGCCAATCAGGAAATTGCATTAAAAGCACAGGGATGGAATTCTTTTGAAGAATAATATTTTGAAAAAATAGCACATAAAAAAGACCGCAAATTTGCGGTCTTTTTGTTTTTAGTTACGATTCATTGAAAAAGCCTTCCGATGGTGAGGTACTTAACAAACTACCTTCCTTTCGACGTGTTTTGTTGTTAAGAGCAGTTTAATACACTACCATACCTGTGTAATTGAAAGGAGGAGAAAATGGATCGGAGTTCTTTGTTTTAATTTACCGGTACTACATAGATACGTGCCTTGATTACATCGCTGTTGTCCGTGGTAGCTATACTAGCTAGTTTTACAAAGCCGTTCCACAGGAGTCCCTATCAATAGGTATTTGGCACTTGGTTAGGAGGTAAGGGGGTGCAACAAATGCTAAGTAAAATAGCTATGAAAAAACTAAGAACTATAAGAGGACCATAACCGGATATGTAAATGATATTTTTCCTTATAACCGTATAACGTAAAAAATTAAAAGTATCATTCATAGGCCCGTTAGGTCTGTAAGAAGAGGAGCTACAACGGGCTCTATACCCTTGAAACGTAAAAAAATGAAAATAGAAGAATTCACCCATCGATATGCGAGTATAATGCATAAGGACCCGATTACACAACAGCAGTTTATAAAATTACCGATAGTAGATGTATTTGAGCTAAGTTATATGCAACAAGCCCTGATAAAGGCTATAAAATTACTAACAGAATTGGAAGATGAATTAGCCATGGAGGTCAAAGTTAGTATTTATTGGTTGAGTAGAATTGTATTGGATAGTTACCCAGAAAGTGAGCTGGAGGGAATTGCTAAATTTCTGAATTCAAAGTCTGATGGTTTATACTAGCCTAATCCTTCAAGTTATAGCTGATAATCTTTGATTAATTATTGTAAATACCGTCCTGATTGAGTTTGGGATGGTGTTTTATAGTGGTTAGAATAGCTCAAAATGGGCTGTTTATAGTGATTAGAATATCGGATGAGTTGACAGGTAAGAGCGCTAAAATTAAACCTTGGTGTAAAATAAATAAAGATCTTTCTTTCGCTTAAAAAGTAAAAGCAATTTTTTAACAAGCATTGCATTTTTTAAGGAGAAAACTACTAATTACTTGAACAATAAGATAATCATATTGCTCTCGAGTAAAATGAACTTTGATATGAATTGAAAATGAGTACTTTTATGTTCGCGTAGAAGAAAAAATAATAATTGCTAAAATTACATACTATTTATGAAAACAAAAATGCTAAGCATGGCATTAATGCTGGGATATGCATTGGTAGGGTACGGGCAAAAACCGAATGGAAATACCGATCTTCCAACGATAGTCCCCGCGTCGCCAACAGCTTTTGAATTGACAAAGTACGGAGATATTCCGGTTAATGAATCGACAGGGATAGCTTCTGTCTCTATTCCTTTTTTTAAGTATTCACTGGGAGAAATTTCTTTGGATGTTGGAATGAGCTATCAAGCCACAGGAGTGAAAGTAGATCAAATTGCGTCTTGGAGTGGAATGGGGTGGAATCTTAACGCAGGAGGTGTTATTACACGGACCATTCGAGGTAATCCTGATGAATTATTTAATCAAGAATACACAAATAACTTTGAAGATTTAAAAGCATTGCAAGTAAATGATAGTGAAGCCTATTACAAGTTTTTATATAAAACAGCGTATACCGAAGCTAACAATGCAGACTTTCAGCCAGACCTATATAGTTTTAATGTAGGAGGTGTATCAGGAACCTTTATTTTAGGTGAAAATAAGAAACCGATTCTATTAAAGAAAGGAGGGCAATACAAAATTACAGGGACAATTACCACAGGGTTTGAGATTACAGATGTTCGAGGTCTTAGGTATGTTTTTGGGGAGTTAGAAAGAAATGATGTTAGAACCATATGTACTACAGGGGGGCAGAATACGAATAATCCTATTTCAGCTATTTTTTTGAGTAAAATAATAGCTCCGAATGGTGATGAGGTTATTTTTAATTACAAGAAAACATCTTATAGCTATGTTAGTGGTTATAGTAGTAGTTTTGAAAAAAATATTGGGTCTTCTTTTTGCGGTAATGTATTTACTCCTGCTTCACCTGGGGTACGCGAATGCCATATGGTAAGTAATTTGACAACCAAAAAGTTAACATCGATTACTAATAATAGGAATGCTCATAAAATTGTTTTTACAAGTTCAAAAGGACGTGCAGATTTATCGGACAATGCCTATAAACTCGATAAAGTATCCATGTTTTACGGAAGTCAGTTGATTAAAGCATACAAGCTGGAGCATGAATATGTTGTAAGTAATAAAGTGAGTTTTAATCAAAGAGTCCTAAACGATGCTTTTAAGAAAAGGTTGTATTTGAAACGGATCAAAGAATTGGCGACAGATGGTCAAGCTGAAGGTCAGGTGCATCAATTTGTATATGAAGCTCCTCAAGATTTACCACCAAGATATAGTTTTTCTCAGGATTTACTCGGGTTTTATAATGGTCAAGATGCTAATAGAAGTCTGTTGCCCAAACAAAGTGATCCTACAGGTCAAACATTGAATTATATTTACGGAAAGAGAAACTCTGACTTTTCAAAGGTTGAAAAGGGGATTTTAAAACGCGTAATTTATCCGACAAAAGGAGTAACGGATTTTGAATTTGAACCTAACACCATCATTGAAACGACCTTAAACTTCGAAAACAAAAATTTTGGATTGGGGGTTAACTCATCAACGAGGAAACTAGCAAAATCTAGCGTTACATTTAAAGAGACCCAAGGTGTTGATGCTCGATTTGAAGTCCGAATATTAAACGGGACTGATGTAGTTCATAATAAAATGAATGTGGTGATAACGGATAAAACTAGCAACACAGTAATTTATACAAAGACGATAGGCCAAGGGGTGCATTATTCAGGGACTTTGGTATATCAAAAAAATCACGAGTATGAGTTTGCTATAGATTTGATGTCAGTAAAATTTGATGAAATATCAGGTACTATTTCGTTTAATTATTTTGAGCCTCCCGTTCAGGTTGAAAAAAGGAATCAATCTGGTCTGCGAATAAAAAGAGTGCTATCGAAACCGACTGAAGGGCAAGAACCAATGATAAAACGTTATTACTACAATCAATTGAGTAAGTA
Source organism: Tenacibaculum sp. AWR4_210 (assembly GCF_056160945.1). NCBI lineage: Bacteria > Pseudomonadati > Bacteroidota > Flavobacteriia > Flavobacteriales > Flavobacteriaceae > Tenacibaculum > Tenacibaculum sp. AWR4_210. The sequence goes on from NZ_JBSWYF010000002.1 coordinate 558,944, forward strand.
TAAAGAAGAGACTGTTTTAAAAACAAATCAGCAAATCTTATACGAACAGCTGAATAAACGCTTAAAATGTGAATTTAATCCACATAATGTTGGAAGTATTATGTATTTGAATTACAAAGTGGCATCTGGAGGCTGGAATAGTATTTATAATTTAAGTAATCTTCAAAATAAATATGAATACGTTACAATTAGTATTGGTGGTGATTCTTTTGAAAATGGAGCATTAGAAAAGAAATTTTCTCGTGTAATTCCTAGGAGTAGGTATTCTTTTGGAAAGACAGGAGTACCTAATGCACCTTATTCAAATGATGATTTGTTTAATGGAACCTTACTCGAAGAGAGGGGTTTTGCAAAGAAAACAGGGGGGATGGAAAAGGTGAATGAAGTAGTTTATGATTATGAATTGGATACGAGTAGAAAATACATAACCAATGGATATGTTGGGAGGAATTGGAATCCTGAGTTTCAAATAAGGCATGTGCCTGATGGTTTGTCTCTTACGGAATTAAAAGTGAATACGCTTACCATGCATATGAGTCATTATTTTGTGCAAAGTAGATTTCAAAAGTTGTTACGTAAAAGAACTACGAATTTTTTTAAAGAGCCAGAAAGTGAATTAACTACAATAGAAAGTTATGCTTATGATAGTACGCATCATTTGTTTCCAACGACGATATCTGTCGATAAGAGTGATGGAACAAAACAAGTGCAAGTAACCTATTATCCTCAAGATAAGGCGCGTTTGGTAGGGGTTGGACAGCCGGAGTCTACCGCTCTAAATAAGTTAGTAGCATTGCATAGAATAGGCACACCTATACAAGTGGAACAATTTGACAAAAATCAAAATGGAGTACTAGTATTAAGATCAAAGAAACGAACTGATTTTGAAATAATACAAGGAAATTTGGTTGCTCCCAAAGTGGTAAAGATATCAAAAGGAGCAAGTCCGTTTGAAAACCGCATTGAATACCATCATTATGACAGCAAAGGTAATCCTACAGAAGTGAGTAAAACCAACGGAACTCACGTAGTATATATTTGGGGATACCAGCAAAAATTTCCGGTTGCGAAAATAGAAAATGTGCGTTTAAGTGCTATTCCAGCGAATTATATCACGGCCATACAGCAGGCTTCGGATGCCGATTTTGATCGCACCATGGATACTCGCAATGCGCAAGGAGTAGTCACAGCATTCAATGGAAAAGAAGGATTGTTACGTCAAAGTTTACAAAATTTGCGCAACCTGCCAGCACTTCAAAAGGCTACGATGACATTTTATACCTATGATCCTTCTGTGGGGGTAACTAGTATTAGTGACAACCGCGGTCAAACCGTGTACTATGATTATGATGCCTTTAATCGCTTAAAGTTTGTCAAGGACATGCATGGAAACATCTTAAAAGAAAACAGCTATCACTATAAAAATAACTAAGTCGCTATGAAACGTATTTTAACAAAACTAGCGAGTGCTGGTGCTGCGCTATTAGCTTTGTGTAGCAGTACTGCACAGGCACAGACCACCTCAGAGAATTACATTCTGAGTAAAACCTATAAAAAACCGACAACTAGTGCTGTTTCAGGAACTGACCGAGAACGCGTAAGTACAACGGTACAATACATTGATGGATTAGGACGACCAACACAGCAAATAGCCATGTTTGCTGGGGGAGAAGAACGCGTGTACAACGCCTTGCCTATGGACTGGAAAGTGAACAATGTTGGTTCTACTGAATTTTACTATCAAAATGGAGAGTCTTCAGAAAATAGTATCGTATACGGAACCACCCCTTTTGGAGGATCAGATTTACTCTGGCAGTGTAAGCCCGACGCTACTTCGGGAGCCGATGGAGGGTGGAACAGTCGATATTTTGAAATTGACCGAAGCAAAAGTTACCGTTATACGATTTGGATAAAAAAAACGGGGCAATTAAACAATGGATCTTCGTATCACGGCATCCAAAATGTGAACAATTTGGACGGTACGGCCAATGTAAATCCGTATTTCTGGGCTTCTAAACTTCCTAAAATAGATACCTGGTATTTGATAGTAGGTTTGGTGCATCCTGAAGGTTATACCGGAAGCGACACCGGAATAAGTGGACTCTACGATATGGAAGGCAAAAAGGTGGCCAATGGTGTGGAATACAAATGGGGAACAGCGAGTCAAACAAGGGTTCGCAGTTACCTGTACTACTGCACGGATATCAATACGCGCCAATACTTTTGGAACCCGATGTTTCAGGTAGTTGACGGTAGCGAATTACGTTTGGACGAGTTGGTACGTCAGAAAACCTTGATAAAAGGAAAAGTAACTCCTAAAGATATTGTAACCCACAGTGAATACGATGTTTATGGACGACAATTAAAAGAGTACTTACCCCTGGCCAAGGAAACTGCTGGGCAGCTTCAAACGGGAGCTATGGCCACGGAGATCAATAGCTATTACCAAGCAAAATACCCTACTGATTTTTCAGGAGTAGCATTACCAGAGGTCAATGCCTACAGTGAAAAAGTGGTAGAAGCCTCACCTTTAGGACGTGTATACGAACAGGCAGCACCTGGAAAAGACTGGAAAAAGGGGACTAGCTACTCAGCAAAAGGTTATACGAACAACAGTCATACTATCAAGTTTGAATACAATACCAATCATGGCAGTGAAGTGGCTCAGTATTACGTGAGTTTGAGTATGGTAAACAACACCTATACGCCGACCCTGCACCGAGCTACGGCGAACAACGGAAACTATTTGGCAAAGCAGTTGTACAAAACGCTAACCAAAGATGAAAACTGGAAACCGTCAGATGGGGTAAATCATACTACTGAGGAGTTTAAAAACAAGCAGGGGCAAGTACTATTAAAAAGAACCTATAACAACCAACTAGCTCACGACACTTATTACGTATACGATGATTTTGGAAATTTGACCTATGTTTTGGCTCCAAAAATGGAGGCTAGCACAGCTACGATAGCAACGATTATTAGTAAACTAGATGCTTTGGGCTATCAATACAAGTATGATCAAAGAAACCGACTGGTAGAAAAGAAAATACCGGGAAAAGGATGGGAGTACATCGTATACAACAAAAGAGATTTACCTGTAATGACCCTGGATGCTAACAGTCGTAAGGAACATGCAGGAGGAAAGAATGATACGTGGCTATATACCAAATACGATGATTTAGGAAGAGTAGTATATACCGGACTTGGTGAAAATTTTCAAAGTCGTGAAGCCATGCAAGGTTATGCAAGTAGTGCAGCATATGCTGATACAGAGCAAAGAACCACTTCGTATTTTACTTTTGGAGGAACAAAAATTTATTATACAAAAAATGGGCTTCCTACCAATGATTTAAGTGGCTTGTTAACGATAAATTATTACGATACCTATGTAGATTTACCAGTAGGTTTGAGCACGAGCATTACTACGAGCTATGGGGTAGTATCTACTAGCACAACACGTGGTTTAGCAACCGTAAGTAAGGTACGCGTGCTGGGTACTAATCATTGGATCACAACGGTAACGTACTACGATTACAAGGCACGTCCTATATACGTATACAGCAAGAATGACTATTTAGGAACTACCGATGTGGTGGAAAGCAAGTTGGATGACTTTACGGGAAAGGTATTGGAAACCAAAACCACGCATCAAAAAACGGGACAAAATGCTATTGTTATAATCGATCGATTTGAGTATGATCATATGGATAGACTTGTGAGTCAAACTCAACAAATTAATGATCAAATTTCAGAACGAATTTTCAAGAACAATTATGATGAATTAGGACAATTAGCAAGTAAATTAACAGGAAACGGAACTAAAAAAGGATATGGAAATATTACCAATGGAATTACCATTCAAAATGATGAAATTATTAAAGTTGGTAACAATGGTTGGAATACCGGATTAACCACTATGGGAAGTATTAGTGGAGATGGTTATGTGTCTTACATATCTGTTCAAGATAATTATAGTATTATGGTTGGTTTGGCAGAAGAAAATACTGAAAGTCATTATCAATCTATAAATTATGCTTTATATACAGAAGCAAACAGATTATATGTTTTTGAAAAAGGGAATAATGTAAGATACTTTGGAAACAAACATAAAATAGGAAATAGATACAGAGTGGAAAGAATTGGAAGTGAGATTCATTATAAAATGAATGATGAAGTTTTTTATATTTCTAAAGTACCTTCATCAGGAAAGTTAATAGGAGATATTTGTTTGTATTATAAAGATTCAAAAATCAAAGATTTTAAGATTGTAGATAATAGCAAAGGACTACAAAAGGTAGACTATAACTACAACATTCGCGGATGGTTAAAAAATATCAATCAAGATGCAGCTGTTGACAATGATTTATTTAACTTTGGAATAGTCTATAACGAGCACAGTGATGCGAGCAAGCGTTTGTACAACGGAAACATAGCACAAACGAGCTGGCAAACAGCTAACGATGGCCAAACACGTTCTTATACATACAGTTATGACGCCTTGAACAGACTGTTAAGCGCTACCGGGGGCAACACCTCGAATTACAACCTATCAGGTATTCAGTATGATAAAAATGGTAATATTTTAAATCTCATCAGACAAGGACATTTAAATACCAATGCTACGAGCTTTGGTGTAATGGACAACCTAGTTTATACCTACGATAGCGGAAATAAGCTCAAAAAAGCGTCGGATAGCGGAAATACTCATTATGGGTTTAAGGATGGTTCTAATTCAAATGATGATTTTGGATACGATGCCAATGGAAATATGATTTTGGATAAAAACAAAGGAATTACCAACATCGAGTACAATCACCTAAATCTACCGATCCGAGTACACTTTGGAAGTGGAAAATCGGCTTTAGGTACCATTGATTATGTTTACGATGCTACTGGGGTAAAGTTAGCCAAGACAGTAACTGGCAGTTTGTCGAGTCCGGTAACCACGGAATACGCCGGGAACTATATTTACAACAAGGTTTCGGGTCGTGGAGTTTCGGTAAGCTTAGCCTTCTTTAACCACCCAGAGGGTTATGTAAGTAATGATAGCGGAAGTTTAAACTATGTATACCAATATAAGGATCATCTGGGGAATATTCGTTTATCATATATTGATAATAACAATGATGGTGTTATTACTCCCAGTACGGAAATTATAGAGGAATCTAATTACTATCCCTTTGGACTTCTTCACAAAGGGTATAATAACGTGGTAAGTTCCAATGGGAATGCGCTTGGACAAAAGGATAAAACGTTCCAAGGACAAAAAATAGATGATGAACTAGGTTTGAATTGGCACGCATTTAAGTGGCGTAATTACGATGCTTCTATTGGTAGATTTTTCAACCTTGACCCTTTAGCTGAAAAATTCTTTTATAATTCTCCTTATGCGTTTAGCGAGAATAAGGTGATTAGTCATTTTGAATTAGAAGGACTAGAAGCTGTTCTTGCTATTACAAGTGGTAAGCATCATATAACGGGTAAGAATTTAAGTGCTAGAGGACAATACATTAAGGAAGCTAGAGGCGGAGATGCAATAACAAAACATTTTAATAGTGGTGGAATTGATAATTTAGTATCAGCTTTTAAAGATGCTACAGCATCAGACCCTAAAGGAATTGGGTTTGTAGCTATATGGGGGCATGGTGTTCCTGGTAGAATTTGGGGCGAAAACTCTAGGTTTTCAGTAAATACTTCTGATTTAAGCCAATTGAATAATGCTATAAAAAATGGAGACATCAAATTTGCAGATCAAGCAGTTATTTTTATTGGAAATTGTAACTCTGCTACTTGTGGAACTGGTGATGTAAGGTCTTTTGCAGCAGAACTGTCCAAAATAACAGGAGCATCTGTCATAGGGGGAAATGCTCAAGTTGGAATGGGTCAGAAACCTGTTGAAAACTCAACAAGTATGATATTTTGGATGTACAATCAGAGGACAGATGATTTTATACAATTTAAAAATGGTTTAGAAGTAGATAACTTAGGAGGAAAGCTTGATGTCATTAGTATTATGAACAGAGTTATGAATCCACTAAGTCCAGCTAGTACATTAACCCCTGCTGGTATAGCTCCTCTAAATGTACAATCTCCTACACCAACATTAAGAGCTAATGCCAACCCTATTGGTTTGGATTATAGCGGAGATAAGCCAAAACCTATTTATAATACAACACCAAACGATGGTAGATTTTACTAAATAATTGAAAATGAAAAAAATAAATTTCTTTTTGGTAGTAGCTATAGTATTAGTACTGTCAATGTTTGTAAACTGTCAGAGGAAAAAGGATACGAATGATTTTAAAAAAAGTAGAAAACAAGATAAATCCGAGTTGATTAAAACCAAAGAAATTAAGACTTTAAATGATTATTTACTACTAGATGACGATATTGATGTAAATCTTATCAAAAAGCAAATGAATGGTTTTACATCTAGTTTATCTTCAAAAGGAAGTAAGTTTTTAAATGAAAGCGAATTAACAGATAAAGATTTTATTGGGTTGTATTATTTAATAATAAATAGTAATCAAAAAATAGCAGATGTAATTTGCGGAAAAATGATAGTTTATAATTCAATAAACCCATGGATTTATGAAAATAAAACAGATAAGTTTCTTGAAATTAACTTATGGAAAAAAGGGATATCTCTATTTAATAACTCAATTGAAATAGGAAGTCATAAAAGTGATTTGATTAAAATCTTTGGAAATAAGTATAAGATTATCAATGATGTACTAATTTTTGAGGGTAAAAAATTAACAGGGCTGTTTAAAATTAAAAATGATACAGTTGATTATATAAAGATTGGTAAATATAAACAGAATTTTGACTACCAATTAACCATAGATAAAATGACTGAATTTTAATTTTAGAAGATTAGATTCTATAAATCATTAAACCATTTTTAGTGGTGGTTTTTTGATTAAAAAACACAAAAGCCTTGCGAAATGCAGGGCTTTTTGTTTTTATGTTTGTGTTTGCTGGTGTAGTTGTTACTCTTTTTTCTTGCGAGTGTTGGTATGGGGTCTAATGGGTTTAAGGCTTTTTTGTTTCCTTTTTAAAATATGGCGTAGTTGTATCATTCGTGTGGTGGCTCTTTGTTTGCTTTTGGTTCTTAGTAGTTCCAGTTTTTTGCTTAGTTCCTTGTTACGTTCTTGTGCCAAACAAAAGAGCAATCCTATATCTCCTATCATGTACCTACTATCTTTTAGATACAGCTCTGTGAGCACTCCTAGAATAAATAAACTGGCTCTGTGTAGTAATATAAAGCGTTTAAAGTTCATATTATGCTTTATATTTCCAAAAATGGCCTCAATATCCCAATGTAAGCTTCCCCAAGTTAGAACTGCTTACTTGTAGAACTTTCTCAAAATTTGATCTCCTCCCAGATTTAGGTACTGTTAGCAATTAGAAAGCCACCGTTATTTATACTCTTTTCAATATATTCATTGGTAGGTGGTCAACAATAATAACATAGGTTCTTTTTTTAAAGCTACTGTGCTTCCCTCCATCAGTATTGCGGTAGGGTTGAATGTTTTTAGAATGGGAGGGACTACTGACCTGATCTTTTTTTGGTGGTACCTAAAACGAGGTGTAGAGAGACTTCCAGTTTTACTGTCAATACCTGTGACTTTTTTAAGATTTTGGTGTCTAAAAAATTGAGGAGACAAGCTCCGAGAAGAGATTGATTGCCCTGTTATTTTTGAACTAAAAATTGTATCTTGTCAATCAGTAAAGTATTAATCTACAAAAAATTATATCGAATGGGAATTTTTTCATTTATTAAAAATGCAGGTGCCAAAGTTTTTGGTATCGGAAAAACAACGGAAGAAGAAGCTGCTGAAAAAGCGAACAAATTGGTAGCGGCAGTACAGGCCCTTGAATTGGAGGTCGCAGATTTAGCAGTTACTGTAGATGATGATAAGGCAACTGTAAGCGGAGAAGCTGCAGACCTAGCAACCAAAGAAAAAGTAGTTTTAGTTGTTGGGAATACCGAAGGAATTGCAACTGTTGAAGATGCGATGACCGTTGCTGAAGTAGAAGAAATTGCAGAAGAAGCAATGGCGCAGTTTCACACGGTAGTAAGCGGTGATTCATTGAGTAAAATTGCAAAAGCCTTTTACGGAGACGCAATGAAATACCCTGTTATTTTTGAAGCAAACAAACCTATGCTTAGTCACCCAGACAAAATTTATCCGGGACAGGTTTTAAGAATACCACCTTTAGTGGACTAATCAAAAGTTAATCAACCAAAGGAAAAAGCACTGCAACAGCAGTGCTTTTTTAGTTTGATAGCCCTTATTTTACGGTGAATTGTAACGCTGATTGTAAAAAATATACGGATATTTGCAGCTTTAAATTTTAGGTAGGATGAATGGTAGAGTATTAGCGTTGCTAGCAACTTCAATAGCAACGTTGATTTATGGTATTACCTTTACGGTAGCCAAAGAAGTAATGCCCACTTTTGTAAAACCGTACGGGTTTATCTTTCTTAGGGTAGGAGGGGCTTGCACGGTGTTTTGGCTTTTGAGTGCTTTTGCTGTCAAGCAAAAAATAGAACGCGCAGACTATAAAAAAATAGCCATGGCAGCTTTTTTTGGGGTAGCTTTAAATATGCTGTGCTTTTTTAAAGGATTGAGCTATACAACGCCAATTAGTGCCTCTGTAATGATGGTGACCACCCCAATATTGGTATTGATTTTTTCGAGTATCTTACTTAAAGAACGTATGATTCCGAGAAAAATAGCCGGAGTGATCATCGGGTTAATTGGAGCTGTAATTCTCATTGCTTACGGTAGTCACGGAGGTGGCGATGGCGAAAATAGAATGCTGGGGAACTTTTTGGTGCTCGTAAATGCGGCCTCTTATGCAGTGTATTTGGTAGTCGTTAAAAGCCTCTTGCAAAAATACCATCCGTTGGTATTCGTAAAATGGCTGTATACCTTCGGTTTCTTGTTTGTACTGCCCTTTGGTATCCAAGAGTTTTTAGAAGTCAACTGGCAAACCATGCCAACAGGAATTTACCTACGAGTAGGTTTTGTAGTCCTTTTTACTACCTGCATTACGTATTTGTTTAACCTGTTTGCGCTGTCAAAACTCAAACCTACTACGGTGAGTGTATTTATCTATTTGCAGCCCGTTATCGCCGCTATTTATGCCCTTTTTGTAGGGAGTGACTCCTTAAACTGGGTGAAAATTATAGCGACCTTACTCATATTTTTTGGAGTGTTTTTGGTAACGAAACAAGGAGCTGAATCAACTCATAAATAAATGTATCTTTGCAGCTAATAAAATTGGAAGTATGATACACTCTATGACCGGGTACGGTAAAGCCGTTTTGCAGCTGGCAACCAAAAAGGTAACGATTGAAATAAAATCGTTGAATAGCAAAAACTTAGACCTAAACACCAGAATACCTTCGTATTACAAAGAGAAGGAACTCAGTGTTCGTAAAAGGTTGGCCACCAAATTGGTAAGAGGTAAGGTTGATTTTTCCATTTTTGTTGAAATGACGGCCGACGAAACTAGTACTACCGTTAACAAAGGAGTTGTAAACGAGTATATGGAACAGCTGCGCAACATCGTACAAACGGGATCGAGCCAGGATGTCGATTTGTTGCACATGGCAATTAAAATGCCAGATGCGTTAAAAACGGAACGCGAAGAGCTAGATCCAAAAGAGTGGGCAGAAATTGAAACGGGTATCGAAAAAGCCCTCGAAGAAATTGTACAGTACAGAAAAGATGAAGCAGCCTCGTTGGAGGAAGACTTTAAAACCAGAATATTTAATATCCGTGAAGCGTTAAAAGTTATTGATAGCTTGGATGGCGATCGTATCCAGCACGTCAAAGAACGCTTGCGAAAAGCCTTGACTGATTTAAAGGTGGAGGTCGATGAAAATCGCTTTGAACAAGAATTGATTTACTATTTGGAAAAGTTGGATATCAACGAAGAAAAAGTGCGTTTGGCAAATCACCTAGAGTACTTTTTACAGCAGTTGGCAACTCCGGAATCCAATGGAAAAAAACTCGGGTTTATCGTGCAAGAGATAGGAAGAGAAATCAATACAACCGGATCCAAAGCTAATTACGCACCCATGCAAAAGTTAGTGATCCAAATGAAAGATGAACTAGAGAAAATTAAGGAACAAATTTTAAACGTATTATAAGAATGGCGAAAGATTTTCAAGGGAAGTTATTCGTATTTTCTGCACCTTCTGGGTCGGGTAAAACTACTATTGTACGCCATTTATTGGCACAAGAACGGTTTAATTTAGAATTTTCTATTTCAGCGACTTCTCGCAGCCCACGAAGCAATGAAAAAGATGGAGTTGACTATTACTTCATCAGTTTGGAAGACTTTAAAAACAAAATCAAAAGCGAAGAGTTTTTAGAGTGGGAAGAAGTGTACCGAGACAACTTCTACGGAACATTAAAAACCGAGGTTGAGCGTATTTGGGCAAAAGGGAAGCACGTGATTTTCGATATCGATGTGGTAGGAGGATTGCGAATCAAAGAAAAATTCCCTGAACAAACCCTGGCGGTATTTGTAAAACCACCAGATATTAATGAGCTACTCCGTCGCCTAAAAGACCGAGGAGAAGAAAGTGAAGACAAAATCAACATGCGCGTAGCGAAAGCCTCTGTGGAGTTAGCAACAGCACCGCAGTTTGATCAAATTATAAAAAATTACGATTTAGAGGTAGCCTTACAAGATGCGGAAGACCTCGTTGATAATTACCTCGGTATTAAAAAATCGAACTAAGAACACATGAAAAAAATAGGGCTGTATTTCGGGACGTTTAACCCAATTCACGTAGGACATTTAATTATTGCCAACCACATGGCAGAGTATTCTGACCTCGATGAAATTTGGATGGTGGTTACACCGCACAACCCTTTTAAGAAAAAAAGTAGCTTGCTAGATAATCACCATCGTTTGGAAATGGTGTATCTAGCAACGCAACATTTCGATAAAATTCAACCTTCTGATATCGAATTCCGATTGCCGCAACCTAATTATACCATCAATACCTTAGCGCATATTTCAGAGAAATATCCCAAGTATGAGTTTAGTATAATTATGGGAGAAGATAACTTGAAAGGCTTCCATAAATGGAAAAATTACGAAACCATATTGCAAGACTACAACGTGTATGTGTATCCGCGAATTTCTGAAGGTAGGGTAGAACATCAGTTTCATAAACACCCTAAAATTCACCGTGTTGATGCCCCAATAGTACAAATTTCTTCTACTTCAGTACGAAAGGGAATCAAAGAAAATAAAAACGTTCGACCCCTTATTTCTTCTGGGGTTTGGAAGTATATAGACGACATGGGGTTCTATAAAAAATAAAAAAAAATAGCACTTTTTTAAAACTTTTTACAACTGCTGAGGTCAAAGAACTGATTAACTTTTAAAAATTAGAAATTATGACCTTAAGATTTGTTAAAAGAAACGTTTTATTCCTTTTGAGTGTAGGTTTATTAGCTTTTGCTTCTTGTAACACCAACGATACAGATGATTTAGTAAGTGATGTATTAACTACTGAAGAAGCGTTGAATGTTGTCCTGGCCGATGATATTGCTTCGGATGTGGACGATGTTATTGAAGACGACGCTCCCCTGAGTGAAGGATCAGCAAGAGGAACTTCTTCACAAGGAAACCACCCGCAATGTTTAACCAGAACAGTAGAGGATACTGCCACAGGAAAAATTGTAACCTTAGATTTCGGAACAGGATGTGAAGGCCGAAAAGGACGCGTGTACGCAGGAAAAATAATTATTACCTATGTAAAAGATACAGGATCGTTCTCTAAAACCGTGCGTTTTGATAATTTTTCAGTGAATGGAAATGCCGTAGAAGGAGGAAAGTCAGTATCAAAAGTACGCGAAAATGCCAATGGAAACCCAGAACGTACGCATACGGTGGACATTACGGTAACCTTTGATTCTGGAGAGGTGATTGTTAAAAAAGGAGAGAAAACAAAAGAAAAGATCGCAGGTGCTGATACGGATGATAGAGGTGACGATGTCGTAATGATCTCTGGATTTTGGGAGTCAGTAAAGAAAGATGGATCTGAAGTAAAAGCAACAATTACAACAGACTTGAGAAGAGAGTACGCATGTAAGTACATCGTGAGTGGAGTAGTGGAAATTTCTAAAGGAGGAAATGACTATACCTTAGACTTCGGAGATGGTTCTTGTGATAATAAAGCAACGTTAACCGATTCGGCTGGTAACGTAAAAGAAATCACTCTTAAGTACAGAAAAAGACACTAAGTCTCAGTTTTTTTAAAGAGCCAGTACCGAGTGCTGGCTTTTTACTCTTAAAATCATTAAATTAATACGAGTTAAAACTTTTTTGACTTTCCAGGGTCTAAAGGATAAATCCACGCCATATGAATGAAGCGCTCTTTATAAAAGAACTAACCAGCAAAAAGACAAGAGAAAAGGCATTCGCCAAATTGCTCGATCTGTATCAAGAGCGTTTGTATTGGCACATACGTAAAATTGTGGGAACTCACGAAAATGCTGACGATGTATTGCAAAATACATTTATTCGCGTTTACAGGAGTTTGGCAAATTTTAAACAGGATAGTTCCCTGCACACTTGGATGTATAAAATAGCGTACAACGAGTCGATTCGTTTTTTGGACAGGGAGAAGAAAAAACACTTTTCATCCTTAACGGAGGTCAATGAGCACTTTTTGGGAAGTTTGCAAGGAGATAGCTATTTTGACGGTGAAGAAGCACAGATGAAGCTGCACGAAGTGTTAAAAGGAGTGAAAGAACACCAACGAAGAGTGTTTATGATGAAGTATTACGATAATTTGAAGTTTCGAGAAGTAGGAGAAATTTTAGAAATTAGTGAGAATACTGTAAAAACGCATTATTACGCCGTGGTAAAGCACATCGAAAAAAATATTAATGCGGTAGCCTATATAGAAAAAATTAAAGCCTAGTTTGTTATGAAACTTCAAAGTGATACCTTTAACAATCGAAATACATTAGATGTGAATTCAGAAAAAATACATAAGTCAGATTTAGGGCTCAGCGTCCCTGAAAATTATTTTGCCAATTCTAAGAAAGCAATTTTGGCGCAAGCCATGGCAGAAGAATCTAAAGGACGTGTCGTTTTTTTTCGTAAAAAGGTAGTGATGTGGTCTGCTGCTGCAGTTGTGGCATTGTTATTGACCCTTACCATTACCAACCCATTTAGCAAGACAGAACTCCCCGTAGAAGACGATATTTTACTGGCTTCTATGGTAACTGAAGAATCGGATGTGGATGCCTTGTTAACGGATTTTGTCAACGACGAATTATTGACGGAAGAAGTTTTTACGGAATAATAAAACTTTTTTAACTTTTTGAGGTCTAAGTAGATGTAGATTAAGAGTAACATGAAACAGATAAGAAACATAGTAGTAATTTGTGCGTTTTTATGGGCACTACCTTTGGTGGCTCAAGAGCAGCAAGCCGATTTGAATTTGTCGTCGGAACAAAAGGCCATGCTCAAAAACCAAAAGGCACTGATTAAAAAGAATAGGGAAGAATTTAAGGCGTCACTAACTCCCGACCAACTCGCAATTTTACGCGATAAGTCGATGACAAAAAAGGCCCGTCAAATAGCCCTGAGAAAAACGTTGACCGTTTCTCAAAAACAAATCATAAGGCAAAATAATAGCAGCGTCAAAAAAGCGAAAGCTCAGTTTAGAGCAACGCTGACGCCGCAACAAAAACAGCGCCTCCGTAAGCGGATGGCAAAAAATAAAACCGACGTACGCAAAAACGTCCGTAAGAATTTACGTAGAGAAAAGAGAAAAAGAATGCGTAACTAACCAAGGTAACGCAATATTTGGTTGATCTGAGTGGTTGAATTATTCAACCACTTTTTGTATTTTTCTACCTTAATTAAAAATATGAAGAACGTTTTTTTAGTACTTGTCGCACTCCTGTTAGGTAGCCCCGCCTATGCACAAGAAGTAGATTCAGGCATTTCTGAAGACGATGTAGAGGAAATTAATGAGATTATCGACGACCTCCTCGGTCAAGATGAACTCAGTGATTTACTCAGTAAAAGTACCACGACGAACTTTCTTCACTTCTCCTTAGAGTACGCAAACAACACTTTTTTTGCCGGACGTGATATCGGAGTAGATCAGTACTCCTTGAGTCCGCAATTGTCGTATATACATGCCAAAGGATTTTTTGTGAGTGCTTCGGTGATGTATTTTGACGAATTTACCCCTAAGTGGGATAACGGAGCGCTGAGTATCGGCTATGGAAAGCGCTTCGGGAAACGCAAAAACTTTCGTTGGGCTGCCAATTACGAACGTTATTTTTTTTCGAATGCTTCCGACAATCCTTTTAGCAATGCGATCAACGCGAGTATAGAAGTTTCGAATAACAAACGAACATTGGGTACTGAACTAGCGGCAGGATTGCTGTTTGGTACGGACGAAACCTTGCAATTGGTATCGTCGACTTACGCGGAACTTAATTTGTTGACTTCGGGGTCGAGCCAGCTGGCATTTCGTCCAGAATTGCGATTTGTTATTGGCCGACAAAGCGTGCAGCTCTCGCGAACCTTCTTCTTTCGAGGGAGGCGAATTACCGTATACCGACAGCAAGACGATTTTGGCTTTTTAAATACGCAGCTGTTACTGCCATTGCAATATTCCCTTGGAGATTTTGAGTTCGAATTGGGATACCAACTAAACTTTCCTTCGGCCCTAGAGGGCGAAACAAATTTAAAGACTACGGGTACATGGACGCTATCACTGTCGTATCTCTTTGATTTTTAAGTCTAGTTTAATACTTTTTTAAGAAATGAATTGCTAATTTTTCGTTGTATATTTGGATTCCAATTCTTACTACTGTGGCTAAATTAGATAAAAACCGAAAGCTCAAGCAAAAGCTTACCGATAAATACAGGTTGGTAATTTTGAACGAAGACACCTTTCAAGAACGATTTTCGTTGAAGTTGTCGCGATTGAATGTATTTGTTTTTGGAGGATTGTTTTCGATAGTATTGATTGTATTGACAACTTTTTTAATTGCCTTTACTTCACTGCGTGAATACATTCCAGGCTATTCATCGACCAAGTTAAAAACAGATGCTAAAAATTTACTGTTTAAGGTCGATACTTTACAGCGAAAATTGAATCGATTAGAAAATTATGCCCTAGCCATTCGACCAGTACTCACAGGAGATATCAAGGCCGAGAAAATTGATTCTATCTTAGAGCTCAGCCGAGATACGGCTTTCAATGATTCTCGCCTGTTAGCGTCGAAGGAAGATTCATTGTTTAGAGAAGAAATTGAACGTGAAAGTAGGTTTGGTTTAAGTGATGGCGCCTTAGAACGTGCAAAAACGGTGTTCTTTTCACCGTTAACCGGAACCATTTCCCAAAACTACAACATCGATGACAAACATTTTGCCGTTGACATAGTGGCTCAAACAGGAACTCCCGTAAAAGCCGTTGCCGACGGTCGTGTAGTGATGTCAGAATGGACGGCCGAAACAGGTTATGTGATAATTATTCAGCATCCAGGACAGTATATTTCAGTGTACAAACACAACGGTACACTCTTAAAAGAGCAGGGAGCCTTTGTAAAGTCAGGAGAAGTGATAGCAACCGTAGGGTCTACAGGTGAATTGACTACCGGAC
This sequence comes from Tenacibaculum sp. AWR4_210, assembly GCF_056160945.1. Classification (NCBI taxonomy): domain Bacteria; kingdom Pseudomonadati; phylum Bacteroidota; class Flavobacteriia; order Flavobacteriales; family Flavobacteriaceae; genus Tenacibaculum; species Tenacibaculum sp. AWR4_210. The sequence continues at coordinate 574,617 of NZ_JBSWYF010000002.1, forward strand.
CACACCTTCACTTTGAGTTATGGCACGACGCCCACCCTGTAAATCCAACTAATTATATAGATTTTCAATAGATGAGTATAAAGTCACGATTGGCGATCCCCTTTGCCAAACGAGTTAAAAAAAGCGTGTTAAAATGGGCCAATAACCCGTTAAAAACACAAGAAAAAGTGTTTCAATATCTCGTTTCAGAGGGGTGTAAAACCGCTTTTGGAAAAGATCATGATTTCGTTTCTATTAACAATTACGAAGACTTTAAAAAACGCGTTCCTATCAATGATTACGAAGGATTACGTCCTTATGTAGATCGCGTGGTAGCTGGGGAGTCAGACGTACTCTGGAAAGGACGTCCATTGTATTTTGCAAAAACCTCAGGGACCACTTCAGGAGCCAAGTACATACCGATTACCAAAGAGTCGATGCCGACACATATTACCGCCGCAAGAAATGCACTGTTGCTGTATATTGCAGAAACCAAAGATGCCCGATTTGTGGATGGTAAAATGATTTTCCTCCAAGGAAGCCCTGTACTGGAAGATAAAAATGGAGTGAAATTAGGTCGCTTGAGCGGAATTGCTGCACACTACGTTCCGAACTACCTACTAAAAAATCGCTTGCCGAGTTGGGAAACCAATTGTATTGAAGACTGGGAGACCAAAGTAGATAAAATTGTAGAGGAAACCTTACCTGAAAACATGACCGTTATTAGCGGAATTCCGTCATGGGTACAAATGTACTTCGAAAAACTCATCGAAAAGACAGGCAAAAATATCAGTGAGCTCTTCCCTAATTTTAATTTCTTTATCTACGGAGGCGTAAACTTTGAGCCCTATAAAAACAAGTTTGAGAGCCTAATAGGGAAAAAGGTCGACTATATAGAACTGTATCCTGCCTCTGAAGGATTTATCGCATATCAAGATACCCAAACGGAGAAAGGAATGCTGTTACAGCTAAACTCCGGTATGTTTTACGAGTTTATTCCGGCTACGGAATTTTTTGATGAGAATCCAACGCGAGTTTCACTAAAAGACGTAGTGCTTGGTGTAAATTATGTAATAATCTTGAATACTACTGCTGGTTTGTGGGGGTATAATATTGGCGATACCGTTGAGTTTACCTCTTTACAACCCTATCGAATCAAGGTAACAGGAAGGATTAAGCATTTTATTTCGGCTTTTGGTGAGCACGTTATTGGAAAAGAAGTGGAACTGGCCTTAAATGAAGCCATTAAAGGAACTCCTATCAATATCAGTGAATTTACTGTGGCTCCACAGGTGAATCCTGAAGTGGGCTTGCCGTATCACGAGTGGTTTATCGAATTTGAAACAGCACCTGATAACCTTGAAGCCATGGCTGAACGTATCGATGCTTCCATGCAAGAACAGAATATTTATTACCGTGACCTTATTGAGGGGAAAGTATTACAACCTCTTAAGATTACGAGAGTGCAAAAAGGAGGTTTTCACGAATATATGCGTTCTATTGGAAAGCTAGGAGGGCAAAACAAAATTCCACAACTTTCAGACAATCGAAAAATAGCCGACGTATTATCCAATTTTAAGGCAGGTTCTTAAACTCAGTAAAAAGAAGAACTGACGATGAGTAGTGACTACTTTACTCATTGTCGTTTTGATAACTGCATGCACAGTGGTACTTTGGAATAGATAACCTGTATTCTATGAAAAAATTAGTACTATTCTTGTGTGTGTTGAGTGCCCTAACTACGGTAGCTCAAGGAGGTCCGTCAATTGCGATTTCAGGAGCGGACCCGTTGCGATTAATCGATGTTAAGGTGTATACGACTATTGTTGGCGGCTATGCGAAAACTACCTACGACTTGCAGTTTTTTAATCATACTGATCGAGAACTGGAGGGGGAGTTTTTATTTCCCCTTGGGCAAGGTCAAACAGTGACTGAGTTGGCTATGGAACTCCGAGGAAAACTCAGAAAGGCCGTCGTAGTTGAAAGTACCAAGGCCAGAGTAGCCTATGAAACTACTGTGCGTGGGAATATAGATCCCGCATTATTGGAGAAAACGGCGGGAAATAATTATAAGGCGCGTGTATACCCTATTTTTCCTAAGGAAAAGAAAAGAATAATCATCAGTTACGAAGAGGTACTTCCGCCAAGCGCGGCGAAGTTACGCTACATACTCCCGTTTCAGTTTCCCAATCCGATTCCAAAAATGCGTTACGAGTTGGAAATAGCTGGAAATAGTGCGTTGCACATCGTAGAAAGTCCTATAGGGCGATTAAAACAGCAACAGCAGAAAGGTTCAACTAAGGTAGTACGAGAAATCAGTAATGCGAAACTCAATACCCCCTTAGTACTGGACATTGAATATACAGATAGCACTGCACAGCTGTATATTCAAAATGACACCTTTTTGTGGTTACCTCCTGCAGGGCTAGCAGTACCACAGAAACCAGCACCCAAATCACTCAGTATCTTTTGGGATGTTTCGTATTCTATGGAACAGCGAAATTTAGCCAAAGAACTAGCACTCCTTGACCGGTACTTTAAGCGTATAAAAAACCTCGAGGTAAATTTGATTTGCGCGGCCAACGAACTTCGATATTCACGTGTGTTTAGCGTTAAAAAAGGTGATTGGACGGCCCTTCGAAAGGCGTTGGTAGCACGTGTTTACGATGGTGGAACCCGTATAAAAATTCACCCTACACACTTGATGGATACGGAGGAACTTTTAGTATTCACCGATGGCTTGGTGAATGTGGGGAGTTTACAATTGCCGAAAACTACAGGGCTGTACCTAATCAATGCTTCTGTTCAGGCCGACCATGAAGTGATGGAGGCACAAGCCTTGGAGAAAGGAGGTAGCTATATCAATTTGAATCGAATGACCCTGGAAGCAGCGGAAAAGGCACTCTGGAATGCTCCGGTGAGCTTAGCAGTCTCTGGCGTTGATACCGCTACTGTATTTCCACCTGCAGGGGCATTCGTAGATATAAAGCAACCCGTGGTCGGAAAATTGAGAAAAGGAAGGCAACCTAGTTTTGAATTACGAGTAGCTGGTAAAACATTGTATACTAAAGAAATTGAATCACAATCGTATGTACCTTCAAGCTTTGTGACCAAACGATGGGCGTATCGTAAGTTACAGGCTATGGAACAACAACGGGTGAAACGCGAACAACTTGCGGCCTTTGCAAAAGAACAGCAATTGGTAAGTGCTTATACTTCCTTAATTGTTTTAGATAGAATAGAAGACTATGTGCGCTATGAAATTGTGCCTCCATCAGAATTAAGGAGTGCATACAAGCGATTGCTGGCTGAGCGATTGAAGAGGGCTACAATTTCGGAGCTCGAAGACGCGAATCAGATTCAAAAAGAACTAGCAAAGGTGAAATTGTGGTATGAATTTCCTTTCAGCAGTGAAAAGGCTAAAACTACATCGCTTCAAGATAATAATGTTGAAGAGCCTACTGTAGTGCCTCAAACTGCAGTCCTTGGTACAACGACGAAGGTTCCAGAACAGGAAGAGCAACAGACAGCAACAGAGACGAACCCTGCAACGCCTCAGCAAATAGGAGGTTTTCGTATAGACGATATCCAACCAGAAAATCGAATTAAAGTGACCGGGGTAATTTCAGACGAAAGTGGCCCACTACCAGGAGCAAGCATTGTTTTGAAAAATACGACCTACGGGACGGAAACTGATTTTGACGGTAATTACAGTATAGAAATTCCTAAAGGAGGCGTATTGGTGTATAGTTTTGTGGGGATGAATACGGAAGAGCATCGCGTAACGAATTCAGTACCATTAAATGTTGTGTTAGCAGCGGCTAACAATTTAGATGAAGTAGTAGTTGTGGCATATGGGGTTAGTTTAAAGAATACCGTGATGAATGCCAGTCTTGCTGGTGTAGTCAGTGGTGTTCAGACTGCTGTTAAAGAAACAACTTCAGGAGTCATAATAGAGAATTCAATTACTGAATCGTCTCCATTGTTGGTATTAGACTTGAAGGTAAGATCGATACAGCAACTTCAAAAGCTATCGAAAGACGCTATTGAAGAGGTGCTGGTATTGAAACCGAAAGAGGCAATGAAAATCTACGGTGTAAAGGGACGCAATGGAGCTATTGTGGTATTTACTACTACAGGTGTTGAAAATAAAGAACAAGAAATTTCAGCATTTAAAGAAAAACTAAAAAAGCAGGTCCAGCTTAAGGGCTGGAATGCGCAGGAAGTATATTTAAAAGAACTAAAGGCGATAGCCGATAATGACGCATGTTATACTGCCTATTTAAAAGTGCGCGGTCGTTATGAAAATATTCCCATGTTTTTTGTCGATGTCGCTCAACTTTTTAAACAGCGTGGTGCTGAACAGTACGCTCTTAGAATACTTACTAATCTGCTAGATATGGATTTAAATAACTACGAATTGCTAAAATTGGTTGGGTATTTATCAGAGGCCTGGGGAGCAACACAATTGGCTGTGGATGTCTATAAAAAAGTACTGGAACTGCGACCCGAAGATCCACAGTCGTATAGAGACTTGGCTTTGGCATATCAAGGAATAGGAGCTTATCAAAAGAGCTTTGATATGCTATGCGATTTTTACCGTGGAAAGCACCTCAAATTAGACAGGGGAGGACGTTTTGAAGGAATTATTGAAGCCGCTTTTTTAGAATTGAATCACCTAGTGGCCACCAAGCGAAACAAACTACAAATTCCTGAGGATCTCAGTGAAGTTTTCAAACCGATGCCCATGGATGTTCGTATTGTAATTGACTGGAATCACAATGATACAGATTTGGATTTATGGGTAGAAAATCCGAGGCGAGAAAAATTGAATTATCAAAACAAAACTTCTGAAGTTGGTGAGCGTATGTCTTATGATTTTTTAGAAGGCTTCGGACCCGAAACTTATAAGGTTAAAAACGCGCCTTCCGGAACCTACACCATCGAGGTGGATTACTATGATGATATAAAAAATCGCATTTCAGGACCTACTTTTGTCAAAGTAACTGTCTATACGAAATACGGGAGTCCAGAAGAAACGAAAGAGATTAACGTAATTCGTTTAAGCGGAAAAGAAGAAACCGTACAAGTAGGTAAGGTGGTGTTGAGACAGTGATAAATTCTATGGGTTCAATCGTCTTTATTTAGTATTTTTACTCAGGAACAAGCCAGAACAATATGAAAATAATCGCAACGAACATAGGAGAACGAAAAGAAGTAGACTGGAAAGGAAAGACTGTCGTAACCGGAATATTCAAGTACCCAGTAACGGAACCCATTTATTTAGATACCGAAGAGGTTAAAAACGATGCCATTTGTAACAGGAAGTACCACGGTGGGGTAGATCAGGCTGTGTATGCCTATTCCCTTGATCATTATGCCTACTGGCAAGAGGCTTACCCTGACTTAGAATGGAGTCACGGTATGTTTGGTGAAAACCTTACGGTTGAAGGTTTAGATGAAGCCGAACTACACGTCGGAAATCAGTACCGAGTAGGGGAAACCGTGCTAGAGGTTACCAAGCCGAGAGAGCCGTGTATGAAATTAGGAGTTCGTTTTAATAACATGAGAATTGTAAAGCACTTTTGGAAAGAGAATTTCCCTGGGGTGTACTTTAAAGTATTACAAACTGGGCAAGTGAAAGCCGGTGATGTTTTTGAGTGCCTCAAGTCCTGTCCTGAAAATGAAACCATCGTCGATGTCTATGCGAGAAAGCGCAATAAAAAATAAACTAAAACCCCGAACACGAGCGTTCGGGGTTTTTAGTTATTTCTTTCGCAGGTATACGTTGCCTAATGACGATTTGATATTGATGGCAACACCCCCATTATTCATGGCGCGCAGTATTTTACGTGAATGCGTATTCTTTGGAGTCTTCGAGTTCTTTTTTTCTTTTAAATTCAGGTCACTGTAAACCATTCCTCGCGTTTCTACTGAGAGGTCGGCATTGCTGTTTTTGGGTAGGGTAACATCTATTTCTCCACCAACAGTGCTCAAAGAGGTAGGAGAAGCCTGGTTGAGCATGGAAAAATCTACGGTGATGTTTCCGATACTGGTATAGGCAGTAACAGGTCCTGTGATGGCTGAGAGCTTAATATTACCATGCGGACATTGTACGGAGATTTCTGAACTAAATCCACGGAGGGACACAGCGCTATTTGATCTTGATTTTACTGAAATCATCATGTTTTGCGGTAATTCGATAACGACCGGTTTTCCTTGAAGTCTCGATTTGAGGTCTTTGACTAAGAGTCCTGTACCCTTTTGCTCAATTTTAAAGCCAAAACCGTTGGTTTCATCCTTGCCATCGGGATATATAGGTACAAGTCCTTTGGCTTTAACAACTTTTAAAGAATCGTGTTTTTTAGTGTGATGGCTAAAAAAGGTTCGAGTTGGATAGGTACAATCCTCTACCTGCGTTTCACAATCCGCCTTCGTAGCATTGCGGATACTCAGTGAATTCCCCGAAGACTTGGCTACGATGGTGATATCTGAGTTTACTTGGATGGTCACTTGCTGAACCCCTTTTAAAGAGCGTGTAAAAGCGGTGTTTTGAGCAAAGAGGCTCGAACTTAGTAGTATAAATAATATGCTGGTAATTTGTTTCATAAGGTGTTGATTTAAATTACATGAGGTTGGCCATTCCGTATTGTAATTCTTGTTTAACTAAATTGGGTGTTTGTTGATTTTCAAAGAGTTTTTTCATCGAAGGCAATGCCCTAGTTTCTTTGATATCCGTCAATATCTGTATCAATTCAATTTGAATGATGGCTGTTTCTTCGGTGGTTAAGGCTTTTAACAAGGCTGTTTTGACGCGTTCTAGCGCGCTGAACTTACGCAGTGATTCTGCAGCTGCCAAACGGACATTGACGTTTTCTTCGTGAAAGAGTTTCGCAATGATGGCATCGATAATTTTTGGGTGCTCTTGATTGAACTGTATAGCTGCCTGAGCTGCCGAAAGGCGCTTGCTCGGTGATGCACTGTTGATATCTGCAAAAAAGCGTTGTTCTGCAGAAGCAATAGCACTGGTTTTTACCGAGGAAGTACTTACGGTGTGTTGGTATTTACCCAACAAGAAAGAACCTATTACAAGGGTAATACTCGCAGCGATATTTTTGAAATTCCACGTCGGTTTGCTGATAGCAATGATTTTGGAAGTCGGTGTTGAGGTACTTGTTGCCAGTTCCGCTGCTAAGAAATGCTCAAACCTCTGTTGCAATTGTTCGCTAGGAGCCTCTTCAGGAACTGTGTTGAGAACGCGTTCTAACATAACAACCTCGTCGTACTGTTTTTTACACGTCTGACAAGTAGCTACATGCAAGCGCAATTGTGCCAGCTCTTCTGAGTTTAGCGCCCCTGCTAGGTATAATTCACAGGCTTGTTCTATTTCCTTACACTTCATAATGGGTTCCTTTAGGTTGATGATTAAAAAAGGCGCTTCTCAGCTTTTTTAGAGCACGGTGCATTTTTACTTTGAGTGCACCCGCACTACTTCCTGTAATATGAGCCAATTGTTCGTAACCGATTTCTTGTAAACGATGCAGGATAATCAGTTCTCGGTCAGCAGGGGTTAAGTGCTGCAAGCACAATAGCAAATGAGCAATCTCCTCGTCTCGATCTAAGGGAGTGACCAAGGGGATTTTTGCCAATTCATCGGAATGGACCGATTGCAGGCCCATTTTCTTACTTTTCTGATAATGGCTAGAAAAAATATTACGGGCAATGGTAAACATCCAGGACTGAAAATTTCCTTCTTGATACGATGTCCGATATTTTAAAATTTTCTCAAAAACTTCCTGTGTTAAATCTTCACTCAACGCACTGTCCAATGTCATTTTCCTGTAAAAATTGTACAGGTGCTTGTGGTGGCGTTCAAACAACAGGGCTAATTTTTTTAAATCGCCCTGACGTACGCATAACATAAGCTGTTCATCAGTTAGGTGCTTCAAAATGTCGTTTTTGATAGTTGTTATATTGATAACCTCAAAATTTTGAAAAGGTTACATCGCAGTGAGTATTTTTTTTAAAAAGAAAAAAATCTGAGCGATTTCCATAAAAAAAGCTCACTAAAAAAGTGAGCTTGGTATCTGTTTAATTTTTATTCAGGTCTAGAACTTTAAGCAGCATTTTATCATCGCGGTGGTTCATGCGATACAGTCCTTCATCGCTAAATAAATCGCGTGCAATTAACGTTTTTAAATTTTTGCGCAATTGTTTTTTGGTCTCTTTACTAATAGGAGCATCTTTAAATTTTTTCAGAAAGCTATCCGATACTTTTTGGTCGCTATCAAAATCTTTGATAAATGATTCCAAACTCATTGCTGATAGCTCTTTTCGATGGTTGTCTACATAGTCAAAAGAGAATTTACTCAAAGGACTAAAAAAGAGTGTTGGTAAATACGCTGAGGTATCTACGGCGACAAACACATCGGGAATAATTCCACCTCCGCCGTATACAATTTTTCCTTTAGGTGTGGTATACTGCAAGCTATCAACTGTTTTGATGCTGTCTTTTTCAAAGAGTTCACCACTTGAAAAACGCTCTTCGATATCGTTGCGATACTCACTGGTTTCAGCTCCTTTGGTATAGGGTTTTTGAATCGATCTACCGGTTGGAGTATAATACCTGGCAGTGGTTAAGCGAACTGCCGAGCCGTCACCTAAATCCATTTCTTGCTGTACCAATCCCTTTCCGAAAGAACGACGTCCGATAATCGTTCCTTTGTCGTTGTCTTGCAGGGCTCCGGCAACAATTTCTGATGCGGAAGCCGAATTTTCATCGATTAAAACATAGAGTTTCCCATCTTCAAAATCACCTTTTTCAGTGGCGAAAGATTTATTAACTGCTCCCTTGTTATTCTTGGTGTAAACGATGAGTTTGTCGTCCTCCAAAAATTCATCGACGATTTTATTTGCGATATCGATGTAACCACCTCCATTACCTCGTAAATCCAAAACGAGGGTGCGCATTCCTTTGTCGAGCAGGGTATCGAGTCCTTCTTTAAACTCTCGGTAGCTATTTCTCGCAAAGCGATTCAATTTGATATATCCAACACTATCGTTGAGCATATAAGAAATATCAACACTTTTGATATTGACTTTACCTCGGTTTACAGATACGTTAAAAATACTGTCGTTCATTTTTCTGTAAATCTGAAGTTTTACCTCTGTTCCCGGTTTTCCTTTGAGCTTTTTAAAGATGTCTTGTGTGCGTAGGTCCTTATTGTAAAGGGTATCTTCGTCAGCCATTAAAATACGGTCACCTGCCTTGATCCCCATTTTGATACTCGGGCCACCTTTAATAGGAGCAATGACCGTAATGGTATCGTTAATTACACGGAACTGAACACCGATTCCTACAAAATTCCCCTGCATGTTCTCGGTTACTAACTGTAAATTTTCACGCGGAATGTACACGGAATGTGGGTCTAACTTACCTAGCATATTTTTAATAGCATCGTCCAAAAGTTGGTCCGTATTAACGGTGTCCACATAATCTTGTTGGATGTATTCTATCAATCGTTTGATTTTTCGCTCTTTTGCTGAACTTTTTGCCAGCATGGGGCTCTGGGGACCATCAAACAACACGCCTATGAGTATTCCGAAGAATACGGCGAAAGCAAAATAGATAGGTAAATTATTTTTATTCATAAGGTAAATAAGTGATTTCTACGCCGGCTTTTTCTAAAAAATCCAATCCAGAAGCGTCTTTGTAAGCTTCTGAATATACGACGCGTTTAATTCCTGCTTGGTGAATGAGCTTACTGCACTGCTGACAAGGAGAAAGCGTGATGTACAGCGTGGCTCCTTTACACGACTGTGTTGAGGCGGCCACTTTTAAAATGGCGTTGGCCTCCGCATGTAAAACATACCATTTGGTATAGCCTTCTTCGTCTTCGCAGTAATTTTCAAAGCCAGAGGGAGTACCGTTGTATCCGTCTGAAATGATCATGCGATCTTTGACAATAAGGGCGCCTACTTTTTTTCTAATACAATGGGATAACTGTCCCCATTCCTTCGCCATTTTTAAATAAGCTAAATCGTATTTAGTTTGTTTTGATTCCACTACTACTAACTGTTAAGAAAAAAACTAATTTAAGTTGAATTACTGAGTTTCCCAATTAAAATGCTTACCAAAAAATGCGATTCATCATCATCTCAAAGGCAACTCCTACCACGATGGCCGAAGCAACTAAAATCCAGTCTCTCCTATTGACTCCCAATATGGATTGGGCTAAGGTTCCGATAAGTAAAATGGCTAAAACGATAAGTACTTGAGCTACTTCAACACCTAAAGCAAATTCTAATAAAGGCAGTAGTTTGTCAGAGGTACGACCGATGATTACTTTAAAATAGTTTGAAAAACCTAAACCGTGGATCAACCCGAAAAACAAGGCGAAAAACAAATTCTGATTTTCCTTCCCTACAGAAGCTTTTTTAGCGGTAAACACATTCATCAATCCTGTGACGAAAATGGTAAAGGGAATCAGAAACTCTACTAATTTTTCATTGACGTTTAATATTCCGTACGCCGAAAGTGCTAAGGTTAAGGAGTGTCCTAAGGTAAATAAGGTAATCAACCACAGTACTTTTGTCCACTGTTTAAACTGATATACTACGGCGAGTACAATTAAAAACAGGATGTGATCATAGGCTTTAAAATCGAGTACATGTGTAAGTCCTATTCGGAAATAAGTAAAAAATTCGTCCATTAAATTTTGATTTGGCGGTTAATTTGTTGGTCTAATGAAATAAAGGTTTCTGTTCGCGAAACCCCTTTAATAGTTTGAATGTCTTTATTGAGTAAATGCATTAAATCTTCATTGTTTTTACACATGATTTTAATGAAGACAGCATAGTTTCCGGTCGTGTAATGGCTCTCTACAATTTCTGGAATTTCTTTTAACCGCTTAATGGCAGAAGAGTACAAGCTGGACGAATCGAGAAAGATTCCGACAAAGGCGGTAGTAGTATAGCCCAAGGATTTCGGATTCAGTACCATCTTATAGCCATCAATTAAATCAGACTCATCTAATTTACGAAGGCGCTGATGAATGGCAGCTCCTGAAATTCCTACCTCCCTTGCGATGCTTAAAACCGGAGTTCGAGCATCTTTAACGAGTCGCTTGATAATGATCTTATCAATACCGTCAATTTTAAGCTTCTTTGTCATAATTTAAAGTAAAAGAAGTAAAATTATAAAAAAAATAAGGCACCGAGTCTGATTTTTTATGTTAATATGTAAGTGGATTGTGTTAAATTTTCTTAAAATCCTAAAACCTACTGCCTAGGCAATCCAACATCCGTTCCTGGAAGATCAGCTTGTTTAGCTTTTCAAAAAACCGTCTAAATTTCCCGCTTATTACAAAAAATATCGTCTCTAAGAGTTCTTAGTTTTATCGCTACTTCGACAGGTTACCTTTGTGTTAGAGAGAGGAAAGTATCGTGACCTAATAGATTATAATCTGGTGCAATTAGTTTAAAATAACTTATTAAAAGAAGGCTTTTAGTAGTGTTAGTGAACTGTGTTTTTGACATCAGGAGTAATTCAATAATGAAGTGGTCGTTCGCAACTACAGAGGGCGTTTGTCGTAACGAGACTGCATGAACGCCTAAATAACTAGATCAATATAGCAATAAACTTTGGGATTTTTTTGATGGACGCCTCCTTGAGGCAGCAAGTTAAGTACTGTTTTACTATCGTAGTAAAGGAGTTCAATAGATATGGGTTTTTGCCTTATTACAAGGACCTCTGTATAGTAAAGGTGTATATGATGTAGTGCTAGTAGAGGTGTTCTAAGAGTTTGATTCCATTGTTTCACGAAAAAAGATGAAAATATGAAAAAAAACTATCTCGTTTTACTAATGCCGATGTTGCTCTATGCAACTCTTCAAAATGTATTGTGTAAAGAAGTATTCAAGTTTTCCACCTCAGAGTTTAATTGGTTTTATAAGCCTAGTAGCGCTATAGCTTCTACGGATTTTTGCGTAGATGACGTTGTGAATCCTGTTATGGAACTTAAGAATCCTTATAGGTACGATTTAAGTACTAAACAAGGGCAAGCGCAGGTTTCGGAAGATTCGGATCAGGACGGTGTGCAGGATGAAATCGATTTGGACGATGATAATGATGGGATTCTCGATATCCATGAAATGAGGGAAGGAATCCCTAATGAAAATTGGGTGTCTACGGTGTTTTATTACAATGGAGCGACAGTGATAGGAAATAGATTTATAAGTGCTTCCGATTTTTATAATGGAGGTAGAGGAGGAGGACGTTTAAATGTATATGATGGTACGCTGTCAAATGGACAAAAGGCTTATGCCATTGGGGGTGTAAAAAGGGATCCTTCGTTTACAGTTTCGCATTTTGACAGACGTTATATCGAGTCGGATATAACTACGGGAGATTCAGCGGTGTTTATTTCGGGAATTCGGATAGATAATAAAAAAGTGGTACCGCCATACCTTCAAAATTTGGGCGTAAAAATTGCGGTTGCGGTATTTGATGTGGCTTCGAGTAGAGAGCATTTAATTTATGTTGAGGGATCGAATCGAAATTTTTCAGATCGTATATACAGAAAAATTGATATGGAAACCGCTTTTGAATTACAGCCGAATTCTGATTATCAATTACGAATATATCTTTTTGGCAGATCTAACACTTCGGCGAGTCCACAAGTTTGGTTGAGTAGAATTTATGTGGATACGGTATTGGAATGGGATCTTGGTTATCGGGATCTTGATACGGATGGTGACGGTATTGTAAATCACCTTGATATTGATTCCGATAATGATGGTTGTTTTGATGCTATAGAAGCCAAAGGGAATGTCAGTTTAACCGAACTGAATAGCAATGGCAGTATCGATACGAGTAATACGGGAGGTGTCGACGCAGATGGCGTACCTAATTTAGTCAATGCCGGCGGGACTTCAGACACGGACCATAAGCAAGGTCAATCGTTGAGTGTTGATTGCTATAAAGCATCCAAATTTGCGATTGATGAGGCTACATTTACAGATCAAACAACAACCGTAGTAGGAGGAGAGGTTACTTTTAGTATCGATTCAAAGGTACTTGCTACTGAAAAGTATGTGGATGGGGTTCCCAATTACGCAAAAGCTGAGAAATTGAACCCTCTATTTCAATGGCAAGAGAATGGAGTAGATTTAAAGGATGGAGGAGTTTATAGAGGAACTAAAACATCAAGTTTATACCTTTCCAATACCACTGGATTGAGTGGGAATGTCTATACAGTTGTAATGAGACACCCAGGAAATAAATGCTTGGTAGAAGAACGCGCTGCCAAATTTACATACCAAGTGGATTCTGATGGCGATGGTATCGCGGATGTTGATGATTTGGATGATGATAATGACGGAATACTAGATGATGAGGAGAGAGTGTGTTTTTCCTATTATGAGAGTTTCGGTGTAGGATCGGGCCAAATGTTGACGAGTCATTCAAATGTTCCGAGTGCAAATGTCAGAAACGTTCGGGTGGGGACCAACACAGATTTTAATGGTCTTCCGTGGTATGAAACCCAGTCAGGTAAGGATGCGAAAGGGGATGCAGAAGGGCGGTATTTGGCCATGGACAACCCAATTGGGACTAGTCCAGTGTTATTATATAAAAAGGAGGTAGAAGTAACAGTTAACGAAAATTATCTGTACAGTTTGTACGCTGCAGCTCCTTTGGAAGAAGCTGGTAGACCTGCAAGCCAGTTTCCAGACGTTCTTATGAAAGTTTTTGATAGCAATGGGGTAGAGTTGAGTGAAGAAGATTCCGGGGTTTTGAATTTGGAGTGGACTTATGTGGAAATGCAGTTTACATCCACAACTCCAAAGGTGAGTATAGAAATTTATAATAGGAATACTACCAGCGTTGGAAACACCCTATTAATTGACGAAATCAATATTAGCTTGTTATCTTGTGATACGGATGACGATGGAATTATCAATTCTCTTGATTTAGATTCCGATAATGATGGCTGTTTTGATGCTTTGGAAGCTGGAGGAAATGTCACAAGCGAGCAGTTGACGAGTACGGGACGTATTGACATCGCCACTACAGGAGGTGTGGATAGTGAAGGTGTCCCGAATCTTGTTAATGTAGGAGGTTTAGGTGATATTGATGGGAATCAAGGGCAGAGAACAGTTGGGAGTGAAACCGTTTTTGAGCGTTTGTCCATTGATAAGTTTTTTTCAAAGTTGACGCTTTGTGAAGGAGAATCTGGCATCTTGTGGGTGGATGTCACCAAGAATATTACCTCGACTTTTTTGGATGGAGTTCCAATTTTTGATGAGGATACGGATTTCTTTTTCAATGGTTTTAATTACCAGTGGCAAATAAAGAATGTAGACAGCGGGCTTTGGGAGAATCTTTCAAAATCTGAGACTTATTCAGGAGTAGCAACGGATACTTTAAGGTTAACAGATGTCAGACGATCCTTATCGTCGAACATCTATCGGGTGGTAGTTTCTGATGGTCAAAGCGAAGATTGTTTTAGTGTAAGTAGTCCTCAGGCATTGTTGGTGGTCCTACCTAACTTTGTTGATAATCTTGATAAGTCTCAAAGCTTATGTGTGGGCACTCTGTTAACAACTATTAAACATGCAGTTTCAGGAGTAACAGGATTGGGAACTCCAGAAAATCTACCCTCCGGAGTAGAAGCACACTTGGTAGGAGGTACTACTGTGGAAATCACTGGAAGTCCTTTGGAATCAGGAGTTTTTAATTATCGGATTCCCTTAACGACGCAATGTGGCGATTTATTTGCTGAAGGAAGCATCACGGTGTTACCAGAAAGTACTGTTGATAACCTGGATAAATCACAAACTGTATGCGTGGGAACCCTGTTAACAAGTATCGAACATTCGGTTTCGGGAGTAACAGGATTGGGAACTCCAGAAAATATACCCTCCGGAGTAGAAGCACACTTGGTTGGGGGGACTACTGTGGAAATCACAGGAACACCTTCTGAATCAGGAGTTTTTAATTATCGTATTCCTTTAACGACGCAATGTGGCGATTTATTTGCTGAAGGAAGCATCACGGTGTTACCAGAAAGTACTGTTGATAACCTAGACAAATCACAAACTGTATGCGTGGGAACCCTGTTAACAACTATCGAACATTCGGTTTCGGGAGTAACAGGATTAGGAACACCAGAAAATCTACCCTCAGGAGTAGAAGCGCGTTTGGTAGGAGGTACTACTGTGGAAATTACAGGAACACCTTCTGAATCAGGAGTTTTTAATTATCGTATTCCTTTAACGGCTCAATGTGGCGATTTATTTGCTGAAGGAAGCATCACCGTAGTGCCGCAAAGCACTGTTGATAATGTGGATAAATCACAACGTTTATGTGTGGGAACCCTGTTAACAACTATCGAACATTCGGTTTCGGGAGTAACAGGGTTGGGAACACCAGAAAATCTACCCTCAGGTGTAGAAGCACGTTTGGTAGGAGGTACTACTGTGGAAATCACAGGAACAC